>CAMDRT010000036.1 GCA_945906815.1 Bordetella parapertussis
ACGTCAAGACCTTCGACACAGATTTCGCAGATGAACGCAGATTAACTGCAAAACAATCTGTGAAAATCTGCGAAATCTGCGTCAATGGTTTTGAAGTTACGGTAATTTCTACACGTTGTGTGCATAGAGTAGCCCTGAAGGGGAAGGGATTTTCTTTGAGGGCGATGTCCGGCTTCCACATCAGTTTGAATCACACCCCAAGCGAATAGCCGCTGACCGCCCAACAGCCGTTCACGACGTCATCGCAGGGTCAGGCGCAGCGGCTTGCACGAACCTGGCTGCGTCGTTAAGAGCGTCCAGCGACCAGGCGGCTTCGATCACCTTGCGCGCATCACAGGCACAATGCGGGGATGCCGCGAGTTGCCGGAATTTCGTTTCGATCTGCGCATCGCTCATCGGCTTTTCGAGCGAGCCGGTGGCGTGGGCTACGTGCAGCGCGAGGCGGCGACCGTCCTTGAGCTTGATTTCAACATGCGCCTCGGCCTTGTCACACGCCACATCGGCTTGTGTCGAAACGCGGCTGCGCAGCGCCACGATGGCGGGTTCACGCACGCAGGCATCGGTAAACTGCGCCACACCCGCCGCGCCGTGCACCAGCGCCACCGCTACCGCATGTGCCACCGACAGTTTGCCTTCGAGTCCACTGGCCGGCGTCTCGCGCCCGGTGATTTCAAGCGCCAGCGGATTCATGCGCACCGCTACGCTGGCCACCGCGTCCACCGCAAAGCCTGCCTCGGCGCGCAACTGCAGACAGGCGTCGATAGCGGCGTGCAAAACAATGCCGCAGGGATAGGGTTTGTAGGCATTGGCGGCCAGTTCCCAAGATTCACCGAGGCCGCGCGTGAGTTCATCCAGATCGGGTTGAGTGCCGAGTACCTGCGCGAAGCCCCTGGGCGCTTCGAGACCCCGTTCGGAGCTGGTGAAATTGCGTTCCGCCAGCAGCGCGGCGAGCAGGCCGCCGCGTGCGGCGTGGCCGAGGTTGTAGCTCTTACCCATGCCGCCCATCATCTCGCGCAAGCCGCTGGCCTGGGTGGCGGCCAGCCCTAGCGCCCACGCGCTCTGCTGCGTGTTAAGGCCGAGTAGCTTGGCCGCTCCGGCAGCCGCGCCGATCACGCCGCAGGTGGACGAGATATGCCAGCCGTGCGCGTAATGCCAGGGCGACACCGCATTGCCGACGCGGCAGCCCACCTCGATGCCGAGCACGAACGCCTGCAGGAACTGCGCGCCGGTAACTGGCCGATGCTCGGCAAGCGCGCACAACGCAGCCGCCACCGGCACCGTCGGGTGCATCACCGTGCGCAGATGCGTGTCGTCGTAGTCGAGGATGTTCGACGCGATGCCGTTAATCAGCGCTGCGTGCAGCGGATCGAGTTTTTCGCCTCGGCCGATCAGCGACGCGGTGCGCGGCCCGGAGAATTCGTTGACTGCGGCGAGCGCGCGCTCAACCGTCTCATCGCGGCAACCGCCAAGCGCACAGCCCATCCAGTTAAGCAGCGCGCGCTTCGCCTCGTGGCGCAGCGCCTGCGGCATGTCGCTCCAGCGCGATTCGGCGACGAAGCGCGCGAGGGTCAGTGTTTGGGGCATGGCGCCACCAGAGAGACGGAGCGTAACACTATGTTTTTATTATTATTTTATTCAACACGCAAACCAGCGTCGCGCGCCACCTGCGCCCACTTTTTGATTTCGGATTTCACGAACGTGCTGAACTGCGGCGGTGAGTTACCCACGCCTTCAGCGCCCATGCCCGATAAACGCTCTCTGATGTCCGGCAGTGCGAGTGCCTTCACCGTTTCCGCGTGCAGTCTTGACACTATCGCAGTCGGCGTCGCGGCGGGCAGGAACAATCCGTTCCAGCCGACGATTTCATAACCCTTCAATCCCGCTTCGTCGAGCGTTGGCACGTCTGCGACCAGCGCTGAACGTTTAAGTCCGCTCAGCGCCAGCACCCGCAACTTGCCCGACTTAACAAACGGCAGCGTGCTGGGAATATTTTCCAGCATCAGTTGCAACTGGCCGCCGATCAGATCGGCGAGCGCGGGCCCGCCACCCTTGTACGGCACATGCGTCATTTGCAGTCCGGCCATCGATTTGAGCATTTCACCGGCAAGGTGCGGCGTAGTGCCGGGTCCGCCGGAGCCGAAATTAAATTTTCCGGGATGGGCTTTGGCGTGCGCGATGAACTCTTTGAGCGACTTCACCGGCAGCGATGGATGCACCACCAGTATCAACGGCGCGGACGCCACCAGGCTCACTGGCGCAAGATCCTTCACCGTATCGTAGGGCAGCTTCTTGTACAGACTCGGGTTCACCGTCAGCGTGAGGCTCATCATCAGCAGCGTGTAACCGTCGGGCGCCGCCTTCGCTGCGATATCCGTGCCGATGATGCCGCTGGCGCCGCCGCGATTGTCTATGATCACCTGCTGCCCGAGGCTTTCGGAAAACTTGTGCCCGATGATGCGTGCCATGATGTCGTTGGAGCCGCCCGGTGCGAACGGCACGATCAGGCGCAGCGGTTTATGCGGATAGACCTGTGCCAAGCCTGCCGAACCGACACACATCAATAGCACAGCTACCCACAGATGCAACACGGAAACCATGGCTATCCTCGCGAAATAGAATATTCTATAGTCGAATTGTACTGCTAACGGCGCTGGTAGCTATGGCGCTACCTGAAGCTGCGCTTTAATTTCGGCCAGCTTCACCCCCACACGATGCACGATGTTATAAAACCAGACTTGACCCCATGCCACAAGGCGCGCACATGATTTCGCATAGCACTTTCAAAATTCTTGCACTGACTGCAGCATTGGCCGGCATCCCCGTGGCGCACGCCGCATCTGTGGACGTGCACAAGTACCCCACCAAGCCGGTACGCTTCATTGCGCCTTTTGTCGCGGGCGGCGGCACCGACATCACATCCCGCGCCATCGCCGCGAAACTGACGGAACGCTGGGGACAACAGGTCATCGTCGACAATCGTGCCGGTGCCGCGGGCGCGATTGGCGTAGAGCTTACGGCCACTGCCGCACCCGACGGCTACACCATCTGCCTGATATCGGCTTCGCATTCGGTTAATTCGGCGACCAACCCGAAACTGCCGTATGACCTCAGCCGCGACTTGCAGGCAATTTCTCAGGCCACATCGCTGTTCTACGTCATGTACCTGCACCCATCCGTGCCGGCAAAGTCAGTGGGCGAACTCATAAGCTATGCCAAGGCCCATCCGAACAAACTTAATTTTGGTTCATCCGGCACCGGCGGCCTGCAACATTTCGCGGGGGAAATGTTCAACTTTCTCGGCGCTGTAAAGATCGTGCACATACCGTACAAGGGCGGCGCCGCGGCGACCACCGACGCCCTCGCCGGCAACATTCAGGTCGGCTTCGGCACCCTGCTAAGCTCGCGCGCTCACTTCAAGTCGGGGCGCTTGCGGCCGCTGGCCATCAGCGCAAAACAGCGCTCACCCACCGCGCCCGAGTATCCAACCATCGCCGAAGCCGGGCTGCCCGGCTATGAAGTTGACCAGTGGTACGGCATCATTACTTCGGCGAAAGTGCCGCGCGCCCTGGTCGATAAACTTGCGCTGGCTGTCGCCGAAGCAGTGAAATCCCCCGAAACCGCGCAGCGCTTAAGCGGCGAAGGGTCCACACCCGTCGGCAGCACGCCGGATCAATTCAGCGCGCACATCAAGAGCGAAATCGCCAAGTGGCGCAAACTGGCGAAGGATGCCGGGCTGGTGCTGCATTGAGCTAAGGTTAATAGTAAGGTTAATAGTAATTGACCGCCCGGCGGAGCGGGGCTACATTGGCTGCGGGCAAAAAAATGGGCTTAAGAAAACTAAAATAATCCATACCTGATACGGCTGAAACCATCAACGAGGAGGAATGGCATGACTGCAATTCGATTGTGGGGTGCATTCGCGGGTCTCATGGTGTTCGCGTACGGCGCGGCGTGGGCGCAGCCGTATCCGGCGAAATCGGTGCGGGTGGTGGTGGTGTTTCCTGCCGGCGGCGGCACTGATATCGTATCGCGGATCGTGTTTCAGAAAGTCGGCGAGCAGTTGAACCAGCAGTTCATTATCGACAACCGTGGCGGCGCAGCCGGGATGATCGGCGGCGAGATCGTGGCCAAGAGCCCGCCCGACGGCTATACCATCATGGTGTATTCGCAGACGCTCCTCGTCAATGCGCATCTCTACCCCAAGGTGCCATTTGACGCACTGAAGGACTTCGCCGGGATAGGGACGCTCACGCGGATAGTGGGCATGATCGCCGTGCACCCCTCATTGCCGGTGCGCACGACCAAAGAATTCATTGCCCTGGCGAAAGCGCGGCCCGGCGAGATCCTCTACGGCACGGCCGGCATAGGCGCATTCCAGCATCTTGCCACCAGCGTTTTCGCCAACATGAGCGGTCTGAAGATGATTCATGTCCCCTACAAGGGCGGCACTCTGGCGGTCCTGGCGACGATGGGCGGCGAGGTCCAGACGATACTCACCGTGATAGCAGAAATTTACCCCCATCTGAAGTCGGGGCGTGTACGGCCCATCGCGGTGACTTCGGATACGCGAACCACCCAGCTTCCGCAGATCCCGACCATCGGAGAAACCGTGAAGGGTTACGAATTCACCTCGTGGTTTGGCGTTTTTGCGCCAGCCGGCACACCGAAACCGATCATCGACAGGCTCAACGCCGAGATCGGTAAAGCGGTGACAGATCCCGATGTCGCCTCCAAGCTTTCGGATCAGGTACTCGATCCCTTGCTGATGTCTCCCGAGGCGTTCACTAAACTTCTGAAGTTCGAATACGACAGGCTGAAGGATGTGGTGAAGCTGTCGGGCGCTCGTATCGAATAGACGCAGCGGCGGGGAACGTGGGGCGATGCGGGTTTCTGCTTAAACCTCAAACCGGCAGATCAGCCACAGAGAGCACCGAGGAACACAGAGACAACAAGTGCTTGCACACGCTCGTCACACGCACCTGTTTGGTGAGATGGACTATCGCTCCAACTTGTTGATTGACCTCTGTAAACTCTGTGTTCTCACAAGAAACAAAATACCCCACCCCCATGTTTCTTTGCGAACGCCTGGCCCGTGTGCGGGATTGGGAAACTCTGCGTTCAATGGCGCTATCTTAAGGGCGATTTACCACGGAACACACGGAATACGCGGAAAAAACCAGTGCGCGAAATCTTTCCGTGTGTTCCGTGTGTTCCGTGGTTAATGGTCTTGAAGTTCGCCGTTGCGGGATACGCATCGCACGTGTGCCACCACCTCATAAGAAACAAAACACCCCGCCCCATGTTTCTTTGCGAACGCCTGGCCCGCACGCGGGATTGGGAAACTCTGTGGCCAAATGCTTTTTCCAGGTTAAAACAGCATTTTTGAAATATGCGTCTCAAAATCCTGTTTTCGTACTGCCAGATCATTCCAGTAGGCAGTGCGTGGATACAACATGTTCCTGAGCAGGTTGGCGCCATCCCTAAATGACGATGCGTCTAGGTCTGACTTTGCAATTTTTGCCAGCACTGTCGAAGACCCTTTCCTCCCAAACACGGAGATACAATCCGCTATTCTCATGGCCATAAAATGCAGCGTTTCATCGGGCGACGCCGGGGTCAGTCCGGCATTCAAGCTACCGGATCTTTCCGCTGCGCCTGCGAGTGATTTATTCTCTGCCAAGGCCTTGTCATACAATTTCCTGGCGGCGTGGCGCAGAGAAATAAGTTCCCGCTCTGCTGGTGTTCCTTCAGTTTGGAATTGCGGCCCATCGTCAGTCATGTGATACGTTCGCTCCTGTGCGCACGGGCACTGAACGCCTTGCGCAGGCTTTTAATGGGTTGGGACAACAGCCTAGCTTAGCGTACCTGCCTCAGGTATATTGAGCGTGCAACTTTCGCTGGGAAACTCTGTTACTTATAGTGTAACCACAGCGGCGCGATAACCCTATGCAATGCAACATGAGGCATCAACGTGTCTGATCGTAGCGTACCGCATTACCTGACCACGCTCGCGGAATTTGCCGCCGGCACACAACTCAACGACATCAGTACAGCCGCACGCGAGCGCGCACGTTGGGTGATTGCGGATTCGATTCCGGTCATCGCCGCGGGCATGCAGCAAGCGGAAATGCAGGCGTTGGTCGCGCGCCAGCTTGCAGCGGCGGCGCCGGGCACGGCGTGGGTGATCGGCGCCGGCAGACGCGCCGGCGCGCTCGATGCAGCGCTGTTGAACGGCACCGCCGGCACCTGGCTGGAACTCGACGAGGGCAATCTGTTCGCGAAAGGGCATCCGGGAATACAGGTAGTGCCGGCGGCAATAGCACTCGCGCAAGAATGCGGTAGCAGCGGCGCCGAGGTGCTGCGCGCGGTCGCGCTCGGTTACGAGCTGTCGGCGCGCATCAGCCGCGCGGCGCAGATGCGGCTGGTGGTGCACCCCCACGGCACTTACGGCGTCATCGGCGCGGCCATTGCGGCCGGCGTGTTAAAGCGCTTTAACGCCGCACAAATGCTGGAACTCATCAATTGCGCGTCGACCATGGGCATGGCGAGCAGCCGCCAGACGCTGCTCGACGGCGCGACCGTGCGCAACATCTTCACCGGACATTCGGGCTACATGGGCCTCACCGCGGCACGGCTGGTCGAGTGCGGCTTCACCGGCGAAATCGACAGTGTGGGCAATGTCTACGGCAAGGGCGTGTACTCGGACCATTTCGATCCGTCACAAGTGGTCGCAGGGCTGGGGTCCGAGTGGCTGATCGCACAGAGCTATTTCAAGCTGCACCCCATCGGACGTTACGCGCACTCCGCGATAGACGCGCTGGAAGACCTGCTCGCGCAAGTGCCCGGCGGGCGGCTCCCGGTAGAGGGGATAGCGCGCATTGAGGTCAATGCCTATAAGCTGGCGGCGAGCCTCGCTGGAAAAAACATCGTCTCAAGTTTCGGTGCGCGCTTTTCGGTGCCGTTCGCGCTGGCGAGTATTCTCGTTCACGGCCGTTCGGGATTAAAAAGTTTCGACGACGCTGCGGTTGCCAATGTGCAGGTGCAGGCGCTGGTGCAGCGGGTTGACCTGCGCGAGGAGCCATTGTTTACCGCGCGCTTTCCGCAGGAGCAGCCAGTCACCGTGCGTATCGTGATGAAAGACCGCGCCGTGTATGACGGACGCTGCACCATCACCAAGGGTGAACCGGCTAACCCGCACACAGCCGCGGACCTGAGCGGAAAATTTTTCGAACTGGGCGAGCCGCTATGGGGCAGGCCAGTTACGCAACAACTGTTAGAGCAATTTATGAAACTGGAAGAGGTACCCGATTTCCGGGCTTTTGCCGGCGAGATATTGTTATGAAGGTAAACACCATGAACGACTATCGATACGGCGCGCTGTTTGCGGCACTCGCCATCGGCACCATCACCACGCACAACGCCCGCGCCCAAAAGTACCCGGAGAAAACCGTGCGCATCGTCGTGCCGTTCACGCCGGGCGGTGGCACCGATGTATTTGCGCGCATCCTCGGACAGCGCTTGTCCGAAGTCTACGGCCAGCAATTCATTGTGGATAACCGTCCCGGCGCGGGCTCAACCATCGGCACCGAATTCGTCGCGCGCGCCGCGGGTGACGGCTACACCTTGTTGATGACCTCGGCTGCCTTTTCGTTCACGCCCGGTCTGTATCCGAAGCTGCGCTACGACTCGCTCAAGGATTTCACCGCGGTGTCACAGGTGGTGCACGTGCCGCATGTGATCACCGTGCTGCCATCGCTGCCGGTGAAGGACATACAGGATTTTGTCCGCCTCGCGCGCGAGCGGCCCGGGCAGGTGCTGTACGCCTCCGCCGGGCCGGGGAGTGCCATGCATCTGGCGGGCGCGCTGTTTGCCGTGGTAACCAAAACACAGCTAGTGCATGTGCCGTACAAGGGCGGCCCGCAAACCGCGACAGCAGTGATGAGCGGCGAGGCCACGGTCGCCTTCAACACCCCCGAAACTGTGTTGGGCCTGATACGCGCCAAGCGGTTGCGGGCACTTGCGGTATCGACGCGCGAACGCGCACTGGCCTTGCCTGAGGTGCCGACAGCCATTGAAGCCGGATTCAAGGATTACGAAGCCGTCGGCTGGTTCGGCATGTTCGCCCCTGCCAACACGCCGGTGGCGATAGTCGAACAATTGAGCGCTGAGATTGCGAAAGCGATGGCAGCATCGGCGATACGCGAGCGCGCCCTGCAGGAAGGCGCAACGCCCGTAGGCAACACCCCGGCCCAGTTCGACCGCTTTGTGCGCGATGAAATCGCCAAGTGGACGCGCATCATCCGCGACGCTGGCATCAAGCTGGAGTAAACCGCAATGGGGCAGCAGATCGAAGCGCTCGCGCGCTTTGCGGCCGAAACGCGCTGGGAAGAGATTCCTGCGCCGGTGCAGCGGCAGACCAAACTGGTGCTGCTCGACACGCTCGGTGTCATCCTCGCGGGCTCGGTGCGGCCTGAAGTCGCACAGGTGCGCGAACGGTTGTCCGCCACCGCAGGTACCGGTGCTACCGTGTATGCGCGCGGTTCGCCGACCCAGGATCCGCGTACGGCCGCGCTGCTCAACGGCATTGCCGGCCGCGCGATTGAACTGTGCGAAGGACTGCGTCTGGTTAGCGGTCAGGCCGCGATGCAAATTGTGCCGGGCATACTTGCGGTGGGCGAGCATGCCGGCGCGAGCGGCAAGACATTACTGACGGCGCTGGTGCTCGGCTACGATGTCGCCGCACGGCTGGGGACGGCCTTCACGCCACGTCCGCTGGCGCACCAGAATGGCCAAGCCATGTTGCTGGCCGCTGCGGCAGCGGGCGCGCGCATGCGCGGGCTCGACGCGGCTGGGGTGAGCCGCGCCATGCGCATCGCAGCGGTGTTGATGATGACGCCCAGCTACACCAACACCGGCGCCGGGGCGACGGCGCTTAACGTTGCCGGCGGCATGAGCGGATTTGCCGGTGTACTGGTACCCGATCTCGCGCTGGCCGGCATCGAGGCGCAGGACAATGCGATTGAGGAAGCGCTGAGCCAGCTGGTCGGGGACGGCTTCAATCCCGAGCACCTGCTCGACGCACTCGGCACGCGCTGGGAAATCATGCGCAATTATTTTCGCCTGTATGCGTGCTGCAATCCGATCCATCCCGCGCTCGACGTGCTGAAAGCCGCCCTCGCCGAGTTGCGTCCGCACGCAGAGCAGATCGAGCGCATCGAATTTGCAACCTATCGCTTTGCCTCGGTGATGAGCAACCCGCATCCGCCGAATTATTTTGCCTCCAAATATTCGTTGCCGCATGCCGCGGCAGTGATGGCAGTCAGGGGCAAGGCAGAACACGGCGACATCGACGACAGTGCGTTGCTCGACCCGGTTATCACCGCGCTGCGCCAGCGCGTGCAGGTAGCCGAAGATCCGGCAATGAGTGCGCTCGCGCCGCGCCTGCGGCCCGCGCGCGTTACGCTGACGTTGAAGGACGGCCGCAAGGCGACGCATGCCTGCGACAGTCACGAAGGTGATTTCAATCGGCCGTATGCAGAGTCGGTGTTACGCGGCAAGTTTCGTTTGCTTGCGGGACATGTGCTGACGCCTGAGCGAGTCGCGCAGGTCGAACTAGCGGTAGACCGCTGTGAGGAATGGGACAGCGTTGCGGATTTCACGGCGCTGCTGCGCAGGCCATAAAAACATATACAAAACAAGGAGTTGCGTATGTTTGATCTGATAATTCGCAGTGACAGGGTAGTGACGCCGGCAGGCGTCTCTGCATGTGACCTGGCGATACAAGGCGAGAAGATCGTGGCGGTGGGCGCTAGCGGCTCGTTCGGCGCCGACACCGCCAAGCGTGTGATCGACGCCACCGGCAAAATCGTCATGCCCGGCGGCATTGATCCGCACGTGCATCTGAAGTGGTACTCGCCGCATCCCGACGGCAGCGTGACGTACACCGATCCGCCGTCCGTGGTGGGGCGTGCCGCACTGTATGGCGGCACCACCACCATGATCGACTTTGTACGCTGGACGCACGGCAAGACCCTACAGCAGGCCATCGACGAGCGGCATCAGGATTGGACCGGTCTATGTCAATGCGACTACAGTTTCCACGTGATGGTCGAAGGCGCGCTGCCGCCTGAACTTTTCGGGCAACTGGCCGAAGTGCTGCGCGCGGGCTATCCCACCGTCAAGCTGTTTACCACCGACATCACGCCCAGCCGGCGCGGGCGCATGGTTGATTTTGGCGACATCTGGGAAGTGTTCAAAGTGGTCGCGCAGGCCCGTGGGCTGTGTGTCATCCACGGCGAGGACAACGATATCGTGATGCACATGTACGACAAACTGATACGCGAAAACCGCACCGGCTTCGAGAATATGGCTGAGGTGCATAACGCCATGTCCGAAGATCTGTCGTTTCGCCGCATCTTGGGGCTGGCCAAAAATGTGCCGGGCATCGCGCTCTACTTTATGCATGTCAGTGCTGCGTTCGGCGTCGAAGCGATACGCGAAGCGCGCGCACGCGGCATGCCGGTCTACGGCGAAACGCTGCATCAGTACCTGATGTATACCTCGGAAGATTACCAGCGCCCGAACGGCCAGATGTATCACACCTATCCGTCGATCAAGGCGCAGGCGGATCAAAACGCGCTGTGGGCCGGCACGCTCGACCACACCCTGCATACGGTGGCGACCGACGAGGTGTGCTGTTCGCTGAAAGACAAGACCATCGGCAAGCGCATTGACGATACCACCGGCGGCAACGTCGGCGTCGAACCGCGGGTGTCGCTGATGTATTCCGAGATGGTGGGCCGGCGCGGTTATTCTCTCGAACGATTCGTCGATCTCATCTCCAGCAATGCCGCGAAAATCATGGGACTGTACCCGCGCAAGGGCGCGCTCGCAGTGGGGTCCGACGCCGACATCACAGTGCTGGATCCGTCGCGGCGCTTCACGCTGACCAAAGAGATGCTACACGAATCCGATTACTCACCTTGGGAAGGGCACGAAATGCTGGCGTGGCCTACCACCACGGTGCTGCGCGGCAAGGTGGTGGTTGATGGCGGGCAGTTCTTCGGCGACCTGAAGGATGGCAGGTTTCTGCCGCGCAAAATTTCTGAAGAGATCAGAAGCGGCGCCATGCTGTGAGCGGCCTGCCCGCTGCCGCAGAAGAAGAACGCTTGCGCGTTTTTCTCGCTGACAGTCTTGCGCTATGGCAAGTCGGCGGCACCGTACACGCGGGAGCCGCGCCCGTGGTTGTGGAGATCCGCGCCAGCAGCGGTGCCCTGGTGTGGATAGCGCGCGCTGGGGATGACACGCCGTTCCGCTGGTGCGCACGCTGGCGCAGCGCAGGTGATGCGCCCGGCGGCGTACGCGAGTTGCGGCCGCGCGCCTGTGGTTCGCTGGTGGGCTTGCTCGCTGCGGTGCGCGAGGCGCTGGGGGTGGAACGCGGAGCAGCGGTGCGCATCGTGCCCGCGCCGGAGCGCACGTGACGCCAAAACAACAGTTCAGCCACAGACCATTAACCACGGAACACACGGAACACACGGAAAAATTCCGCACCTTTGTTCTTTCCGCGTATTCCGTGTGTTCCGTGGTAAATCGCCGTTAAGATAGTGCCATTGAACGCTGCGTGCCCCTCAAGGGGGCATTAAAAAGAATCTTCTGTGGCGAATATATTTTTGTAAGATGATCCCTGTCTCCGTCATCACCGGCTTTCTCGGCAGCGGCAAAACCACCTTGCTGGGGCGCCTGCTGCGCGATCCCGCGATGGCCCGCACCGCGGTCATCATCAATGAGTTCGGCGCGATTGCGCTGGATCACGATCTGATCGAGACCAGCGACGAGAGTTTTGTGCAGCTTACCAACGGCTGTTTATGCTGCCACGTGCGCAGCGACCTCACGCTCACACTCGGTGACCTTGCAGCGCGGCGCGCGCAGGGGACGCTACCGGCGTTCGAGCGCGTGGTCATCGAAACCAGCGGTCTGGCCGACCCCGCGCCCATACTGCACGCACTGATGACCGACCGCGATCTCATCGGCATCTACGCGCTCGATAGCGTGATTACCACCGTCGATGCGCTGCTGGGCATGGTGACACTCGACCAACACGAGGAGGCGCGGCGGCAGGTAGCCGTTGCCGACCGCATCGTGATGACCAAGAGCGATCTTACTAAAGGGCAAGCGGACACCCTCCGGGGGCGGCTTGCCACCATCAATCCGGGTGCACCGGTGATGACCGCCGTGCGCGGCGCGATTGCGCCGTCGGTATTATTCGGTTGCGGTTGGGTAGCCGGCAAACAGGCGGACGTGGGCGCGTGGCTCGGCCACGCAGCCACCACTGCGGTGAGCGGGTCCGCCTACCGTGCGCACCATCGCCATCCACAGGCTGAAACCATCACCAGTTTTTGCATCGTGCGTGAACCTCCGCTGCGCGCAGTGACGCTGCCGCTGCTGCTGTCGGCGCTGGCGGAAAACTGCGGCGCGGACTTATGGCGCATGAAGGGTATCGTGAACGTGCTGGAAGCGCCGCAGCGCCCTGCCGTGATCCACGGCGTGCAGCATGTGTATCACGCGCCGGTGTGGTTGCCACACTGGCCGTCAGCGGAGCGCAACACGCGCATGGTGTTTATCGGGCGCAACCTGCGGGAATCCTGGGTGCGCACCCTGATCGAGCTGCTGGATGCGGAAGTGGCTACCGCAACCGCGAGGCGCATGAGGGCGCCCCTATAAGCATAATATTTATGCTGGATTGCTACAGCTTGACCGGTCTGATCGCCACGCCATCGCCTGTGATGCGCTGATTCACCAGATTCGCGCATGCCGCGATCACCGCCAGATTCGGTGTTGCCACAGCGGTGAGCTCGCCGATTTCCAGCAGCACATTGAGGATGGCATCCAGTTCCAGCGAGCGGCCCGCGCGCACGTCCTGCAAGGTCGAAGTCGCCAGCGACACGCGCTTGGCTGCCGCCGCCACCATCGCTTCGGCATCGGCTTCGAGTGGACTACCCGTCGCAGCAGCCAGCGCCATCACTTCACGCGTCATCGCCACCGCTAATCGCGCCATCGGCTTGAAGCCAGCGGCTTCTGTGGGCGTCGCCTGCGTCACCACCCCCAGGGTGTTCCACACCGCGTTCGACAGCAGCTTGGTCCATTTGGCTTTGCGTATATCCGCTACCGGCGTGCCGCGCCATCCGGCACGGGTAGTGATGTTTGCGATTTGCTCCAGGCGCGGCGTCATGCGATTGTCGATTTCACCCAGGGCGAGCGCATCCGCGTCGGAATCCGCCAGACGAATATGGCCGGGTGCCAGCAGATCGGTGGGCTTGAACGCAATGCCACCTATAATATTGGACGCCTCAAAGGTGCGCGACAACACGCCGTCGGGATCGAGTGTCTTCAGTTGCGTGCCCTTGTAGCGCGACGCGATGCCGTCGAAATACCACCACGGTATGCCGTTCTGTGGAAACACGAACATCGCGTCTTTGCCGCCCAGCGCGCGCACATGGGGCGCGGCGGACATCAGTTGATGCGATTTCAGGGTGACGAATATCAGCTCGTACGGCGGCTTTTCCTCGCCCGGACGTACTGCATGCACCTGGATCGGATCGGGCCTCCCTCGTTTGGGACTTTCGAGAATAATGCCGCGCGCAGTGTAGGCCTCATACGTAGCGCCACGCGCCACCAGCGTTACGTCCTCGCCCGCCGCCGTCAAAATCGCCCCCAGATAACCGCCGATCGAACCCGCGCCATAGACCAGAATTTTCATGCTTATTCAGCCTTTACTTAACCGCGGCAAGCTTGAGTACCCGTGACACATCCGGAGATTTTTCGATAGTCATCACCGCGTCGGCGAGTGCCCCCGCGCGCTTGGCACCGATCACCGGCGCGGCAAGACTGGTGAATTTGGCCAGCAACTCTTGATCATTCATCGGATTCTGGATCGAGCCTTTGGGGTAATCGATCTGCGAGGTGAAATTACGCCCGTCCTTCAGGGTCGCTATCATTTTGCACGACACGCCACGCGGCAACGACGCATCCACCGCGATGCGGGTCACGTCGCTCAAGTGCCTGACTTTGGCATTACGGATGTTGCGGTCGCTGTATTGTTTTAACAGCGCCTGGCCTTCGAGCAACGCCACCGCCACCGAGAACGGCAGTGACACCTGCGCCTCGTGATAGGTGCGCGGCGCCGGGTTCTGATGGTAAAGCGCCCAATCCGGATGGCGCGTGAAATGTATCGTCTGCACTGCCGCCACATCAAAACCCGGCTGCGCCCGCACCGCCAGCGCACAGTCAATCGCATTATGTATCGGGCGCGCGCACGAGTAGGGCTTGAACTCGATCAGCAATTCGTAGGGTTGGTTGATGCCTTCGATCAGCGCCTCGGGAAAGCTCTTATCAGTGAACGCCTTCAGGAAACCGCGTTCGCCTTCAAATATCGTGTCAGCCCCGGTGAAGCCCAGTTGCGCCATCAGCGCGGCGGTGACGCCGTTGCGCGCAGTCGGCCCTGGATTGAAACGCTTTTGCATCGACGGTCCGTACATCTCCATCAGCCCCGATGCCTGCGCACCCGCCATCCCCAGCGCGTTGGTGATTTTCGCCGGAGTCAGTTTCAGCAGCTTGGCGGCGGCGATCGTCGCGCCAAACACGCCGCAGGTCGGCGTGGTGTGAAAACTGCGGTTACGCAGCGAGTTGTTCGCGGCGCGGCTGGCGCGCTCCATCATCTCGCAACCGGCCGCCAGTGCAACGACCAGTTGCTTGCCGCTGACGTTTTTTGCATCCGCCACCGCCAGTGCCGACGAATACACCGGCGGGCTGAAATGAAACAACGCCAGCACGTCGATGTCGTCCAGCTCGATGCTGTGCGAGGAAATCGCATTGGCGAAAGCGCTGGTCGCCATCGATGAGCGGGCTTTGTCGCCGATCAGTTGCGCGCCAGCCTTCCCGCTGGTTGCACCCTGCTCGCGCGCAAAGCGCCGCGCAATTTCACCGCTTTCGCTCTGGCTGCCGGCCAGTGCCACGCCGAGATAATCGAGCAGCAGACGTTTGACGGCGTGGCGTGAGGCGGGGGTTATGTCGTTGTATCCGAGTTTGGCGAAACGGGCTGCCAGTTGTTGGGCGTGGGTTTGTTGGGTCATAAGACTCTCCTATAGTCAATGCTAAGCAGTTGTAGGTTGGGGTAAGCTTGCGCACCCCAACAAACGCACACGGGCTATTTCTCCGGCAACGGATGTGCGCAACGTACTGGGTGTTGGGGTTCCTGCGTCACCCCAACCTACAGAAACTACGCAATTACCGGCGCGGCCATCAGCGCCAGTAACTCCGCTATGTTTTCCATCTGGTCCAAACCCGCAACGAGCTTCACCGCCTGGTCGATGTTCGCCTGCGACAGGCAGCCGCTCACCACATGGCGGAATTTGTATTCGATATCTTCGGGCTGCAAGGGGTTTTCCGGGCTGCCGCGACGGTGATGCAGGAGTTTCTCGCTCACCCGCCCATCCTTCGCAGTGACGCGCACGCGTGCGGCGTGACGGAACGGCGGCCCCATTTTTTCGATTTCAGCATCTACCGTCGCGGTGATGCGGGTAATGAAATCGAATATCGCCGGATCGTGGAGCCGTGATTCTTTGTATTGCTCGGTAAATGCCATGCCATCCAGCGCCGTCACGGCGAGGCCGTAATAGAGGTTCATTTGCGCCGCGGTGACGCCCTGCGCCTTGTATTCCCACGCGCAATGCACATACGTCATCGGGCTCAAGCCGGTTTCAAGCTTGGCAATGTCGCCGGCCTTGAGATTGTTCTCGCGCATGATTTGCGCGAGGCCATCGAGCGCGGTGTGTATGCTGGTGACACTGGCGTGCGGCTTGTAGCCGACGTTCAGCGTCTCCCACTGCCGCCCCAAACCATCGGTCAGCCGCGCCGCATTCGGCGTATCGGAGTACACCGTGAGATAACCGCCGTAGGCGGCCTCCAGCACGTCGGTGATTCCGGTAAAGCCCTGCTGCGCCAGCAGCGCCGCATACACGCCACTTTGCGCCGCGCGGCCCGAATGAAAACGCTTGACCATCGCGCCTTCCTGCGCCGCCATTAAACCGCCGGCCTGCGATCCGGACATGCCCAGCGCGTGCTGGAACTGCTCGGCGGTGAGATTCAGCATGCGTGCCGCAGCCGCGGTGGCCGCAAACACGCCCGAAGTGCCCTGCGGATGAAAACCGCGAAAAAATAAGCCCATGGTCGCCGCATTGCCCACACGCGCGCCAATTTCGTAGCCCGCCACCATGGCAGTGATGACGTCGCGCCCTGATGCACTACCCGCGGCTTCAGCCAAACCAAACGCCACCGGCGGCGCCAGTGAACCGATATGGACTATGGATTCCTTGTGGATATCGTCGAGTTCGAACGCGTGGCCGGAGGTGCCGTTCACCAAAGCCGCCAGCGCTACCGACGTTTTTTTGCCCATACCGAACAGCGATGCTACTGGTTTCGCGCCTTCGGCCATCGCCAGCGCGGCAACTTTTTGCGTCCACGGCAAGGTCGCGCCATAAAGCACGCAGCCGATGTGATCGAGCACCGACAGCTTGATGCGTTCGATCACCTCTTTGGGCAGATCACTGAACTGAATGGCGGAGGCGAAACGCGCCAGATCACGCGTGGCATGTTCAAGTAAAGGGGGTTTGGAACCGCTCAAGGTATTCTCCAAAACGAAATGTCAATACGCGTACGGATGAGTCCGCACCGCGTTAGCGCTATACGGTATAGCTCAAGTGGCGGCGGACGCGGCCTGCCACGGCTTGATTCTGGCGAGCGCTTGAGCGAGCGCGTCTTTTGTGCGCTCCGTGTCGTAGCGTGCCTGCCCGCGCAGCCAGTATCCCTCCGATAGGCCGAAAAACCGGCACAGCCTGAGGTCGGTGTCGGCGGTGATAGCGCGCCGCGCCGCGACGATCTCACCAATTCTCTGGGCGGGAACGCCTATTTCCTTTGCCAGCCGGTATTGGGATATCCCCATCGGCTTGAGAAACTCCTCCAACAGAATCTCTCCGGGGGAAATCGGTTTCAGTTTTCTGGTCATCGCCGTTTTCCTTTAGTGGTAATCCACGATCTCGACCTCTTCTGCGCCGCCGCGCCAGCGAAAGCAGACCCGGTATTGGTCGTTGATGCGGATGCTGTGCTGACCGGCGCGGTCGCCGCGCAGGGCTTCAAGCCGGTTTCCGGGCGGCACTCGCAAATCGTTTAGCGCGCCCGCCCAGTCCAACTGCTCAAGCTTGCGCCGCGCGACGACGGCGATATTGACGAAGCGCGCGACCGGGAGGCGGTTGAACAACCTTGCCGTATCGGCACATCTGAACGACTTGATCGCCATGCCAGATAATAACGCCAAGCGTGACTAGCGTCAAACGTGATGACACCTCTCCGCGTCACTACGGGTGCTGCCATCCGGGGTTGAAGTTAATGCGGTTGCCATGGCGTTTCTCACATTGAACGCTTGAATCTGTTGCGCTTATGAGCGGTAAATTCCCGTCTTAAGCACGACACGATCAATACGTTGGCACAGCATCCAGGCGCACCACAATATCTTTCAATTCCTTTGAGGCTGCCGGATAACGCTGCATCACCAGCGGGTCGTGGCCAGGCACGATGTGCTTGGGCGAGTCCGCCAGACGTTGCAGTTTTGCGTAGCCATCCAGGGTATCGCCCAGATGATAGGTGGTGGTAAACACCCGTCCCTGCTCGAAATGCTCGTAGTAGTGGCTGGTGTCGGAGGCCACCACCACCCAGCCGCGCGCGGTATGCACGCGCACGCACTGCAGGCCCGCGGTGTGCCCGCCAATATGATGCAAGCTGATGCCGGGCGCGAGTTCGGCATCGCCCTGATAGAACGTCACGCGATCTTTGTACACCAAGCGCACCATGCCGATCACTTCTTCAACTTCGTAGCCGTGATTGAACTGGTGGTGGCGCATGTGCCGCCCGGTGGCATAGGCTATTTCGGCATCCTGCAAATGAAACTGCGCCGCCGGAAAATCCTGAAACGTGCCGACGTGATCGTAATGCAGATGCGTGATCACCACGTTTTCGACCTCGGCCGCGTTGACCCCCATCAACGCCAGGCCGGCGGCAGGCGTACGTAACAACACGCGCTTTCTTTGATCGGCCATAGCCTGGGTAAAACCGGTGTCGATCACAATGGTGCGCTCGGCATTGCGCACCAGCCACACAAAGTAATCCATCGGCATCGGCGTGTTGTGCGGATCGCCGCCGACGAAATGCACAGGGCGCATGGCGTCGCGGAAGGCGTATTTGATGGCGTAGATTTCGTAGTTGGGTAGTGTCATGGGGTTCCTTTAAATGGTTTGTCTTGCATCGTCACGGCATCACGAAAACGATGATCCACGCTCAGCGCCGCCAGCCAGCCGTCGCGCACGCACGACAAAAAATCACCTGGCCGGTAGCAGTCGCCGGCGAGTTCGTATGCGATGCCGGCTGCTTCCAGCAGCGGCACCACATCGCGCACCGGTGCGGGGCCGGTGGCAAAGATCAGTGCATCGCCAGCCACGATCTCCCGCGTTGCCCCGTCGTCGAAGCGCAAGGCCAGTGTAGTGCCGTACGCACGCGCAACCTTCACCCGTGTCAGCATTTCGGTGCCACGCGCGGCCAGCCGCTCTACCAGTTCCATGCGGTTGTTGCGTGCCATGCCAGACGCGATGGTGCCGAGCATTTCAATGATGGTGCAATGCTTGCCCTGTGCCGAGAACAGATCCGCGGTTTCCGCGCCGACCATGCCGCCGCCGATAATCGTAATACGCTGTGCCGCCGCCAGTTGCGCCGGATCGCGCAGCGCGTCCCACGCGTGCATCACTTTCACCGTCGTCGCAAGTTGCGACACATCAAACGCATGCGCGCGTGGCGCAGCGCCGGTGGCGACTATGGCGAAATCCGGCGCATAGCGGCGCAGCGCCGCCACCGTCGACGTCATCGAAGTGCGTATAGGCACCCCCAGTTCGCGCAACAGCGTCAGGCGGTAACTTAACACCGGCTCCACTTCCATCTTGTCGGGTGCTGCCATCGCCAGCGGCATCTGTCCGCCAGGCTGTGCAGCCTTCTCCCACACCTCAACCTGATGCCCACGCGCCGCGGCAGCCCGTGCCGCTTCTAGTCCGGTGATACCCGCGCCGATCACCAGCACGCGCCTGGGTGCTGTGGTTCTGCGTGCAGGAAACAACTGCGGCTCGGCATGTTCCAGCATCTCGAACTCGGTGCCGATCACCGGGTTGTGCACGCACGCAACATCTTGCTCCAGCGTCAGGCGCTCGAAGCACACGTTACACGCTATGCACTTGCGTATCGGCGCTTTCACCTCGCCCCACGCTTTCGCGCACCAATGCGGATCGGCATACAGCGCGCGGCCCACCGAGATGAAATCCGCGCAGCCGTCAGCCAGCAATTTTTCCGCGTCGTCGGGATCGACCACCCGTCCCGCAACCAGCACCGGAATCTTAACCGCCTGTTTGATCGGCTTTGCATACGGACCGAGACAGCCGCGCGCAAACGAGGGCGGCTGGATGCAGTATTTCGACAACTGCGGACTCTCATTGCTGCCGCCAGACAGATCCAGCGCTGCAACCCCTTGTTTTTCAAGTATTTTTGATAGATTTACAATATCTGTTTCGGTATAACCGTCCGCCGTGAATTCACTCGCCGACAGCCGCACGATCAGCGGGAAATCGGGCAGCACCTGCTTGACGCGATCCAGCGTCTCCAGCAAAAACCGCGCGCGGTTATCGAACGAGCCACCGTATTGATCGGTGCGATGATTCAAACGTGGCGTAAAAAACTGCTGCAACAAATAACCATTGCCGGCGTGGATCTCGACGCCGTCGTAGCCCGCCTGATACAGCCGCCGCGTCGCTGCCACAAACAACTTTTGTATATCAACGATTTCCGCCACCGCCAGCGGGCGCACCGCATCGCCGGTGTTGGGATTTTTCCAGGGCGATGGCCCCACCGGCTCCATGTTAAGCACGTGCCGCCGCAGCAATGCGCCGCGATGATTGAGCTGGCCGCACACCAATGCGCCGTGCGCATGGATGGCCTCGACGAGGCTCGCCAGGCCGGGAATAAAACGGTCGTGATACACGCACAGCGAGTTGTGATGCGGCCGCGCGAACTCGGTCACCACCATCGCCTCGGTCATGATCATGCCCACGCCGCCACGCGCGCGCTCGGCGTAATACAGACGGTCGCGCTCGGTCGACAATCCGTCGGTGGTGCTGTAATTGGTGCCCATCGGCGCCATCACCACGCGATTGCGCAGCTTGAGCGGGCCGATGCGGCCCGGTTGTGAAAGGCGCATTAAGGTCAAAGACTTTTTGCCACAGATTTACGCAGATGAACGCAGATTTCTAACACGTGGTTTTTCATCTGCGTCAATCTGCGAAATCTGCGTCGAAGTTTTTGGGGTCAGTCCGCGCGCGCGCCCGAAGCTTTCGCCACTTTACCCCAGCGCACCAGTTCGTCTTTCAGAAAACTCGCGCATGCCTCGGGCGAATTCTGCGTGAATGTTTCGACGCCCACCGCTGCAAACCGCTCTTTCACGTCTGCTCCGCCGACGGTTTTGAGCAGCGCGGTGTGCAGCCGCATCACTATCGGCGCCGGCGTCTTTGCCGGCGCCACCACCGCAAACCAGTTGACCGCAAGCAGTCCCGGCAGGCCCTGCTCGCCGGAGGTCGGCAGATCGGGCATCAGCGCAATGCGTTTGTCGGCGGCCAGCGCGAGGCCCTTGAGTTTGCCGGCCTTCATTTGCGCATAGAGCGCCGGGAAATCCATGATGATCCCGTGCACATGACCACCCATCAGATCGACCACCGCTGGCCCCGCACCCTTGAACGGCACGTGCTGCAGATTGATGTTCGCCTGGGTCTTTAAAAGCTCGATCGCCAGATGCGGCAGGCCGCCGTTGCCCGCCGAAGCGAAATCGAGTTTGCCCGGATGTTGCTTCGCCAGCGCGATCAGCGTTTTCAGATCCCTGACCGGCAACGCGGGATGCACGGCTACCGCTTCCGGCGTCATGGCAACGTTGGTCACCGGCGCAAAATCGCGCAAGGTGTCGTAGGGCAGTTTGCTATAGGTGTGCGGGCTGATCACCAAGGAGCTGGTGCTGCCCAGCATCACGGTGTGTCCGTCAGGCGCGGACTTGGCCACCAGATCCGCGGCAATCGTGGCATTGGCGCCCGCGCGGTTTTCGACGATGACCTGCGCGCCGAGAAGTTCACCCAGCTTCGGCGCGACGATGCGCGCGACAATATCGTTCGAGCCGCCCGGCGGGAAGCCAATAATCAGGCGTATGGGTTTTGTGGGGTATTGCTGTGCCCACACCGGCATGGTCAAGCACAGGCCGGCAATCAGTGCCGCTCTACAACGCATAGCTAGTCCCCAAATTTCAGTTAATAAGTGGGCGGCAAATCCAGCCGCGCGACGATACCCGCCAACGCAGGCGACGCCGCCGGATAGCGCTGGAACACCAGCGGATCATGTCCCGGCACGATGTGTTGCAGCGAATCGGCCAGCCGCCTTAAGGTGGCAAAACCCTCGACCATCTCGCCCAGGTGATACACCAGCGGAAAGCAGCGGTCATTCTCGAAATGCTCGTAGTAGTGGCTCGCATCCGAAGCCAGCACCACCCAGCCACGCTGCGTGTGCACGCGCACCGATTGCAGGCCCATGGTGTGCCCGCCGATGTGATGCACGCTGATGCCGGGTGCGATCTCACCGGCGTTACCGTTCTCGCCGCGGTGAAACACCACGCGGTTCTGGTAGACCAGCCGGATCATTCCTGCCACGTGGTCGAGTTCATACGGCCGGCGAAAAATAGAGTGGCGCATGTGGCGGCCGGTGACGTATTGCATTTCCTTGTCTTGCAGATGAAAGCGCGCATTGGGGAAATCATAGAACGTACCGACATGGTCGTTGTGCAGATGCGTGATGATCGCGTCCCGTATATCCGCGGCCTGCACGCCGATCAGCGCCAAGCCCTCCGCCGGCTTGCGCAACAGCACGCGCCCGTTGATGGCCATGCTGGCATCGAAGCCGGTATCCACCAGCACCATGCGTTCGTGGTTGCGCACCAGCCACACGTAGTAGTCCATGGGCATGGGCGCGTCATGCGGATCACCACCGAGAAAATGCGCCGGGCGCCGGCCCGGACGCTCGGCGTATTTGATGCAATAGATTTCGTAGTTGGGTATGGACATGGTGCTTGGATCGTAGACGATCCTGCAGCGGGTCGCAACCGTCCCGGTTCGCCCGGGTTCATCTACTTCCCGCCGAACACCCGCTCCGGCAAAAACGCCGACACGATCCAGTTCGGCGCGTCCACGATCTCGCTCACCTTGAGATCGACGGCGACGCTGCACAGGATATAGGCTTCCTCGCGCGACAGACCGTGGTTACGCACCAGGTGATCGATCATATGACGCACCGCCTGCCGCGCGCACTGGTAGAGGTCGGTACCGTGGGCAGTGGTAGCGTAGTGCGGGCCGCCGGTCACGCGCGCGATGGGTCCGCTGGTGCGCAATTGCGGCTCAGGCAGATTGCGGCCCGACTGCAGCGCGAAGCGGAGCGTGATGCGCGCGTTCATTTCCACCGCGGTGATGCACACCTCGCCGTCGCCCTGCGCGCCATGCGCGTCACCCACGCTGAACAGCGCGCCCTCCACCCACACCGGCAAATACACCGTGGCACCGGCGGTGAGCTGCTTGATGTCCATGTTGCCGCCGTTCTTGCGCGGCGGCGCGGTGTTGTGACTGCCCGCGTCGTCGAGTGCCACACCCATCACGCCCGGAAACGGTTCCAGCGGCAGCGCAATATCACGCATGGTGCTAATGCCGCGCGCAAACTGGCCGTCCGACACATCCCACAGCTGCAGGAAGGGCCGGCTGAATTCGCTCTCGGGCAGCAGCCCGCGCCCGGGCCGCACGTTGGTCCAGCCGAACGCAGCCCGCGGTGCCACATCGATGATCTCCACCGCCAGCACGTCGCCCGGCCGCGCACCGCGTATACGCACCGGGCCGGTCAGTGGATGGCCCTTGAACACACGCCGCATCACGTCTTCATGCGTCGAGCGCGGCGTATAGAATTCATCGGACGCATCGCGCGTCTCGAATACCACTGTATCACCCGCATTGATCTCGAGGCGCGCGGGAAGCGCGTTGTTCCACTCGTAATGAACGACGCTGGCGTCGAGAAAGTGCTGGTGGGCGGTCATCAATCGACTCCTTAGCGCTGAAGGTGTAGCGGTTTGCTAGCCTTTGAATGTACCAGTGTAACCGGTCGATTAGATTCTGCGGTTCAGTCACGGGTAACGAGGTGCCAGTTTATCGTCTTCGTTCAGGCATCTGAGTTGCGGGATCACTACCTGGCGACGCATCCGTGTCATTGCCAATGCTTGATAATTATTCCTGTCTTGATATAATTATTCATGGCTCGGATTCCTCCCAGCATGTCTCGCGAAAAGCCCTTGCACTGGATGGGTTCAGCGAAAAAGGATTGTATGGCTTTCCCCGCCGGGGTGCAGGACGACATGGGCTATGCCTTGGGCTTGGCGCAACTCGGTGCCAAACACCCCAATGCCAAGCCATGGAAAGGCGAGGGACCCGGCGTTTTCGAGATCGTCGAGGATCATCGCGGCGATACCTACCGCGCGGTGTATGTCCTGCATGCGTTTCAGAAGAAATCGAAGTCTGGAATTAGGACGCCGCTGGAGGATGTGAAACTGATTACCGAGCGCTTCAAACGTGCCCGCGCGGATTACGAAAGCAAAGGACCATTATGAGCAATATTACTCGCGGCACTGCCAACGTCTTCACTGACCTGGGTTATGCAGACGCCTCGGAACGGCAAATCAAAACGCGTCTTGCGTTGACGGTCAATGAACTGCTCAAGAACCGCAAGCTCAAGCAACGCGAAGTCGCGCTGCTATTGAACATTCCTCAGCCCAAGGTATCTGCCCTCATCAACTATCGCCTCGACAATTTCTCAGTCGAGCGACTGATGGCGTTTTTGACTGCGCTGGATCAGGACGTGGATATCGTCATCCGGCCGCGAACGAAGTCGCGCAGGGCGGGACATATATCTGTCCTCGCAGCAACCTGAGATTGCCTATGCGGCCGGCGTCAATTTTCTGTTGCGGTTCGGCCGTCCGCGCCGTCGCCCATCAACGCTGGATCGCCGCGATCGGGAACGGCGCTGGCCGCGCACCCAGATGCTGGGCTATGCTGGCCTGCTGCAGGGCGCGGATTTCCGCGGCACTCTCACCCGGCGCCGGGTGGAGCCGCTCAATCTCTTCGAGGATCGGCGGCGGGCGATCGTCCACCGGCACGCCGTGCACCAGCGCCCATTTCTCGACCTGATGGATGAACTCCGGCGACACCCGCGGCGGCACCAATGCGTTCATCGGATCGGCCATCGCCTCTTCCAGGGAAATGAACTGCACACCCGCCGCCTCGAATTGATCGAGGATTTCGTCAAGGCAGTCGCCGCCTAGCGGCGTGCCGTGGATGAGCCAGATATGCGCGGGATCGCGTCCGTAGACTGCACGCCCGTTGGCGGCATGCAGCCGCAGTTCGTGCATGGCGGTGTCGACGAACGCGCGCCGTAAAAAGGCGATGCCCTCGCGGTCGTCGGCCTTTAAAGTACGCCAATAGGCCGCCAGGAACCGCGAATCGCGAAAGCCCACGCTCACCGGCACCGGCGTATAGCCGTGTTGCGCGAGATACGCGCCGACCGCCACCTGCTTCTCGGCAGTGTCACCCCACATATCGTTGCAGTAGCGGAAATAGCGCCGCGGCGCGCGCGACGCCCAGCGCCCGATGATGGCCTCAGTGCGCTCGATGTCGCCGATATAGGTTGCGGCGTCGACCCAGTTGATGCTGGCGTGATGGTGGGTATGGTTGGCCACGTGGTGGCCGTGCTCGACCCAGTGATCGAACACGCGCAGCAACTCGGGGTCATCCTCGGCCGGCGCGGTGTTGGAGAACGCATAGACATCGCTCGCGCCATGCTGCGTCAACGCCTGCGTCATGGCGCGGGCAATGCCGAGCGAACTGTAGTTCTTGGGCACCGGCGCGCCACGCCACATCAGCATGTCGTCCATGGTGATGGCGACCTTAACCGCGCCCAGCGGGGAAATGGGATGCGCGCTCATTACACTTTCCGCTTCAATATTAAATAGGGGTCAGACACGATTTAATTATATAACCCATTGTTTTTATTGCAATTTTATGAAAACCAAAGAGCGGACAACTTTAAATCGAGTCTGACCCCTTATTGCAAACCGTCCAGCAGGAAGGGCTCGATCACCCGTGCCAGCGCTGCGGGCTGGTCGTGGTGGATGTTGTGCCCCGCATCTGCGATACGCTCAACGCCAGCCAGTGTCTGAAACGCCGCCAGTTTTTCCTGATAGTCTGCCGGTTGGCTGCGCTGCGCCGCCACCGCGCGCGAGTTGGCGCCCTCGATCAGCAGCACCGGTGCGCTGATCTGGCGCCAGCAGGCGAGGGTTTCATCCGCGCGTGAGGGCGTGGGCCGCAGCACCTTGTGCGCAGGGTCGGCACGCCGCACCACCGTGCCGTCGGCCTCTTCCTTGCCCCAGTGTTGCACCAGGAATACCGCGCGCTCGGGCGTCAGGCGTGGATTTTCCGCCATCATGCGTTCAGCAAAATCCATGAAATCCGCGTACGGCCGCTGCTGCTCGCCGGTGCCTATCTGCCGCAGCCACTTGGCGTAGCGGCGCGGCGCATCCTCGGCGGTCGCGGGCGGCCCGCCAAAGCCTTCCACACTGACCAGCTTGCGTATCCGTTGCGGCATCGCACCCGTATACAGTCCGGCCACGCTAGCGCCCATGCTGTGCGCGACCAGCGCCGCCGGCTGCGCAGGCTCGAAATGATCGAGTATTGCATCGAGATCCGCCAGAAAATCGGGAAACCAGTAGGTGTCCTGCCCGCCCCAGTCGGTGAGGCCGTAGCCGCGCCAGTCGGGTGCGATCACGTGCCAGTCGCTGGCGAGCGCATCCACCGTAAACTGCCATGACGCCGAGACATCCTGAAAGCCGTGCAGCATAAACAGCTTGGGCGCGCCTTGCGATCCCCAGGTGCGGCAGTGGTAATTCAGCCCGCGCACGCGCAAGAATTCCGACGCGCTGGGTTTCATCTCAGGCACTCGCGGCAATCAGCCCGCCGGCACGGGCCAGCGCCGTGAGGTGATGATCGGTATCGCCGAGCAGCGATTCCATGGCGGTGAGGCGCTTGAAATAGTGGCCGATCTTGTATTCGAGGGTCATGCCGATGCCGCCATGCAACTGCACCACCTGCTGGCCGATGAATTTTCCGGAACGGCGGATCTGCACCGTGGCCGCGGATATGGCCTTGCTGCGCTCCGCCGGGTCAGGGTCATTCACCATCATGGTGGCGTAGAGCGCCATGCTGCGCGCCTGCTCCAGATGGACCAGAATATCCACGGCGCGGTGCTGCAACGCCTGAAAACTGCCGATGGCAACGCCGAACTGCTTGCGTGTGCGCAGGTAGTCCATGGTGATTTCCTGGGCTGCGGCCATCGCCCCCACCGCTTCCGCCGCTACTGCCGCCAGCGCGTTGTCGGCGACGCGCTCGATCAGTGGCAGCGCCTTGCCAGGGTCACCAATGGCGTCATTGGAGCTGACTTTTACGCCCGCCAGGGTGATCTGGGCGGCGCGCTGCCCATCCTGAGTCTCGTAGCTTTTGCGCGCTACGCCCGGCGCTGTTGCATCCACCAGAAACAGGCCGATACCGTCGCGGCTGTTGCGCTGCCCCGAGATGCGCGCGGAAACCACCAGCGTGTCGGCACAGTTGCCGTGCGCGACAAAACTTTTTTCGCCATCGAGTATCCAGCCATCGGCGTCGCGCCTGGCGGTGGTGGCGACATCCGCCAGGTCATAGCGCGACTGCGCTTCGGCATGCGCATAGGCCAGCAGCAGGCTACCGTCGGCGATGCGCGGCAGAATAGCCGCACGCTGCGCTTCATTGCCGCCGAGATTGACCAGACCGCCGCCCAGCACCACGGTGGCGAGGTAGGGCTCGAGCACCAGCCCGCGCCCGAAGGACTCCATCACGATCATGGTTTCAACCGCACCGCCGCCGACACCGCCAAAGCGCTCTTCAAACGGCATCCCCAGCAGACCCATCTCGGCATACTGCGCCCACTGCGAGCGGCTAAAGCCCGCCTCCTCTTTCAGATATTTTTTTCGTTGCTCGAAATCGTAGCGATCGGCTATCAGTTGCTCAACGCTGTCTTTGAGCATGCGCTGTTCGTCGGTGAAATCAAAGTCCATGGGTGTGGTTCCGTGTTATGCGCAGTGCGTTTTACAACCCGAGTATGCGTTTGGCGATGACGTTTTTCTGAATTTCGTTGGAGCCGCCATAGATCGACGCGGCGCGGGTATAAAAATAATCCGCCGCGCTGGTGGTCGCCCATTCCGGCCCTAGCGGCGGCTCGGTGGCGACGCCCCACAGGTGTTCCTGCTGGCGTATCATCGCGTACGGGCCCGCCACTTCCATCAGAATTTCCGTGGTGGCCTGCTGCAACTCGGTGCCTTTGAGCTTGAGTATCGACGAGGCGGGATCGGGTGCGCCGGGCGGCAGATGACGCGCGTTGGCGACCACTCTCATCTGGGTAATTTCCAGCGCCTTGAGTTCAACTTCAATCGCCGCAACTTTTTCGCGGAAACGTTCGGTTTGCGCCAGCGGGATGTCGCCTACATAGACGCTTTCCGCCAGCGCTTTGGCACGCTGTACGCGGAATTTTGAGGCGCCGATGCGGGCGATGCCGACACGCTCGTGGCCGAGCAGGTACTTGGCATAGGTCCAGCCTTTGTTTTCTTCGCCCACGATATTCTCGGCGGGCACACGCACATTATCAAAAAATACTTCGTTAAAGTGATGCTCGCCATCGATGGTGGGAATCGGACGAATGGTGAGGCCCGGCGTTTTGACATCGATCAACAAATAAGAAATGCCGCTCTGCTGCTTCTGGTTGGTGCCAGTGCGCACCAGGCAAAACATCCAGTCAGCGCGGTGTGCCTGGGAGGTCCAGATCTTCTGCCCGTTCACCACATACTCGTGACCATCGAGCTGTGCCGACGTCCTGAGCGACGCCAGATCGGAACCTGCGCCCGGCTCGGAAAAGCCCTGACAGAACCAGTAATCCAGGTTGGCAACGCGCGGCAGGAAGTGGCGCTTTTGCGCTTCCGAGCCGAAGGCGATGAGCACCGGGCCGATCATGCTGACGTTAAAGCCCAGCGTATCCGGTGCCGGCGCGAGCTGCATCTCTTCCTTGAAAATATAGGTCTTGACCGGACCCCAATCCGTGCCGCCCCATTCGCGCGACCAGCTCGGCACCGCCCAGCCCTTGGCATTGAGTATGCGCTGCCAGGTAACGATGTCCTCTTTCGCCAGGCGCTGGCCCAATTCCATCTTGCGACGGATGGGCGCGGGCAATGCCGTGCGGAAAAACGCCCTGACTTCGTCGCGAAACTTTATTTCTTCCGGTGTGTAGCGTAAGTCCAAGATGCCTCCCTCAGGGTTCCACGTGGAATAAGGCGTAAGCGCGCGTTGCACCATACCGCGGGGCGGGACCAACGCCGCAAGAATTATAGCTCAGGCATCGCACGCGCCTGCTCAAATTAACCACGGGCATTCACGTCGCAGCGACGGCTGCGGGCATATGCGCTTCGCGTATCGGCAGATTCACCAGTGCTGCCAAACCAGCCAGCGCAATATCGGCGTACCACATCCACTGATAGTTGCCGCTGCTGTCGAACGCAAGGCCACCCAGCCATGCACCGAAAAATCCGCCGATCTGGTGCGAAAACAAGGTCAGCCCGAACAGCGTGGCAAGATAGCGCGCGCCAAAAAGTTTACCCACCAGTCCGGCGGTCGGCGGCACCGTCGCGAGCCAAGTCAAACCCAGCACTGCGCCGAATATATAAAACGTGAGCGCGGTTTTCGGCGCCACCAGAAACACCGCGACTGCCACGGCGCGCGCGCCGTACACCCAGAACAACAACATTTTCATGCGGTGTTTTTGCGCCAGCCACCCCACGCTAAGACTGCCTGCGATATTGGCAATGCCGATGACCGCCAATGCCCCTGCCGATACCGCCGCGGGCAAGCCGCACAGCGCCACTTCGCCCGGCAGATGTGTCACCAGAAACGCAATGTGAAAACCACAGGTAAAAAACCCGGCGTGCAAACACCAGTAACTGCGATCCTGAAAGGCCACGCCTATTTGCGCCTTGAGTGTGATTTCCGCAGGCGCGCCCGCCACCGGCGCCGCGTGTGGCTTGTTGCCCAGCTTGAAGGCCAGCGGTATCGTCGCCAGGCACGCGACCGCCAAGGTCCACATCGCGGCTACCCAGCCGAACGCTGCGATCACCGCCTGCGACAAAGGTGCAAACACAAACTGTCCGAACGAGCCGCCGGCATTGATGAAACCCGACGCAAACGCACGGCGTTCCGTCGGCAAGCGTTGCGCCGCAGTGCCTATGAGTATCGAGAAGCTGCCCGCGCCCGCACCCGCCGCAGTCAAAATGCCCAGCATCAGCACCAGCCCAAAGCCGCTGTCCATGAACGGCGTTGCCGCCAGCCCCAGCGCCATCATCAAGGCACCGCTGACGATGATGCGCACGGTGCCCGCACGATCCAGCAGCGCACCGAAAATCGGCTGCGCAGCGCCCCATACAAACTGCCCCACCGCCAGCGCGAAACTGATGGTCACAATACCCAGCCCGGTAGCGGTATTGAGCGGCGATACAAACAGACCAAGTGACTGGCGCACACCCATGGTAATCATCAGTATGGCCGAGGCGCACAGCACCAGTATCCAGTAAGCGCGCCTGTCATTTGTTGTTGCCATTGCGGTAAAGCCCCTGTCTGGTTAGCCCGGTAGTGCTCACACTTTCACGTTAGCCCATTTGATGCTGCGTCGCAACCACAACCCTACGCCACAACCTTGCGCGCGTGGATTGAATGCTAGAATTCCCTCCACCCGCTTTCATCACACTCAGGGACGGCCATGCCCATCGGCAAACTCGATCATTTTTCCATCCGCACGCTCGATGTGGAAGCCTCGCGCCGCTTCTATACCCATATCATGGGCTTTAGCGTAGGTTTTCGCCCGGCGTTTAATTTCCCCGGCTTGTGGATGTATAACGGCCCGCAGTATCCCGAGACCAATGGCGTGGTACATATCATCGGCGTCGACCTCAATAATCCGCAAGGGCTCAAGGAATATTTGGGCGACCGCGATCTGTCGACGCTCAACGGCACCGGCACGGTAGACCACATGGCATTTACCGCCACCAATCTCCCCGATATGCACGCGCGCCTCACCCAACACAGCGTCGCGTTTCGCGAGCGCACCATACCGTCGCTGGGCATACACCAGGTATTTTTCGAAGACCCCAGTCAGGTCACCATCGAATTGAATTACCCGGCGGCTGAGGCGGCGTAAGCAAACCGATTCACCGCAGAGCGCTGCGGTAAATCTTTTGACCTTAGTTATTTTGGAGACTATCAATGAAAATCGGATTCATCGGCATCGGCACCATGGGCGGTCACATGGCTTACAACCTGTGCAAGGCGGAGTACGAGGTCACCGTTCACGATCTTAATCGCGACCTTGCCCAGCGCCACCTTGACGTCGGCGCGACGTGGGCCGACAACGTGCAGCAAATCGCTGCGGACAGCGATGTCATCATGACCTCGCTGCCGGGTCCGAAAGAGGTGCAGGATGTCGCGCTGCGCGCCGACGGCATTTTGAACCACATGAAGCCGGGCGCGGTGTGGTTTGATCTCTCCACCAACTCGGTCACGGTGGTGCGCGCACTGCACGCCGCGTTTGCGAAAAAGGGCCTGCACATGCTCGACGCGCCGGTCAGCGGCGGCCCCAAGGGCGCCCAATCCGGCAAGATGGCGCTGCTGGTGGGTGGTGAGCGCGCCGTATTCGACCAATACCGCAAGGTGCTCGAGGCTATCGGCGATCAGATTTTTTACGTCGGTGCCAGCGGCGCGGGCACCATCGCCAAGCTGGTGCATAACTGCGCCGGTTACGCGGTGCAGTCAGCGATTTCCGAGTTGATGACCATGGGGGTCAAAGGCGGTGTCGATCCACTGGAACTGTGGGCGGCGATGCGCCAGTGCGCCATGGGCCGCGTGCGCACCTTTGACCGCATGGGCAACCACTTCATGCAACACAGGTTCGAGCCGCCCGATTTTGCGCTGAAGCTCGCGCACAAGGACGTGACGCTGGCCACTGAATTCGCGCGCGAAATCGGCGTACCGATGAAAATCGCCAACATCACGCACGGAGAAATGACCGAAGCACTCAATCGCGGCTGGGGTCACCTCGATTCACGCGCGTTCCTGATGCTGCAAAAAGAGCGCGCCGGCGTGGAAATCCAAGTGTCTGCCGAGGCCATACAGAAAGTGCTGGATCGCGACGGTTAACCCTGGAAAAAGCATTTAGCCACAGAGCACACAGAGTTTCAGAGGTAAATCAACAAGTTGGAGCGATAGGCCCTCTCACCAAACAGGTGCTTGTGAGGAGCGAGTGCAGGCACCTGTTTGCTCTGTGTTCCTCGGTGCTCTCACAAGAAACAAAACACCCCGCCCCATGTTTGTTTGCCAACGCCTGTCCCGCGCGCGGGATTGAGAAACTCTGCGTTCAATGACGCTATCTTAAGGGCGATTTACCACGGAACACACGGAATACGCGGAAACAAAAAGGGCGCGGAATTTTTCTGTGTGTTCCGCGTTTTCCGTGGTTAATGGTCTTGAAGTTCGCCGTTGCGGGATGCGCATTGCAGGTGTGCGACCACCTCACAAGAAACAAAATACCCCGCCCCATGTTTCTTTGCGAACGCCTGGCCCGCGCGCGGGATTGGGAGACTCTGTGGCTGATCTACCGGTTTTAGGTTTACATCACCGGCGATTTGAACTCGCCGCCAAACTGCACCAGCGCCCACGGCGCCAACTGCACGTCGACGTTGAAGTTCATATGCGCTGCAGCGGCGTGCGCATCGCGAAACATGCGCTGTAACGGTGCCGTGTCGTAAATGCCGTTGGCGCCGGACATTTCCATCAGTGTATCCACCGCTTCGGTGCACAGCTTCACCGCTGCCGCGCAGTTGCGCTTGTTGCGCACTTTCTCCTCCAAGCTGAGCGTTTTTCCGGCTTTGACGGTGGCATCGGCCACCAGGCAGTCATTGCGCAGCACCACCCGCGCGGCATCCACCTTGGCGGCCGCAGAACCGACGCGCAATTGCACGCTCTGAAAATCACGCATCGCCACACCCGTGTAACTGGTGCTGCGCGACCTGACCATAGCTATGGTGGCGTCAACCGCGGCCTGCGCATTGCCGACTATGGCGCCAGCGATGCAATGCCCGCCCAGCGATGATGTCGGCACTTTGAACGCCGGATGGGTATTGATGCGCAGCCCCGGGAATTCATGCCCCGGTTTGGCCGCATACATCGACTGCGTGCGGTGCTCGGGTACAAACACGTTCTCGCAACTTACCGAACGGCTGCCGGTGCCGCGCATGCCCAGGGTTTGCCAGTCGTCGATGATCTGGTACTGGCCGCGCGGCACCATGCAGTAGCGATAGTCGATGATCTGGTCATGCTCGCGCACCTGACAACCGAGCATATTCCACTGCGCAACATCGACCCCCGAACTAAACGACCAACGGCCGCTGAGCATAAGGCCGCCATCCACCGGCTGTCCGCGGCCCTGCGCGAAGGCTATCCCCGAGGCCACCAAGCAGTCGCGGTTTTCACCCCAGATTTCCTGCTGCGCCTGTTCACAGAACATCGCCACGTTGCGGTGATGCGAACTCAGGTTGGCGATGTTCCAGCCCACCGAACAATCGCCGCGGGCCAGCATTTCGGGAATATCAAAATAGGCGATGAAATCGAGCTCCATGCCGCCCCATGATTTCGGCTGGTGATAACGAAACAGTCCCGCCCGATGCAGTGCCGCCTCGACTTGCGGCAGCATGCGCGTGGCACGTTCGCTCGCCTCAGCGTGCTCGCGCAGAAAGGGAATCAGGTCCTGCGCACGCTGCATGGCCTGGTCATAAGTGACATCGGCAAAATTAAGGGTGTTGCGGGTTGCTGTCATTGCTGTGTCTTTTTCGCCTTGGTCCACTGCAGGGAGCCTTTCACTGTCGTCACGATCGGGATCGCGGTCCGCCGTTCCAGCCCATGCGTACTATTCGGGCAGTGCCACTTGCGGCTTGCCGGTGTTCAGAAAATGATAATAACTGCTAATAAACAAATTCATGCGGTAGTAATTGCGTATGTCTTTGTATTTCGCGAACGGCTCGCTGGTGAATATTTCGTCGCGGCTCATACCCTTGTTCACCGCATCACGCATGCCCGCGTCAAAGTCCGACAGCATCTGCGCTTCGTTCAATACATCCGCCTTGCCCCCTATGTCGCCATGCCCGCCGAGATATTTGTCTACGTCCATCGCTGCAATCCTGCGCAATAACGCCACCCAGTTAGCCATCGAGGGGGTGAACTGCGGGTTGGGCCAGCTGTTCTTCGAGAACGGACCGCCGGAAAACATCACGCGCTCCTGCGGGAAGTAGACCAGCGTGTCGCCGGGATTCTGCCCCGCGCCGAAATACAGCAGCTCCACGCTGCGCCCGCCGAGGGTAAGCGTCAGCTTCGAATCGAAAGTCATGTCCGGCAGCACCAGCTGCACCTCGGCCGGATCCAATTTTGTCTGCTTGAAGTAGCCCTGGCGGCGTTGCATTTCCACGCCGTGATGGGTCTGCATCATGCGCTGGGTATCGCGATGGGCGATGAATATCGCGCCTTCGCGCTTGAATACCGGGTTGCCGAAATAATGGTCGCCGTGCGCATGGGTGTTGATCACATACTTTATCGGCTGGTCCGTGGTCTTGCGGATCGCAGCCAGCAGTTCCTCGCCACGCCTGGGATGCTGGCGCGTGTCGATCACCAGCACACCGTCGCTGGTCACCAGCCAGGCATTGTTCGACTCCTGATGGTGATACTGAAAAAAAAAACCCGGCGCGACTTCGGTCACCTGAATCGGAAGATCCTTTGCGCGCACCGAGCCATCGGCGGGCGCTTGCGCATAAGCGCTGGATAAACCGAACACCATCGCCATGGCGCCGACACCCATCCATAGCTTCAGAAAATTTGACCCCATAGGTTGCTCCAATTACACACTAACTGCGTGAACGAGTGAACGGGTAACCCCACGCTGTGCTTCCTCGCCCCCGGCAGGAGGAGGAGGGTGGGGACCAGGGAACACTTGCAGCAGAGCAGAGTGGGCTTCACTTGTTCACTCGTTCACTCGTTCACCCGTTCACGCCGTTGCAGTCCATCAATCCAGCTTCGCCCCACTCTCTTTCACCAGCTTCGCCCATTTCGCCATATCGGCCAGCAGGTAGAGGCGAAAGGCTTCGGGTTCCGAGCCTACCGGCTCGGAACCGTCCGCGACGATACGGTCGCGCACATCGGGTGCATGCAGTATTTTAAGCAGATCACCATGCAATTTAGCGACGATGGGCTTGGGCAATTTTGCCGGGCCCATGACACCGTACCAGCCGACGACTTCGAATCCGGGCAGCGATTCCGCGACCGCAGGCAAATCCTTGTACGCGCCCACGCGGCGGGGAGCAGTGACCGCCAGCGCGCGCAGCTTGCCGCCACGCACCAGCGCCTGCGCGGCTTGCATGCCGACGAAATTGTAGTGGTATTGCCCGGCGACCAGATCGATAAGCGCCGGCGCCGAGCCCTTGTACGGAATATGCGCGGCCTTAATGCCTGTCGCAAGGTTGTAGAGTTCGCCGGCAAGGTGACCCCCACTGCCGGTGCCCGCCGAACCGAAGTTCAGCGCGCCCTTGAAGTTTTTGGTCCAGTCGATGAATTCCTTGAGGTTCTTCGGCGGTGACGAGGGATTGATGACGAGGATTAATCCTGCCCGCGTGAGTTGTGATATCGGCGTGAAGTCGTTGACCGCGTGATACGGCAGCTTGGGATTCAGCGCGGCGGTGACGGTATGCTGATGATAGGCCATGAACAGGGTGTAGCCGTCCGGCGCGGCCTTCGCCGTAAGCTCACCCGCGATCACACCCGCAGCGCTGGCGCGATTGTCGACCACGATCTGCTGCTTGTAGGTTTCGGCCAGCCGCGCGCCGAACACCCGCGCCAGAATATCGGTGGTACCGCCCGGCTGCGCCGGTGTAATCAGACGTATCGGGCGCTGCGGATAATCGCCGGTTTGTGCATAGCCCTGTGTCATGCACAGCGCGGCAAGCATCGCGGCCACCCCTGATAATAATTTCCTGCTAAACATAACTTTCCTTTAAAAACAATATGTTACAATATTTCCCGCGTCACCGCCAGCGAGATTCCAAAACACGGCACATACACCGAATGCGTGCCCGGCCCGCCAGCGACGATAAACCAGATATCGTCGGGCTGGCGCGAAATGCTTAACAAAGTGTCCGCTGTGATCTCACCGTATTCATCACTACGCGAAGCCTGCGCACGCAAAATTTCATTCGCCGACAAACAGCGCGCCGGCATTTTGGTGAGTTCCCACAAGCGCTGCTTGACATCGCGTTTGCTCAAGCCGCCCGCTTTGAGGATGTCCGCGTGTTCCGGTGCAAACACCAGCCACGGTTCGCCGCCATGACAATATTCGTTGCTGGTCGGATGCACCATCGACTCAGCGATCACGCGCAATAACTCACCGGCCTCCTTGGAATGCGTGTTCATGTTGAGCGTGCCTTCGGCCGCCACCACGGTCACCGTGCTCACGTCGCGCGCAAAACCGCGCTCCACATGCAGCGGCTCCCACGGGCTGTGCGCCTCGTTTTCGCCGCAGCAGAAGGTGTACTTGCCAGGCTGCCCCTGCGTCGCACGGTCCATCTCACCGGGCAAGGCGCCGCCGATGTTTTGCAGAATCAGCCGCATCGCGCGCCCCAGTGTCGCGTTCGCCCACGTGCCCTGACCGAGACAATTAAATCCGGCGTTAACCTCGAGTTGCTGCACGATCGGGCCATTCAGCACCAGCCACACTGCCGCCGAATTGGTGGTCGCCTCGATCCCCTGAATATTGAACTGTGCCTGCGCCACGGCATCGGTGGCCGCAATCAACACCGGCAGGTATGCAGGATCGCAACCCGCCATTACCGCGTTAATCGCGATGCGCTCCACCGTCGCCTCACCAAACCCCGGCGGCAGTGTGGCGATGACCTCAGTGGGCTTGCGCTGCGTGCCGGCCAGCATACGCAGCACGCGCTCACGTGTCGGCGGCACGATGGGCAAGCCATCGCTCCAACGGCGTTCGCGGTAGAGCTGGTTAATGGCGTCGAGATCGTCGAGGGCTTCGAAGGTGGCCGCACTGCTCATTTTGCCCCCGCCCGGGTCATCAACTGCACGATGTCGTCCACGCACTTTTCAGCAATCGCGCGCACCTCGTCACGCTGGCGCAGCCCGAAGGGATGCGGCATCACCGCAATCGGCAAGTCTTTTTTACCCAGCGCCGACGCCTGCGCGTGACCCAGCGTTATAAAAGCCGTCGAGCAAATCGTCAACGCCGCCTTACCGCGTTTGGTCATCTCTACACTGTCGTGGATACTCCACGACGTGCAAGAGCCTCAGTCGCCGGACCCGGTGATTACCAGGTCACAATGGGCGGTAAATTCCTGGTAGACGTCATCCGGCGCGGGTACCGAGGCCGCACGTTTGCGGCGCTTCAACACCTGTTTCACGCCATACTTTTTGATCAGCAACTCACCAATGTCGTCAGCCAGATGGTTAAAGTTGGGTTTCGCGTTATCGATGAAACCCACCACCTTGCCGACGAGCGATTCGAGCGTAGGCTTGGCGGGTTTCACCGTGGCCGGCACTGTCGCGCGCGGGGCGGTGGGGTCGTAGAGAATAATGCTGGTGGTCATGAATTGCTTCCTTACCTATTTTTTAATCCATCAGCGCTAAAAGGTCGGACTCTTAAACGCGCCACCCAAGGCCACCAAACCCCACCCCGGCAATTGCACATCCACACTGAAATTAATGTGGCCCGACGCCGCGTGCGCGTCACGAAAATAGCGCTGGATCGGAAAGCTGTCGTAAATGCCATTGGCGCCCGCCATCTCATGCAGGATATCCACGGCCTCGGTCGCCATGCGGGTGGCCATCGCGCTGTTACGGCGGTATTTGAGCTTCGTCAGCGTATCAAAGGTGCCGCCGGCTTTCGCCACCTCATGTGCTTCCATGCAATCGTTGCGCAGCCACACCCGCGCGGCTTCGATCTTGCCCGCCGCATGCGCAACCCGCTGCTGCACCGCCTGAAAGTCACGCATCGCCGCCCCCGTATAGCTGGTGCTGCGCGCGCGCACATGTTCAATAGTGGCGTCTAGCGCGGCTTGCGCATTGCCGATCATCGAGCCGCCGATGCCGTGGCCGCCAAAACCCGACAGAGGAATTCTGTAGATGGGATTGGTATTCACTTTCAATCCGGGAAATTCGTGTCCTGGCCTAGCCACGTGCATCGACAAGGCACGATGCGCCGGTACAAAAATATCCTTGCAGCGCACTGAGCGGCTGCCGGTGCCGCGCATGCCCAGCGTCTGCCAGTCGTCTATGATTTCGTAATCGGATTTCGGCACCAAACACATGCACCAATCCACCGGCGTGTCGCCGTCGCGCACCACGCACGCCAGCATGTTCCACTCACTCACATCCACACCCGACGAAAATCCCCACTGGCCCGACAGCTCCAGCCCGCCATCCACGCGCCGCCCGCGGCCCTGCATATAGGCAATACCCGAGGCAATGCCGGCGTCGGGATTGTCGCCCCACACCTCTTCTTGCGCCTGGGGTTCCCACAGCGACAGCAGCCGGTGATGCGCGCTCAAGTTGGTAAATGTCCACGCCGATGAGGCGTCACCCTGCCCCAGCAGATCGGTCAAATCCACCATCGATACATAAGGCAATTCCATGCCGCCCCAGGCTTTGGGTTGCATATAGCGCAGCAGGCCGTTTTCGTGAAACGCCTGCAGCACATCATCGGTCATGCGTGTCGCCTGTTCCTGCGCACTGGCACGCGCTTTCAGAAAGGGAATCATGGCGCGCGCACGGCGCAGCGCCTCGGCGTAATCCACATCGGCAAAGGATCGGCGCGCAGGCGCTCGGCTATCGTTCATCATCACTCCCACGGCACCTCCGGCGCTTCCACAAACACCCGCCGCAACCCGCTCGACCAGAAGCGTCCTATCTCGGAGAAATAGGCATCGTCTTCCGCGAAGCGCCGCCGCAGCCTAACCTGCAACGCGTCTTTCTCATACACCACCAGATCGATAGGCAGCCCCACCGACAGATTGCTGCGCATGGTGGAATTGAAAGACACCAGCAGGCATTTCGCGACATCCTTCAGCGACGTATCGTACGTGACCACGCGGTCGATCACCGGTTTGCCGTACTTGCTCTCGCCGATCTGGAAATAGGTGGTGTCGGTGCTCGACTCGATGAAATTGCCCTGCGGATAAATATGAAACAGGCGTTGCGATTTGCCTGCTATCTGCCCGCCGAGGATGAAGGTGCAGCCCGGATCGATGCTCTGCTGCATCAGTGCCGGCCCATCGCGCGCCACCACTTCGCGTATCGTATCGCCGACCAGCGCAGCGATGTCGTAGAGGCTGCGCAAGCCCAGCATTCCCTCGGCATTGATTTCCCCCTGTTCGCTTCTCATGCGCAACTTAAGCCGGCTGACCACGCTTTGCGTCGATGCCAGATTTCCCGCCGACAACAGCACCACCACGCGCTCGCCCGGCACCTCGAACACCGTCATCTTGCTGAATGTCGCCAATTGGTCCACGCCGGCGTTGGTACGGGAATCGGAGGCGAACACGATGCCACTATCGGTGAGAGCTGCGACGCAATAAGTCATGGACAAAAACCAGATCGACAAAAAGCGTATCTTACCGCATCATACTTGCGGCTCAAATACGGGGCGACGCTGTGAACAGGCCAGTACTCTACAACGAGATGTACGAGGAGGGCGGCGCGGTACGCGCGCACTATCACTCGTACGGCGAATGGCTGAACACGAAACCGCTCGAATTCCTGTTGCAAAAGCAGCGCGAAGCCGACACCCTGATCACGCGGCTGGGCATCACCTTCGCGGTCTATGGTGACGAAGATGGCAGGGAGCGCTCGATCCCCTTCGACATCATTCCGCGCGTGTTGCACGCGCACGCGTGGAAAACCATCAACGACGGCGCCTGCCAGCGCGTGCGCGCGCTCAACGCATTTCTCAAGGACATCTATCACGGGCAGGAAATCATCAAGGCCGGATTGATACCCGAGCAGCAAGTGCTAGGCAATAAACTGTACCGCCCGGAAATGCGCGGCGTCGACGTGCCCGGTGATGTTTACGTGCATGTCGCGGGCGTTGATATCGTCAAGACTGGCCGCGACGAGTTCTATGTGCTCGAGGACAATCTGCGCACCCCCTCCGGCGTGTCGTACATGCTGGAGAACCGCAGAATGATGATGCGGCTGTTTCCCCAGCTGTTTGCGCTGATGCCGGTGGCGCCCATAGACCACTACACCGATGTCCTGCTCGACAATCTGCGGTCGGTGGCACCCGCAGGCGTCGCCAATCCGATGGTGGTGGTGCTCACGCCGGGCACCTATAACAGCGCCTATTTCGAGCATGCCTTCCTCGCGCAGGAAATGGGCGTGGAACTGGTCGAGGGGCAGGACTTGTCGGTCGCCGACAACACCGTCTACATGCGCACCACCCGCGGCCCGCAAAAAGTGGACGTCATCTACCGCCGCATCGACGACGATTATCTCGATCCGCTGGCATTCCGCGCCGACTCCACACTCGGCGTGCCGGGACTGTTTGCCGCCTATCGCGCCGGTCGCGTCACACTCGCCAACGCCATCGGCAGCGGCGTTGCCGACGACAAGTCGACCTACATCTACGTACCGGAGATGATTCGTTTTTATCTGGGCGAGGAACCCATCATCCCCAACGTGCCGACCTGGCGCCTCGACCGCGCTGACGATCTGAAATACGTGCTCAGCCATCTGCCGGAGCTGGTGGTGAAGGAGGTTCAGGGTTCGGGCGGCTACGGCATGCTGGTGGGTCCGGCCTCGAGCGTGCAGCAGATAGCCGATTTCCGCGAGCGCATCCTGCACCATCCCGCCAACTACATAGCGCAACCGACGCTGGCGCTGTCCACCTGCCCCACGTTCTGCGACACCGGCATTGCGCCGCGTCACGTCGATCTGCGTCCCTACGTGCTGTCGGGAAAAACCGTGACCCTGGTACCAGGAGGTCTCACCCGCGTAGCGTTGCGCGAAGGTTCCCTTATAGTGAACTCGTCGCAGGGCGGCGGCACCAAGGATACATGGGTGTTGGAAGAATGAAAAACCGTGAACGAGTGAACGCGTTAACGAGTGAACAGGTAAACCCCTCTCTACGGGTATCGGGGGCACATTGCGAGACGCTGGCAGCAAGTCACAGGGTTGCTCGTTCACCCGTTCACCCGTTCACTTTTCACTGAACCTCCCATGCTAAGCCGCGCCGCTAACAATCTCTACTGGATGTCGCGCCACATCGAGCGCGCCGAGAACACTGCGCGCCTGCTCGATGTGACCTATCGCATGTCGCTACTGCCCTACCGCGTTCAGGAATCCGATCAATCGTGGGCGGAGCCGTGGGCGCTGCCGCTGGTGATCCACGGTCTGGCCAGCGCCTACTACGAATGCTATCCCGGCCCCATAACCTCCGATAACGTGTTGCGCTTCATGGTGCTGGACCCGGCGAATCCCTCGAGTCTGTACTCCTGCGTGCAGGCGGCGCGCGAGAACGCGCGCACCGTGCGCGGCGCCATTACCGCCGAAATGTACGAGGATATCAATGGCTTATGGCTGGAAATGCGCAGCAAGGATTACGCACGCTTGCAAGTCGAGGGGCTGAGTGAGTTCTTCGACTGGGTGAAAATACGCTCGCACCAGTTCCGCGGCGTGACCTTCGGCACCATGCTGCGCGACGAGGGTTACGGCTTCATCCGCCTCGGCACCTTCATGGAGCGCGCCGACAACACCGCGCGCCTGCTGGACGTGAAATATCACACCCTGCTGCCCAGCGCCGCCGACGTCGGAGGGGCGGTCGATTACTACCAGTGGGGCGCCCTGCTGCGCTCGTTGTCCGCGTTCGATTCCTACCGCAAGGTGTACCGCGATCTGATTACGCCGATGAAGGTGGCGGAACTGTTGATCCTACGCGATGACGTGCCACGCTCACTGCATGCCTGCATGAACGATATCTACGTCATCCTGCAGGGTTTGTGCGACGACGCCTCGCGCGAAGCTGAGCGGCTCGCAGGCGAACTGCACGCGCAACTGCATTACGGGCGCACCTCACTCATCTTCAGCGCCGGTCTGCATGAATATCTGATGGAATTTCTCGACAAACTGTTGGTGCTCGCCGACGAAATCAACCGTGCTTTTCTGGCACCGGTTTATCCCTCCCAGCAAACGCAGCCCGCCGCAGGCCCGGTTGTAAAGCCCGGATGATTAAACTAAGCTTCTCGCCTGACGCTACACCACCGATGGGGCGCCTATGACTTATTGTGTTGCCGTACTGCTGGATGCCGGCATGGTATTTGCCTCGGACTCGCGCACCAACGCCGGCGTCGACAACATCGCCACCTTTCGCAAAATGCATGTGATCGCCAGCGAGGGCGAGCGCCTGATCGTGATTTTAAGTTCGGGCAATCTGTCGATCACGCAAAGCGCCATCAACCTGCTCGAGCACCATTCGCTCGCGAGCGACGCCAACAAGACGGTACGCAACGCGTCATCAATGTTCGAGATCGCCAACCTGGTCGGCAACGCCTTGCGCGAAGTGCACCGTCGCGACGGACCTTATCTGAAGCAGAGCAACATCGACATCGGCGCATCGTTCGTGGTCGGCGGACAGATCCGCGGCGAACCGCAACGGCTGTTTAACGTCTACAGCGAAGGCAATTTCATTGAGGCAACGCCAGAAACGCCGTATTTTCAGATCGGCGAAAGCAAGTATGGCAAGCCGGTAATCGACCGCGTGATCACCCGCAGCACACAATTGATGGAAGCCGCCAAGTGCGTGTTGGTGTCGTTTGACTCGACCATGCGCAGCAATATTTCAGTCGGTCTGCCGATCGACATCGTGATTTACGACAACCACAGCCTCAAGCTGCGCGTGCAGCGCCGTATCGATGAAGCGGACAGCTATTTCAAAATGATCCACACCGAGTGGGGCGAAGGACTGCGCCGCGTGTTTGCAGAACTGCCCAACCCCGACTGGCATAGCGATGGCGTTCCTGATGCCGACTAGTTTCACACCATGAGCATCCAGGTCGCGCTGCATCACCAGACCCGCTACCGCTATGCGCAGCCCGTCACGCTGTCGCCGCACGAAGTGAGACTGCGTCCGGCGCCACACTGCCGCACGCCGGTGTTGTCGTACTCGCTAAACCTCAAGCCAGAACAGCACTTCATCAACTGGCAGCAGGATATCTTCGGCAACTACATTGCGCGTTTCGTGTTTCCTGAGAAGGCGTGCGAGCTCGAAATCACCGTCGATCTGGTGGCCGACATGACGGTGGTGAATCCCTTCGATTTTTTCATGGAAAGTTACGCCGATCACTTTCCCTTCTCGTACCGCGCTGACCTCGCGCAGGACCTTACACCGTATCTGACGATCACTGAACGCGGCCCGCTGTTGACCCAGTGGCTGGCCGATTTCCGCGCCCGGCACTGGCGCGACGGCAATAACACGATTGATTTCCTGGTCGCCATTAACCAGAAATTAGCCGCTAATATCCAATACCTGGTGCGCATGGAAGCGGGCGTGCAGACGGGCGAACATACCCTCGCCCTGGGCAGCGGATCCTGCCGTGACAGCGGCTTGCTGCTGGTGCAACTGCTGCGCCACTGCGGCGTTGCCGCGCGCTTTGTCTCCGGCTACCTGATTCAACTCACCGCCGATGTGCAGCCTCTCGACGGGCCGGCGGGACCGGCGCATGATTTCACTGATTTGCACGCCTGGGCAGAGGCCTACATACCCGGGGCCGGCTGGATCGGCCTGGATCCGACTTCAGGACTGCTCGCCGGCGAAGGCCATATTCCGCTCGCCTGCACGCCCTCGCCCGCCAGCGCCGCGGCCATCATCGGTGCGGCCGATCCGTGCGAAACGCAATTCGATTTCGCGATGTCGGTGACGCGTATCCACGAAGACCCGCGCGTCACGCAACCGTACACGCCAGTGCAGTGGACGGACATAGACCGCCTCGGCAAACAGGTGGATGCCGAACTGAAGGCCGGCGACGTGCGCCTGACGCAAGGCGGCGAACCGACCTTCGTTGCGGTAGACGACATGGAAGGGCCGGAGTGGAATTACACCGCCTTGTCGCCTCAAAAATGGCTGCTGGCTGAACAATTGGCGTGGCGTCTGCAAGCGCGCTTTGCGCCCGGTGCTTTGATGTTTTATGGGCAGGGCAAATGGTATCCCGGTGAGCCGCTGCCGCGCTGGGCCATCGGTTTTCATTGGCGCCGCGATGGCAAACCGCTATGGAAGAACCCTGCTCTGATCGCCTCGGACAGTGCGCCCGCCACCGCCGCCAGCGCTGACGCGCAGCGCTTTGCGCACGGCGTAGCGGATGCGCTCGGCATCGCACGCGAGCTCGCGATCGCCGCTTACGAAGACCCGTTGCTGCTGCTCGCCACCGACGCCCGGTTGCCGCTGAATATCGACCCCCTCAGCGTGCCGTTCAAGGATGCCGACGAACGCACGCGGCTGCGCCGTGCGCTGGAACGTGGCGCGGAGATTCCCGCGGGATTTGTACTGCCGCTCAAGGCGCACGACGAGACGCCGCATCCCGGCGCAGCAACAAAGTGGCAAAGCTCGCCGTGGCCGCTCAAGCGCGAGCGCCTTTACCTGCTGTTCGGCGATTCGGCGCTGGGCAATCGCCTGCCACTCGCATCACTGCCTGAACGCCTGCCCGAGGACATCGAACCAGAGTTCGAGCGCGATCCGTTCGAGGAACGCGGTGAACTGCACGATGCGCATGCGCGCGCCACAAAAAAACGCCACGCACGCAGCCACACCCAGCAACCCGCGCCGCGTGACGTGGTGCGCACCGCCCTGTGTATTGAAGTGCGCGACCAGCGCCTGCATGTGTTTCTGCCGCCTTTCAAGCGCGCCGAAGATTATTTGAATCTGATTGCCACACTCGAAGGCGTGACCGAAAAGCTGGCGCTGCAGGTGCGTATCGAAGGCTATGGCCCGGTGGCCGATCCGCGCCTGTGCGTGCTCAATGTCACTCCGGACCCGGGCGTGATTGAAGTCAATATACATCCCGCGGCAGACTGGGACAGCCTTAGCGCCAACACCTTGGCGCTGTATGAGGAAGCACGCCGGACGCGCCTGGGCAGCGAAAAATTCATGCTCGACGGGCGTCACACCGGCACCGGTGGCGGCAACCATGTCACGCTCGGCGGCGCCACGGCGGCGGATAGTCCGCTGCTGCGCCGGCCCGATTTACTGCGCAGCCTGATCACCTATTGGCAGAATCATCCCGCGCTGTCGTACCTGTTTTCGGGGCCGTTCATCGGACCCACCAGCCAGGCGCCGCGTGTGGATGAAGCGCGCGACGACAATCTGTATGAGCTGGAAATCGCTTTTCAGCAAATGGCGGCCAAGCAAGTCGCCGGTAAAGAATCGCTGACGCCCTGGCTGACGGACCGGCTGTTACGCAATCTGCTGGTCGATCTCACCGGCAACACGCATCGCGCCGAGTTCTGCATCGACAAGCTGTACTCGCCGGATGGCCCGACCGGCCGCCTCGGCCTGCTCGAACTGCGTGCCTTCGAGATGTCGCCGCATGCCCGCATGTCGCTGGCCCAGCAACTGCTGCTGCGCGCCCTGATTGCCCGCTTCTGGGAGGAACCCTACGCGCCGCAGCGCCTGGCCCGCTGGGGCACCGAGTTGCACGAC
>CAMDRT010000037.1 GCA_945906815.1 Bordetella parapertussis
ACTTTCTTCGTGAAGACGCAAAGGCCGCGGCTATTGTGGTTCCAGCATTACTGATGCGTGAACGAACGAATCCCGAGGACATAATTGCAGAACTGAACAGCCTTCATGATGGCAACGTAAATAAGTTTACCGGCAAGACAGACTGGATACACAACAACTTTGTTGGGTGTCTTCTCCAGCTGTACGCCCCTTACTCGCGAACATGTCCTTTCTATGCGGGTTTCTCGACATTTTGCTACCTAGCAAGTGGAAACCTTAGACATTTCTTGGAGTTATCCTACAAGTCACTATTTAGACTAACGGTGGAAGAAGAGATTCAACGACTCGTAATTGATCCAATCATTCAAGCGGAAGCAGCACGCCAGGCGAGTACCGGATTCGTTGGAGAAGTGCGTAGCTTTGGTCCGTTAGGAGAGCGATTGCATGCGTTTGTTCTTAGGCTGGGCGCTTTGTTTTCTTTGGCCCATTTACGTCCCACGCAAAGCGAGCCGGAGCAGAACCATTTTTCTATTACTACTGGATCTGAGAATATTACGGACGAGGACCATTTTCTTATGAAAGAGGCAATGAAGTGGTCAGTTTTGCATGAGGTGGCGAGTACCAAGCATAAGGATGCTGCAAGACCAGACAGCGTTGAGTACATCCTAAACCCAATTTACGCACCGTATTTCTGTATAAGTTATCGAAAGCGTCGCAAACTTGAATTATCCACAAGCGATCTCGCATGCCTAATGCGAGGTTCAGTGGACGAGTTCACAGTTCTGATGAAGAATTTTCAGAAGAAATGGGATGTCAACAGCGCCTATCAGAGTCCCGCTGTGTTGCCACTTTTCGATTCGAACGACCTGCAATGAATATTTTGATGCAAGAGGCGGTAACTAATAGCTCCCTGCACAGTGCTTTGCATAGCGTAGCGCTCGTAGGGGACGCTGTAGACGATAGGGGACGCGCGGCGCACTCGTACTTGACGGGCCTAGGCGCCACATTGGTTTGTGTGAAATATATTCCTGGATCATTTCAGGTTTCAATCGGCGGGAAGCTTATAGAGGCCGATCAGCTTGATCCAATGCTCCGGCAGTACGGCCCGGTCCTGATGTTAGAGGCGACGACGTTAGGAATAGCGGAGATCTTATTGCTTTCTCGCGCCGCGAATGAAGCAGATATGAGCGGCATCGACTATCTGTATGTAGAACCAGAGAGCTATTTCAATGCACGGCGAACCAGCTTGTTGCATAAGAGGGATTTCGACTTGTCTGAAAGGTTTCCGGGCTACCGGCCGATTCCAGGTTTTATTGTGAATCTTGGCGATCCGCGTCCCGCGCGTGGAGTGCTGTTTCTAGGCTATGAAGAGCGTCGATTGGATCGTGTGTTAGAAGATCATCAAATGATTGATCCTCGGTATTGCACTTTTGTATTTGGCGTCCCAGCATTTAGACCGGGATGGGAGATGAATTCGTTCTCTCGAAATCTGCGCGTAATGCGTGACAAGCAATTAAAGCCAGAAATCGCTTTTGCTGGAGCGGAGAATCCTGCTGCAGCATTCGAGGTATTGGAAGAGGTAAGGGGGAGCCTTCGAGATCAAGAGCGCATGTTTGTAGTTCCTATTGGAACAAAGCCGGCCGGCATAGGGGCAGCGCTGTTTTGCGCAGTAAATGATAGTGTCGGGGTCCTTTACGATCACCCAGAGCGTAAAACAGGACGCAGCGAGGCTGTTGCGAAGTGGCACTACTTTAGCGCGAGATTTTAATTGTGGATGCACAGCACTATACGCCTAGAGAGTTGGCCGGAGTGGTGGCCAAGTACGTTCCAGCAAGGGCGCAGTTTTTATTGGAACCTTCAGCCGGCAAAGGTGAACTAATCGCGGCTTTGGACTTCCGGCAATTTCCACATACGAAATTCATATGTATTGACAAGTCAAGAAATGCGTTAAAGGCCTTAAAAAATCGATTAGAACCGACTTTAGGAAGGAGTCTCGTTACGGTGTGCACGGACTTCCTCAAGTGGCGCTTTGGTCGATATGGATTTGCGGAAGGACAGTTTGATTGCGTTCTAATGAACTCCCCATTTTCCGGACGGCGAGAGCGATGGCTGAAGTTAAATACATCGGATTTACGGCATATCGGGATAAAGAGACCGCTAATGGCTCCAGAGGAAGTAGGATTTCTACTTCGTGCAATACGGTTGTTACGTGACAATGGCGTACTTATCGCGATCGTGCCGGGTTCAGTAGTTGCCGCTCAGTCAACGTCCTGGTTGAGGGAAGCACTATTTGCATGTGGTCACATACAGGTTGTACATCAGCTTCCGCGTCACATATTCCCCGGTACGGAGACTGAATGTTACATCCTCGTTTTTAAAAAATCGCAGGGCCACAAAATCCGGCTTCTGAATCATGACTTGCGGAACCCGGAAGAGCTTTGCGTCTCCGAGGACGATCTTGAATCAGAAAAGCGACTAGATTTCGGGAAGATATCATCTAGTATCCTTCTTAAGCACTTAGTACAAACAACGGGGAGCTTGGGCTGGAAGCGAGTTGGAGAAATCGCCAGTGTAATGCGAGGAAACGCGCACACACCATTTCGTGGCAAGCGAGGGATTCACACGACAAACTTTGAAAATGGTGCATGGCGTCGTATTCAGAACGAGGTCTATTTGCAATCTAGGAATGACAGCGATAGCTTGGCGCACGGAGATCTGCTGATCAAACGTGTGGGGCGTAGTAGCGCGGCGTCTTTAGGGCCTTGCGTTGGCGTGGCGGGACTTCAATTCTCCGATTGCGTATTTCGTCTTCGTCCTAATGATCGCAGTACCCGAGGTACTTTGCTGCTCGGTTTTCGGTCGATAATTGGGGCCAATGGCGGTAAATCGTTGCTCGAGCGAGGGACCGGTGTGCCCTACATTGTCGAACAAGATATTATTAACTTAGTCGTTCCCATGAATTTGAAAGCTGTTTTTCCACGACGAATACGTGAATATGATGACGCACTGCGGCGTAGAGATTATCGATTGATGGCGAGTATTGAGCAACGAACATTTCGTCAGCTTGAGCTTCTTTCCAAAAACGCCAAACGCAGCTGAGGCCTCAACAGAGTTCAATTGTTGTTGGTGGTGACTTCGGGTTTCGGGCACTATGAAATTGTCAAACTATGCAGAGCTAAAGCGAGGGAGAATATGCTTCGATGCTATGGGATCACCACTCCGTAAACTCGTGGGGAGATTTTGGGGACTCAAGGGTGAAAAACCGGTAAAAACTGTGCAAAATGGGGGAACGAGCAGCACTATTTAGTTAATAAAAACAATCACTTGCGCCTGCTTGGTAAACTACGAACCAGGGGGTCGTGGGTTCAAATCCTGCCGGGCGCGCCAATATTATCAAGGGCTTGGGACCTCAAAACCAAGTCCTCGTCGATTCTGCGGGACCCTGGCGGGACCTTTTATCTACAGGCTCAGCCGTCGGTGACCCGCAGAATCGTTTGAGTTCCCCCTCGCGTCAGCAAAAACACTGCCCCCGATTGTCGATACGTTAAGTCGTGCAGTGTCACCATCGCTCGCCACAGCGGACGTGCGCGACGTCCTTCGCTAATCGTCAATCCAGTTGCAGCCCGATCTGCTTAATGATTTTCTGCCAGCTTGAGAGATCCGCCGTCAGAAATTCACTGTACTGTTCCGGGGTGTGCGGGGAAAACTCACCGCCCAGATTGTTCATCAGCCACGCGGTCGTTTGCGGCGCGCTGATGTAGCGCGTGATTTCCGCATGGAGCTTGTGCACGATGGCCGGAGCAGTGCCGGTTGTCGCGAACAGGCCTGTCCACAGGTTTGCCTCGACGTTGATGCCCGATTCCAGCAGGGTTGGCACGTCGGGTACGGCGGGTGAACGCTTGCCGCCGGTGACCGCCAGCGCGCGCAATTTTCCCTGCTTCACGAACGGTTGCGGATCCAGAATATTCAGAACGGTAAAGCCGACTTCACCCGAAGCGAGCGAGACCAATGCGGGCGCCGAGCCTTTGTAGGCCACTGCGAGCGTCTTGATGCCGGTGGCAGCGTTGAACATTTCTGCGACCAGGTGCGCGGCGCTGCCGCTGCCGACGGTTGCATAGGTCAGCTCATTGGGGCGCCGGCGGGCGAGCGCAACCAGTTCCTTGACATTGTTGACCGGCAGTGTCGCGACCGAAACCATGTATAAACCGCTGATGGCGCAGCGGATGACCGGCGTGAACGCGCGTGCGGCATCGTAGCTCAGCTTGCGGTAGAGAAATCCCGCAGTGTAACTGCTGGTCGAATGCATGATCAGCGTATGGCCGTCGGGTATGCTTTTCGCTACGAATGCGCCGGCTATGGTGCCGGTCGCGCCGGGGCGATTTTCCACGATGAAGTTTTGCCCGTACGATTCAGTGAGTTTTTGCGCGATCAGGCGGGAGAGCACGTCGGTGGATCCGCCCGGGGGAAACGGCACAATAATTCTCACCACTTTGGCGGGATAGTCCTGCGCCGCTGCATGCAGCGCCAGCGGCGCCATCAAAACCAGCAGCGCGCTGCGGCAGCGATGCCAAAATGGTTCGTTGATTGCGAGCTTCATGATCGTCTCGGGTAGGAGTGAAGGTATTTTAAATACCATTTTTCGCCAAACTGCAATCTATCCCGCGACGAACGCACAGTCAATTATCACGACCTTTGAAATTTCTGAGCTGACGCTCCTGCGCTGGTTTTTGGGCAGATGGCAGTCAGCGGCAGCATCACGAAAAAAACCCATGCACATACCAGCGCGCGGCAAGGTCGCGTTCGCGGTAGACCCACAACAGCGACTGCGCGGCATTGCGTGCAACGAAATAATCGCGCGCGACATGCTGGCCGTCCCACCAACCAGCTTCGATGCGCTCAGGGCCGGCGAGCAGTGACAGCGCCCCATCATCCTGCGGTGCTGCGTTGGTTTCACGCAGCGGCCTGGGTGTGGTGAGCAGCCACAGGGGGCGTGTGAAGGGGCGTGCAGGCATCGGTGAACCTGCCATATTGCCATTGGCATCGGCAGTGGCGCCGGGCCTGCACGCGCGCCACGCGCGCTCCGGGCGGTAATCGGCGTGAGGCGTTAGCCCGCAGATGGTGTTTGCGCCGAGCCTTGCGTTGATTCTCTCCACCAGGCGTGATGCGCTGTCTTCCTGACCTGCACTGGTGTTATCCGGCAAAAAGGACAGACTGTGCGAGGCGAGCGGTACGACTGTGCCCGAAGCGATGGCGATTTCTATCGCGGCGCACGGCAATTCGCTACGTGCCAGTCTTTCGCGTAACAGGGTGGTCAGGTGAGCGAGATCACGGCTGGCACTGGCCAGTTCCAGTGTAATGACGGTCACTAATTGTTTTTCATGAATAAATTCAAATACCGGGCGCTGCACGCCATGGCCGGTGGCGCTGAGCCAGCCGCACAGTTCGGCGAGCAAACGGCGCGTGGCGAACAGCAGCGCATCGGCCTGCGCGACCGGCGCAGGCAACGGCAGCGCGGCGCTGTAAGTCTGCGGTGCGACGAACGGCAGGCGCGGATCGGGTCGCAGGCCCAGCGCGCGATCAAGATCATCGAGCAGGCGCTGGCCCGCGCGGCGCGCAAGCCCGTCGCGTGGCAACTTCAGGCACTCGCCCAGCGTGCGTGCGCCGAAACTTTCCAGCAGATCGCGAGTGGCTGCGTTGTCACAGAGTAGATCGGCAGGCAGTTTTTCTAGTGCGTGGCGCAGCGCATCGTGATGTTGTAAGCGCACGCGCACGCCCGCGCGCGCGAACCATAGTGCTGCGAGCGACGTGGGCGCGCAAGCGATGCTGGCGTTAAAACCCAGCTCCGCAATGCCGCGCGCAATGTGTTGATGCAGTTTGCCGAGGCCGCCAAAAAGTTTTAACGAGCCTTCGATTTCGAGGAGAACTGTCGCTGTGTCGCTCGCTTCGTCCATGCTCACAAACGACGTAAATTGCAGTGACCACGCGGCGATACGCGCCAGCGTGGCGTGTTCTTTGGCAGGATTTCTTGTAACCGTACGCAGCCCAGATACCAGCGCGCAGGCTGCGGATACGCTCATGCCGGCGCGTACGCCATGCGCTTGCGCCGGGCGATTGGCCGCCACAACCATGGCGCCGGTCCCGGCACCGGAGGTAACCGCCAGCGGTTGTGCCTCGCGTACCCCGCGCGTGAATATTTCCAGCGGAAGATGAGGTAAGTGCAACGCAAGCCACAGCATGGGGGCAACCGGTTAAGCAGAGTTAGTGCGCGCTAAATGCGGGCGTGGGGGCATGCCCATGCGACACATACTCAAAATCATTACGGCGAGCCGTAGCGGGACGGCGCAGCAGGTTGTTGTGTAAATCCAGTGCCACCGGCGCGGGTATGCCGCCGCCACGCCGTTTGAGGATGCGCACGACGGTGCTGCCGGTTTCGCGGCTCACGTGCAGACGCAGCGCGGCTTGCGTGCAGGAGGCCGCGCGCGAGGCACGGAACAATAGGGCCAGCACGTCGCGGCGCTCAGCGGCGTGTTGCAGGCGGCGCAGCGCGTTTTCGGGAATACGTTCCTGCGTCTGGTCGAGCCACAGCATGACGGCGCCGCAGCTTTCCGATTGCAGTGCTTGCTCGCAGGCCCACAGTTGTTCGGCAAGGGTTTTCGGGCGGATCAGCATCAGCCGCGACAGCTTGATGCCGTGCGCAGCCAGTGCCGGTGCGTAGGGCAGGTAAGGCGGAGCGATCATCACCTGCCAGCGTTCGGCCTGCGTTAGCCGCGCCGCGGCGGGCATCACCAGTTGCAGTTCGCCGATGCCGGGGCGTTCGACATGAATTTCGGTGATGACCCCGGTGGGCCAGCCCGCGCCAGGCAGGTGTATGTCGAGCTCGGCGAAGCCGGTGGGCACGCTGGGGGTGGCGACGGGCGCGAAATCATTGCCGCGCCAGAGGGCGGGATGGTTGAGCGCGCGAACGATGGAGGGTGATGTATTCATACGCTCAATGCATGCCGCCATTGCGGATGATGCCGACGGCGATGCCTTCAATGGCGAAGGGTTCGCTGCGCGGGTTGATCATCATGGGTTTGAAATCCGGGTTGGCGGGCAGCAGTTCGATCAGGTGGCGTTGACGGTGGATGCGTTTGACGGTGACTTCGTCCGCGATACGCGCGACCACGATTTGCCCCGATTTAAAGTCGGGCGTGCGATGCACGGCCAGTAGGTCACCGTCGAGGATGCCGGCGTCGCGCATGCTTTCGCCTTTGACGGTGAGCAGATAATCGGCGTGCGGTTTGAACATGCGCGGGTCTATTTTGTAGCGGCCTTCGATGTTTTCGGCGGCGAGTATCGGAGCGCCGGCGGCCACGCGCCCAATCAGCGGGATGCCCGATTGCTGCATGACACGGATGCCGCGCGAGGCGCCGGGCAGCATTTCGATGGCGCCTTTGCGTTCGAGCGCGCGCAGGTGGTCTTCGGCGGCATTGGGCGATTTAAAGCCCATCGCGCGGCAGATGTCGGCGCGGGTGGGTGGAAAGCCTGAAGTGGCGGTGTGCTCACGAATCAGGTGCAGTATTTCTTTTTGGCGTATGGTGAGGTCTTCCATAATTTACCCTTGATTTACCTTGGTTTACCTTTAGCACTCCGGTGGACTGTAATTATATACAGCTTTCCATGCAAGGCAAGTAATGGATGCAGGGCGCATTTGCGGTATCGTGCCAGCTAAATTTTATAAGCTATTGTTTTTAAATAATATTTGATGCATGGCTGCGCTCTAACCTAAGGCCAGCGTATTGGCCTGGGCGGAAATTTTTGTTATACTTCAAGGCTCTGTTTGCGGGGCAGCGGGAAAAGGTTATAAAAGCACCACAAGTAACGATGGGCGGTTCGCCCATTTTTTGTTTCTGGCGTTTACGTAAGTGAGGAATTTTTGATTTTAAGGTATTGATTTAAATGGATTTAATGGTTCTACTGGAAACAACTCTAGCGGGGATGGGGTATGAGTTGGTCGATATGGAGCGCACCGGCCAGGGCCGCATGATGCGCATTTTTATCGATAAACCCGCTGCAACAGGTGGTGACAAACCCGGTGCTACGGGTGATGACAAGCTGGGCGGCATTAACCTCGACGATTGCGCGGCGGTGAGTAATCATCTCTCCCGCGTGCTGACGGTAGAGAATGTGAGTTACGAGCGGCTTGAAATATCGTCGCCAGGGCTGGACCGGCCGTTGAAAAAGGAGCGCGATTTTGTGCGCTTCGCCGGGCATAAGGTGCGCGTGAAGCTGCGTGTGCCGCAGGATGGACAGCGTAATTTTGCGGGTGTGTTGCGGCAAACCCGTGCGGGGAAAGTGGAATTGGATGTGGAGGGTAAGGCGGTGACGTTTGAACTGGCCAACCTCGACAAGGCACGCTTAGTCCCCGTGATTGAGTGACCGGTGGTTTAAGGATTCAGGAGTTTTGTATGAGCCGTGAAATTTTATTGTTGGTGGACGCGCTGGCGCGCGAGAAAAACGTCGAAAAAGAAATCGTTTTCGGCGCGCTCGAACTCGCCTTGGCTTCCGCCAGCAAAAAGAAATTCAGCGAAGACGTGGATATCCGTGCCTCGGTGCATCGCGATACCGGTGAATTTACGTTTTTCCGCCGCTGGGAAGTGGTGCCCGATATTGAAATCGAGACGCCTTCACGCCAATATAAATTGCACGAAGCGGTCGAGGAAAAGTCTGATTCCAAAGTGGGTGATTTCATCGAAGAGCCACTGACGGGTTTCGAGGTCGGCCGCATCGGTGCGCAAACCGCCAAGCAGGTGATTTTGCAGCGTATCCGTGACGCCGAGCGCGAACAGATACTCAACGACTTCCTGGCGCGTGAAGAACATCTGGTTACCGGCACCATCAAGCGCATGGAGCGCGGCAATGCCATCATCGAATCCGGGCGGCTGGAAGCGCTGCTGCCGCGCGAGCAGATGATCCCCAAGGAAAATCTGCGCGTGGGCGACCGCGTGCGCGCGCTGGTGTGGAAAGTGGAGCGCGCCATGCGCGGCCCGCAACTGATCCTGTCGCGCACCGCGCCGGAATTCATCATCCGTTTGTTTGAACTGGAAGTGCCGGAACTTGAAGATGGGCTGATGGAAATCAAGGCGGCAGCGCGTGATCCGGGCTTGCGCGCGAAAATCGCCGTGCTGTCGAAAGACAAGCGCATTGATCCGATCGGCACCTGTGTCGGTATGCGCGGCTCGCGCGTGCAGGCGGTGACCGGCGAACTGGCGCAGGAGCGTGTGGATATTGTGTTGTGGAACGACGATCCGGCGCAGTTTGTGATCAACGCGCTGGCGCCCGCCGAAGTGAGCAAGATCACGGTGGATGAAGAAAAACACAGCATGGATATTGTGGTGGATGAGGAAAATCTCGCCCAGGCCATCGGCCGTGGCGGCCAGAACGTGCGGCTCGCCAGCGAGCTTACCGGCTGGGAAATCAACATCATGAAAGAGGATGAGTGGAAGCAAAAGAGCGATGCAGAATCCACCGGCATTCGCGCTGTGTTCATGGAAAAACTCGACGTCGATGAAGAAGTTGCCAACATTCTGATGGAAGAAGGCTTTTCGTCTCTCGAAGAAGTGGCTTACGTGTCGCGCGCCGAAATGCTGGAAATCGAGGTGTTTGACGAATCGACCGTCGATGAACTGCGCAGCCGTGCGCGCAATGCGCTGCTGACACAGGAAATTGTGTCCGAAGAAAAAGTCGAGCATGACATCGAAGACCTGATGAAGGTCGAGAGCATGGATCGCGACACCGCCAAAATGCTGGCATCGAAAGGCGTGGGTACGCAGGAAGCGCTAGCCGATTACGCCACCGACGATCTGGTCGAAGAGACCGGCATTGAGGCCGCACGCGCGGCCGAACTCATCATGGCGGCACGTGCGCCGTGGTTCGCGGAATCCGGCGCTTAGCGCTTAATGACTGCTTGATACAGACTGACCACATCGCATGGCGCAACTGAACGTCACACAATTCGCAACCGAACTCGGCGTGCCGCCGGCACAGCTCATTGAGCAATTAAAAGCGGCCGGCGTTAAAAAGGAGCTGACTGCCGAGTCCGTTCTGATCGAAGGAGATAAGGCGCAACTTCTTGATTACTTGAAGCAATCTCATGGTCATGGCGATGAGAAAAAGAAAATAACGCTGACTCGCCGCTCCACCACCGAGATCAAAAAATCTGACAGCACTACTGGCAAGGCGCGCACCATTCAGGTTGAAGTACGCAAAAAGCGCGTGCTGGTGAAGCGCGATGCGCCGGCAACGGTTGAAGTGGTTGAAGCAGCGGTTGAAGCAGCGGTTGAAGCAGCGGTTGAAGCAGTGCTTGAAGAACCGGTTGAAGCAGTGATTGAAGAACCGGTAGTAGTCCAAGCGCCGCCGGAGCCGGAGCCGGAGCCGGAGCTGAAGCCGGTGCTGAAGCCAAAGCCGGAGCTGAAGCCGGTGCTCGACGCCGGGCAGATTGCTATACGCCAAGCGGAGGCCAAGCAGTACGCGGCACTGTCGCAGCGCCAAGCCGAAGAGGTTCAAAAAAAGCAGGCGCTGGAGCAAGAGCGCCGTAAGAAGGCCGAGTTGGTCGCTGCAGCGCAGCCCGATGTTGCCGCATCTGCTGCCAAGCTTGCGGCGGAAAAAGGCGCAAAAGCCGTGCCTGCCAGCGCTAAAAAAGAAACTGCAGGCACTGTCGCCGGCACGCTGCATAAACCCGCCACACCTGCCGGCGCGGACAAAAAACCGCCCAAGAAGGCCGCCGCGCCCAAGCCGGGCGTGTGGCGCGACGAAACCGCTGCCAAGCGCCGCACCATCAAAACGCGCGGCGATGCCAGCGGCGGTTTGGGCTGGCGCGAGCGCAAAGGTCGTCACGCTTCACATAGAGACGACACTGATACGCAGAGTACATTCGCAGCACCAACCGAACCGTTGATCCGCGATGTGGTGGTGCCGGAAACTGTCTCGGTAGCCGATCTTGCGCACAAAATGTCGGTGAAGGCGGCCGAGGTGATCAAGGCGCTGATGAAACTGGGTAGCATGGTGACCATCAATCAGGTGCTCGATCAGGAAACCGCGATGATCGTGGTCGAGGAAATGGGCCACAAAGCCGTGCGTGCCAAACTCGACGATCCCGATGCGTTTCTCACCGAAGTGCAACCGGCGCATGCCGAAGCTGTGGTGGAGCATCGCGCGCCGGTGGTGACCGTGATGGGCCACGTCGATCATGGCAAAACATCGCTGCTCGACGCCATCCGCCGCACCAAAGTGGCGGTAGGCGAGGCTGGCGGTATTACCCAGCATATCGGCGCTTATCACGTCGAAACTGCCAAGGGCATGGTGACGTTTCTCGACACACCGGGCCATGAGGCGTTTACGGCTATGCGTGCGCGTGGCTCGAAGGTGACCGATCTGGTGATTCTGGTGGTGGCCGCCGACGACGGCGTGATGCCGCAGACGCAGGAAGCCATCGCGCATGCCAAGGCCGCCAAGGTGCCGATAGTTGTCGCGCTGAACAAGATTGACAAGCCTGAAGCCAACCCCGAGCGGGTGAAGCAGGATTTATCCTCGCACGAAGTCGTGCCCGAAGAGTGGGGCGGCGATACGCAGTTTATTCCGGTGTCGGCGCGCACGGGTGAGGGCCTTGATGCACTGCTCGACGCCGTGTTGTTGCAGGCCGAAGTGCTGGATTTGAAAGCGCCGAAAGACGCGCCGGCCAAAGGCGTGGTGATTGAATCGCGTCTGGACAAGGGCCGCGGCCCGGTGGCCACCGTGCTGGTGCAGTCGGGCACGCTGAAACGTGGCGATATTCTGCTGGCAGGCGCGGTATTTGGAAGAGTGCGTGCGTTGGTAGATGAAGCGGGCAAGAATGTTGAGTCGGCTGGCCCTTCGATTCCGGTTGAAGTGCTGGGGTTGTCGGATGTGCCGGCGGCGGGCGCCGACGTGCTGGTGCTCGGCGACGAGCGCAAGGCGCGTGAAATCGCGCTGTTCCGCCAGGGGAAATTCCGCGACGTGAAACTCGCCAAGCAGCAATCGGCCAAGCTCGAAAACATGTTCGAGCAAATGGGCGAAGGCGAGAAGAAAATGTTGCAGCTTATCGTCAAGGCCGATGTGCAGGGTTCGTACGAAGGCTTGTCGCACGCGCTGGGCAAACTTTCGACCGATGAAGTCAAGGTCAATATCGTGCATGCCGCCATCGGCGGCATTACCGAGTCGGACATTAATCTTGCGCTGGCGTCCAAGGCCGTGGTCATCGGCTTTAACGTGCGCGCCGATACGGCCGCGCGCAAGCTCGCCGATGGCAGTGGCATTGATATCCGCTACTACAATATCATTTACGAAGCGGTCGATGAGATCAAAGCGGCGATGACCGGCATGCTCTCGCCGGAGCGCAAGGAAAGCACGCTGGGCACCATCGAAGTGCGCGAAATATTCAAGATCTCTAAAGTCGGCACCGTGGCGGGTTGTTTTGTGAATGACGGTCTGGCGCGGCGCAATGCCAAAGTGCGCCTGCTGCGCGACAGCGTGGTCATCCACGAAGGCGAGTTCGATTCGTTGAAGCGCTTCAAGGACGACGTGCGTGAAGTCAAAGCCGGCTTCGAATGCGGCTTGTCGCTGAAGGGCTATAACGATCTTAAGGTTGGCGACTTGATTGAAGTGTTTGAAGTCGTCGAAGTGGCGCGCACGCTTTAGGGCGAAGGGTTGAGGACTGAGTAACCCCTGCGCGGTTCTGCGCACTCAGTCCTTAATCCTCGCTCCTTAGTCCTGCTCTTATGCCCAAAGACTACCCCCGCAGCCGGCGCATTGCCGAGCAAGTTCAACGCGAGTTGTCGGAGATTATCCGGCTGGAGTTAAAAGACCCACGCGTGGGCATGATCACGATTACTGATGTCGAGGTCACGCCCGACTACGAGCACGCCAAGGTGTTTTTTACGCGCCTGGACAATCCCGCTGATGCCGCCGATCACACCTTGGTGGCCCGCGCGCTGGAACACGCATCCGGTTTTTTGCGCAGCCAACTCGCGCAGCGCATGCGCTTACGCATCGTACCGCAATTGCATTTTGAATACGATGAATCGGTCGCGCGCGGCGTACGCCTGTCCCATCTGATCGACGAGGCGGTCGGCAGTAGCGGCGCTAAGCGCAACAGCACCGACGACGGGAAGTGAATTTCTCGACACGCGCGCGTCTCCACCTGGACGGCGTAATTCTGCTGCATAAACCGCTGGGTATTAGCTCGCAGCAAGCTGTGAGCCGCGTGCGCCATGCGTTCAGCGCCGCCAAGGCCGGGCACACCGGAACGCTGGATCCGGCGGCCGAGGGCTTGCTGCCGGTGTGTCTGGGCGAAGCCACCAAATTCAGTCATCTGCTACTCGGCGCGGACAAGACTTACCTCGCCACCATAAGGCTGGGCGTCACCACCACCACCGGGGACGCCGAGGGCGAGGTCGTTGCAAGCAAAGCGCCGGTCACCGATCACAGCCAGATATTGCGGGCGCTGGAAAAATTTCGCGGTGAAATTACGCAAATGCCGCCAATGCACAGCGCACTCAAGCACCACGGCGTGCCGCTTTACGAATACGCACGCAAAGGTGTGGAAATCGCGCGCGCACCGCGCCGCGTTTACATTCACGATTTACAGGTCATCAGTATTAAAGATGATTTATTAACCATAAAAGTGCGCTGTAGCAAAGGCACCTACCTGCGTGTTGTGGCTATAGACATTGGCGCCGAGCTCGGCTGTGGCGCGAGCCTGAGTGCCTTGACGCGCACGCAAGCGGGCGCACTCGACCTCGCTGCTGCCTGCACGCTGGAGGCGCTGCAGGCCATGACGGACGCCGAGCGTGCGCGCCAGTTACTGCCGATGGACACACTACTGGCCAGCCTGCCCCCCTTGCACGTGGGGACGGCCGAGGCTGCAAGATTACTGTTGGGCCAGAAATTGGGCTTAAGAGACGCTAAAGTCATCGGGTTTGCACGCATTTATGGCCCAAATCAGCGTTTTTTGGGGTTGGTAGAGGTGGGCGAAGGTGGCCGCACCGTGCCCTATCGCATGCTCGCGCAAAGCGCGACAGTGCATGATGAAATGCTTGAGAAAACACCCGGTTAGCGGGTAAAATACGCGGTTTTCGAGCGGAGAAAGAATATGGCTGTAACAGCCCCCCAAAAGGCCCAGGTCGTGGCCGATTATCAACGCAAGGTCGGCGACACCGGATCTCCTGAAGTGCAGATTGCGCTGCTGACAGCGCGCATTACAGGTTTGGCGGATCACTTCAAGGCGAACGTAAAAGATCATCACTCGCGCCGCGGCCTTTTGCGCATGGTGAGCCAGCGTCGCAAGCTGCTGGATTATTTGAAACGCAGCAATGCCGATCAATACAAGAACGTGATCGAGCGGCTGGGCCTACGCAAGTAAGTCCCTGTGCATGTCAGTGAGCACTAGTCCGTCGCACAGAAACACACAAAAGTCACAGGTTTGCATCAGGCACACCGCGCGCAGGGTGCTTGCGCCCGCCGTTTCGTGTCTGAGCGGGCTTGCCGCAGCCCAATTTACGGCGCGGGCATGGTAAATCCAAAGACCGCTGCGTAGCGGTCTTTTTGCTGGTAATGGCTGTTGGTAAATTCCAATGCAGGATCATCGAGACAATTGAGAAAGTAGGGGATAGCGAATTGAGTCACTTTAAAAAAACGATCATGTGGGGGCGTCATCAGCTGACGCTGGAGACTGGTGAAATCGCGCGTCAGTCCGGTGGCGCGGTGCTGGTAACGATGGAAGAAACCGTGGTGCTGGTTACCGTGGTGGCGCGACGCAAAGCCAAAGCGGGGCAGGATTTCTTTCCGCTGACAGTGGATTATCAGGAAAAAACCTATGCCGCGGGCAAAATTCCAGGCGGGTTTTTCCGCCGCGAAGGCCGTCCTTCGGAAAAAGAAATTCTTACCTGCCGCTTGATCGACCGCCCGTTGCGTCCGCTGTTTCCGGATGGTTTTTACAACGAAGTGCAGGTCATTGCCACGGTGATGTCATCCAACAGTGAAATAGATTCCGATATCCCCGCGATGATAGGCGCTTCGGCGGCGATGGCGATTTCGGGCGTGCCGTTTCAAGGTCCGATCGGCGCAGCACGCGTGGGTTTCATCAACGGCGGTTATGTGTTGAATCCCACCGCGAGCGAACTCAAAACCTCGCAGCTCGATCTGGTCGTCGCCGGCACGCAGCAAGCCGTGCTGATGGTCGAGTCCGAAGCGCAGGTACTGACCGAAGACATCATGCTGGGTGCGGTGGTGTACGGCCATGAGCAAATGCAGATCGTGATCGACGCCATCCATGACATGGTCGAAGAAGCCGGCAAACCGCTGTGGGACTGGGCGCCCGCGCCGAAGGACGAAGCGTTGAGCGCACGTATTGCTGCGATAGCCGAAAAAGATTTGAATGCCGCATTTCAACTGAAAGAAAAGCAGGCGCGATCCGCTGCCATAGACGATATCTGGAAGCGTGTGCATGGCGAAGTGGGTGTGGGCGCCGAGGGTGGCCCTGACGCCAATGTGGTGGGTGAAATCTGTTTCGCGCTGGAATCCCAAATTGTGCGCGGGCAGATCCTCAACGGTGAACCGCGCATTGATGGCCGTGACACGCGCACCGTGCGTCCGATCACCATTCGCAACAGCGTGTTGCCGCGCACGCATGGCTCGGCGCTGTTTACGCGCGGGGAGACGCAGGCGCTGGTGGTGGCCACGCTCGGCACTGCGCGCGACGAACAGCGCGTAGACGCGCTGCAGGGCGAGTATCACGACCGCTTCATGCTGCATTACAACATGCCGCCTTATGCCACCGGTGAAACCGGCCGCGTGGGCACGCCCAAGCGCCGCGAGATCGGTCACGGCCGTCTTGCCAAGCGCGCGTTGCTGGCGGTGTTGCCCAAGGCGGAAGAGTTTGCCTATTCCATCCGTCTGGTTTCGGAAATCACCGAATCCAATGGCTCCAGCTCGATGGCCTCAGTGTGCGGCGGCTGCCTTGCGCTGATGGACGCGGGCGTGCCGTTGAAAGAGCACGTTGCGGGCATCGCGATGGGTCTGATCAAAGAGGGCAACCGTTTCGCCGTGCTGTCGGATATTCTGGGTGACGAAGATCACCTCGGCGATATGGATTTCAAAGTGGCCGGTACCGCGTCGGGTATTACCGCGTTGCAGATGGACATCAAGATCACTGGCATTACCAAAGAGATCATGCATGCCGCGCTGGTGCAGGCGCGTGAAGGCCGTTTGCATATTCTGGATAAAATGCGCGGCGCACTGGATACCCCGCGCAGCGGGCTGTCGGCGTGGGCGCCGCGCATGATCACCTTCAAGATCAAGCCGGACAAAATCCGCGACGTCATCGGCAAGGGCGGCGCGGTGATTCGTGCGCTGACCGAGGAAACCGGCACCACCATCGACATCAAGGACGACGGCTCGGTGACGATAGCCTGTGTTTCGGCTGAGGGCGGCGAAGCGGCGCGCAAGCGTATTGAAGAAATCACCGCCGATGTTGAAGTTGGCAAGATTTACGACGGTACCGTGCTCAAGCTGCTGGATTTCGGCGCGATAGTCAGCGTATTGCCGGGCCGCGATGGGCTGCTGCACATTTCACAAATCGCCAATGAACGCGTGAACGCGGTAGCCGACCATCTTAAGGAAGGTCAAGCGGTGCGCGTTAAGGTGCTGGAGGCCGATGAAAAGGGCCGCTTGCGTTTGTCGATGAAAGCGGCCGCTGCAGACGCGCAGGCCGCACCCAGCGCGTAGCGCGTAACGCCTGGCACAGAACGCGCGCCAGCGTTGCATCCAACAAAAAGGGCGACCCCGGCGGGTCGCCCTTTTTTTCGCTGGTTGGTTTGTGCGCTCTGGGTTGTTATTTAGCGATTTGCCGTTCGCGCAGTTCATCCAGCGTTTTGCAGTCGATGCACAACGTGGCTGTCGGTCTGGCTTCCAGCCGTTTTAAGCCTATTTCGACGCCGCACTTATCGCAATAGCCGTATTCATTCGCGTCAATATGCGCGATGGTCTCATCTATTTTTTTGATCAGCTTGCGTTCGCGATCGCGGTTGCGCAGCTCCAGCGACATATCGGATTCCTGTGTCGCGCGGTCGTTGGGGTCGGCGAAAATGGTAGCTTCGTCCTGCATCGTGTGTACGGTGCGGTCGATATCCTGGCCCAACCCGCGCTTCTGATCGTCCAGAATTTGCCGGAAATGCGCCAGCTGCCGGGGATTCATGTATTCCTCTTTTCCCTTGGGCTTGTATGTGGGTATTGCCTTGTTCAGTTCGGTCGCCATGGCGGATTTATACACCTTCTATGCATTCTCTAAAACTGCGGTTTAAAATCTAAATACTTAAGCTATGCAAGCTGGATTGCAAATCCGCTCCACACTTGCGCCGGCCCGCATTTTACATTGACCGGGGGTATCGCGGAGCGTATATTACGCCCCTTTCCGTGCCCGGCGTCGCTGGTTCACAAGTGCCCGTAGCTCAATCGGATAGAGCACCGGCCTTCTAAGCCGGGGGTTGTGGGTTCGAGTCCCGCCGGGCGCGCCAATTTTGTGCGTGCTGTACGTGCGCAGTTGATCTCCGCAGTTCAGTGGTGGCTGTAGCTCAGTTGGTAGAGTCCTGGATTGTGATTCCAGTTGTCGCGGGTTCGAGTCCCGTCAGCCACCCCATTTTCCTTTGTTTTCGTTGATGTTTTCTGATGCGCGCCCATCAGTCGAGATGTGACTGCGCGCGTTTTGTGCGTAGCGCGCGATAGGCGACTGCGAAAAATGGGCGTAACGGGAAAACGCCTGTCACTTCCCGCAACCCCACGCACCTCGCGTTTGTAGGAATAATTCCTACACGGATAAGCGTCAAAGTGGCATCCCCTTTATTAGCGTTTGTCTGCTTAAGTCGAATGGCAGTGGCGAGCACAATCACTCCACCCCATCTTAACCGGTCATGAAAAAGGAGAAACAACCATGAGTCGCGAACAACTGATGAGCGAAATCCAGGAAACCAATCTGGGCTACCTGCTGCTGGCGCAGCAAATGATCAGACTGGACAAAGCCACGGCCATGTTTCGGCTGGGGGTTGGTGATGACGTGGCAAAAATCCTGGATCAGTTGTCACCAGCACAAATCCTGAAAATGGCGGCGTCCAACATGCTGCTGTGCCGCTTTCGTTTTGATGACCAGATGATATGCGCGCTCTTGACCGATCATGGCAAGGGCAAGCCGATGGCGCAATCGCACGCGGCCGTGCTGATGGCGGGTCAACCCGCCGCTGGCCTGGCCTGATTTTACTTCGCATCCATAACTGACGGGGGCAGCGGCCATGCGCAACCAGAGTGTCGTAACTGAAGCACGGCAAATCGATCTTGCGGTCGATCTGATCCGTCTCGGCGCGCGTATGGCGGTGCTGGAAACCGAGACCCGTTTGAGCCGTGAGCGTTTACTCAAGCTGTATAAGGAAATTACGGGCAAGTCACCTCCTAAGGGCATGTTGCCTTATTCCACCGACTGGTTCATGAGCTGGCAGCCCAACATACACTCCTCGCTGTTCATGGATATCTATCGCTACCTCGGTGCGCACGCCGGTATCAGCGGCATTGAGGCGATCATCAAGGCCTATCGGCTCTATCTCGAACATGTCGAGATGCATGACATGGAGCGCGTGCTGAGCGTGACCCGGGCGTGGAGTCTGGTGCGCTTCTTTAGCGCAAAAATGCTGACCACGGTACCCTGCACGCAGTGCCGCGGGCACTATGTCGCGCACACGTTGGATCTGCATGACCATTACGTTTGCGGCCTGTGCAATATACCCTCGCGTGCAGGGCAAACCAGCAAGGCGCGGTGCGCGGCCATTGCGCCCGTGGCACCGCCACCGGCGGCAGCGCCGCAAGCCGCTCGGCAGAGCGGTGGAAAAGTCCCCGCGGCGAAGCGCCAGCGGGCACGCACCCGCCAAACCGCCTAGCGCTGCACATCCCCGAAAAAGCGCACGTTTTACGCCTTACTCCCGCGTTTGCCGCGCGCCGGCCGGTGCTAAGCTGCGACGACAAACTAATGTAATTGAAACGTCGCTGCACGCCGGCACAGGCCGTGTTGTCGCTGCGTGTTTCCAGGAGCCCCGGTAAGTGCTTGTCATCGTCGGATATGTCATCGTGGTGGCCTCGGTGTTCGGCGGTTTTGTGATTGCCGGCGGGCATCTGAGCGCGTTGCTGCAGCCGGTAGAATTTCTGATGATCGGCGGCGCTGCCGCTGGCGCGTTTTTTGTCGGCAATACCAGCAAGGCGATCAAGGCGACGCTCAGGGCATTGCCGAGCGTGTTCAAGGGCAGCGGTTATTCCAAGGCAGTGTACATGGATCTGATGGCGCTGCTCTACGACATCCTCGCCAAGGTGCGCAAGGAAGGGCTGATGACCATCGAAGATGACGTCGAGAATCCCGGCAAGAGTCCGCTGTTTGCGCGTTATCCGAATGTGCTGAAAGACCATCATGTGCTGGAATTCATTACCGATTACCTGCGGCTGATGGTGGGCGGCAATCTCAATGCGTTCGAAATCGAGAACCTGATGGATAACGAGATCGGCACCCATCATCACGAGGGTGAGCTGCCCGCGCACTGCATCGCAAAACTGGGCGACGCCATGCCGGCATTCGGCATCGTGGCCGCAGTGATGGGCGTGGTGCATACCATGGCCTCGGTGGGGCTGCCGCCGGCGGAACTGGGGATGCTTATTGCCAATGCGCTGGTCGGCACCTTTCTGGGCATTTTGTTGGCCTACGGCTTTGTCGGGCCGCTCGCCAGTTTGCTGGAACAAAAGCTCGACGAATCCAGCAAGATGCTGGAATGCATCAAGGTGACGCTGCTGGCCAGTCTCAATGGCTATTCGCCCGCGCTGGCGGTCGAGTTCGGCAGGAAGGTGCTGTATTCGACCGAGCGGCCTTCGTTTGCCGAGCTTGAGAAGCACGTCAAGAAGAAGTAGCGATGGGCATGGCGTTCAATCCGACTCCCGTGTGTGGCTATGGCCGATGATACCCAGCGCCCAATAGTCATCAAGCGCATCAAGAAAAATGCCGCCGGCCATCATGGCGGCGCATGGAAGATCGCCTATGCGGATTTCGTTACCGCGATGATGGCGTTTTTTCTGCTGATGTGGCTGCTGGGTTCGACCTCCAAGGGCGACCTGAAGGGCATCGCCGATTACTTCGCCACGCCGCTCAAGGTTTCCCTGTCGGGCGGCAGCGGCAGCGGCGACAGCTCCAGCCCGATCAAGGCGGGCGGCCGCGACCTGACGCGCAGCGACGACCTGCAGATGCGGCGCGGCGAGATGCCAGAGAAAAAGCAGCGGCTCAGTGTCAAGCAGGCGCAGGACGAGGTTCTGCGTAACGATATAGTGCGGCTCAAGGCGCTGAAGGGACAGCTCAATCAGTTGATCGACGCCAGTTCGTTCCTGCGGCAGTACCGTGAGCAGTTGCTGATCGACATTACCAGCGAAGGTCTGCGCATACAGATCGTTGACGAGCAGAACCGTCCGATGTTTGATAGCGGCAGCGCACACCTCAAACCCTATGCGCGCGACATTCTGCTTGCCTTATGCAAGCCGCTGAATGAAGTGCGCAACGGCATCACGCTGACCGGGCACACCGACGCCAAGCCGTACGCGTCGGGTGAGCGCGGCTACAGCAACTGGGAACTGTCCGCCGATCGCGCCAACGCGTCGCGCCGCGCGCTGATCGCGGGCGGTATCGACGACGGCAAGATCAAGCGCGTCGTAGGCATGGCATCGGCGGTGCTGTTCGACGGCGGTGATCCGAACAGTCCGGCCAACCGGCGCATCGCCGTCATTGTGCTGACCCGGCAGGCCGAGGAATCGCTCACCAAAGCCAGCGGCGCACTGACCGTGAGCAAGGGCGAAACGCTCTCCAGGGAGACGATCGATGCTGCACCGCGCTGATGCCTTGCCCATGGCGGGAACACGCTCGCCGCTCGCTCTCCGGCGCCTGTAGATGCGCGCGCATCGCAGCATTGTGCAATGGGTGGAACTGATGGCGAGCGCGGACCTGCCCGTGCTCGCGCACAGCGTGACGCAACTCGAGCGCCTGTGCGCCGAGGGCGAAAAAGTTTCAACGCAAGACATCGTGCATGCGGTTCTGCGCGATCCGTTCATGACGGCAAAAGTGCTGCGCTATCTGCAGCAGCATCGCGGTCTTCGCCGTACCGCTGACATCACGACTATCGCCCACGCCCTGATGATGCTGGGCTTGTCGCCCTTCTATGCGCATTTTGGCGTGCAGGCGGTTATCGAGGAGCAGCTTGCCGGTGATGTGGCGGCGCTCCAAGGCATGCTGGCGGTCATGCGCCGGGCGCGGCATGCGGCGCTGTATGCGCGCGACTGGGCGCGGTTGCGCAAGGACATCGATCCCGAAGAAGTGATGGTGGCGGCGTTGCTGCATGACCTGGCGGAAATGCTGCTCTGGGGCTATGCGCCGTCGCACGCCGGTGCCATTGCCGTAATGCAAACCCAGGACCGGACGCTGCGCAGTGAAACCGCTCAGCAGGCGGTACTGGGTTTCCCGTTGATCGACTTGCAACTGGCGATGGTCAAAGCCTGGCGGCTGCCGGACTTGCTGCACGAGCTGATGGATGCGCGGCAGCGGCGCAATCCACGTGTATTAAACGTCGAATACGCGGTTGCCGTGGCCCGTCATTCCGCTCACGGCTGGGATGATGCGGCGCTGCCGCACGATTATGCCGCGATCGGCGATTGGCTCGCGCTGGCGCCCGAAGTCGTGATGCAACGGGTGCAGGATGTGGCGTCGAAGGCCGCCGGCGAAAGGGCGTGGTACGAGTGCGCGCCCGCGGCACTGTTGCCGGACGTGACGCCGCTCTGAACGCGCAACGGGTCCCTCCCCCGACAAGCTGGCACTGGTGGGGGGACGCTACCCACGCGCGGCAGAAAATGCAACACGAATAAAGGCCACCCCGCGAATAGCCCGTGGAATCACAGTCTTTTTGAACCATGGTTAGCGGCGTGTCGCACCGATACTAAGCCATGCTTTCCATGATCGATTATGGCTGAAGAACACGACGCCGAACGTACCGAACCCGCGTCCGAGAGGCGCCTGGAACAGGCGCGCGAGGAGGGGCAGGTTGCGCGCTCGCAGGAACTCACCACCTTCGCCATGTTAATGGCGGGCGCTGCGGGTCTGTGGTTTCTGGGCGCGCAACTGTTTACGCAGATGCGCGTACTGGTGCGGCAGGGTCTGAGTCTGGACGCGGCAATGGTGCAGGATCCGGGACAAATGATGCAGCACCTGTATCAGCAGTCATTCGAGGCGCTGGCGGCTGCCGCGCCGTTGCTGCTGGTGTTGCTGATAGTGGCGTTTTGCGTACCGCAATTGCTGAGCGGCTGGCTATTCACGTGGAATGCGCTGCGCTTTGACGCGAAGCGCCTCAACCCCATCGCCGGGGTGGGGCGGATCATTTCATGGCGCGGCGCGGCGGAACTCGCCAAGGCGTTGGTGAAAGCCGGGCTGATCACCGTGGTTGCCGCGGCCGTACTGTGGCATTACTACGAACCGTTGCAGCAACTCGCGCGCTTGCCGCTGGAGGCGGGCATCGCATACCTGTCACGCATGGCGGGAGGCAGTTTCCTGATCCTCGCCGGCACCATGGCGCTGGTTGCCGCCGCCGACGTGCCGTTCCAGTTATGGCGCCACGGCAGCGAACTCAAGATGTCGCGCGAGGAACTGCGGCGGGAACAGCGGGAAAGCGAGGGTGATCCGCAGATCAAAGCGGCGATCCGCAACCAGCAGCGCGCCATGGCACGCCGGCGCATGATGGCCGAAGTGCCGAACGCCTCGGTGATCGTGACCAATCCCACGCACTATGCGGTGGCGCTGCGCTACGACGAGCGCAACGCGGGTGCACCGCGTGTGATTGCCAAGGGTGCGGACCTGGTGGCGGCGAAAATACGTGAAGTGGGCGCACAGCACCAGATCCCGGTGCTCGAGTCGCCGGCGCTGGCGCGCGCCATGTATCAGCATGCGGAGATCGGTAGCGAGATTCCCGAAAAACTCTATGCCGCGGTGGCCGAAGTACTGGCCTACGTCTACCAGTTGCGCCGCTATCGTGACCATGGTGGCGATGCACCGGGGCAACTGTCGCCGGTTGCCATACCCGCTGGGCTTGATCCGCAAGGCGCGCTGTCATGAGCGGCGCATCATGTTAGGCGCTCTAAGCCTGCCACGGCCATCGGCCACGGCATTGCTGCGCGGGATGGCGGCGCCGTTGCTGATCGTTATGCTGCTGGCGATGATGGTGCTGCCGCTGCCGCCGTTCGTGCTCGACATGCTGTTCACCTTCAATATCGCGTTTTCCATCATGGTGTTGCTGGTCGCCATGAATACGGCCAAACCACTTGAGTTCGCGGTATTCCCGACCGTATTGCTGGTGACCACGCTGCTGCGCCTGTCGCTGAATATTGCATCGACCCGCGTGGTGCTGCTGGAAGGGCATACCGGACCCGGCGCCGCGGGCAAGGTGATCGAGTCTTTCGGGCACTTCCTGGTCGGCGACAATTACGCGGTGGGTCTGGTGGTGTTCGTGATCATGGTGGTGATCAATTTCGTAGTGATCACCAAGGGCGCGGGACGTATCGCGGAAGTCGGCGCGCGCTTCACACTGGATGCGATGCCGGGCAAGCAGATGGCGATAGATGCCGATCTGAATGCCGGCCTCATCGGCGAAGAGGAAGCGCGCAAGCGCCGTGCGGTGATCGCGCAGGAGGCGGATTTCTTCGGTTCCATGGACGGCGCCAGCAAGTTTGTGCGCGGCGATGCGGTGGCTGGCATCATCATTCTGCTGATAAACATCATTGGCGGCCTCATCGTTGGCGTACTACAGCACGGCATGGACGTCGCGAATGCGGCCAAGGTCTATACCTTGCTGACGATCGGCGACGGTCTGGTGGCGCAGATTCCGGCGCTGATTGTGTCCACCGCCGCGGGCCTGATGGTGAGCCGCGTCAGCATGGATCAGAATACCGGACAGCAATTGATGACGCAGGTACTGGCCAAACCGCAGGCGCTGGCGATCACGGGCGTGATCATCGGCGTCATGGGTGCGGTACCCGGCATGCCGCATTTCGCATTCCTGCTGCTCGCCGCGGGTTTTGTCGCCGCTGCTTACTTCATGCATCAGCGCAATGAGGCGGCAAAAACTGTCGACACTGCCGAAGCCGCGGCGCAACCCCTGCTGGAAACCCATGATGTGAGCTGGGACGACGTGACCCCGGTTGATACGCTGGGGCTAGAAGTGGGATTCAGGCTGATACCCCTGGTCGACAAAGGGCAGGACGGTGAGCTGCTGCGGCGGATCAAGGCGATTCGCCGCAAATTCGCCCAGGACGTAGGTTTTTTGCCGCCGGTGATACACATACGCGACAACCTGGACCTGCGTCCGAACGGCTATCGCATCTCTCTGAAGGGGGTGGAAATCGGACGGCACGAGGCGCAGCCCGGTATGTTCCTGGCCATCAATCCGGGACGCGTGAGCGCGCAGCTACCGGGCGCTGTGACACAGGACCCTGCTTTCGGACTGCCTGCGGTATGGATCGATGCCGAGCAGCGTGACAGCGCGCAGCAACACGGTTACACCGTGGTCGATGCCAGCACCATGGTGGCCACCCATATCAGTCAGCTTATACATACCCATGCCGCTGACCTGTTGGGGCGGCAGGAACTGCAACAATTGATAGACCATCTGTCACGCGATACGCCGAAGCTGGTTGAGGACGTGGTGCCGAAACTGCTGCCGCTGGTGACCCTGCAACGCATCCTGCAGAATTTGCTCGAGGAAAATGTGCATATTCGCGATATGCGTACCATCGTCGAGGTGGTGGCGGCGCATGCCGTGCGCACGCAGGATGCAGCTGAACTCACGGCGTTGGTGCGCATGGCGCTGGGCCGTGCCATCGTGCAGCACCTATTCCCCGGCAAAACGGATATTCAGGTGATGGCGCTCGACCCCGATCTGGAACGCTTGCTGATGCAAACCACGCAGGCAGGTGCCGCCAACAGCGGCGTCTTCGAGCCGGCGCTGGCGGAAACGTTATTGCTTGGCACACAGGCCGCGGCCCGTCACCAGGAACAGTTGGGACTGCCCATGGTGCTGCTGACGCCGAGCCCGTTACGCACGCTGTTGTCACGCTTCCTGCGGCGCGGTGTAGCCCATCTCACCGTACTGGCGCATTCCGAAGTGCCGGATGCACGTTCGATTAAAGTTACATCTGTGATCGGGAGAAAATCATGACCCCCCAAAAATTTTCTGGCAGGACCTCGCGTGAGGTGCTGCAGAAAGTTAAGCAAGCGCTCGGCGACGACGCCTTGATCGTAGCCAACCGTCCGTTCGAGGGCGGTATCGAAGTGACTGCATTGTCAGCGGGCGCGCTGGCGGGGGATACCCGGCCTACTGACGTGAGGCCAGTGGCGGCCGCTGGCGCCGCAGTTGCGGCTACTGCGGCCAGTGCCAGTGCCAGTGCCAGCGACAGCATGGTGCGCAATCTGCTGCGCGAGGTCGCGGCCATGAAGTCTTTGTTACAGCGCGAGATAGCGGGCATGGCCTGGGCCGGGCTGCAACAGCGTGCGCCGGCGCGCGCCACCATGATGCAGGTGCTGCTCAATGCCGGCTTCTCGCCGTTGCTGGCGCGCGAACTGGTCACGCCGGTGCCTGAGCAGGCTACGACGGCGGCCGCGCACAAGGTAGTCGGCGCGGAGATCAGCAGCAGATTGCGTGTGATGTCTGAGGAATCGCTGGTGGCCGATGGCGGCGTGTATGCCCTGGTCGGTCCCACCGGCGTGGGCAAGACCACCACGGTTGCCAAACTGGCGGCGCGCTGCGTCGTTCGCTACGGCGCCGCCGGTCTGGGCCTGATCACGACCGACAGCTACCGCATCGCCGGCCATGATCAATTGCGCGTTTACGGCAAGATACTCAATGTGCCGGTGCACGCCGTCAGGGACGCCGGTGACATCAGCGCTGTATTGGAAAAAATGCGTGACAAGAAGACGGTGCTGATCGACACCATAGGCATGAGCCAGCGCGACCAACTGGTGACGGAGCAAAGCGTGATGCTGATGGGGTGCGGCGGCAGCGTCAAGCGGCTATTGCTGCTGAATGCGACCGCCAATGCGGCGACACTGGATGAGGTGGTCGCGGCGTATGCGAAAGGGGGCTTGCACGGCTGCATCCTCACCAAGCTCGACGAGTCGGCGAGCCTGGCGCCGGCGCTCGATTGCGTGATGCGCCATCGGCTGCTGGTGAATTATGTGACCACCGGCCAATGCGTACCCGAAGATATACATCTGCCGCAGCCGGACTATCTGGTGCACCGCGCCCTGCGCCCGCTCAAGGATGTCCATACCCACGCGCTGCATGAGGAAGATTATCCACATACCCTGACCGCGGGAGCCGCCTATGGCTGAATATCGCGGTGACCAGGCCGAGGGATTGCGGCGGATGCTGGAGCGGGATCGCATCGGCAATGGCCATCCGGCGCGCATCATTACCTTGGCATCCGGCTGCACTGGCGTGGGCAAGACCAGCGTGGCGGTCAATCTTGCCGCGCTGTTCGCGGGACGCGGCCTGCGGGTGCTGTTGATCGACGAGAATCGCGGGCCCGCGAACATCAGTGCATTATTCGGTTTGGCGCCGCCCGCACCGGATCCCGTCACGCGCCGCGCGCGCGGGCTCGAGGATGCGCTGTTGCGCATGGCGAATGGCGTGACGCTGCTGGCCGCAGCGAGCGCCTGGCATGCGTGGCCGGCGTTGCCCGCCACGGCCCGCGAAGAACTGCTCACAGATTGGCGCCGCATCGAACGGCGTTTTGACGTGGTGCTGGTCGATACGTTGTGTGCAGCGGGCGGCGGCGCGGATCTGTTCGCCGGCACATGCCACGACACCATCGTGGTGTCGTCCGCGGCCACCCATGCCGTGACCGCCTCGTACGCGCTGATCAAGCGCTGGCGCGGCGCTGCCGATGAGCACCGTTTTCACCTGCTGCTCAATCGCGTCGCGGTCGAGGCCAATGCGCGGGTGATCTTGGAGAATCTTGCCGGTGTGGCGCGCAGCCATCTGCAAACGCCGGTGGCATCGCTGGGCTGCATACCCAAGGACGAAAGCCTGCGCATCGCCAACGCCGGCTGCCGCCCGGTGGTGGAAGCGCACCCCTGGTCGCCGTCGGCTGCGCGGCTGCGCGGCATTGCTGATTGCATTGCCGGCTGGCCGGGCCATCACAAGCAGCACTGGATGGATCGTTTCATGGCACGCGTCGTCGACGGGGGGCGACCCGTCCTTGCCCCTGCTGGAGTCTGAAATGAACGATATCGCAACCTATGAATTGCAGGTGGATCACTGTGTCGTGCAGTTCGCGCCGCTGGTCAAGCGCCTCGCGCTGCATATGATGGCTTCGTTGCCGCCCAGCGTGGAACTGGATGATGTGATCCAGTCTGGCATGCTGGGCCTGCTGGATGCGGCAAAACGCTTCAAGAACACGTACGGCGCCCAATTCGAAACCTACGCCGTGCAACGCATACGCGGCGCCATGCTCGACGGCCTGCGCCAGTGCGACTGGCTGCCGCGCACCTTGCGCAAGAGCCTGCGCCAGGTGGAGACCATGATCAGCAAGCTCGAACAGCGTCACGGACGTCCGCCCACCGAGCAGGAACTCGCTGATGCGCTCAAGATTCCACTCGCCGAGTATCAGCAACTGCTGCTGGATGCGCGCGGCTATCAGTTGGTCTTCAGCGAAGATCTGCAAAGTGACGATGAAGAAAACGTGATCGACCGCACCTATGGCGATGGGCGCCCCGATCCGCTGCAGTCCATGCTGGACGAGGACGAGCGGCAGACGCTGGTGGATGCCATAGAGGCCCTGCCCGAGCGCGAGAAAAAAATGATGGGTTTGTATTACGAGCACGAGATGAATATGCGCGAAATCGGTGAAGTCCTCGAGGTGAGCGAATCGCGCGTCTGCCAGATGCACAGTCAGGCGATAGCCCGCCTGCGCGCCAGGTTGCGTGTGGGCAAGTGATGCAAGCGCAAGGCGACAGCGATGGGCAGGCATTTTTTCTCGCCCGCCAGTCGATTCTCGACAGTGGGCAAAACCTGCGCGCCTTCGAACTGCTGTTCCGCTCGAGCCGGCACAATGTGGCCGACGTGGGCAGTACGAGCACGGCCACGGCCACCGCCACCACGCTGAGTTACGCGTTGCATGAACTGGGCATCGAATCCGTGCTCGGCGACTACCGCGGCTTCATTAATCTCGATGCGCAAATGCTGCTGAGCGATACTATCGAACTGCTGCCGCGCGCGAAGATTGTGCTGGAAATTCTGGAGACGGTGGTGCCCACGCCCGCCATTGTCCGCCGCTGCCGCGATCTGCGCGACAGCGGATATACGCTCGCCATGGACGATTTCATTCACTATGACGAGGCGCTCAAGCCGCTGCTCGAGGTGACCCAGATCGTCAAGGTTGACCTGCAGTTTCTCGATCACGCGGCGTTGCGCAAAACCACCTGCAGGTTGCGTGGCTTCCAGGTGCAACTGCTGGCGGAGAAAGTCGAAAACCTCCACCAGTTCAACGCCTGCGTGGATCTGGGCTTCGAGCTGTTCCAGGGGTATTACTTTGCGAAGCCCGAGATGATCAGCGGCAAGAAAATGTCGAAATCCGAAATGCTGCTGATGCGGCTGCTCGGCATGTTGATGGCGGATGCTGATACGGCGGAAATTGAAAAAGTATTCAAACTGGATCCCGGGCTCAGCGTCAACATGCTGCGCCTGGTTAATTCGGTTGCGAGCGGTTGCGGGAAGGTTACTTCGCTCTCCTCGGCGCTAATGGTGTTGGGCAGGCGTCAGTTGCAGCGCTGGCTGCAGTTGCTGATGTTCGCGCAGATGTCACCGTGCAGTGAGTTTCCCAGCCCGCTGTTGCAACTGGCCGCTGCGCGCGGCAAATTCCTGGAATTGCTGTCCAGCGGCCACAAGACGGCCGAGGACAACGCTTTCATGACCGGCATCCTGTCGCTGATGGACGCCTTGCTCGGCATGCCGCTGGCGGAAATCGTTGGCGGCTTGCCGATTGCCGGGGAAGTGCGCGACGCGCTGTTTGAGCGTGGCGGTAGCCTCGGCCGGATGCTCATGCTGGCCGAAGCGCTGGAGCGCGATGATGCGGCGGCGATGAGCGCGGCGATGATAGCCCTGCCCGGCTATACGGCGGCGCAAGTCAACAGCGCTGTGACGCAGGCGTTGCGCTGGGCCAACTGCATCGCGCATGCTGGCGCCTGAGCGTCCTCAGGGCTTAGGGCTTAGGGCCTAATCTATGCACACAACGTGTAGCCCGGAAGGAGGTCACGCAAAGCGTGGCCGTATTCCGGGAGAAATTACCGTAACTTCAAAACCATTGACGCAGATTTCGCAGATTTTCACAGATTGTTTTGCAGTTAATCTGTGTTCATCTGCGAAATCTGTGTCGAAGGTCTTGACGTTTTTGCGCCTCCCCGGAATACGGCCATGAAAAACCATGGCCTCCTTCCGGGCTACGAACGCCAAAGATGTGTGCATAGATTAGGGCTTAGGGCTTAAGGATTAGGGCTTACGCCCTACGCGACAGCGATCTGATGCGCGGCGCGCAAGCCGATGGTGCTGCCGTCGGGTGCATAGGCGGCGGGGATGCGCGCGGCGGAAAACAGGGTGTTCAGCGCCCGTTGCGTGGTATTCAAGCGGGCGGCAATCAACAAGCCGTTATGGGTGTTGAGCTGATTCGCCGCCGCCGCCATTTGCAGCAACTGCTGCCATTGCACGTGCTCGCGGCTATCGCGCACCGGGTGTCGCTGTTGATTCAACCACAGTTCCATGCCGGCGCGATCTCCCGTCATGCCGTGGTCGCGCAAGCACTGTTGCCGCTGTAGTCCCAGGCGCGACAGGTCGAGCGCCAGGCGCGCCTTCGGTTCGGTGAACAAGGCAAGGTGGTCGGTTTCTCCTTTGAGCAATGCCTGTTGCTCATTGCGCAACACCTCGATAAACGTGCGTAGCGCCGCGTTCTCGGCAATCAGGGTGGCGTGCAGCGTGTCGTGGTGGGGTGGCATGAGCAGTCTTTATCGGTTGTGCGCGGCAATCAGCTCCTGCACCGTCTGCAGCAAACGATCCGCGACCTTGTTGGCATCGACCCTGAAATGGCCGTCGCTGATGGCCTGTTTCAGTTCGGCGACGCGCGCCGCGTCAATCACCGGCGTGTCGGCGAAACCTTGCTGGATGCTGTGCAACTGCGCCGACAGCGGGCTCAAATGTACCTGCGTGCTGTGCGGCGGTGCGCCGGCGTCAGCCGAGGGTTTTCTTACCGTGCGTGCGGGTTCTTCACGGATTGCGCCACCGGTAATCGATTTGGTGCTGTTGTCTATTTTCATGGTTTCACCTTCATACACGTTCGCCCTGCAGTCTATAACGGACGCCCGAGGGGAGGACTTTAGCCTTCCTGAAAGTTTATTTCGGCAGCGTTGCCGGGGGCGTGCTCATGACTGCGAAAGTGACAGGCAAGGATAAGCGTTATCAGCAGTTATTGCCTGATCTCAACCGTACCCGTGGTGCGCGCAATGCCGCTGACGGTTTGTCCGGAAGTCGTTCGCACCTGGGCCACCTGCCCGTCCTGGGCGTTATTCAGCGCCTTGCCTTCCGCGGTGATGCGAAACCCCCTGCCGGACGATACCAGCATCACGCTTTGTCCCTGCTGTACCACCATGGGCGTACGCAAAGTGTCCTGCCGCAGCGGCTGGCCCGCAGCCACTGCCACTGCCAGTATCTTGCCCGCAGCCTGGCCCAGCTCCGCCACTGCGCCCGCGGGCAGTTGCGTCAGATCGCCGCTTTGCAGCGCCAGATCGGCCATGCTCAGGGTGTGTCCCTGCGGCAGTGCGCGGGCCAATACCACATAGTTGCCGGTGACCGTGACGTGTAGCGTGACGTAGATCGTCCACGGCGTTTCGCCGCCGCAGCGCACGCCCACCGCGGTTTGTCCCCATAGCCGCGCGCCCTGCGGCAGAAAAAATTCCAGCGCCGGGCACGCCGGCAGCACCACGCGGGGATCCACACCGGCAATGGTGGCGCTGATTTTGTGGGGAGAACCAGCGCTTTGCACGCGCAGAAAGTTTTCAATGCCGCGGTGGATGGCGGCGGCGTCCTGGCGCGGCGCGGTCTGCGCCTGTGCGGCGGGGCCGCTGAGCAGCGTCATGGCGCAGAGAGTCAGTGGCAATAGCGGTGTGATGATTTTCATCGTGCATTCCCGTGGGTCGCGCAGGCATGAATGCGTAACGGACTGGATTGTGCCCCCGTTCACGCCGCCGCCAGCACTGAAACTAGACGGCTTTTTACCCGTTAATCAGCAGATCGGAATGAGCGGGCCGTGCCTATGATGGGCGCACGTTGACAGGCGGGTGTAGCAGGTCGCAACGCCCTGCTACCACTCATTAACGGCTGACCCGGCGATTACTTTAGCGCCCGTGATCAGCATAACAGGCGCGATCGACCATGGCCAAGCAGATTGATTCCACATTGCAATTTCACGCCAGCGCACTGAACCTGCGCGCGCAGCGGCAACAGTTGCTGGCATCCAATATCGCGAATGCCGATACGCCGGGATTCAAGGCGCGCGATATCGAGTTTCGCCAGGCACTGCAGGACGTGCTGGCCGGCCGCACGGCAGGCGCACCGCTGGCGCGCACCGCGGCCGCGCATCTGGCGGCGCCGCACAACGGCGGCACGCCGGGATCGGGGGCACTGCAATACCGCAGCGCCGCGCAACCCTCCCTCGACGGCAACACCGTAGACATGGATGTTGAGCGCGCGCAGTTCGCCGAGAACGCGATTCACTATGAGGCCAATCTGATGTTTCTGAACAGTCAGCTCAAGTCCTTGTTGTCCGCGCTACAGGGATAACGCCTATGTCATTGTTCAACGTATTCCAGATAGCCGGGGGCGCGCTCACCGCGCAGTCTCAGCGCCTTAACACCGTGGCGAGCAATCTCGCCAACGCGGACAGCGCGACGGGCCCCGACGGCAAGCCCTATCGCGCGAAACAAGTGGTGTTCAGCACCGTGCCCATCGCCGGCGCCGACGCCAGCAGCGTGCGCGTGAGCAGCGTGATCGAAGACCCGTCGCCGCTGAAAAGAATACACGATCCGAAACACCCGCTGGCCGATGCGCAGGGCTACGTCTCGATGCCCAATGTCAACGTGGTTGATGAAATGGTCAACATGGTGTCGGCGTCTCGTTCTTACCAGAACAACGTCGAGGTGATGAACACCGCGAAAACACTGTTGTTGAAAACCCTGCAACTGGGATCCTAGGAAAATGAGGTAACACCATGGCAAGCATACAGAGCGTAGCGGCGGCAGGCAGCCTGGGCGCCAGCGCGGCGCCGGCAGCGAAGGGCAGTGAGATTCAGGATCGTTTTCTGAAGCTGCTGGTCACGCAGATGAAAAACCAGGACCCGCTCAATCCGCTCGACAATGCGCAGGTCACGTCGCAACTGGCGCAGATCAACACCGTCAACGGCATCGAGGCGCTCAACACCACGTTGCAGCAGATGTCGGCATCCTTCCTCGCCGGCCAGTCGCTGCAGTCTGCGACGCTGATCGGGCGCACGGCGCTGGCTGACGGCAATGGACTCGCGCTGGCGGCGGGCGCCGCGGCACGCGGCGGCGTGCAGTTGGAGCGTGCCGCGGACAGCGTCAAAGTCACCATCAACAGCGCGGCCGGAAATGTGGTGCGTGAGCTCGAGTTGGGGTCGCGCAACAGCGGACTGGTGCGCTTCGATTGGGACGGACGCAACGACGCCGGCGCCACCGTGGTCCCTGGCGCCTACACCTTTCGGGTGACGGCGCGAGGCGCGGGACAAGACATCGCGGCCGTGCCAGTGGCCAGCGGAACCATTTCCAGTGTGACGCCGGGTGCCAGCGGGACGCGCATCACCGTTGAGGGCATCGGCGAGCTCACCCTGCAGCAAATTCGCGGTATCCGGTAACCAGGAGACAGACATGGCATTTCAGACAGGACTGAGCGGACTGAATGTGGCGGCGGCGGATCTGGACGTCATTGGCAACAACGTGGCGAATGCGGGAACCGTCGGCTACAAAAGCTCGCACGCCGAGTTTGCCGATGTCTACGCGGCGTCGCTCAGCGGCGGCGGCGGCGGTCAGATCGGCCTCGGCAGCGCGGTGGCCGCGGTGGCGCAGCGTTTTACCCAGGGCAACATTACCGCCACCAATAATTCGCTGGATCTTGCGATCAACGGCAAAGGTTTCTTTCGCGTCAGCGATAGCGGTGCGATAGCCTATACGCGTAATGGACAGTTTCACCTGGACAGCGGCGGCTATATCGTCACCAGTGGCGGCGCGCAGCTGACCGGCTATGCTGCCGACACCAGCGGCAACATTGTGTTGTCCACACCGGTGCCGATACACGTACTGTCTTCGCAGCTCGCGCCTTTTGCGACCACGAAATTCCAGGCCGACCTCAATCTCGATGCGCGCGAGACGCCGCCGGCGAGCGCGCTGTTTAATCCCGTCGACCCCACCAGCTTCAACCAATCGACATCGGGCTCGGTGTACGACACGCTGGGCAACGCCCATGTGCTCGAGCTTTATTTCGTCAAGACCGCGGTGGCCGGACAATGGGAGGTGCGGGGCGTCGTCGATGGCACATCGGCGGCGAACGTGGACCTGGGCGCCGGTGCCGGCAATCCGCGTAACCTGACATTCAACAGTGCCGGTGTGCTGACCAGCGCGATGCCGCTGGCGGCGTCGCTGACCATCGCCAGCGGCGCGACCAGCCCCCTGGCATTGTCGCTGGACTTAACCGGCAGCACGCAGTTCGGTGCCGGATTTGGCGTCAACTCACTGTTCCAGGATGGCTACACCGCGGGCCGCCTCGCCGGGTTCAATGTGAGTGACGACGGCGTTATCGTCGGCAATTTCACCAACGGCCAGACCAAGGATCTGGGACAGGTCGCACTGGCCACCTTTGCCAATCCGCAGGGGCTCAAGCCGATAGGCAACAACCGCTGGGAGGAAAGTTCCGCTTCCGGTCTTGCGGTAACCGGAACGCCAGGCAACGGTAGCTTCGGTGCATTGCAGTCAGCGGCAGTCGAGGAGTCCAACGTTGACCTCACTGCGGAACTGGTGAAGATGATCACGGCGCAACGTGTGTATCAGGCGAACGCGCAAACCATCAAGACGCAGGATGCCATGCTGCAGACGCTGGTGAACCTCAGATAACGGATTGCCGAGGGGCTGCTTATGGACCGCATGATTTATCAGTTGATGAGCGGCGCAAAACAGGCGCTCGGTCAGCAGTCAGTGGTGGCGCACAACCTTGCCAATGTGAGCACCCAAGGGTACCGCGCGCAGACCATGGTGTTTCACGCGGTGCCGGTGGGGGGCGAGGGCGCGCAGACGCGCGCTTTTGTCGTCGATGCCACGTCCGGTACTGATTTCACGCCCGGCGTGATCCAGCATACCGGGCGCGATCTTGACATCGCGGTGCAGGGCAAGGGCTGGATCGCGGTGCAGGCGCCCGACGGCAGCGAGGCTTATACCCGTGCCGGCAGCCTGCAATTGAACGCCAACGGCGTGTTGCAGACGCGTGGCGGTCACGCGGTGCTCGGCGATGGTGGGCCGATTTCGATTCCCGGCAACACGCTGGTGACGATAGCCGGTGACGGCACCGTTTCCACTGTGCAGGCCGGCAACAGGCCCGGCGCGAGTTCGACGGTGGGACGTATCAAGCTGGTCGATCCGCCGGAGGCGGCTCTGACGCGCGGCGACGACGGGCTGTTTCGCGCGCGCGGCGCGGCACCGGCTGACGCTGCGGTGCGTATTGTTGCCGGCGCGCTGGAGTCCAGCAACGTGAACGCGGTGGGTTCCATGGTCAGCATGATCGCGCTGGCGCGCCAGTTCGACATGCAAATGAAAATGTTGCAGAACGCCGAAGCCAGTGCGCGCGAGGCCGCGCAATTGCTGAGGCTGCAGGGGTAACTGATCCAGAACTACTTCAAACAGGACATAACATGATACGTTCCTTGTGGATTTCAAAAACCGGACTGGACGCGCAGCAGACCAATATGGACGTGATCGCGAATAACCTCGCGAACGTCAGCACCAACGGTTTTAAGCGCGCACGCCCTGTGTTCGAGGACTTGCTGTATCAGACGGTACGCCAGCCCGGCGCGCAGTCGTCGCAACAGACGCAGTTGCCGTCGGGCCTGCAGATCGGCACCGGCGTGCGCGCGGTGGCGACCGAGCGCGTTTTTACCCAGGGCAATCTGCAGCAGACCGGCAATCCGCTGGATGTTGCGATTAACGGCGTGGGTTTTTTTCAGGTGCAGTTGCCCGATGGCGGCGCGGCCTATACCCGCGACGGCTCGTTTCAACTGAACGGTCAAGGGCAACTGGTCACCTCCAGCGGTTTTGCGGTGCAACCCGCGATCACCATTCCCGCCAATGCGCTGAGTGTCACCATCGCTCGCGACGGCGTGGTGTCGGTGGCCCGCGCCGGGTCGGCGACGCCGACGCAGGTGGGTGCCCTGCAGCTCACCGGCTTCGTCAATCCCTCGGGCCTGCAGAGCATGGGCGAGAATCTATTCGTGGAGACCGCCGCTTCTGGCGCGCCCAGCACCAATGCGCCGGGCAGCAACGGACTGGGCATGGTCACGCAAAATTATGTCGAGACCTCCAACGTCAATGTGGTGGAAGAGCTGGTCAACATGATACAGACGCAGCGCGCCTACGAAATCAATTCCAAGGCGATCCAGACCTCGGATCAGATGCTGCAGAAGTTGTCACAAATGTAACGCTGCTGCGATGAAAATTCCCGCATCGATTATCGTTTCGCTGGCGCTGACGGCATGCGTCACCACCACGCCGCCCACTGCGGTGCACCAGCCGATGTCAGCGCGTCCGGCGCTGCTCACGCCGGCGGTGGTCGCCAACGGCAGCATCTATCAGACGGGCGTCACCCACCGGCCCTTGTTCGAAGACCGTCGCGCGCGCAGTATCGGCGATACGCTGACAGTCAGCATCGTCGAGAATACCAACGCCGACAAAAAGTCGGGCTCCACTGCCAACCGTTCCAGCGACAATAATTTTGCGGTGACAAATCTGTCCGGATTGCCGGGCAAGAGTTTTCTCGGCGCGGGCCTCGGCGCCAGCTCTGATTTCAAGTTCAGTGGTGAGGGTCAAAGCAGCAGCACCAATGTTTTTACCGGCACCATCACCGTCACCGTGACCGAAGTATTGGTCAATGGCAATCTGCTGGTGAGCGGCGAGAAGCAGATAGGCATCAGCCAGGGCTCGGAATTCATCCGCTTTTCCGGGGTGGTGAACCCGGCCACCATAGGCTCCGCGAATAGCGTCAATTCGGTGCAGGTTGCCGATGCGCGTATCGAATATCGCGCCAACGGCCAGATCGACAGCGCGCAGGTGATGGGCTGGCTGACCCGCTTTTTCCTCACCTTTTTGCCGTTCTGAGTATTGAAACATGTTTAAAAACAAATGCTTAATATATGTTTCCCAAGGGTTGATCGCGCTCACCCTGTGCGCGTCTCCGCTGCACGCGGAGCGCATCAAGGATTTAGCCAGCGTGCAAGGTGTGCGTAGCAATCAGTTGCTCGGCTACGGTTTGGTGGTGGGCCTGGACGGCAGCGGCGATCAGACCACGCAGACGCCATTTACTGTGCAGAGCCTGACCAGCATGCTGGGTCAACTGGGTGTCAATCTGCCGCCCGGTGTCAGCCTGCAACTGAAGAACGTGGCGGCGGTGATGCTGACCGCCGTGCTGCCGGCGTTTGCCAAGCCCGGACAGACCATAGACGTTACCGTGTCATCGATGGGCAACGCCAAATCGCTGCGCGGCGGCACCTTGCTGATGTCGCCCATGCGCGGCGCTGACAGCCAGGTGTATGCGATGGCGCAAGGCCATATATTGGTGGGTGGTGTCGGCGCGTCGACTGCGGGCGGCTCCAGCATCACCGTCAATCATTTGTCGGTGGGCCGTATCAGCGCGGGTGCCACCGTTGAACGCGAGGTGCCGACGGCACTGGGCCGCGAGGGCTACATTTATCTGGGCCTGAACACCACCGATTTCACCACTGCCCGGCGCATGGCAGAGGTGATCAACGAGGCTTATGGCGCCGGTACCGCGACCTTGGTGGACGGACGCACCATCCAGGTAGCCGCGCCGCCGGAAGCAGACCGGCGCGTGGATTTCCTGTCGCGCGTGGAAAACATGCGAGTGCGGCCCGGCGACAGCGTGGCCAAGGTGATACTCAACGCCCGCACCGGGTCGGTGGTGATGAATCAGGCGGTCACTGTCGAGACTTGCGCGATTGCACACGGCAATCTCTCGGTGATCATCAGCAGCGAGCCGGTGGTGAGCCAGCCGGGGCCATTGTCGCAGGGACAAACGGTGCAGGCGCAACGCGACAAAATTGAAATCCAGCAGGACAAGAGCGGTTTGACCATGCTCAAGGGCGTCAATCTCGCCGAAGTGGTGAAAGCGCTCAACGCGATCGGTGCCACGCCTCAGGATTTGCTGGCGATCCTGCAGGCCATGAAGGCCGCCGGCGCGCTGCGCGCTGAACTCGAAATCATCTGACCATGACCCCGGCCGTCACTAACGCCGATACGCTGGCGATCGATAGCCAGGGATTGGAAGCGCTGCGGCTGAAGGCCAGGGGCAATCCCGGCAGCGCCGTTGCTGCTGCGTCAAAGCAATTCGAAGCGTTGTTCCTCGGCATGATGTTGAAGGGCATGCGTAGCGCCACGCCGCAGGAGGGCCCTTTTGACAGCGAACAGACACGGCTCTACACCTCGCTGCTGGATCAGCAACTGGCGCAGCACATGGCTAAACGTGGCACCGGTCTGGCAGAAGTGATGGCGCGGCAACTGGCGCCGAATTTCACCGACAGCAGCAAGCCAGGCCATCCCTTTGCGGAAACGCCCGCAGCGCCACCCGCAGCGCCACCCATCGCGCGCCCTGCGGTGCCACCCGCGGCAACGCCCGCAGTAACGCCCGCGGCAGCGCAGGCCAGCCGCGCGTCCGCAGCCGTGTCCAGCGTGGCACCGGGCGAGCCCGCAGGAAATTTCGTCAGCCGTATATGGGCGCACGCCATGGAAGCCGCACAAGCCCTTCGTGTGCAGCCGCGGTTTTTGGTGGGGCAGGCAGCGCTGGAAAGTGGCTGGGGGCGCCATGAAATCCGCACCGCCGATGGCCAGCCCAGCCACAACCTGTTCGGCATCAAGGCCGGCGGCAACTGGAAAGGGCCGTCGGTCGAGAAGACCACCACCGAATACGTGAATGGTGCCGCCGTTACCATCACTGATAAATTCCGCGTCTATGCCTCGTACAGCGAGAGCTTTCGCGATTATACGAATCTGCTGCGTGACAATGCGCGCTATGCCGGCGTGCTCGGGCAGGGCGATGCCCGAGGCTTTGCACAGGGCCTGCAGCGCGGCGGCTATGCCACCGATCCGGCGTATGCCGACAAGCTGGTGAGCGTGATCAACAGCACACGCGAACCGGCTGTGCCGCAGACGCTGCCGCACACGCCAGTGAGGGTGGCGGCGCTAGAGGCTGCCTCCCCGGCACCGGGCGCACACGCCTTTGCACGTGATCCGTGGCAGGCACCGTACTCGCGTGATCCCGCCTATACGGGCGGATTGGTGCGCGCCGCCTATGGCTTGAACGACGCCGCTGCAGCTCAGCCACGGCGTGATGTGATAGCGGCACTGCCTGCTGCCGCAACGCTGCCAGCGGCAGTGGTTGCGCCGCCCGTGGTCATGCCGGCGCTAGCCACGATGGCGCTAGCGCCGGCGCCTGCATCGCTGCCAGCCGTGCGCGGGGCCGCCCCGGTGGCGAGTGACGCAGCGAGCCGGCAAGCGGGAGAGTTTGTGCACCGCATGTGGTCACACGCGGTCGATGCGGCACAGGCGCTGGGCGTGCAACCGCAATTCATAGTGGGGCAGGCGGCACTGAAGAGCGGCTGGGGACGCCATGAAATCCGCACGGCCGGCGGCGAGCTCAGCCATAACTTGTTCGGCATCAAGGCCGGGCCCGGCTGGAATGGCGCCAGCGTTGACAAGACGGCCACCGTAACCGTGAATGGCGTTGCCACCCGCGTGGTGGAAAAGTTTCGCGTCTACGCCTCATACGAGGAGGGATTTCGCGACTACGCGAAACTGCTGCGTGACAATGCGCGCTACGCCGGCGTGATCGGGCAGGGGGACGCCAGAGGTTTCGCGCAGGGCTTGCAGCGCGGCGGCTATGCCACCGACCCGAGGTACGCGGACAAGCTGGTCGGCGTCATCAATAGTCCGCCGCTACGTGAGGCAGTCGCGGCGGAACGCAGGCCTCAAGTTGTGGCGCAGCGCTGACGTTAATCGTATACGGATGACTCATGAGTGAAGGCATTTACAGCATCGGTGTCAGTGGCCTCGCCGCAGCCCAGGCCGGGCTGGTGACGACCGGGCACAATATCGCCAATGCCGCCACCGACGGCTACCACCGCCAGACGATACGGCAAAGCACGGTGACACCCTTGCTCACCGGCAGTGGTTTCCTCGGACAGGGAACGCGGGTCGACACGGTGTTGCGCGCGTACAGTGGATTTGTGGAGAATCAGGTCGTCGAATCCCAGGCCCAGGCGAGCTACTACGCCGCCTATTACGCGCAATTGAGCCAGATCGACAATGTGGTGGGCGACAGCAATGCCGGCCTGTCCTCTGCGTTGCAGGAGTTTTTCGCCGCAGCGCAAGGTGTTACCACCGATCCTTCCAGCACGCCGTCGCGTCAACTCCTGCTGTCGGCTGGCACTACGCTCACCTCACGCTTCAATCTGCTCGCGGCGCGCTTTGACGACATACGCGAGGGCATCGACAAGCAGCTCACGAACACGGTCGGCGAAGTCAATGCCTACGCCCAGCAAATCGCCGCGCTCAACGGCCGCATACTCGCCGTGCAGCAAAACCCGTCGCAGCCGCCCAACGACCTGTTGGATCAGCGCGATGCGCTGGTGGGCAAGCTGAACCAACTGGTCGGCGCTACTGCCGTCGCCCAGAGCGACGGTGCCATTAATCTGTTCATCGGCAATGGCCAGACGCTGGTCGTGGGCCAGCAGTTCATGAAACTGGCGGTGACGCCGGCGCCGGCCGATCCGTCGCAACTGGATATTGCTTATGTCGTTGGCAATACCGTGACGCGGCTCAACCAGAGCAGCTTGCAGGGCGGCAGTCTTGGCGGCTTGCTCGCGTTTCGCGCGCAGGAGCTGGATGCGGCGCAAAATGCGCTGGGCCGCATCGCGATGGGACTGGCGGTAACCTTCAACGATCAGCACCACCTGGGGCAGGATCTGAACGGCGCGCCGGGCGCTGATTTTTTCGCGCTGCCGACGCCGGATGTCTACGCCAGATCCGCCAATACCGGCAACGCCGTGATCGCGGCGGCACTCGCCAGCGTGAGCGCGCTGAGCACCAGCGACTATCGCGTTACTTATGGCGGCGCGAATTACAGCGTGACGCGGTTATCCGATAACACCACCACCGCCTATGCGACCTTGCCGCAGACGGTGGACGGCATTACCCTGTCGCTGCTCTCCGGCACGCCTGCCAACGGCGACAGCTTCCTCATTCAGCCCACCCGCAACGCGGCGCGCGACATCGAGATGCGTGTGGGCGATCCCGCGCGCATTGCCGCCGCCGCGCCTATACGCACGGCAGCGTCGGGCACCAACAGCGGTTCCGGGCGCATCAGCGCCGGCAGCGTCAACACGCCACCGCCCGTGAACGGCAATCTGCAACAACCGGTAACGCTAACCTTTACTGGCGCAGCGACCTTTGACGTGGCGGGTGCGGGCACCGGCAATCCGCTGGGCGTGGCGTACAGCGCGGGCGCGAACATCACCTACAACGGCTGGACGGTGACACTGCAAGGCACGCCTGCAGTGGGCGATGTGTTTACCATAGTGCCCAACAGCGGTGGTGTGGCCGACGGGCGCAATGCGCTGCTGCTGTCTGCTTTGCAAACCCAAAACACGCTGGCGGGCGGCACCGCCGGTTATCAGGGTGCCTATAGTCAGATGGTCGGCATGGTCGGTAATGCCACCGCCCAGATGGCAGTGATGTCGCAGGCGCAAAGCACAGTGCTGACGCAGGCGCTACAGGCGCAGCAGTCGCTGTCCGGCGTCAATCTTGAAGAAGAAGCCGCCAATCTGCTGCGCTATCAGCAGGCGTATCAGGCTGCCGGCAAGATGATACAGATAGCCTCAACGCTGTTTCAGACCGTGCTTGACCTCGGCCGGTAGGGTGATTTCAGGATAACCATGCGTATCAGCACCAGCATGATGTATGGGCTAGGCACAGCCGGCATGCAGCAGACGCAGCAGGACCTGCTGCGTTTGCAGCAGCAAATTTCCAGCGGCCGCCGCGTGCTCACACCGTCGGATGACCCGGTGGCGGCGACCCACGCGCTTGACCTCAAACAGTCACAGGCATTGAACAACCAGTACTACAAAAATGGCGACAGCGCGAAATCGCAACTGGGGCTCGAAGAAGTCGCGCTCGCCCATGCCACGACGCTGCTGCAGGATGTCAAGACGCTGGCCGTTTATGCGGGCAATGCTGCGCTCACCCAGGCCGACCGTGTCACGCTTGCCGTCGAGTTGCAGGGCCGCTACGACGAACTATTGGCCATCGCCAACCGCGACAACGGCAACGGCCAGTACCTGTTTTCAGGCTATCAGGGCGCCACGCAGCCGTTTGCGCAAACCAGTCCCGGCAGTGTCGCGTATACCGGTGATGAAGGACAGCGTTTGCTCCAGATCGGCCCCTCACGCACGGTGCCCATCAGCGATTCGGGTGCTGCCGTATTTCGCGCGATCCGCAACGGCAATGGCGTGTTTGCCGCTGCGCCTGGCGCAGGCAACAGCGGGGGCGGTGTTATCAGCCCTGGCACGGTGACCCACCTCGCCGCATGGCATGCGCCGGCGAATCCCCGGGATTTCACGCTCAAATTTCACGTTGCCAGCGGTGTGACCACCTACGATATCGTTGACAACGTCAATAACCTCTCGCTGTTAAGTGGCGCTGCGCCGGGCGCGGGTCCGTACTTGCGCGCCTACACCCCGGGTGCCACGATCAGCCTGAAAACGCAGAGTCCGCCCGACACCAATGCGGTGGCGTTCGATTTTGGCGCCAGCGTGACCCTCGACGGCGCGCTGGCGGATGGCGATACCTTTGCCGTTACCGCGAGCGTCAATCGCGACGCATTCGCGACCCTGCATGACCTGATCAGCGCACTGCAAGGCGGCACAGGTTCCGGCGTGGCAACGGCGGCGGCCTATCAAAACGCGCTCAACGCGTCGATGCTGGGCCTGGACCACGCACTCGACAAGGTGCTCACAGTGCGCGCCGAAGTGGGTGCGCGTCTGAAGGAAGTGGATGCCGTACAGAGTGCCAGCGAGGATCTGTCGTTGCAGTACGACAATCGGCTGTCCGCATTGCAGGATCTGGATTACGCCAAGGGCATCAGCGAGCTCAGTCTGCGGCAAACGCAACTGGAGGCCGCGCAGAAATCGTTTCTCGCGATAACGTCACTGAGTCTGTTTAAACTGCTGTGAGGAGACGCCGATGAAAGTGTCAGGCCTGTGCGCGGGATGTCTCGCGCTAATCGTCGCCAGCGGCTGTTCCAGCATCGAGAATTCGAGCTCGAAAAACCTGCTGATTCCCGCGCAGACGCTGAATATCAGCAGTGCCCTGCGCATACCCATGGAAAGTTTTGCGGCAGGCGCGCTGTTGTGGGTGATTATCGATCCGCTGGCGCCGAATTGGCACATTGAACAAACGCGGCTGGGCGAGAATCGTTTTCGCATCGCGCTGCGCAAAAAGCGCTTTACCACAGGTGGAGATGGCGAGGCGATGCCGGCGTTTTACCGCCGTGCCGAACAGATCGCGAGTGAACGCGGCGGCGGGCGTTACCACGTTATCGAATTTTCCGAAGGCATCGACTCCGAGATGCTGGTGGCACGGCGCGTGGCGCAGGGTGTGGTTGAAATCATGCGTAGTCCTGGTGATGAAAGTGAACGGGTGCATAAGTGAACGGGTGAACGGGTGAACGGGTGAACAAGTGAACAAGTGAACGGGTGAGTGGGTGAGCGGGTGAATCCCCCTCACCGCAACCCTCAGCCCCAAGGCGGACGAAGCACCGTGCGGGGTTACTCGTTCACCCGTTCACTTGTTCACTCGCTCACTTATGCACCCGCTCCACCCCTCACGCCTTCCACCAGCCGCTGCACGGCCTCGCACAGCGCCTCAACCGATTCGGCCTTGAAGATCAGCTCGCGCACTCCCGCCGCTGCCGCCTCGCTGCGTAGCGTCTCGTCGATGAATCCCGAGGTCACCGCCACCGGCAGTTCGGGGCGGATGGCCCTGACTGCGCGGGCCACCTCCAGCCCCGACATCTG
>CAMDRT010000038.1 GCA_945906815.1 Bordetella parapertussis
GATCTTCGTTCAACCAGTCATCCACCGATGGCGGCAGCAGATAGTCGGTCTTGCGGTCAGCGAGTATGAAGTTGGTCATGGCTGTACTCTGCTATTCGTCAATTCGAGTATAGTACTTTTACGACTGGAAAGTCCGACAGGCTGCTAGAAACCTGCGCCGCTCCGCCGAGGGCAATGGCGCATCGGACTCTGCGGCTCGCAATCGTTCGTTGCGTCGCCTTGAAACATCGCCATCAAGCCGCGTACTGCCCCGCGTTTTATCAGACATAAACTCACCCTCCCCCGTTGAATTTGCCGTTCCGATTTAGTGCGTGCCTACCTGCTTATTATGATACCTCTTGCCGATGAGCCTGTGTTCAATCCTCCCATATATGCAAATTGCGTTCCAATGTATAGCTATTTGTTTTTAAAGCATTTTTAAGATTACTCCGTTGGGCAGACCATTTCTGGTCTCACTTCGAAACACAACTCGTTTCTTATCGAAACTGATATGTGTCAGCACGGCGGCGATGGCGGACTAGTGTACTGCGTCAATTAGAAGTGCTCTTCTGCGAAGCCGTGCGAGCGCGAGTGACCTTGGCAAGGATGTCGCTTGCTTTAGCGGTCTAAATGGAAGGCTTGGAGTTGGTGTCATCCTAAGCCGGAACCAAACAGGTTAAATTATTGGTGACACGATCAATCGAGCGGAGGCGACGATGACACAAAATCAAAAAGCGCCATGCCCCAGCCCGCAAGCACAAGGCGTGCGCGCGACGCGCTGTGCGCCACCAGCGGCGGCGGGGCAAGCCCGTGTTGCCGGCCTGCGCTTACCGCGGTTAATCCGGTTTGAGCCCCAAGGCGGAAAATATTTTGCGGCGGGTAACAATCTCGTCGCGGATGAGTTTCTCCAACGCTTCAGGGGTACCCACCTTGATCGCCGCGCCCTGATTCGCAATTTTGTCGCGGATGTCCGCCGATAGCAGTATGCGCGTGACTTCCGTATTGAGTTTGGCGATGATGGCACGTGGTGTTTTTGCGGGCGCGAGTATGCCAAACCAGCCCTCGTACTCGTAACCGGGCAATCCGGCCTCGATGGCCGTCGGCACATCAGGCAGGATCGCTGCGCGCTGCGGGGTGGTGGCCGCGAGCGCCAGCAAGCGTCCGCTGCGGATCAGCGACAAAGACGGCAGCACCGGCGTGACAAAATAGTGGATGCGTCCCGATAAGGTGTCATTCAACCCTTCGGGCACGCCCTTGTACGGCACATGCACGGCGGCAATGCCCGCAACATGGTTAAACAGTTCGGTCGCATAATGGGTGCCGCTGCCGATGCCGGCGGAGGCGAAGTTAAGCTGTTTCGGCTTTTGCCGCGCCAGCGCCAGCAGTTCCTTGAGCGTGTTTACGCCCAGTGACGGCGCCACCACCACCAACAGCGGCGTGCTCACGATCGGCATGATGCCCGAAAAATCGCGGATCGAGTCGTACGGCATTTTGGGATACAGGGCCGCACTGCCGGCGAACGCGGACGAGGTCAGCATCAGGGTGTAGCCATCGGGCACCGCCGTGGCGACGATGCCGCCCGCAACGATACCGCCGGCGCTCGGACGGTTGTCCACCACGAACTGCTGGCCCCACGCCTCATACAGTTTCGGCGCGAGGATGCGCGCCAGGATGTCAGCGGCGCTGCCGCCGCTGAACGGCACCAGCACGCGTACCGGCTTGCTCGGATAATTCTGCGGAAAAACCGGCGCTGCCGCAGTAAACAGCAGCAGCGCCAGCAGCTTGCGCCAGGCCATAATCAATGTGCTCTAGTGTATTGCTTCGCAATTCATGAGGCATTCCCTCCCCGTCAAGGGCAAGGGCACACTTGAAGCGGAGCAGAGGGCTAGGGTGGGGATGGGGTGACATTCGCGCGACATTACCCCACCCCCCTCCCCGCCTCCCCCTTGAAAGGGGAGGAGTTTCGCTGATGCCGTGCCGTTGCATAAGTACCGCATAGAATGAAGCACTATACTAGCCACCGGTGGCGCCGCCCGCAGCCTTCGCGTATTTTCCGCTCAACTGCGGCGTCATTCCCTTGAGCCCTTTTTGATCGCGATCGAGCCGGGTTTCACGCGCCCAAGTGCGGTTGAGGTCGTCACGCACCCTGACCGTAAGCTTACCCAGGCCATCGATTTCCAGATCAACCGTATCGCCGCCCTGGAACGCCGACAGGCCGCGATGATTGGTGCCGGTGGCGATTATGTCACCCGGCTCAAGATAATGTATCGACGAAATCCACTCGATACAGCGCGGAATCTTGTTCGCCATGTCGTCGGTGTTGAAGTTCTGCTTGACCTGGCCGTTCACGGTCAGTTTCACCTGCAGCTTGTGTGGATCCTTGATCTCATCGGCGGTGACGATGTAGGGCCCAATCGGCGCAAACGTATCCCGCGATTTCACCTGGTAGAACGAGTTACCCAACCCGGTAACGGCACGCGCCGAGCCGTCGATGAAGTTGGTGTATCCAAACACATGGCTCATCGCGTTGGCCGCGCTTACATTTTGCGCGCGCTTGCCGATGACCACCGCGAGCTCAGCTTCGCCTTCGAAGATGGTGAGCGGCAGGTCGGGCATGATCATGGTGTCGCCGTGACCCACGATGCAACCCGGCGATTTAAGAAAGGCGTTGATTTCCGCCGCCTGCTTGCGCGTGCCGTCCTCCATGTAATTCACCGCCATGCAATCGACGTTGACGGGCTTGGGCAGCGGCGGGCGAATTTTCACTTGTGTCACCGGCAAACCCGCGCCGGCATTCGCGGCGCTCTCGATACGGCCGCGCACGTCGGCCCAGCGCTCGATCACGCCATTGATCAGATTGCCCGGCCCGGTGTGCGGAATATTTTGCACCGCCGCGGTCACATCGACGACAGTGGTGCCTTTGAGTACGCCCAAACGAAAATCGTTGAAATACATGAGCTTCATGGATGCCCCTGGTTTGCGTTAAGATTATTCAATGTAACTATTGGCTTATACCACAAGGACTATCCTGCTGATGGACGCTGCGCGCGTGGACCTTCACGCACCGCGTCGAGCAGTTCGCGCACATTGGCAACACGCTCAAGGCCATCGACCAGGGCAATGATGCGCTCAACAGCCGCATTGGAAATTACCCCAGCCGCCGCAGTGCGCAACTTGCCCTGAATTTCGGCGCGGCTCAAGGGGTCGGCAGCGTCACCTTTGGCCACCAGCCGGCGATCGGTGTGCGTGACGCCTGCGGTGGTTTTGATTTCAACCAGCGCAGCGGTTCCCGCGATGCCGGGCTCGATGCCGACTTTGATGCGCTCGCGCGCGAACGCATCCACGGCGGGGTCTTTAACCCGCGCCGGTTCAAACTGATCGAGCCAGCACGCGCGGTCGTGCAGTACCACAGATGCAATATAGGGCATCGACAGCAGCGCCTTGAATTTATCGTCCCACGCCAGCGTACCGTGCATGTCGTAGACACCTTTGGAAAGGCCCACGCGCACCTCGGCGATATCTGCCGGCCTGAGATCATGTGCCGCCGCCAGCGCCAGCAGCGCGGTAATCACCGCTTGTACCGAACTCGCCGCCGGCCATAGCCGCAGCGAAATCTGCTCCAGCGTCCATTGTTCGCCGAGATCGGCGATCACCGACGCCGGATTGCCGCCGTCGGAGTAGGCGTTGTAAATGCCGCCATCCGGGTGCGCGAGAATCTCCTTAGATGCGAGAAAGCCCTGCTCCGCCAGCAAGCCCGCCATCAGCCCGGACAACGCGCCGCGGCACTGGTGAAACTTGATGGTGGGCGTGCCCCAGTGCGCAAACGTCCCCGCTGACTGGCTGCCGGCAAGGCCGAAAGCATTGCGCTGAAGGTCGGCATTGAAGCCGCGTAATTTGCCCACTGCGGCGGCGCCGCCAAACGGCCCCACCACGCCCGGCGAATGCCAGCCGCGCGCGCGAAACGCAGCATAGTTGGTGCCGTTGGCCACGCGCACCGAGGTTTCCAGACCCGCGGTGATCGCAGTCAGCAACGCCTTGCCGCTGGCGCCATCACGCTCGGCGATCGCCAGCGCAGGTGACACCACCTGCGGCGTGGTGTGATAGAGCGTGGGCCGGTGCACATCACACACCGTGACCGCGGTAATCAAATAGCCGTTGAGCAACGTCGCGCCCGCCAGCGACAGTTTATCGCCGCCGATGATGCTGGCTTCGCTGGATGCGCCCAGCGCCGCAGCCAGCCCGCGTATCTGTTTGACTTCATCACCGTGCGTACCGGCCAGCGCGCTCGCCAAAGCATCGAGAATGATGTCCTTGACGCGCTCGCGTATCGCGGCGGGAATTTGTTCGTATTGCAGGCCGGCGATGAAGGCGGCGAGTTCAGCGGTGGGGGTGGTGGACATGATGCAGGATGGCTCCGTGCTGGGTTGATAGCTATTTGTTTAGGGGTAGAGGAATTTTTAACACCATTTTTTACCCGTCAGCAATCTATCCGGCGAAGGGCGAACCGTCAACCGCAATAACGGGAGTGGTTTATGATCCTGTCTAACCCCGGATGAGCCTATCAAGCTGTGCGGCAAAAGGATGCTCAAACAGGACTATCCGCCTGCCACCATGAACATTGACGGTTGGCAAAAGGACATGCAAGTGATCGGCGGCATAGCCAAATCCGACGACTGCCCGCTGCTCCTGTTCGCCGCCTTCGCGCTGCGGCAATTTTCCGCTTGGAATTGCCGAAATTTGACTTGTATCCAAGAGTCAATACAATGTATTGATGATACGTTTCGAGTGGGATCCGGCCAAGGCGGGAGAAAATCTGCGCAAGCACCGCGTTTCCTTCGCGGAAGCGCAGTCCGTCTTCTACGACGACTTAGCGGTGCAGTTCTTCGATGAGGCGCACAAGGAAGACGAGGACCGGTTCCTGATGCTTGGCATGAGCAGCGGCGCCAGGCTGCTCTTGGTGTGTCACTGCGAACGTGAAGAAGGCAACGTGATACGAATTATTTCGGCGCGCACTGCAACCCGGCGCGAGAGTACGTTTTATACAGGTGGACGGCCATGAAAAAGGAATACGATCTTTCGACAATGAAGTCACGCAAAAACCCTTACGCGTCCAAACTCAAGAAACCGGTAACCATGCGCTTGTCGGAGGACGTGGTTGTCTATTTCAAGCGCATGGCGGAAGAAGCCGGTGTGCCCTATCAAAGCCTGATCAACCTGTACCTGCGCGATTGTCTTGCGCAAAACCGCAAGGTGCAGATTGATTGGCGTTCTAAAGCTGCGGGCTAAGTACACCCTCAAGCCTGAAAGGGGTACCTCGTTCACCCGTTCACCGTCCTCAGTCCAGCTTCGCCCCAGAATCCTGCACCACCTTGGCCCACTTGACGCGTTCGGATTTGATCAGATCGGCAAACTCCGCGGGCGTGGATAGCGCCGGCTCCGCGCCCAGGCCGATAAGTTTGTCGCGTATCTCGGGCAAGCGCACTATCCGGGTCACTGTCGCATGGATTTTTTCGAGCACCGGCGCCGGCATCGCCGCCGGCCCCATCAACCCGTTCCAGCCGACGGCAACGTATCCGGGCAGGGTCTCATGGATAGCCGCCACATCGGGCAGCGCGGGGATGCGCTTGGCGCTGGTGACGCCGATGGCGCGTGCCTGAGCGTTTTTCACCAAGGGCACGCCCGACGGCGCGGTGGCGAACGTCAGCGCGACTTCGCCGCCGATCAGCGCGATCATCTGCGGCGGCGCCCCCTTGTACGGCACATGCACTATGTCCACGCCGGTCATGCTTTTGAACATCTCGGCGGTGAGATGCGGCTGCGCGCCGCTGCCGGCCGAACTGTAGAGCAGGTCACCCGGCCGCCGCTTGGCCAGCGCAATCAGCTCCTTCACATTCTTCACCGGCACTGACGGGTGCACCAGCAGCACGCTGGGCAAATTCACCAGATTGGTGATGGCGGTGAAATCCCTGATCGGATCAAATGCAAGCTTGGCGTAAATCGCAGGATTGATCGCATGCGTGCCGACGGTGTTGATATACAGCGTATAACCGTCACCCTTGGATTTGGCCACGTAGTCGGAGGCGATATTGCCGGCGGCGCCCGGACGATTATCAGTGATCGCGGGTTGCCCCCATTCCTCGGTCAATTTCTGGCCGATGGTGCGCGCGAGAATATCCGAGGTGCCGCCCGGCGGAAACGGCACCACGATGCGTATCGCGCGCGACGGGAAAGGCTGCGCCTGCGCCACCCACGGCAACACGCCAACCCCCATCGCAAACACCATCGCTGCCACACTTTGATACTGACCCATCACTATCCTCCCGCTATAGCGCCGGCCGGGCATGGCCCATTGCCATCGCCCATCAACCGTGCGCCCATAACAGCGGGGAATTCTACCGCAGGCGCAGAAGGCGGAAGTTGCGCAAAACATTTCACAGTGCCGTTGTGCCGGATCAAATAGCGAAGCGCCGTGGTGTGGCAAAGCGCCACAGCAATGCATGCTGCAGAACCTAATTGTACTGTGTTACAAATTAATTCCCTCCCCTTCAAGGGGAGGGCTAGGGTGGGGATGGGGTGAGGCTTGCGGCTTGATTGAAACCCCACCCCCATCCCAGCCTTCCCCCTGAAGGGGAAGGAGCTACTACGGGGCAGCATGGGGAATTTTCTAACATAGTACAAATAACAATCCAATACTTATTGACCGATTCCCGAGAGCGTATAAAATCGACGCATGTTCCGTTCAGCGCAGGCACGCCAGATGGTGAGCGGCGTCTCCCTCGTCATGATGCTGCTGTGCCAGACCATGGCAGCAGCGCTGGGCTATGCCCATGCAGCGCCAGCGCCCGTGGCAGCACCGGCGCAAATCGAGAGTATGCAGGCCGCGACCCCATGCCATTATCAAGCCGTGGACGCCAGCAGCGGCACGCCGGATCGCGGCTGTCACGAACGCTGCCTCTCGCGTGACGCCGCGTTTGAAAGCGTGAAAATCCATCTCCCTGCCGCGGCCAGTCTTGCGCTGCCGGCCTGTAGCGTCAACCTGCCTGATCCATCGGGCATGGGCGCAATGGTGACCACGCGCCACCAGCAGATCGTCGCTCGCGCCGCCCCTCCGCCACTGCGATTGGTGTACTGCCGTCTGCTGAATTAGCCCTCCGCCAGGTATCCCGCCGGCACCCAGCCGGCAGCGTCCGATTGACCAACTCGCGGAGGTCTTATGCTTTCATCACGGATTGGGTTGGCAGCCCTCATCACACGGCTACCTGTCACGCGCACCGCCGCCCTGCTTGCGGCGCTTATGCTCGGCTGCCCCGGGTTGGCGCGCGCGGCGGACGATACGCTATCGCTGCGCGAAGCGCTCGCCATCGCCGTGCGTGATTCTTCCCTGCTCGCCGCGCAGCGCTCCGCTATTGCCGCCGCTGGGGAGTACGCCCTCTTCGCACGCGAACTGCCCGACCCCAAGCTCAAGTTCGGCATCGATAATTTTCCGCTGGACGGCCCCGACAAATACAACTTCACGCGCGATTTCATGACCATGCGCCGCATCGGCGTGGCGCAGGAATTTCCGCGCGCTGAAAAACGCGAGCTCAAGGGGCGTCGCGCCGAGCACCAGCTTGCGCGCGAGCAGGCGCTGCTCGCCGACACCCATGCGACAGTGCGGCGCGACATCGCACTGCTGTGGATGGAGCGTTATTACGCCGAATTGATGGCAAAAGTTGTGGACGAGCAATACGCCGAAACCACGCTGCAACGCGACGCGCTGCAAGCCGGCGTGGCTACCAGCCGCACCTCGTTTGCAGACCGGCTGGCGCTGGAGGCGGCTTTGCAGTTGCTGCTTGAGCGCCGCGCGGACCTCGACAAACAGGCAGGGCGGGCGCAAGCGCTGCTGACGCGCTGGCTGGGCGCGGCGGCGGCACGGCCCCTGTCGCCGCTGCCGGAAAGCACGGCGCGCGCACCCGCGCCCGCTCACACGCATGCCTACGGCGCGGTGATTTACGATCCGCAGCACCCCCATCTGCAATCGCTGCAACGGCAAGTCGACATCGCACAGAGTGAAGCCGATCTCGCGCAAGCAGCCACCCGGCCCGACTGGGGACTGGAACTGGGCTACGCACAACGCGGCCCCGCCTACAGCAATATGCTCTCGTTCCAGGTAGCCATAGATTTGCCGCTGTTCGCCGAGCGCCGGCAGAATCGCGAGGCCGCGGCGCGCGCGGCACAGGTAGCGCAGGCACGCGCGCTGCGCGAAGACGCCTTGCGCCAGCATCTCGCAGAGGCGGCAGCAGCGCAAGCGGATTGGAATGCCGCGAGCGCGCGCCTGAAACGCTACGATGACGAGCTGCTGCCGCTCACGCGTGACCGCGCGCGGCTCGCGCTTGCCGCCTATCGCGGCGGCTTTGGTACACTCGCCGCGGTGCTGGAGATGCGGCGCATCGAACTCGACCTGCGCCTGCAAAAACTGCAATTGGCCGCCGAGCAGGGGCGCGCCCACGCGCAGCTCCTCTACTTTCTGCCCGCGGAGCCAAGCCAATGAAGCGCACTATTTTCAAGGGCCTGCTGATCGCGCTGCTGATCGCCGGCATCGGCGCCGGCGCGGGTTACTGGTACGCCATGCGCCGCATACAAGCAGCGCCGTCCGCGGCAGCGGCCGCATCACCCGCAGCCGCTGCGGTGGCAGAGCGCAAGGTGCTGTACTGGCATGACCCCATGGTAGCGGGAGCCAAATTCGATAAGCCCGGCAAATCACCGTTCATGGACATGCAACTGGTGCCCGTGTATGCCGATGAAGGCGCCGATCAGGGCAAGGTGACGATCAGTCCGCGCACCCTGCAAAACCTCGGCATACGCATCGTCGAGGTCAAGCAAGGCCGCATGGCGATGGGCTTCACCGCCACCGGTGCGGTGAGTGTGGACGAACGCTCGCTGATTGCGATCCAGGCGCGCGTCACCGGCTACATTGAAAAATTGTATGTGCGCGCGCAGTACGAGGCTGTGGTAGAGGGTCAACCCCTGGCCGATATTTATGCGCCCGAGTGGCTGGCGGCACAGGAAGAGTATCTGGTGCTCAGACGCAGCACGCAACCAGAGGTGGAAGCGCTGGCACTGGCCGCGCGCCAACGGCTGCTGCTGCTGGGTGTCTCGGATGCACAAATCCAGCGCATCGAACAATCCGGGCAGGCTGCGCCACGCGTCACGCTGTATGCGCCCGCAAGCGGCATCGTGTGGGAGCAGGGCGTGCGCGACGGCATGTCGGTCGTTCCCGGCATGACCCTGTTTCGAATAGCACAGCTCGGCAGCGTTTGGGTACACGCCGAAGTGCCGGAAACCGAGGCCGCGTTGGTGCGCCCCGGAGCGCCGATCACGGCACGCGCACCCGCATTACCCGGCGCGATCTACCAGGGCACCGTCGCCGCGCTGCTGCCCGATGTCAGCGCCGTCACACGCACGATCAAGGCGCGCATCGTGCTGGCCAACCCCGGCGGCCGCCTGAAACCGGGCATGTTTGTCAACGTCGAGTTCGGCAGCGTCACCCAGCCCGCACTCATGATACCGAGCGTAGCGGTGATCCATACCGGCACCCGCACGGTGGTCATCGTTGCCGAGGAGGGCGGAAAGTTTCGCCCGCTTGCGATTGACATCGGACGTGAAAGCCAGGACATGGCCGAGGTACGCAAAGGTCTCGTCGCGGGGCAAAAGGTCGTTGCCTCCGGCCAGTTTCTGATCGACTCCGAAGCCAGCCTCAAAAGCACCCTGACACGGCTGGAAAGTTCACCGCATCCCGTCACCGCAACGGGCGCTGCCAAAAACGGCAAGCACCGTGGCGGCGCCCGGGTCAACAGTGTCGATGCTGTCAACGGAAAAATAGACCTCACCCACGGCCCCATACCCTCGATGCAATGGCCGGCAATGACCATGGGATTTCGCGTCGAGGATAAATCGCAGCTCACGCATCTGAAAGCGGGAGACGAGATCGATTTCGAGATGCGCGGCGAGCCTGATAAGGACGGTGAGTACCGGATTACGCGCATCACGAAAAAATCGATGCAGGCAGCAAAATGATCGAGCGTCTCATCCGCTGGGCCATCAGCAACCGCGTTTTGGTGCTGATGGCGACCCTCATGTTCAGTGCCTGGGGGGTGTGGTCGATGCTGAAGACACCCTTGGACGCAATTCCCGATCTGTCAGACGTGCAGGTGATCATCCGCACCACCTGGCCAGGGCAGGCGCCGCAGATCGTTGAAGACCAGGTCACCTACCCGCTCACTACCACCATGCTGTCGGTGCCGGGCGCCAAGGCCGTGCGCGGCTATTCGTTCTTCGGTGATTCCTTCGTCTACGTACTGTTCGAGGACGGCACCGATCTTTACTGGGCGCGCTCGCGCGTACTCGAATACCTCAACCAGGTGCAGGCCCGCCTGCCGGCGCAGGCGAAGCCGGCACTGGGGCCCGATGCCACCGGCGTGGGCTGGGTATATGAGTATGCGGTGATCGACCGCAGCGGACGCCATGATCTGAGCCAATTGCGCGCATTGCAAGATTGGTTCCTCAAGTACGAACTCAAGTCGGTAGCGAATGTCGCGGAAGTCGCATCGGTGGGCGGCATGGTGCGGCAGTACCAGATTGTGCTGGATCCGCAGCGCCTGCGCGCGTATTCAATACCCATCTCGCGTGTGATCCAGGCGGTGAAAAACGCCAACCAGGAAACCGGCGGTTCGGTGCTCGAGCTGGGCGAAGCCGAGTACATGGTGCGCGCCCACGGCTACCTTAAATCACTCGACGACTTTCGCGCCATCCCGATCATGGTTGGCGATGGTGGCACGCCGGTGTTACTGAAAGATGTGGCGCGCGTGCAAATCGGGCCGGAATTGCGGCGCGGCATTGCGGAGCTGGATGGCGAAGGCGAGACCGTCGGCGGTGTCATCATCATGCGCAGCGGCAAGAATGCACTCGAAACCATCGCCGCGGTGAAGGCCAAGATCGACAGCCTCAAACCGGGGCTGCCGGCGGGCGTGGAAATTGTCCCGGCCTACGACCGCTCGGGACTGATCCTGCGCGCCATCGATCACTTACGCGACAAACTGATCGAAGAATTCATCGTTGTCGCCCTGGTATGCATGGTGTTCCTGTTTCATCTGCGCTCCAGTCTGGTGGCCATCATCACGCTGCCGCTGGGCGTGATGATCGCCTTCATCGTCATGCGCTACCAGGGGGTGAACGCCAACATCATGTCGCTCGGCGGCATCGCCATCGCCATCGGCGCCATGGTGGATGCCGCGGTGGTGATGGTCGAGAACGCGCACAAGCATCTTGAAGCCTGGCGCCATGCGCATCCCGATGCGTCTCTGGCGAACGAGGCGCGCTGGCAATTGATCGGCGACGCGGCGACGGAAGTCGGCCCCGCACTGTTCTTCAGTTTGCTCATCATCACGCTCTCGTTTGTGCCGGTATTCGCGCTGGAGGCGCAGGAAGGACGTCTGTTCGCACCACTCGCCTACACCAAAACCTACGCCATGGCGGCTGCGGCGGGACTGTCGGTGACGCTGGTGCCGGTGCTGATGGGCTACTGGATACGCGGGCGCATAGCGGATGAAAAATCCAATCCCCTCAGCCGCCTGCTTATTTTTATCTACCGCCCGGTACTGGCGGCGGCATTGCGTTTTCCGAAGTGCACCTTGTTCATCGCCGTGGTGCTGCTGGCGCTGAGCGCCTATCCCGCCTCACGCCTCGGCGGCGAATTCATGCCGCCGCTGGACGAAGGCGATCTGCTGTATATGCCGACTGCGCTGCCGGGCTTGTCGGTGGGCAAAGCCTCTGAAATCCTGCAGCTCACCGACCGCTTGATTAAAACCGTGCCCGAAGTCGCGCGCGTGTTCGGCAAGATCGGCCGTGCCGAATCCGCCACCGATCCGGCACCGCTGGAAATGGTGGAAACGACGATCCAGTTCAAGCCGAAGAACGAATGGCGACCCGGCATGACGCAGGAGAAACTGATCGAGGAACTGGATCGCACCGTCCAAGTACCCGGACTCACCAACATCTGGGTGCCGCCGATCCGCAATCGCATCGACATGCTCGCCACCGGCATCAAGAGTCCGCTCGGCATCAAGGTGTCCGGCCCTGATCTGGCGCAAATCGAGCGCGTCACGCAGGACATCGAGCGTGCCGTGAAGGATGTGCCGGGCGTCACCTCCGCGCTGGCCGAGCGGCTCACCGGCGGGCGCTACATCGATGTCAAAATCGACCGCCTGGCTGCCGCGCGCTACGGCATGAACATCGCCGACGTGCAGGCCATCGTTGCGACGGCCATCGGCGGCGAGAACATAGGCGAGACCATCGAGGGTTTGCAGCGTTTCCCGATCAATGTGCGTTATCCGCGCGAATTGCGCGACTCGCTCGAAAAGTTGCGCAGCCTGCCGGTCGTGACTGAGCGCGGCGCGCAGATCACGCTGGGCGCGCTGGCCGCACTCGCCTTCGTCGACGGGCCGCCGATGCTCAAAAGCGAAAATGCGCGACTCTCCGGCTGGGTCTATGTCGATATGCGCGGCCGTGATCTGCAGTCGGTGGTCGACGACGCGCAAAAGAGGGTGCGCGAGCAGGTACAGCTTCCCGCGGGTTACTCGGTATCGTGGTCAGGCCAGTTTGAATATCTCGAACGCGCCAAAAAGCGGCTGACCATAGTCATCCCGTTCACCCTGGCGATTATTTTTGTGTTGCTGTATCTCACCTTCCGCCGCACCAGCGAAGCATTGCTGATCATGGTGACAGTGCCGTTCGCGCTCAGCGGCGGCTTGTGGCTGATGTGGCTGCTGGGCTACCACCTGTCGGTGGCAGCGGCCGTGGGCTTTATCGCGCTGGCCGGCGTGGCAGCAGAGTTCGGCATCATCATGCTGCTCTACCTGCGCCAGGCGCTGGACAAACGCATCGCTGCCGGTGAGGCAATGAACGCGCGCGGTGCAGAAAACGAGCGCTGCGCGCAGGACGCGCAAATGGTGGTGGACGCGATTACCGAAGGCGCGGTGTTGCGCGTGCGCCCCAAAGCGATGACCGTCGCGGTGATACTCGCCGGCCTGCTGCCGATCATGGGGTCCAGCGGCACCGGTGCCGAAATCATGCAGCGCATCGCCGCACCGATGGTCGGCGGCATGATCACTGCGCCGCTGCTGTCGATGCTGGTGATCCCGGCGGCTTACTTGTTGATGCGCAGGCGGCGTCCGCAACACTCGTGACATAGAACCACAGTGCGCCGGGCGCAGACCGCGTGCGTCCTCGCCGGTAAGCGGGATTGACGACGCCAGCAGGTTTCGCCATCCTCGCGTTGCGAAATTGTTGCGTGTTGGATGAAACCAATGGCGCAATCTCAAGCGACGCCGTAGGATGCCGGTGACGAAGGAACCGCATCGGTCGAGCGGCGCACCCTGCCCGACCGTGACCGCGATTGATGCGGTGATCGATGCGGTTCGCTGCACTCACCGGCAGCCTACGTTGCATAGTTTTGGCGACCAATGGCAGTGGGCACGCCCATGTTTCGCAAAAACAATAGCGCCATTACTATCGGAAACATCCCCCACGGTAAAAATGAAAAACAAATATCTGTACGGCAGTATGCCGGCCGAAGTCAATTCGGCGGCAGGAGTAGAAGGCATGATCATCCGCACCTTTGACGGCAGCTTTATGTTTCGCGTGTACCGGGACCCTGAGCACTTTACGGATTACGAGATAAGACACGACGACCTGAGTGTCACGATTGACGCGGACGCACTGGCGGCATTTTACAAAATCGGCGAGCGCAACATTCTTGACCACAGTCCGCCGGTGCTCGGCCTGAAGAAGATCGGAAATCAACGCGCAGAAGGCGAGAAGCGCACGCAATGCAAGCCTCTTCACCCCCCCAATGCCTAACCCCAAACCCAACCCCACACGCGAACACCGAATCGAGCAGGACATCGTCGTCGATGCCTACGGCGAAGAAGAGCGCGCGTTGAGTTGGTACTACTATCTCGAAGGCAAGCTGAAATTTCCTTTCCGCGCAAAGTGCGCGGCGGTGCGCAAGGTTTCCCCGCTGAAAAAAGGCGAGGAAGTCGAGGTGCTTGGCATGGCGCCCGAGGATGATTGCACGCGAACGATGATGGTGTTGATCCGTTTCGCGGATCGCACGCTCGGCGTGCCGCTCGATCAACTTGAAGCTATCACCGACGGCAAGGCCGCGCGCGAGGCGATGGCGGATTGGCGCTACCGGTGTGCGATGGGCTATGCGTTCTGAATCGATTGGCGCTGTATTGCCGTGGCGTCATTACGCGCGATCTAAAGGCGGCGCGGAGCATCCATGCGCTCGTGCAGGACACGAATGATGTCGGCTCCGTACGTGGCGATCCGAAAGTAGATCACGTGGTTTTCGGTAACAGCCATTCGGCAACCAAGGCGAATGTGGTCGCAAGCGGGCGCCCGTTGCGGGTTTTCGGCCAATTCCGCAAATGCGCCATGCAATGTGTCGATGTAGCGCTCGGTTTGTGCTATGCCCCAAGTTCGCTGGGTATGGCGCCATATTTTTTCGAGGCCACGTTCCGCCGCCGGTGTTAACCGCTATTCAGCCTTGAGCCGCAGCCATTCTTTGCTTAAAGGCCGCTACGTCAAACGGCTTGGGCTCGCCGCTGGCTTCGCCCTCGATCAATGCCGCGCGCACTGCTTCTACTTGGGCGCTGCGTTCCTGCTCTCGTCGGATCAGATCGCGTATGTACTCGCTGTCGTTGGTGTAGTGGCCCCCTTCGATCTGCGCCTTGATCCAGTTGTCCTGCTGGTCAGTCAGCGGGATGGTTTTGCGAACGGTTGCCATGGCTTGCCCCGGTGAACAGTGAGGGTGTAATTATTTCATACGAACAGTGCGAATTTGCATGGCTTCCGCAAAACCGATAGGGCAATGCCGACTCCATACTGAGGAATTTTATATGTAAGTTATTGTTTTTACATGATTTTAATACCTCCTATGAATATCCCCCCCATGGACGAAGCCCAGAAAGAACGCCCTCTGCCCTTCCCCGATCTCTCGGGCGATCTGCCGTTGCTACCCGCGCGCATGGTCAACGAGTATCAGTATTGCCCGCGCCTAGCATACCTGGAGTGGGTGCAGGGCGAATGGGCGGATTCTTCCGATATCGTCGAGGGGCGTTACGCGCACCGGCGCGTGCAGCTTTGCATACAGGGGTTGATCCTCGAAGAACACGGCTACGAGTGCGGCGAGGGCGCGCTCTATTTCGCGGAAAAGCGATGACCGTCGCAGTGATACTCGCCGGCCTGCTGCCGATCATGGGGTCCAGCGGCACCGGCGCCGAAGTCATGCAGCGCATCGCCGCACCCATGGTCGGCGGCATGATCACCGCGCCGCTGCTGTCGATGCTGGTGATCCCGGCGGCTTACTTATTGATGCGCAGGCGGCGCCGGTCGCTTTGAAATAAATAGGCCAGCCGCTGCGCGGCCAGCCCCCGGCTTACGCCGCCTTGCGCATCGCGCCTAACTGCCGCGCGATGAAAGCCTTGAGTATGGCGTGCGCGCGGTCGGTTTGCGGACCCGGGTCCTGGATCCACATGTGCTCGCATCCCTCAAATATCTCGAGCTCGCACTCACCGCCGGCTGCGCGGTAGGCCTTGGCGAATTTCTCCTGTATCTGCCACGGCACGTTGGAATCAAGCTCGCCCTGCATGATCAGCAGCGGTGGCAGCGTGACCTTTTCGCCGCGCTCGAGCATCAGCGCCGGATTGCCCTCGATTATCGATTCCCACGGATCGAAGTACAGCTTGCTCTTCTTCACCATTTCAGCGCGATTGGTGTTGACCATGTGCTCGTAGCGGGCATGACAGTCGCTGATCGGCGAGCGCGTGGCAACATAAGCCACGGTGGCGTCGGCGTTCGACCCCTCGACGGCAAGCGCGTTGTAGCGCGCATCGCGCGGGCGCATCGCCAGCAGTTCCGCGACGTGGCCGCCGCTCGAACTGCCGAGTATGCCGAGGTTCGTCGGATCACCCTTCCATTCGCGCGCTTTCGATTTGAGCCAGCGCACGCCGTAGCTCGCGTCCTGCACAGAACCCGGGTACGGCGCTTCGGGGGAGTTCCGCATGTCGATGGCAACCACCAGCACGCCGCTTCTGGCCACCGCCTCGTCCATCGGCACGTTTGCCAAGCGGTCCTTGTCGTGCCAGGCGCCGCCGTGCACATCCAGCAGCACCGGGAACGGGCCATCGCCCTGGGGTTGATAGATGCGCGCCATCAGCATGCGTGTCGGGACTTTGCGGAATTCAACGTCCCACACTTTGATCTCGTAGTTGGCGGCAGGGTTGTAGCTCATTGCTGTGCTCCTCTCGGGGGTATGGAAATTTCAGGCACCAGTTTTCACCAAACGGCAATCTATCCCGCGACCGGCGTACAGTCAATCGCGGAATGTTTTGCCACCCTAACCTGCACGCATGATAATAAGTCTGGTTCTGAAAAAAGGTTCATCAGACTTTCGTGCCGGCGCCCCATCTGCAGGAACTGATTGCCCTCGCCAAAGCGAGCCCCGGCAAATATCCGCCTTGAATGACATGCCATAGACTTTTGCCAACAACCAACAGCCTGCACATCAAAATGTTTTCAAAAGGGAAATCATGGGACGCAAACGCTACGCACAACCCGCACTCGCAGCCCTCATCGCTCTATGGGGTCTCGCCATGACCGGTTGCGCAAGCCACCTCGGAGACGCCATCGCGGTTGCCCAGCAAGGCAGTTTTTTTGTCGGCGGTAAAAAAGTTCAGGGGCCGGGCACGTACGACCCCACGCAAGGCACCACCAACACTGACCCCGGACAAACGTACTGGATGGATCAGATGTACGTGCAGTATCAAATCCCGCCGAACGCGCGCCAGTACCCGCTGATACTCGTACACGGCGGCAGCGGCACCGGCCGCGTGTGGGAGACCACACCCGATGGGCGCGAGGGCTTCCAGACGCTGATGCTGCGCCGCGGCTTTGCGGTGTATATCGTCGATTTTCCACGGCGCGGGCGTGCGGGTTTTCCCAGCTACAACGGTGCATTCGGCGAACTTGCAGGCAAGCCCATGGTGGCCAATCGCACCACGCAGGCCGGCGTGCAATGGGCGTGGTCGCGCTGGCGTCTAGGCCCACGGTATCCCGATGTATTTCCGGTGCAGCAGTTTCCGATGAACGCCGTGGATGCATTCATGCAGCACCTGGTGCCCACAGTGTCTGACAATCGCGAGGTCATCAGCGGTGCGCTGGTGACGCTGCTCGATAAAATCGGCCCCGCTGTACTGGTAACACATTCACAGTCGGGCTTGTTCGGCTGGCTTGCAGGCGCGCGCTCGCCCAATGTGAAAGGCATCGTGTCCTACGAACCCGGCTTCGTATTTAAGCAGGGCGAAGTGCCGCCAGCGATTCCCCTGTTCAAAGGCAGCCAGCCGTCGGGCACGCCGGTAACAGCTGCAGAGTTCGCCAGCCTCGCGCAAATTCCGCTACAAGTGGTGTACGGCGACAACATACCGAAGCAGCCGATCCCCGACCTGGTGGCTGACGGGCGGCGCGCGCAGGTTGTCACCTCCGTGATGTTTGTTGACGCCCTCAACAAACAGGGCGGTCAAGCCAGTGTGCTGCATCTACCCGACGCGGGTTTGTACGGGAACTCTCACTTCATGTTTTCGGATTTGAATAACGTACAGGTTGCAGACCAGTTGTCGAAGTTTCTGGGCGCGAAGGGGTTGGATAGCCGGTAACTGCATCATGGGGTCATCGGGCTTGAATCTGAACCAGCTATCAGCCACAGGGTGATACCGGGCGTTTGCGGATCTTAAAGAATTAATTGTCACAGGCCCGGCTCCTCCCGTCATGGATACAAGTCAAGGGCCAGATGCCTAAAATATTACTGACAAACAAAATATTACATTGCTCAACCCCCTCTGCGTTAGCGGCAGTCAGCACGCCATTACAATACGCGCATGATTCCCTGGCTGGAGCGCGACCAACCGTTTCCACCGCTCACCCGCGCGTTGAGCGAGCCGAATGGTTTACTGGCCGCGGGCGGCGAGCTTACGGCTGAGCGCCTGATCAACGCTTACCAGAACGGCATTTTCCCGTGGTACAGCGCGGAGCAACCCTTGCTATGGTGGAGCCCTGATCCGCGCATGGTGCTGATCCCCGCCGAACTGAAGCTGTCGCGTTCGCTCGGCAAGCGCGTGCGCAAAGGCGGTTTTGAAATTCGCGTCGATTCAGCCTTTGCAAGCGTGATGCGCGCCTGCGCCGCGCCACGCGAGCAGCACGGCGGCACCTGGATCACCGATGACATGGTGGCGGCTTACACCGAATTGCACCGCCGCGGCGTCGCCCATTGCGTTGAAACCTGGGTCAACGGCGAACTCGTCGGCGGCCTGTATGGCGTGGCTCTGGGCCGCATGTTCTATGGTGAATCGATGTTCACGCGCGCGCCTGACGCCTCGAAGATCGCCCTGGTTGCCTTGGTAAAACAGCTCGCGCGCTGGCAATTCGGGCTGATCGATTGCCAGATGAAAACCGCGCATCTGGCCTCGCTCGGCGCGCGGGAAATCCCGCGCGCCGCGTTTGTACGTCAGCTCCAAGACTTGGTAAACTGTGAGCCACCGCGTTCATGGCGATTCGATAATGACTTATTTGACTGAGGTTCCGCTGTCGGTGCTGCAGTTTTACTCGACTGCGCCCTACCCGTGCAGCTATCTGCCGGAGCGGCTGGCGCGCTCGCAGGTGGCGACCCCCAGTCATCTGATCGACACTGCAGTCTACGGTGAACTGGTGCGTGCGGGTTTTCGCCGCAGCGGCGCGTTTACCTATCGCCCGCATTGCGATCAGTGTAAGGCGTGCGTGCCGGTGCGCATCGTGGCTGCGGATTTCCAGCCGAGCCGCACGCAACGCCGTTTCGGCCATAAACATGCGAATCTTTCCACGCATTTTATGGAGCTGAAGTATCACCCCGAACACTACGCGCTGTATTTGCTTTATCAATCCAGCCGCCACAGCGGCGGCGGCATGGATCAGGACAGCCGCGAGCAGTACCGTCACTTTCTACTGCAAAGCAATGTGAATTCACGGCTGGTGGAGTTTCGTGAGGACGGCGAACTGCGCATGGTCAGCATCATCGATCAACTGGCGGACGGCTTGTCGTCGGTCTATACCTTTTTCGATCCGCGGGTGCGCGGCGCGAGTTTCGGCACCTACAATATTCTGTGGCAGATCGCCTGGTGCAGGCAGATGGAGTTGCCATACCTGTATCTCGGTTACTGGATCGCCTTGAGCCGGAAAATGGCCTATAAGGCGCACTTCCGTCCGATCGAAGGCCTCATTGATGGCCGCTGGCAACCGCTCGCACATTAACTCTCAACGTAGTGCTTGGCGTAGACTTCCTGCACCGCGTTTGATCCGCGTCAACCCCAGCATTGCCATGGTTCGCGTGGTTAATTACGGCGGAGACTGCTCATGCGCATAGGCGTTCCCAAGGAAATCAAAAATCACGAGTATCGCGCAGGGGTTACGCCCGACGGTGTGCGTACGCTGAACGCCGCAGGACACCAGGTATGGGTGCAGACGCTATTAGGTGAGCGCGTCGGTTTTCCCGATACTTTGTACCAGGCAGCCGGCGCGCGCATCGTCGCCCGTGCAGAGGAAATCTACGCCTGTGACATGGTGATCAAGGTCAAGGAACTGCAGCCGGTCGAATTCGCGCTGCAACATGCCGGTTTGATTTTGTACTGTTACCAGCATTTCGCACCCGACCCCGTACTGCTGGCTGCGGCACTAACCTATAACATTACCAGCGTCGCTTATGAAACCGTCACTGCCGCGGATGGCAGTCTGCCCCTACTCACGCCAATGTCGCAGATTGCCGGACGTCTTGCACCGCAGATGGGGGCATGGGCGCTGCAAATGATCAACGGCGGTAGCGGCGTGCTGCTGGGTGGCGTTACTGGCGTACTGCCGGCGCAGGTGCTGATCATCGGCGGCGGTATAGTCGGCGCCAGCGCTGCGCGCATTGCACTGGGCATGGGCGCAGACGTGACACTGGTGGATCACAGCGCCGCGAAGCTCGCTCGGCTCGAGGCAGTATTCGGCGCGCGGCTCAAAACCGCGATTTCAAATGTGTCCAACCTGGAGCACTTGGCCGCCGCTGCCGATCTGATCATCGGCGCGGTGTTAGTGCCCGGAAAACTGGCGCCTAAACTCTTGCACCGCACGGATTTGCGGCGTATGCGGCCGGGCTCGGTCATCGTCGATGTGGCGATTGACCAGGGCGGTATTTGCGAAACGTCGCGCCCGACATCGCACACCGCGCCGATTTATGTCGAGGACGGCGTGGTGCATTACTGCGTGCCCAATATGCCATCGGCCGTGGCCCGCACCGCCACCCTGGCGTTGACGCAGGCGACGTTGCCGCTGGCACTGGAAATTGCCAACAAAGGACTGGTGCAGGCTATACGCGACTATCCCGGACTGCGCGACGGCGTGCAAACCGTCAATGGCAAGGTGACACATGCGGGCCTCGCGCGCGACACCGGCCGCCCCTACACCACGTTTGAATCAGCCTTGCCGTGAAGCCGCCCGCAGCGCGCGAAAACCTGACGGACCAGATCGAAACGCTGCTGCCGCAAACACAGTGCGGCCAGTGCGGCTACCCAGGCTGCCGGCCGTACGCCGAGGCTTTAGCCGCGGGCAGCGCCGATATCAATCGCTGTCCACCGGGCGGCGCTGAATTGATAGCCGATCTGGCGCAACTGCTGGGCCGTGCGCCCAAGCCGCTGGATGCGTCGTGCGGGGTGACCCAAGCACCTGCGGTGGCGCTGATCGACGAAGCATGGTGCATCGGTTGCACGCTGTGCATACAAGCGTGTCCGGTCGATGCCATCGCAGGCGCGGCCAACGTGATGCATACCGTGATTGCAGCGGAATGCACCGGCTGCGAATTGTGCATAGCGCCGTGTCCGGTGGATTGCATACAGATGGTCGCCGTGGCGCACGCCGTGGATCGCGACGCTCGTAGCGCGCGGGCCCTGCACGCAAAACGCCGCTACCTGGCGCGGCAACTGCGGCGCGCGCAGCGCAGGCAACCGACGAAGCCGCCGCCACGTGGCACAGCAGCGACGCAAAGCGACAGAAAACAAGCGGTAGTGGCGCGCGCACTGGCGCGCGCGCGCGCCAGAATTAAAGCGGCGCAATAGCGCGGATTATTAACACCATTCGCTTACACAAACTCAACGGCCAAACAAGCCTTTGAGGCCGCCCCTGATGACATCCATCGGATTGGTGCCGCCGCCCGCCGGCGCGCCAGTCGAGGCGCCCGCTGGAGCCGCGTCCTGCTTGGGCGCGGCTGCCGAGGCGGAAAGCGGCGTAATTTCCGGCTCAAGGCCCGCAGGTATGGCGCCCATACGCGGGCTCAGCAAATCACCCAGTTTGCTCAGCCGGTCCGCGGGCCCCGGATGCGATCCAAACAAGTCCACCACAGACGGGTCGCTGGACGCGCGTGCACTGAGTTTATGCAGCACCTCGGCCAGACCAAACGCGTTGTAGCCCGCACGCGCGGCGAGGATCACACCGTTCGCATCCGCCTCGTATTCAGCATTCTTGTCCAGGCCGCTGATGAACAAATTCTTGAAAAAATCGAGCGCTGCTTTGCCCAGCACATCGCTGCCGGTGCGGCTCGCCGCCAGATTCGCGCCCGCCGATATCAACCGTTGTTTCTGCATCACACTGATGTGATGCCGGTGGACCACGTGCGCAATTTCGTGGCCCAGCACCCCGGCCAACTGCGCTTCATTATCCAAAATGTCATACAGCCCGCGCGTAATCAGTATGCTACCGCCGGGCATCGCCATGGCATTGATGTTAAGGGCGTTGGCCACGCCAAAACGCCACGGCAGATCAGGCCGTTCGCTCTGCGAGGCTACCCAACGTCCCACACGATTGACGTACGCCTGCACAGTGGCATCATCCACCAAGGCAATTTGACCGAGCAGCCGGCCTGCCAGCTCGCGGCCGATGGCAATTTCTTCTTTTTCGCTAATCACCGTAGCAGCGCCAGCGATATCTTTGCCCGCACTGAATAGACTGCCCAGGTCGAGGCTGCGCTGCGCCTGAGCCACGCCACCGGCAAGCGACAAAACTACGCAACACAATATTTTAAGAGGGGGCATCGGCCGCTCTCCATCAATAACTGATAGGGGTTGCGGATAAACCCTGGGCGCTGGCAAACGATAGGGCGCCAGCCTTATCCACCGCGAATCCGTCGAGCAGCGCCAATTGCGCAGTGCTTACCGCAGCGCTATCGCCAAACGCATGGCCGATGGTTTCTTTGTCAAAACCGCGGATGCCTATGGTGGACGTGGCACTCACTTGCCGCCGTCCGCCACCAAAAAAACTGCTGACCCCGGCACTGCTGGGTGCTGCACCGCTGCCGCCACCAAAACGCACATCCGTAGTCAGCACCCAGCCCGCGCCGCCGGGGACTTTGATATGCAGCCACGGGCCTTTTTTGCCGGATGCCTCTCCCACCGTGCCCTGTTTGACCGAGGTGACAGGCGCGGCGTCAAAACGCGCATCGGATCGCAGTGGCGCATCCTTGGTGAAGGTCACCGGTTCGGCCTGCACCCCCATCGCGCCCATTAAAACGGCAGTGGCGGCTAACACCCCCAACATGCGACGCAGTGATTTCATCCCAGCCTTCGAAAAAGCGGAAATAGCGAATGGATCCGGCGAGATTATATAATGCTCGGCCCCAACGCAAGCTCGTCATCGCCGCGGCACTACTACGCGCCTGGACCCATGCACTGAACGCCACTTTGAGCGCCCCTATGAACGCCAGTAAGCGCCGCATCATTTTTGAGCGATTTCACGCCGCCAACCCGGAGCCGCGCGGAGAATTGCACTTCACATCCCATTTTGAACTGCTGATCGCGGTGATACTGTCGGCACAGGCCACCGACAAAAGCGTCAATCTCGCCACCGATCAGCTGTATCAACGCGCAAACACAGCGGAAAGTATTTTGAAGCTCGGCCAAAAAGGGCTGGAGCGTTTCGTAAAGTCCATCGGCCTCTACCGCACCAAAACCAAGAACATACTCGCCACCTGCAAAATACTGTTGGAGGCGCACGGCGGCGAGGTGCCGCGCACGCGCGTAGCGCTGGAGGCACTGCCCGGGGTAGGCCGCAAGACCGCCAACGTGGTGCTGAATATTGCGTTTGGCGAACCCACCATCGCGGTGGACACGCACCTGTTTCGCATCGGCAACCGCACCGGCATAGCGCCCGGCAACACTCCGCTGGAAGTGGAGCGGCGCCTGCTGAAATTTATTCCCGACGAATACCAGCGACACGCGCATCACTGGCTGATCCTGCACGGACGCTACGTGTGCGTGGCACGCTCGCCCAAGTGTGGCGAGTGCCTGATACGGGATTTATGCGAGTTTCGCCAGAAGACGGGCGAAACGTGAAGGGTGAAGGGGTGAAGGGGTGAAGGGGGTACCTCGTTCACTCCTTCACTCGTTCACGCTATTTAAAAGTCACCAACCCCGGCTGCGCCGAAAAATACGCTGCCAGGTCTTCGATATCGCGCTGCGACAGGTTGGCGCCCATCGGTGCCATCAGCGGATTTTTGCGCACGCCGGATTTGTAGCCTTGCAGGGATTTCACCAGATAGTCGTAGTGTTGTCCGGCGAGCTTCGGAAAATCGGCGCCGGTGCTGTTGCCGTCGGCGCCGTGGCAGGCCGCGCAAGCCTTGGCTTTTTCTTTACCTGCAGCGGGATTGCCTGCAAACGCGACGCCGCTCGTCAATAACGCTGCGCCACACAATAAGATGGTGATTGTTTTCATTTCCGCCCCCAACTATTTAGCCGCAACCTTGCCAGGACCTGCGCCGTAATAAGCCGCGAGATCAGCCATGTCCTGGTCGGACAGGCTGGCTGCGATGCCTTTCATGCTCGGATGATTGCGCTCGCCCGACTTATACGCTTGCAGCGCTTTCACCATATACGCCGGATGCTGGCCACCGATTTTAGGAACGTTATACACCTCGGGGAACGCCGTTTTATAACCGGCAATGCCGTGACAGCCTATGCACATCGCATTCTTCTTGGCACCCGCCGCCGCATCGCCCACCGGCACCTGCGCGAGCGACCCCACCGCAGTTAACGCAGCCGCTATGCCCACAGCAGCCATGCCTGCACGAATTTTCATGTCTTCGTTTCCCTGTGTATAAGGTCTGGATTTTGACCGCCGATTATAACTGAAAACACGCTAAAGTTGATGCCCCCGGCCGCTTGTCCGATAATCCTAGAAACGGTAGTTGGACGAGGTGGAGCGTGCGGTTATGGGGGTGCAGGGCAAGGCGCGACGACGCGGAATGGCTGTTCCATTCCAAGGAGTTGCAACGCGGGCATGCGCCGCCAGAACCGTGCGATCCGCCCCGTAGCGCAGTCACCAAACCGGTGATCGTTGATAGCATGACAAACTATAAGGCCATCAAGAGGTCGGTAGCATCGCGAGCGGTCAACTGCCGTTTCTAGGATAATGCCCGCTAACCTGAAAGCCGCACCGCGCCAACCTCGTGCCAGCCCCCCCCCTGACTCCGCCCGCCCGCTACGCCAGAACCCCTTGGTTGCCGCGACTGTTGCCGTTTTTGCTGTGGTGGCCGATGTCGCGCGCAACGCTGCGCGCTGACGTGATCGCCGGCATCACGGTGGCGATGGTGTTGGTGCCGCAATCGATGGCCTACGCGCAGTTAGCGGGGATGCCACCGTACTACGGCCTCTACGCCGCATTTTTGCCGGTACTGATCGGCGCACTGTGGGGCTCGTCACACCAGCTGGCCACCGGGCCGGTGGCGATGGTGTCGCTGCTCACCGGCGCAACATTGGCACGCTTCGCTGCGCCCGGCAGCGATCAGTTCATCACCCTGGCGATCGCGCTGGCGTTGATCGTCGGCGTGATGGAACTGGCGCTGGGATTGTTTCGCCTCGGCGCCATCGTCAATTTTCTGTCGCACCCGGTGATCGTCGGCTTCACCAACGCCGCGGCGATTATCATTGCGCTGTCGCAGCTCAGCAAGCTGCTCGGCGTTTCCGTCGGGCGCAGCGAACATTTCCTCGCCGACATCTGGGAGGTGCTGCGGCAGGTGGGCGATACGCACTGGCCGACGCTGGCGATGGGCTTGTCCGCGTTCGCCATCATGCTGCTGCTGCGCAAGTACCTGGCGAAGTGGCCCGGCGTGCTGGTGGCCGTTGTGCTGACCACCGCAGTAAGCTGGGGGATCGGCTTCGAACGCAACAGCCGCGCTGAACTGGCGCACTTTAACGATCTCACGGTACGCAACGTGGTCGAAGGCGTGATGGGCACCAGTTTACGGATCGATGAACTGGATCGCGAAATCGCGAGCAAGCTTGCCGAGAGTCAGAAATTCACGCGGGATTACCCGGAAGGCCATCCGCGCATTCTGGCACTCGACTACGACATCGATGTACTGCGCTTCGAGAAAAAAATCGTCGAGCGCGAACGTGGACTACGGCTCGCCGAATTGAAAAAATTCAAACTGGCGCGCGACATGAGCGAGCCGCCGCATTATCATCTTGAAAACCTCAAACCGGCCGCCGTCACTACCGATGGCCGTCTGTGGCGCATCAGCAAGGTCGAAAATGGCGCACTCTATCTCACCGGCGGCGGCGAAGTCGTCGGCACCATACCCGCTGGCGTACCCAGCGTCGCCGTGCCCAAACTCAACATGGAGATATTATCGGCGCTGTTCAGCACCGCGCTGGTGATTATGCTGGTGGGCTTGATGGAAGCGGTATCCGTTGCCAAGTCCATAGCCACCAAAACACGCCAGCGCATCGACCCGAACCAGGAATTGATCGGCCAGGGGCTGGCGAATATCGCCGGCAGTTTTTGCAAATCGTTTCCGGTAAGCGGCTCGTTCTCGCGCTCGGCGGTCAATCTTACGGCAGGCGCTTTGAGCGGCATGTCATCGGTGGTCACTGCCGCGATCGTGCTGGTGACGCTGCTGCTGTTTACACCGCTGCTCTATCACCTGCCGCAAGCGGTGCTGGCGGCGGTAATCATGCTGGCGGTGCTGGGTCTCATCAACTTCAAGGCGATGGTACATGCGTGGAAAGCGCACCGCCACGATGGCATCGCCGCTATCGTCACCTTCGTGGCGACGCTGGGATTGGCGCCGCATCTGGATACCGGTCTGTTGGTCGGCGCGGCGCTCGCCGTGGTGCTGTATCTGTATCGCACCATGCACCCGCGCGTGGTGATTTTGTCACGCCACGGCGACGGCACGCTGCGCGACGCGCGGCTGCACGATCTGCCGACCAGCGCACACATCATCGTGATCCGCTTCGACGGCTCGCTGTATTTCGCCAACGTGCCCTATTTCGAGGATGCCATTCTCGACGAAGCCGCGCGCAACCCCAAGGCGCAATTCATTTTGGTAGTGGCGCGGGCGATTAACGAAGTCGATGGCTCCGGCGAAGAAGTTATCCGCCACCTGTTCACGCGCCTCAAGGAACGCGGCATCACCATGGTGTTCAGCGGTATGAAACTGCAAGTGATGGATGTGCTGCACCGCACCGCACTCAGTGACACCATCGGCGCGGAAAATTTCTTCAGCAACGAAGACGCCGCGCTGGACGCGATCTACACGCGCATCAGCGACAGCACGTTTGATGCGGCGGCGTGTCCATTGCGGTGGCCGCTGGTTACTGCAGAAAATGCCAAATCTTCCGCCGTAGAAGAGCAGGGATGAACACGGATTACAGGTGCAAGGTTTCTGAATCTGTGGTCAATAAACCTTAAGTGATTGTTTAAATTATATTTTTCATGGCAAACCGGCTGACAAAGATCTACACGCGCACCGGCGACAGCGGCGACACCGGCCTTGCCGACGGCTCGCGCGTGGCCAAAGACGCGCCGCGCATTGAAGCGTTGGGTGCCATCGACGAGTTAAACAGCAGCCTCGGTGTGCTGCTGGCTGAAGCGGTGCCGGAAGATTTGCGCGCGTGCCTCACCGCGGTACAGAACGACTTATTCGATCTGGGCGGGGAGCTAAGCGTACCGGGACATCCCATACTCGCCGCGAGTCACGTGACGCAACTGGAAGCAGCGCTCGACAAATTCAACGCCGCATTGCCCGCACTGAAAGACTTTATTTTGCCCGGCGGCTCGCGCCCAGCCGCGCTTGCGCACGTGGCGCGCACCGTGTGCCGGCGTGCCGAGCGGCGCGTGGTGACGCTGGCAAAAACCGAGGCCGTACCCGCGCTGGCCTGCCCCTATCTCAACCGGCTATCGGATTTATTGTTTGTGGCGAGCCGCGTACTGAATCGCCACGCAGGCGGTGTCGATGTTTTGTGGCAGCCGGGGAAGAACCGGCGGTAGTGGTTCACGCATCCCTTTGACGGCACATCGATGAACAAACCTTTATTGGGCGTACTGGGTGGCATGGGGCCACTGGCCACGGTGGATTTCCTGCACAAACTGATCGAGGAAACACCCGCCAGCCGCGACCAGGATCACATGCCTGTCATCACCTATAGCGTGCCGCAGATTCCCGACCGTCCGCTGGCGATCACCGGCAACGGTGAGTCACCGCTGCCGCATATGCTTGCGGGCGTGCGCACACTTAAACGTGCGGGCGCCACGGCGGTGGCCATAGCCTGCAACACCGCGCACTATTGGTATGACGCCCTGGTGGCCGAGAGCGGCATGCCGCTGCTGCACATTGCCGATGCGGCGTGCGCAGATATGGGCAACGTGCAACGCGTAGGACTGCTGGCGACACAGGGCACGATTGCGGCGGGCTTTTATCAAGCACGCCTACAAGCGCGCGGCATCGAATGCCTGTTGGCCAACGACGATACGCAGCACACGCTGGTGCTGCCCGCCATCGAATGCGTCAAGCGCAACGACCTCGCGCAAGCGCATACGCTGGCCCTACGCGCCGCGCGCCGTATGCTGCAAGGTCCACACGGCGCACAACGCATCATCATAGGCTGTACGGAACTACCCCTGGCGCTGGGCTATCAACCGTCGGACGTAGCGGAACACTGCATCGATGCCACGCGCACGCTGGCGCGCGCGTGCGTGCAGTGGTGGCACAGGAGCGCAACCGCGACGCTGACAGCGCGCACCTGACATCTCGCGTCAGCCGCGGCAGCCGGCAGGCGGTCACTGTTCACGGTTGCTGGGTATAGGTTGGCAAATAATCGTAACTATTTGTTTTTAAAAATGTTTTAGTTTCACCCTACTGGACAAGCCCTCGTACATCGGATAAATTTACACTTAAGGCTGGAATCCTGCCCCTCACCCCCTGGCTGGGTTTCCCGGCTGACGGTTTTGCACAAAATTAACAAGGAGTTCACATGAAGCGCATCACCAGTTTATTTACAGCGCTGATTGCAGGCGTGGCGTTTACCGGCGCGGCAATCGCACAGGATGGCGGCAGTTTGAAAAAAATTCGTGACACCGGCGTGGTCAAAATCGGTCATCGCGATGCGTCGATCCCGTTTTCGTATCTCGACGACAAACAGCAGCCGATCGGCTACGGCGTGGATATCTGCCTGAAAATCGTCGACGCGATCAAGGCCAACCTGAAACTGCCCAACCTCAAGGTTGAGTTCGTACCGGTCACCTCGCAAACACGTATCCCCATTTTGACGGGCGGCAACATTGATCTGGAATGCGGCTCCACCACCAACAGCATCGAGCGCCAGAAGCAGGTTGCGTTCGCGCCCACCTACTTCGTCACCGGCACCAAAATCGTGGTGAAGAAAAGCTCAGGCATCAAAGGCTACGACGATCTGAAAGGCAAAACCGTGGTGTTCACGCAGGGCACCACCAACGAGCGCGCGATGAAGGCTTATAACGACGAGAAAAAACTCGGCATCAATTTCATCCCGGCCAAAGACCACGCCGAATCGTTCCTTGCGGTTGAAACCGGCCGCGCGGTAGCGTTCCCGATGGACGACATACTGCTGTATAGCCTGGTGGCAAGCGCGAAGACGCCCGGTGACTACGTGGTGCTGGGTGAATTCCTCTCGGATGACCCGTACGGGATCATGCTGCGCAGGGATGACCCCGAGTTCAAAAAGCTGGTGGATGGCGTGGTCAGCGGCATCTACAAAAGCGGCGACATCAACAAGATTTACAACAAGTGGTTCCAGTCCACGATTCCGCCCAAAGGCATCAACCTCGGCTTCCCGATGTCCGATGGCTTGAAGGCAGCGATCAAAAACCCCAACGACACCGGGGTGGCTGCCTGCGGCAAGATGAAGTGCTGATGCCGGCTCGCCCGGATGAAATGGGGCGTCTGCGGACGTCCCGTTTTTTTTCCGTCTTCCACTGAGCGGGGGCTCGCCTATGAAGTTCATCCTAGTTGACGACGACCCCGACAACCTGGCACTGGTTGCAACCCTGCTGACCGGCGCGGGGCATGAGGTGGTGGTCTTTACCTCAAGCACAGTGGCGCTGCGGGACATTCCCGCCGCACGGCCCGATTGCGTCATCACCGACGTGATGATGCCGGTGATGGACGGTTTCGAGCTCACGCGTGGATTGCGCCAGCGTCCGGAATTGGCGGACATGAAAATCCTGATTCTGTCGGCCAAAAGCTACGACTTCGACCGCCGGCGTGCCAAGGAAATGGGTGCCGACGGCTACCTGCTCAAGCCGATCCATCGTGAGACCTTTCTGCAATCCATAGATGAGATTGTGTCGGACCGGATCGCGGTGCATTACTGGGGCGTGCATGGCACGCATCCGGTGCCAGGTAACGCCTATATGCGCTACGGCGGCAATACCTCCTGCGTCAGCGTCGAAATCGGCGGCGAGCCGCTCTACGTCTTCGACTGTGGCTCCGGCATCAAGGGCCTCTCGGATCGCATCATGGCCGGTGTGGGGCAGCGCTTCTCCGCGCGTATCTTCATTTCACACACGCACTGGGACCATATCAATATGGTGCCTTTCTTCGCGCCGCTGTACCTGCGTGGCAACCAGATCGAAGTCTTCGGCCCCTATCAGGGCGACCTGACCATCGAGCGTGCGATCAGCGCGCAGATGGAAAGCGTCTATTTCCCGGTCACCATCCGTGAATTCGGCGCGCATCTGATGTTTCGCGATCTGCGCGAAGAATCCCTCGATTTCGGTGCGGTACGCGTGGATACCATGCTGCTGCGCCATCCGGGCTATTGTCTGGGCTATAGACTCACCTGCCGCAACCGCACCATCTGCTACATCACCGACAACGAGCTCTACCTGACGAGCGACCCGCGGTACGACGCGCGCTACGTGCAAAACCTCGCCAACTTTGTGCGCGGCGCCGACGTGCTGATTACCGACACCACCTATCGCGACCACGAATATCCATCGAAAGTGGACTGGGGCCATTCCTGCGTCAGCCAGGTCGCGGACCTCGCGGCCCGCGCCGAGGTGAAGCGGCTGCATCTGTTTCACCACGACCCGGATCAGACCGACCATGATATCGACGCGAAACTCAGCGAAGCGCGTGCAGCCCTTACACAGTTGGGATCAAATGTGGTGTGCGAAGCGCCCGCCGAGGGCGTCAGCCTGGTACTGTAGCGTCGCAGTCTGCGCAATGGGAAGAGCAACAACCTGCACCGGCGTGCCCGCGCATTGCTGCGAAATACAGTAAAGTCACCCCATCATGGACTTCAGCGTCTTCCTGCAACCCGCCTTCTCCGGCGGCGGCATCTATCTCGACTGGGTGATCTCGGGTATCCAATGGACGCTGCTGGTTTCCATACTCGCCTGGATCATTGCCTTTAGTGTGGGTTCGGTGCTGGGCGTGCTGCGCACTGCGCCGCTGGCGTGGCTGCGTGTGCCCGCGACCATTTATGTCGAAGTGTTCAGAAACATTCCGTTGCTGGTGCAGATGTTCATCTGGTATTTCGTGCTGCCGGAGCTGGTACCCAAGGTAGCGGGCGAATGGCTCAAAACAAAATTGCCGATGCCCGAGTTCACCAACGCGGTGCTGTGCCTGGGTTTTTACACCGCCTCGCGCGTCGCCGAGCAGGTGCGCTCCGGCATCCAGTCCATACCCCGAGGCCAGAGCGAAGCCGGGCTGGCAATGGGCCTGACACTGCCGCAGGTTTACCGCCACGTACTGCTGCCGATGGGCTACCGTATTGTGATACCGCCGCTCACCACGGAATTTCTGACAATATTCAAAAACTCGTCGATTGCACTGACCATCGGCGTGCTCGAACTCACCGCACAGGCGCGGCAGATTTCCGAATACACCTTCAAGACTTTCGAAGCCTTCACCGTCGCCACCGTGGTCTACGTGATCATCACGCTGACTGTGGCGTTCGCCATGCGCAGGCTGGAAACAAAAGTGCGCGTGCCGGGCTATATCGGCGCGCAGGACAAGTAAGGGAAAGTCATGTTCACCGGCAATCCCAATAAGGCGCATCAGCGCCTCGAATCTCCCCTCTGCTACGCTTCAAGTGTCCCCTTGTCCCTCCGGGGAGAGCGCAGCGAGGGGGGCGAAGCCGGCCGGGGGTGAGGGAAAGTCATGTTCACCGGCTTTGATTTTGACGTCATCCAGCGCTCGCTGCCCTTTCTGTGGCAGGGCATGATGTTTTCGCTGGGGCTGACGCTGCTGGCGATGCTCGGCGGCATCGTCCTCGGCACGCTGCTGGCGCTGATGCGCCTGTCGCCCTACAAAGTCATTAGCGTGCCCGCCGGTGGCTACGTCAACCTGCTGCGCGCGACACCGCTGATTCTGGTCATCTTCTGGTTTTACTTTCTGCTGCCGATTGCGGTGAAAAAAATAACCGGCAATCCGTACGCCACCGGCCTCGGCCCGTTTTATTCGGCGCTGATCACTTTTACGCTGTTCGAGGCCGCCTACTACTGCGAGATCATCCGCGCCGGCATCCAGAGCGTGCCGCGCGGGCAAGTGAACGCCGCTTACGCGCTGGGCCTTAGCTACCCACAGGCGATGACGCAGGTGGTGCTGCCGCAGGCTTTCCGCAACATGATTCCCATTCTACTCACGCAGAGCATTATTCTGTTTCAGGACACCTCGCTGGTCTATGTGGTCGGACTTACCGACTTCATGGGCGCGGCGTCGAAGACCGCGCAACGCGACGGACGGCTGGTTGAAATGTATCTGTTCGCCGCGCTGATCTATTTCATCCTGTGCTTTGGCGCGTCGTATCTGGTAAAACGCCTGCAGACGCACTACAACGTCGGACGCAGTTGAATATCCGGTAAATGGTCATCAGACCATTTACCGCTAATACCTCCCCTCTCCCCCCGGGAGAGGGGCAGGGGGTGAGGGCAAGGGTAAGGGAAAAGCATGATCGAAATAAAAAATGTCAGCAAATGGTACGGCCACTTTCAAGTGCTGAAAAACTGCACCACCCGCGTCGACAAAGGCGAAGTCGTCGTGGTGTGCGGCCCCTCGGGTTCCGGCAAATCGACGCTGATCAAGTGCGTCAACGGCCTGGAGCCCTACACCCAGGGCGAAATCACGGTGGAAAACATCTCGGTCGGTGCGCCACAAACCGACCTGCCCAAACTGCGTTCGCGCATCGGCATGGTGTTTCAGAATTTCGAGTTGTTCCCGCACATGAAAGTCATCGACAACATCAATCTGGCGCAGATCAAAGTGCTGAATCGCAGCGTGGAGGCCGCCACCGAAAAAACGCTGTCGCTGCTCACCCGCGTCGGCCTCGAAGCCCACGCGCAAAAACATCCCGGTCAACTCTCCGGCGGACAGCAGCAGCGCGTCGCCATCGCGCGCGCGCTGGCGATGGACCCGATCGCGATGCTGTTTGACGAGCCGACCTCCGCGCTCGACCCCGAAATGATCAATGAAGTACTCGACGTGATGACCGAACTCGCGCAGGAAGGCATGACCATGATGGTGGTCACCCACGAAATGGGCTTCGCCAGCCGTGTCGCGCACCGCGTGGTGTTCATGGATGCCGGCGAAATTGTTGAAGATGCCCACAAGGAAGATTTTTTCGGCAAGCCGCGCTCCGAACGCGCGCAACATTTTCTGTCGAAAATATTGCATCACTGATATCGCGTGCGGCGGCTTGCCGCCGCTATAGCGGAACCAGGGGGCACTTATGGCGGAGCAGCCAGTTCCCCCACCCCGGATGCCAAACTACCCCCCTATAAAATCTTATATAAAATATCTTATGAAACAAATACTTAAAGTTATTATGACTTGCGCTTTCATCACCGCACCAACCACCCACGCCGCCGAACCCGCGGCGTCGTATCCGTCTAAACCGGTGCGCGCGATTGTCGGTTATGCGCCCGGCGGCGGCAGCGACATTATGGGGCGCATCATGGCGCAAGAGCTTACCAAGGCACTGGGTCATCAGATGATCGTGGAGAACCGCGCGGGCGCGGCGCAAAACGTCGCCGCTGAATTGATCGCGCGCGCGCCGGCTGATGGCTACACGCTATTCATGAGCTCCGCCGCGCTCGGCATTAACATCAGTCTCTATCCGAAAATCAACTACCACCCGATCAAGGATTTCGCGCCGGTGGCCTTGTTCGCGATCAGCCCTAATCTGTTGCTCACACATCCGTCGCTGCCGGTTAAAACGTTGAAGGAGTTCGTCGCTTTTGCCAGACAATATCCCGGCAAACTCAATTACTCAACTTCCGGCAGTGGCAGCACGCAACACCTGTCGGGCGAAATGCTGAAAGTGATGACCGGCATCAGCATCGTGCATGTGCCGTACCGCGGCACCGCACCGTCGATGACCGCGCTGTTGTCGGGCGAAGTGGAGCTTTCATTCTCCAATATTCCCGCCTCACTCGGCTACCTGCAGAGCAACCGCCTGCGCGCCATCGCGATCACCAGCGCCAGGCGTTCAGCGTTGCTGCCGGCATTGCCGACGATGGCAGAAGCCGGCGTGCCCAAATTCGAGACTTCAACCTGGTACGGGCTGCTCGCGCCGGCGGCAACCCCGCGCGATATCGTGATGAAACTCAACCAAGCGGTAAACACGATAGTGCGCCATCCGGAATTCAACAAGCGGCTCGCGCAACTCGGCGCCGACCCGGTCGCGGAGTCGCCTGAGTATTTCGCGAACTTTCTCAAATCCGAAATCGAGCGTTGGGCGCCGGTGGTAAAAGCTTCGGGGGCAAAACCCGAATAACCCGTAGGTTGGCGGTGTTCGCGGCGAACCCCAACCTCGCCGTGATGCACCGCCATCGTTGGGGTTCCTTCGTCACCCCAAGCTACGCGCTGACGGGATGCCGCACAGTGGCTAGGTTTTTCTCGTGAGCAGCCGTCCCGGGCGCGTGCCCGTCGCGCTACCGTCGTGCCACACGAGCTCGCCGTTGACAATGACGGTGTCGATACCCTTCGCTGGTGCGGTTGAATTCCTGAAGTCCGCCGCATCGATCACCAGTGCCGCGTCGAATAGAGTGATGTCGGCGTGCGCGCCGGGTTGCAGTACGCCGCGTCCGCTGAGTCCAAACTTCTTCGCCGGCAATCCCGTCATTTTATACACCGCTGTTTCCAGCGAAAAAAGTTTCAGCTCGCGGCAGTAGTGTCCGAGCACGCGCGGGAAGGTGCCCCACAGCCGCGGATGCGGCTTGGCGTCGTGCGGCAATCCGTCGGAGCCGATCATGGTGTCGTCAAACGATAGAATGCGCTGCACGTCTTTTTCGTCGAGCATGAAATAGATCGCACCGGCGGGTTTTATTTTCTCCACCGCCTCCGCCTGGCTCATGCCGAGCCGGCGCGCGACCTCGTCGAGATCGACACCAGAAAACTCGGGGTGCGGCTTTGACCAGGTAATGATGATGCGCGAGGATTGCGCCAGCCGGTCGTAACGCAACACGGTGGATGAGGCGATATACGGATAACAATCGAGGCACACCGGTTGTTCGCGCATGCGCTGTTCGATCAACGCCAGCGTTTCCACCGAGCGTCCATGATTGCGGATGCCCACTGTCTTGTGATGCGAAATCACCACCGGCACGTTGAGCGCGCGCCCGATGGCGCAGGTCTCCTCAATCGAATCGATCACCTGATCGTCTTCGTTGCGCATGTGCGTGACGTAAAGTCCGCCATATTCGGTCAGCGGGCGGCACACTTCGATGATTTCTTCGGTCGGCGCACTGGCCGCAGGCGGATACGCGGTGCCAGTGGATACGCCGATAGCGCCCGAAGCCAGCGACTCGCGCGCCATCTCGCGCATCTTCGCGATCTCGGCTTTAGTCGCCGGGCGTTCGAGTTGGTCCATCACCGCGACGCGCAAAGTGGTGTGCCCTACCAGGCACGCGGCATTGATGGCGGCAGGCTTCGCGGCGAGCTCCTCGCGATACGCGCCGAACGATGGAAAACGAAACCAGCCACCGTCGTTATCCAGCAGATCCAGCGGCGGCGTAATCACCCCTGCGCGCGCAGCAGGCGAGTGCGCGAGGCTGATGCCACAGTTGCCGGCGATCACCGTGGTCACACCCTGACTCACCTTGGGCGTCATCGCCGGATCGGAAAACAGCAAGCGGTCGTCATGGGTGTGCACATCGATGAAGCCCGGTGCGGCGATACGGCCGGTGGCATCGATTTCACGCTCGGCGCTGGCGTTGCGCAGTTCTCCGACAGCCGCAATCATGCCACCGCGCACACCGATATCGCCCTGAAAGCGCGGCGCGCGCGTGCCGTCGATGATGGTGGCGTTGCGGATTAACAGGTCGTAATGTGGGTTGGTCATGATCCCATTCAAAATTTAGATCCTTCGGATCGAGTTACACACTGGATTCTGGCCTTCGCCAGAATGACGAGTGGTGGGGGGCCAGCATCAATCCAGCTTCGCCCCGGACTTGCGCACCACATCACCCCACTTCAGTGATTCCTTTTGCACAAACTCGGCAAACTCGGCAATGCTGCCACCGACCGGTTCGGCATCTATCGCGGCATAGCGCTCCTTTAACTGTGGCGACTGCAGCGCACGGTTTATTTCGGCATTGAGCCTGGCGACGATTTCACGCGGGGTAGCCACCGGCAATACCAGCCCGCCCCATGCCGTGGTTGCGTAACCGGGAACGCCGGCTTCGGCGATGGTGGGCATGTCGGGGAACACCGGCGAGCGGCGTGGCCCGCTCACAGCCAATCCGCGCAGTTTTCCCGACTTCACATGCGGCGAACTGGAAGTGAGGTTATCGAACATCAGTTGCACTTGCCCAGCCATTAAATCCTGCAAGCCTTGCGGACTGCCCTTGTAGGGCACATGCACGATTTGCGTGCCGGTCATGATTTTGAACAATTCGCCGCCAAGATGGCCGGTGGTGCCATTGCCCGCCGAGGCATTGAAAAGTTTGCCCGGATTTTTTTTCGCATGCTCGACCAGTTCGCGCACGTTCTTCACCGGCAGCGACGGATGTACCGCCAGCACATTGTGCGTCGACAAAAATTGCCCCACCAGTAGCAGATCTTTGTCCGCATCGTAGGGCTGCTTGGGCAACAGGGTTTTATTGATGGCCAGCGTCACCACGTTGGCGTAGCCGATGGTGTAGCCGTCGGGCGTGGCACGCACCACCATCTCGGTGCCTATGGTCTGCGCACCGCCGGGCCGGTTGTCGATCACGATTTGCTGGCCCATCTGCTTTACCAGTTCGATCGCGAGTATGCGCGTCACCACATCGGGCGAGCCTCCCGCCACCGATGGAATAATCAACCGCAGCGGGCGGGCGGGATAGGTGGCGCTTACCGCGCTGCCGGCCAGCGCCATGAGAACGACATAACTAATTGTTTTTATGGACATATTATCTCTCGCAAAGGCGCGACATCAAGCCGCGCAAAAACGCCTCGCTGTGCGCAATCTGCGCCACACTCACAAATTCATTGGGCCGGTGCGCCTGCTCTATCGAACCCGGCCCGCAAATCACCGCCGGTATCCCCGCGCGCTGAAACTGCGAACCTTCGGTGCCGTACGACACCTTACCGGTTTCAACATTACCCGAAAGCCCCTGCGCCAACGCTACCACTTCGGTTTCCGCGCTGTTATCCATCGCGGGAATCTGCGACATCAACTGAATATCAAAACCCGCATCCCTGAACACCGCACGCATTTCGGGCTCCAGTGTGTTTGCGACATAGGATTTGAATTCCTCGAATAATTTTTCCGCATCGTCGCCCGGTAGATGGCGAAACTCGAAGTCAAAGCTGCATTCGTGGGGCACGATGTTCAGCGCTGTGCCCCCCCGCAGCACGCCAGTGTGTACGGTGGTGTGCGCCACATCGAAACCGCGATCATACGGCCCGCTGTCGCGATGCCGGCGCGCCATGCGTTTCAGATACGCCACCGCCTCCGCCGCCGCTTCCACCGCGTTTACGCCGCTGGGCGCGTATGCCGAATGCGCCGCCAGCCCGCGCACCGTCGCGCGATAACTTTTTTTGCCTTTGTGCGCGATCACCGGTTTCATCATCGTCGGCTCGCCTACGATACACGATTGCGGCTTGATGCCTGCGGCGGTGAGATCGTGCAGCATGCGGCCCACGCCGATGCAGCCCACTTCTTCATCATACGAAAACGCCAGATGCAGCGGCGACTTCAAACCGCGCGACAGAAATTCCGGCAGCAAAGCCAGTACCACTGCAATGAAGCCCTTCATGTCGCAAGTGCCGCGCCCATATAATTTGCCGTCGCGCTCCAGCAATGTGAAAGGGTCGCTATCCCACGCCTGCCCCTGCACCGGCACCACGTCGGTGTGCCCCGACAGCACGATACCCCCATCACGGCGCGGGCCAAGTGTGGCGAACAGATTGGCCTTGCGCTTGTCGTCATCGAAGGTCAGACGCACCTCGGCCCCCAACGGCTTCAGGTACTCGCGCACGAAGTCGATCAAATCGAGATTCGATTCACGGCTTACGGTAGGGAAGCTGACCAGCTTGCGGATCATCTCCACGCTGGTTGTTGAAACAGACATGTGGCAACTCCATGCGTTAAAGATGCAGGATAGAAGCGGCGCGGCACCCTGTCAATGCGGCGAAAATCCGGTATCCTGCAAGACTTCGATTTGGGGAGGATACTCATGAAAAATTTACGCGCAGTGGTGACCGCATGGTTTGCGGCTTGGTGTATAGCGCCGGTGCATGCCGCTGATATCAGCATTGCGCTGGGTGCGGATGTCACCTCCATCGACCCTCACTACCATAACCTCACGCCCAACAATAATATCGCCGAACATGTGTTTGAAACACTGGTCACCAAGGATGCGCGCTCAAAATTAAAGCCCGCACTGGCGGAATCGTGGCGCGCGGTGGACGATCTGACCTGGGAATTCAAACTGCGGCGCGGCGTGAAATTTCACGATGGCAGCGACTTCACCGCGCAGGATGTGGTGTTCACACTTGATCGCGTGCCCCAGGTGCCGAACAGCCCGTCGTCGTTCGTCACCTACAGCAAACAGATCATCGAAAAAATCGTGGTCGACCCGTACACCATTCGTTTCAAAACCGCCACCCCCTATCCGTTGATGGCCACCGACATGAGTACCATCTTCATCGTCTCCGCGCGCGCCGCCAAGGGTGCGGCCACCGAGGATTTCAACAGCGGCAAAGCCACCATCGGCACCGGCCCGTTCAAGTTCGTGCGTTACGCCAAGGGCGACCGCATCGAACTCGCGCGCAACGACAGCTATTGGGGCGCCAAAGCGGCGTGGGATAAAGTGACGCTGCGTATCATCACTGCCGATCCCACACGGGTGGCGGCACTGCTGGCGGGCGATGTGCGCGCGATTGAAAACGTACCCACAGCGGATATTGCGCGCATCGCCAAAAGCAGCGATCTCACACTCTACCGCACAGTGTCGCACCGGCTGATGTATTTGCATCTGGACGGTGATCGCGAACGTTCGCCGTTTGTCACCGACAAAGCCGGCAAGCCGCTGGAGAAAAATCCGCTCAAAGACCAGCGTGTGCGGCGCGCGATTTCCAAAGCCATCAACCGTCAGGCGCTGGTCGAGCGCGTGATGGAAGGTGCCGCGGTTGCCACCGGTCAACTGATGCCCGAAGGCTTGTTCGGTTACACCACGGCGCTCAAACCCGAACCCTATGATGTCGAGGGCGCGAAGAAACTGCTCGCCGAAGCCGGCTACCCCGACGGCTTCGGACTGACCCTGCACGCGCCGAATAACCGTTACGTCAACGACGAACAAATCGCGCAGGCGATCGCGCAATTGCTGGCGCGAGTGGGCATTGCGGCGCGCGTGGACGCGATGCCGTCTAGCGTGTTTTTTTCGCGCGGCAGCAAGCTCGAATTCAGCCTCATGTTGGTGGGCTGGGGGTCGGACACCGCCGAGGCGTCATCGCCGCTCAAAGCGCTGCTGGCGACGTTCAACACCCAGAAAGGCATGGGCACCGCCAATCGCGGACGTTACTCCAGTGCCAAAATGGATGACCTGCTCACGCTAGCCCTGGCCACGGTGGACGACACCAAGCGCGAACGCCTGCTGCAACAGGCCACTGAAATTGCGGTTGGCGATCTGGGCATTATTCCGCTCTACCATCAGCACAATCTGTGGGCCACGCGCAAGGGCATCAGCTATGCGCCGCGCACCGATGAACGCACGCTGGCGCATGAATTTCGGGCGCAGTAAGGCGTGAGGCGCAGACCGTCATGCTGACAACTCTATTTGCGCTGATGCTGGCGCTCTGCGGCGCATACACGCACGCGGCGGACCTGCGCATCGGGCTCTCTGCCGATGTGACCACGATGGACCCGCATTTTCTCGCCTCGCAACCCAATCTGACCGTGGGCTTTCATGTGTTCGATGCGCTGGTGCATGTGGATGAACGCACGCGGCTGATTCCCGGCCTGGCCACCTCCTGGCGCGCGGTGGACGCCACCACCTGGGAATTCAAACTGCGGCCAGGCGTGAAATTTCATGACGGCTCCGATCTCACCGCCGAAGACGTACTGTTTTCGCTCGAACGCCCGCTCAACATCAAAGGCAGTCCCGGTGGATTTGCCGCCTACGTGCGCGCCATCGTCGCCAAAGAAATCGTCGACAAGCTAACCATCCGTTTGAAAACCGCCACCCCCTACGGCGCGCTGCCCGAAGATTTGAACTCGGTGATGATTGTTTCCAAAAAATTCGCCGCCAACGCTGCGCCCGAAGATTTTGAATCAGGCCGCGCAACCATCGGCACCGGGCCCTACAAATTCGTGCGTTTCGCGCGTGGCGATCGTGTCGAGTACCTGCGCAATGACCACTACTGGGGCGGGCGTCCGGCGTGGGACAAACTCACGCTGCGCATCCTGCCCACCGATCCGGTGCGCACCGCCGCGCTGCTCTCCGGTGAGCTGGACGTGATTGAACACGTGCCGCCCGCGGACCGGGAAAAACTGCTGAAAAACAATACCTTAAAACTCGAACAGACGGTGTCATGGCGCACCATCTTTTTGCATCTCGATCAATATCGCAAGCAGCCACCGTGGATCACCGATAGCGCCGGCAAGCCGCTGACCAAAAATCCGTTCATGGATGTGCGCGTACGCCGCGCCCTGTCGATGGCGATCAACCGCCCGGCCATTGCCGAGCGCGTGATGGAAAAACTGGCAGTACCCGCCGCCAACATCGTGTCGCCCGGCGTGTTCGGCCACAACCCGCAACTGAAACCCGAAGCCTACAACCCGGAGGGTGCAAAAAAACTGCTCGCCGAAGCCGGCTACCCCAATGGCTTTAACCTCACGCTCAGCGGCCCCAACAACCGCTACATCAACGACGAGCAGGTATTGCAAGCGGTGGCGCAAATGCTCACGCGCATCGGCATACAAACCAAAGTCGAGGCGCTGCCGTTGAACGCATTTTTGGGCAAAGTGCGCAAGGAAGAAACCAGTTTTGCGCTGTTGGGCTGGGGCTCGTTCGCCGGCGACCTCGCGCTACGTTCGCTGCTGGCCACACCCCATACCGAGCGCGCGTGGGGCGCGTGGAACTGGGGCCGCTCCTCCAACCCCAAACTCGATCAGTTGATCGGCCAGTCACTCGCCGCAGTGGATTTGAAAGCCCGCGAAACCCTCGCGCGCGAAGCCGCCGCCCTTGCGTTCGAAGAGGTATCGCTGATTCCGCTGCACCATCAGATAGTCAGTTGGGCCATGCGCAGCGACATCAGCTACACGCCGCGCACCGACGAATTCACCTTCGCGCATTTGTTCAAACCCCGGTAACGCCGTCACTGCGCCTTGATATTGGCCGCCTTGATCAGCCGCGTCCAACGACCTACGTCCGTTTCGATGTAGCGCTTTAATTCCTGCGGCGTCATGAGGGTGGTTTCGAGGCCCTGTTCGCCGAAGCGCTTTTGCAGCTCGGCGTGCTTCAGCGCCTTCGTCGTTTCGCTGTTCAGACGATTGACGATAGCCGCCGGTGTGCCCGTCGGCGCGAAGATGGCATACCAGGTCACCAGCTCAAATCCGGGCAGCGTGTCCGCGATCGGCGCTATGTCCGGCAATGCAGGTGAGCGTTTGGTGCCGCCGGTGCCGAGCATCTTGAGACGGCCCGCCTGCGCATGTGTCTGCACCGTGGGTATGCTGCTGAACGCCAGGTGCACGCGGCCCGCGATCAGATCGGTCATCGCCGGCGCTGTGCCCTTGTACGGCACATGCAGCAGGTCCACGCCCGCCAGCGATTTGAACAGTTCCCCGCCCAGATGGGGCGCCGTCCCCGCGCCCACCGACGAGAAATTGAGCTGCCCTGCCTTGGCTTTGGCGACCGCGATCAATTCCTTCACCGAGTTTGCACCCACCGACGGATGCACCACCAGCACCATGGGACTCATCACCAGCATTGCCACCGGCGCAAAATCCTTTTGCGGATCGTACGGCACCTTGGGCAGTATCAGGGGTGTGAGAAACGTGCCGCCGCCGGTGCCGAACAGCAGGTTGTAGCCATCGGGCGCAGCGCGCGCGATCAATTCACTGCCGATAATGGTACCCGCGCCGGGTCGATTGTCCACCACCATTTGCTGGCCCAGTGACTCGGTGAGTTTGGCGGCTACCGCACGCCCGACAAAATCTGTCGGACCGCCGGGCGGGTAAGGTACGACCAAGCGTATGGGTTTGGTGGGGTAGGCTTGGGCGGCGGCCATCTGCGCCAGACCGAACAATACAAGCATCGCAACACTGCGCATCAATCTTCTCCATGTTTGAGGTCCGTCAGACTCCGATGTCACTATCTTAAGGCATGGGCCATGGAGAAAACGAAGCAAAAATCCCAGCACGTCATTCTGGCGAAAGCCAGAATCCAGTTCGTGCGACCATGCGAAGCATCTAATAGGATCCTACGGATCGGGTTACGCACTG
>CAMDRT010000039.1 GCA_945906815.1 Bordetella parapertussis
TTCACCGGTTTCGAGCCTTGGGTCAGCGGTACGTCCAACATTTCGCTGAATGGACAAGATCGTTTCGGGACTCTGTTCATTACGCGACTGCAGTAAGTTAGCACCTCAGCCTGGGGTGGGCTACGCGCCCACCTCAGGCCCACGAGACATTCCCTCCCCTTCAAGGGGAGGGCTAGGGTGGGGATGGGGGTAGCATTCGTGCGACATTACCCCATCCCCCTCCCCGCCTCCCCCTTGAAGGGGGAGGAGTTTCGCTGGTGCCGTTGCATAAGTGGCGCATAGATTGAAGCACTACACTAGCTTGAAGCGAATCCGCGCACCCGCAGCAGATGCTGTTCCCACACCTGCGGATTCACGAAATTCAGCGGCTGCTCATCCTGTAACAAACGCACCACTTCCTGCGCGGAACCCACGCTCAAGCGCTGGCTACTCTCCTGGGTATTCCCGCCCACGTGCGCGGTGAGCACCATGTTGTCCAACGCGAGGAAGGGATGATCCCGGCGCAGCGGCTGCTCGTGATACACGTCAACCACGGCGCCCCCGAGCCGTTCTTCGCGCAAGGCTGCGGCCAACGCCATTTCATCCACCACCGGCCCGCGTGAGACGTTCACCAGGCACGCACCGCGTTTCATCAGCGCAATCCGCGCGGCGCTGATCAGATTGCGGGTGGCGTCCGTCAGCGGGCAGCACAGTGCGATGTAGTCGCTGTCACGACACAGGGTGTCGATGTCCACGCCGCTGACGAAATCCGGCAGCGCATCCAGCCGCCGCTGATGGCCCAGCACGCGCATGCGAAATCCCGCATGGCAGATTTGCGCGAGACGCCCGCCGATATTGCCCACGCCGACTATGCCGATGGTGCGCCCGAGCAGTTCGCTTGATTTTTCGCCCAGCGCACGGCTGGCATTCCAATCGGCGGTGCGCAGCAGGTGGTTCATGCGGTGCATGCGGCGCGCGAGCATGAGCAGCGCGCTCACCACGTATTCAGCCACCGCCTCGGCATTGACACCGGGCACGTTGGCTACAGGTATGGCCTTCGCCGTCGCGGCTTCCATGGGTATCATGTCCAGACCCACCGCATAACGCACCACACCGCGCAGCCGCTGCGCCACATCGAAAATATTCGGCGGCAGGTAGGCACGCACCAGCAAGGCATCGGCATCGCGCACATAGTCGAGCAGTGTGTCGTGGCGTGTGTCCGGCGCGATCACCACCGTGGCGACCTGTTCAAGGATGTGTATGCCTTCGGCGCCGATGGGATTGGTCAACAGTACTTTAGGTTTTGTCATGGCAGTCTCCGCAAGTGCCGCGCAGTGTGCCACAAAGGGCTATTGCGCAGGCGGTGCGGATGTTTGTGTCATAGGTCGCCCACTTGCCTGAATGAACCACAGATGAACACAGATAAACACAGATGAAAAACCCTTGGGGGTTATCTGTGTTCATCTGTGGTTAAAAGGTTTTTGACCTAAAGCTCGGAGATCTGGGTGCGGAGATGATGTTGAAAAGCACGGCCAAGCTCGATATGCTGCACGTGCCCTACACAAGGGCGGTCGAATTCAGAAACCGCGCGCTACGCCAAAGTAATTGCTGCTTCCGGCGCACGCATAGACTAACTATTTATTTTTAAAAAACTATTTATGACACATCAAACTCTGCATACTGAAAAATCCGCCGCCGGCCTGCTGCAACTCACGCTCAATCGCCCCGAGGTACGTAACGCGCTTAACACCCAAATGGGCATTGAGCTGCGCGAGATTTTTGCGCCTCTGGCGTTTCACCCGCAGGATCTACGCTGCGTGCTGATTACCGGTTCCGGCGACAAGGCGTTTTGCGCCGGCGGCGATTTAAAAGAACGCAATGGCATGAGCGACGAACAGTGGCGCATGCAGCACGCGATCTTCGAGGAAGCCTACTACGCCATCATGAACTGTAGCGTGCCGGTGATCGCGGCGGTCAATGGCTCGGCATTCGGCGGCGGCTGCGAGCTGGCGCTGGCCTGTGATTTCATTTACGCATCCACGACTGCGCGTTTCGCACTGCCTGAAACGACGCTGGGCATACTGCCTGGCTGCGGCGGCACGCAAAACCTGCCGCGCGCGGTGGGCGAGCGACGCGCCAAGGAACTGATCCTGATGGGCAAGGCATTCACCGCGCAGGAAGGCTATGAGTGGGGCATGGTGAACCGCGTGTTCGAACCGGCGGCACTGATGCCTGCCGCGCTGGAAGCCGCAAACGCCATCTGCGCCAGTGCTCCGGTAGCGCTGCGTCAGGCCAAAACCGCGATACGCCGCGGGCTGGATGTGGATTTACGCACCGGGTTGGCCATCGAAATCGAAGCCTACAACCGTACCGTCGTCACCGCCGACCGGCTCGAGGGTGTGCGCGCGTTTGGCGAGAAGCGCAAGCCCAATTTCACCGGCCAGTAGCGTGCGCTGTATTACGTGCGCATAGCGCACGCTACAAGACTTCACGCTTAGAGCGGCCGCGGGCCGCTGAGACAATACGCCGGATCAAATCCGCATACGCCACCCCGGCGAAACATTGCTCACGCCCAAAGGTATGGCGTCCCAAATCCGGGTTGGGATTGACCTCGATAAAAACCAACCGGTTGTCCGCTGTCAGCCGGTAGTCGATGCGTGCGTAGTCGCGCAGCTTGAGCGCATGAAAAATGCGCCGACTCGAATCGCGTATCTCGTTGATGAGCGCCCGTGGCAGGCGCGCCTTGCGGTAACGCACCTGCCATCGCCGTTTATAGGCGGCGTCGTGCTTTAAGCGCTGCGTCGCAAATCGCGGCGCGCCCCGGCCCTGCCGTCCCACCACCAGTTCCAGCGGCGCCAACACTTGCGGTTGATTGCCCAGCAATGCCACAAACAGATCGCGGCCTTCGATGTACTCCTCGCACAATACTGGCCCCAGCTTGCGCGCACGCAAGGTAGCGAGGCGAGCGTGCAATTCGTCGCGCGTTTTTACCAGCGCAGCGCCGCTGATGGCATCTGACCCATCGCCAAAGTGGGGCTTCACGAATAACGGAAAAGGCACTCGCGTGCTGCCGGGCATACCCGGTGCGTAGTGTGCGGGGGTCGCCACACCCAAGCCCGCGACCACTGCCTTTGCCCGTACCTTGTCACGGGCAAGCCGCAGGCCCTCGCCCGCCGTTCCCGTATACGGCAATCCCAGTCTCTCCAGCACGCGCGTAATAACGTGATCCTGACTGCGGTCACCGGCTATCCACTCGGTGAGATTGAATACCAGACGCGGATTGAGCGCGCGCAACGCCGCGCTGGTGATATCGATATCGGCGTCGTAGGGAACAACGGCAACGCAGCCCTGTTGTAGCCTGAGCACGCGCAACACCTGCGACTCCACGCTGCCACGATCAACCCTGAACGTAGCGCCACGCGTGCGCTCCCCGGTTTCCTGATCGACCAACAACACGACATCACAGCGCAGTTTGCGGATTTTCGGAGTAGGCATGGTTGGAGTTTAGCGCGGAAACCTCAGGGTATTCCGGCGTAACCTGCGCTGGGTGCGTCCTACGCTGCCTTGCTCCCCGCCACCCGATGCGGATCCAGTATCATCCGCGACAGCGCAAGCAGCGGTATCAGTCCGACTGCCACGATAGTCAGCGCAGCGGTAGAGGCCTCGGCCAGTCGTTCATCGGACGCGAGGTTGTAGGCCTGCACCGCCAGCGTGTCAAAGTTAAATGGCCGCATGACAAAGGTCGCCGGCAGTTCCTTCATCACATCGACAAACACCAGCAGCCCGGCGGCCAGCGCGCTGCGCCAAAGCATGGGTGCATGTACGCGCGCAAGTGTTGCGGCCGGGCCCAGACCTAGTGAGCGCGCAGCGCTGTCCATATTGGGGGTGATTTTGGATAGCCCTGCATCCACCGCTTGCAAGGCCACGGCAAAGAAGCGCACCAGATAGGCGTACACCAGCGCCGCCACACCGCCCGTCAGCCACAGACCGGGAGGTGCGCCGGTTAATGACGAGAAGGCCGCCGCCAGCACGTGATCTAGCCGGGTAATCGGAATCAGCACACCCACGGCAATGACCGCGCCCGGCACGGCATAGCCCAGCCCCGCAATGCGATTGGCGATGCGCACCGCCATGCTGCCCGAGCGTGCGGCATAACCCACCGCGAGCGCCAGCACCACTGCCAGCAGCGCGGTCAGCGCCGCCAGCGTGACGGTGTTAAAGGTAAGCTGCACATAACGCGCGCCAAACTGCGCATCGCCCGAGGTCAACGCCATGTGCAGCATGACGCCCGTGGGCAGCAGAAATCCGAACACCACCGGTATCGCGCAGAACACGAAAGCCAGCGGCATCCATACGCCGCGCAACTGATAGACGTTGCGCAACTGTTTGCGCTGCGACGTGCTGTAAAACCTCGCGCGCACGCGCGTGACACGCTCGATCAGCAGCACCAAAAACACAAACACCAGCAGCGCCGCCGAGAGTTGCGCCGCTGCGGTGTGATCCCCGAGTGAAAACCAGGCGCGATAAATGCCGGTGGTAAACGTCTGCACGCCGAAATACGACACGGTGCCAAAATCCGCCAGCGTTTCCATCAATGCCAGCGCAGTGCCGGCGGCAATACCCGGCCGTGCCAAGGGCAGCGCCACATGCAAAAATGTGCCGACCGGCCCGTAGCCCGATACCCGCGCCATTTCGAGCATGCTGTCGGATTGCTCCAGAAACGCTGCGCGTGCGAGCAGATACACATACGGATACAGCACCAGCGAAAACATAATCACCGCGCCGCCCAGCGAGCGCACGTCAGGAAACCCGTACTGCCCCGGCGCCCAGCCCATCCCTGCGCGCAATGTCATTTGCAGCGGTCCGGAAAATTGCAGCAGATCGGTATAGGCGTACGCCATCACATAGGCCGGCATCGCCATCGGCAGCAGCAGCGCCCACTCAAATATGCGGCGCCCCGGAAAGCGGCACATGGTGGTAATCCACGCCGTCAACACGCCGCCAAAAATCACACCGAAAGCCACACCGGCCATCAGCAACAGCGAATTGAGCACGTAGTCGCCGAGCACGGTCTGCACCAAGTGGCGCCACGTGCCTTGCGATGGCACAAAAATATTTTGCAGCACCACCAGTACCGGCAATGCGATTGCGGCCGCCACCAGCACTGCAATTAGGGTCAGTGGCGTGGGCCATGTCACTGCGTGGCGCTCTTGCCACGACGTAACGGCTGGGGCTGGGGTGCTGATCACGTCAAAACCATACCACTGATAAAATTGGGAGCATGAGAAGGGTGAATAAAACTCACCTCAGACTGTACGCAATAGCCACCTAAGGCCACCTAAGTACCAGATAAAAAACAACAATTTATTGTAACAAGAATCATTATCATCATCAAACGATTATAATTAGTGCATGTCCGGAACGCTAGAACTCAGCCACCTCAGCCACGCTTACGGCGCACGCAAGGTGCTTAACGACATCAGCTTGCGCCTGGGCGATGGCACGATCGCATGCCTGCTGGGCGCGAGCGGCTGCGGCAAAACCACCGTGCTGCGCTGCATTGCTGGCTTTGAACAGGTTGCCACCGGAAAAATCATCATTAACGGCAATGTGGCGAGCCACCCCGGATTTGTGATGCCACCGGAATCACGCCGCATAGGCATGGTGTTTCAGGACTACGCCTTGTTTCCACATCTGAGCGTGGCGCGCAACATTGCGTTTGGCCTGCACGGCGCGGATGACGCAACGCGCAACGCGCGCGTTGATGAACTGCTCGACATCGTCGGCCTTGCTGGCACGTCGAAATGTTACCCGCAGGAACTTTCCGGTGGCCAGCAACAACGCGTAGCGCTCGCACGCGCGCTCGCACCGCGTCCGGCGTTGATGCTGCTGGACGAACCGTTTTCCAATCTCGACGTTGAAATGCGCGAGCGCCTCAGCATCGAGGTGCGCGACATCCTGAAAAGCCAGAACACCACCACCATACTCGTCACCCACGATCAAAACGAGGCCTTCACCTTCGCCGACGAAATTGGCATCATGATGCAAGGCGGCATCGCGCAGTGGGCCACGCCCTACGCGCTGTATCACGAGCCGGCAAACCGCGGCATCGCGGAATTTATCGGCCGCGGCGTGTTCCTGCCCGCCCTCGTGCTCGAAGGCAATCGCATCAGGCTCGAACTCGGCGAGTTGCCCAGCGACACGCGCTTGCCCGCTGCTCCCGGAGAAACCGTGGACGTGCTGTTGCGCCCCGACGATATTCTGCACGACGACGCCAGCCCCTTACAGGCCAAAGTACTGACCAAGGCTTTCCGCGGCGCGGAGTTTATCTACACGCTAGAACTGCCCGGCGGTGGCCGTGTGTTGTCATTCGTGCCCAGCCACCACAACCATGCCATCGGAGAAAAAATCGGGATACGGCTGGAGATGGATCACCTGGTGGCGTTTGCGCGAGAGTGAGGGGTGCGCGCAAGGCGGGGCAAGGTGATCTTCAGCGGGGCGCTACCTGCTGCAGTGGAAATCTCATGCCTCGTCAGGATCAGGATTTTCGGTCGCCGCAGCCGCCTGCAACGCCGCCACCACAGCCACTGGTGCCAGCGCAGCGACCTTGGGCGTAGCCGTAACCACATCCGCATTCTGCGCACGCTGCCGCAGCGCGTGATCCATCAGCGTCAGCGCCATCATTGCCTCGCAGATCGGTGTGGCGCGTATGCCCACGCAGGGGTCGTGACGGCCATGGGTTTCGATGGTGGTCGCGTTACCTGCGGTGTCGATGGTGCGGCGCGTGAGGCGTATGCTGGAGGTCGGCTTCACCGCGACATTCACCACGATGTCCTGCCCGGTGGAAATGCCACCGAGAATGCCGCCGGCGTTGTTCGACAAAAATCCCTCAGGACACATTTCGTCGGAATGTTCGGTGCCGCGCTGTGACACTGCCGCAAAGCCTGCGCCGATTTCCACGCCCTTCACCGCGTTGATATTCATCATGTTATAGGCAAGATCGGCATCCAGCTTGTCGTACACCGGTTCGCCCCAGCCCACTGGCACGCCGGATGCGACGGTAGTAATCTGCGCGCCTACAGAGTCACCGGACTTGCGCAGCTGGTCCATGAATGCTTCGAGCTGGGGCACGTATGACACGTCCGCCGCAAAAAACGGATTGTCGTACACGCCGTCCCACGATTTGAAGGGAATTTTGATCGGCCCCAGCTGCGACATGTAGCCGCGTATCACGAGGCCGAATTTTTCATGCAGCCATTTGCGCGCAATCGCGCCCGCCGCCACGCGCACCGCAGTTTCGCGCGCCGATTGCCTGCCACCGCCACGGTAATCACGAATACCGTATTTCTGCCAATAGGTGTAGTCGGCGTGACCGGGGCGAAACTTGTCGGCAATCTTGCTGTAATCCTTGCTCTTGGCATCGGTGTTGCGGATCAGCAGCCCTATCGGCGTGCCGGTGGTTTTGCCTTCAAACACGCCGGAAAGGATTTCAACTTTGTCTTCTTCACGGCGCTGCGTGACGTGACGCGAGGTGCCAGGCTTGCGGCGATCCAGATCGACTTGCAGGTCTGCCTCGCTCAACGCCATGCCTGGCGGACAGCCGTCCACCACGCAGCCTATAGCCGGCCCGTGACTTTCGCCGAAGGATGTGACGCAAAAAAGTTTGCCGAGTGTGCTGCCAGACATGACTGAAAATCTCAATAAAATCAAGCACTAGTTTATCACACGCCCCACACGCTCCAACGCGGCCTAGCGATGCATTTTTTTAAGGGCTATTTTTCATGGCCGCGCAGGGCCTGCACCTGCGCCTGCAAACCTTCCGCCGTCACCGCCTGCGGTGCCACCGGTACACCCACGCTCAAGCCTATCTTGCCGAACAGGCCGAGACGAAACACCCGCACCAGCAGTGCCCCGCCCTGCCGCCCGAAAAAACTCGCCCACAAGCCACGCAGCGCAATCGGCACCACCGGCACCGGCGTGCGCTCGATGATGCGCTGGATACCACCGCGGAAATCGTGAATCTCGCCATCGTCGGTGACGCGTCCTTCGGGGAAAATACAGATCAGGTCGCCTGCGCTCAGTCCTTTGGCGATTTCGTCGTAGGCGCGCTCCAGCAGCAGCGGATCTTCTCGCGCCGGGGCAATCGGGATTGAGCGCGTCGCGCGAAACAAAAAACGCAGCAGCGGTGTGTGGTAGCGCTTGTGATCCATCACGAAACGCGTCGGGCGCGGGCACGCGGCCGCGATCACCAGCGCATCGATAAACGTCGGGTGATTCGCCACCAGCATCGCGGCGCCTGTTGCCGGTATATTTTCGAGGCCTTTCTTTTCCAGACGATACACCGAGTGAATCAACAGCCACACCAAAAAACGCAGCAAAAATTCCGGCACCAGCGTGTAGATGTAAATCGCCACCAGCGCATTGCACAGGCCGGTAAGCAGGAACAACTGCGGAATCGTCAACCCCAAATTCAGGCCCACTATCGCAACAGCGGCGGCCACCACCATGAACCATGCGTTCAGTATGTTGTTGCCCGCGATCACGCGCGACTGGTGAGCAGGCTCGCTGCGGCTTTGAATCAACGCATACAGCGGAACGATATAAAGGCCACCGAAGATGCCGATCATCAGCAAGTCAAACAACACGCGACAACTGCCCGCCTGCTGCAGGAAATCCATTGCGCCGAGCGGCGTGGCAGGGCTTTGCGACGGACTGGCGAAAAAAAGGTCGATCGCGAATAGCGTCAAGCCTATCGAGCCAAACGGTACCAGCCCGATTTCAATCTTGCGCCCGGACAGCTTCTCGCACAGCAACGAACCCAGGCCTATGCCTACACTAAACACGGCCAGCAGCAACGTCACCACCTGCTCGCCGCCGCCGAGCACCTCTTTGGTGTAATTCGGAAACTGTGACAAAAACATCGCGCCGTAAAACCAGAACCACGAGATACCGAGGATCGACAACCACAGCGTGCGATGGGTGCGCAGGAATTTCAGGTTCGCCCAGGTCGCGGTGAGCGGATTCCAGTTGATTTTCAATGCCGGCGAAGGTGCTGGCGATAGCGGCACCGCACGGCTCACCCAATAACCCAGCACCGCGATCACGAGGGCAGTGGCCGATACCCACATCGCGCCGGAGGGTTTAATGCCGATCAAGGTGCCGCCCAGCAGGGTGCCCAACAGAATCGCGATAAACGTTCCCGCATCGGTCAAACCATTGCCACCGACCAGTTCTTCGTGTTTCAGATGCTGCGGTAGATAGGCGTATTTGACCGGGCCGAACAGGGTCGAATGCATGCCCATCATGAACAGCGCGATCAGCAACAATTCCAGGCTGCGCCCATAAAAACCAAGCGCGCCAATGATCATGATGACGATCTCGAATATTTTCACCCACCGCGTGATCAACGCTTTATCGTACTTATCGGCCAGTTGCCCCGCGGTCGCAGAAAATAAAAAGAACGGCAGTATGAACAAGCCCGCGCACAAATTGACCAGCAACCCCGAACTCAGGGTGCTCATGCTCGCCGCCTGAAACGTGAGCATGATCACCAGTGCGTTTTTGTAGAGGTTGTCGTTAAAGGCGCCCAGGAACTGCACGCCGAAAAACGGCCCGAAGCGGCGTTGATTGAGCAGGTCAAACTGGTGGGCTTGCGACATGCCGGATCCCTATGCTGGTGCGCTATGGTTTTACGCCCCCCCTCCCGCCACGCTGTAGCGAAACGGATGACGTATTTGTGGCGGAACGGCCGATTTTACGATGCTACAATGACTGCATGCCATGCGAATCCCGATCCCGCACAGTGCCTGCCGTATGCCCAAACGCCACGCCATGCGGCCGTGGATGCTTGGCAGGAGAAGCACAAGTCGTTCAGCCTGAACCATGAAACACCCTGCGCACTCTCTGCTTCTGCTGGGCCTGTGTCTGCTGGGCGGATTGACGGCCTGCTCCTCCGGCAGGATGCTGGAATCCGCTGACGACCCGCAGTCCGGCCGCAGGCATGTGCGCGAATATTCTAGGTTCTACGACACGGGAGAGTGGCTGCAGGAAGGCAAGCTTGGTCTGCAACTGGCCATCACACACGAGAAAACTTTTATTCCCATCGTCTACGATGTACAGAAAGCGCTGGATGCGATCGGTGTGCCCGGTGCGTTTGAAGTATTCGGGCAAACCGATCAGCAGGCGCTGGGCAAGATTACTTTCTATTTCGTCAATCTGGAACTGCAAAATCGCCGGGTTCAGGTGCTGCGCGTATCCAGTGCCACACAGGAACGCACACCCGGTGGCGCAAAAGAGGTGATTGCCGGCGCCCGCACGCAAACGCCTGTTGCGATGGGAAGCGTGCCCATCCTGAACTATGGCAAACAGATCCAGCTGAACGTTGAATATGAAATTGACGGCATCACGACAGCCAAGTCGTTCGTGCTGCAGCGCCGCACCGCTGAAGAACTTGAAACCTATTTTTCACGCGCCGGGCGGCCACCCTATCCCTGGTATCAGGCGCCCTACTATCCGTTCCGCCCGCCGCTACTGCGGCCGCGCGCGTAAATCTCCAACCCGCACCGCAGTGCGCCTATCCTAGGCGATGAATTTTTCCGGATTGATGCGGATGGCGGCGCCAGTGGGACAAGCGCGCACGCACGCCGGCCCGCCCGACAGGTCTTTGCACATATCACACTTCACCGCTTTTTTACCGAGCTCCTTATTGTGGTACTCCGGTTCACGGCCGGGTTCGGTGGTGAAGCCCGTTAACAGCCACGACAACAGGCCCGGCGCGCGGCGCTGTGGATTCACCTGCGCCATCTGGATCACGCCGTAAGGGCAATTGCGCTCGCAATTGCCACAACCAATGCAGGTGGCGGGATCAATAAATACCTCGCCGTTGGGATTGCGGTGAATCGCGTCCGGCGGACACTCCTTCATGCAGTGCGGATTTTCACAATGCCGGCACGACGTCGGTACATGAATGTTGGCAAAGGTAGGACCCGCTTCACGATCAAGACGCGAGGTGCCGTCGTGCACATCGGCGCAGGCTTTCTCGCAATTGTCACAGCGCACACACAGACTCTCGTCGATCAGCAGCACATCGGTACTCTCGCCCAGACCCTGCCCTATCAGGAAAGTGATCAGGCCGCTCGACGCCTGGTCCGGCGCCGCATCGCGCTGGGCGTCCTTGGACATGCGCGCCAGCACCGTTGCCTGCAGGCTGCTGCGCATTGTCGGGTTGCGGTTGACCACGGCGCTGAAGGTAGCAGCGGGCAACAGAATGGTTTCGCAATTGACCGCCGCGCGCACCGTCGCAGAGCGCCGGGTATTCGCGGACAGCAGCGCCATTTCACCAACATAGTTTCCCGCAGCGACATACGCCACCACCACCTCTTTGCCGCCATGCACACGTGACACCGTAACCGAACCGCGGCGGATGAGATGTAAACCGTCCGCCTCATCGCCTTCCTTGAAAATCGTCTGCCCTGACGCGAAACTCTTGATCTTCGCGTCTTTGAGCATTTCATCCACATCGGTTTCCGGCACAAACGGCGCGATATGCACACGCACCGCGCGCCGCAGGGAAGTCTCGTCGATCTGCCGCCGCACCGACTCTATGCTCGCCAGCAGTTTCAGCATGGAGCGCCGCGGGGTCTCGATCAGCACGCAGTTTTCGCCTGCCCGCAAGGTGTTCGAGCGCCGCCGCCCGGACAACAATCCCAGCTCGCCGAAGAACTGGCCCCGGCTAAGCGCCACGGTCGTGCGCTTGCCTCCCTCACCGGGCACGTCAACCAATACTTCGCCATCCACTATCGAGAAAAACGTGTTGGTGTAGTCGCCTTTTTCGAAAATAGTCTCGCCGCGCTTGGGCGCCCGCACATCGCTGTCGATCATGAATTCGCGCAATTGCAAGGTGGTCAGATCTTTGAATAACGGCACATTGGTTTGCACCAGAGCCAGCGCTTCAGAGACGTTTTTGGCACGTTTGAAATGGCCAAACTTGCCCTTTAACAAAGGCTCGTCCGCCGGTTCCACCGGGTTGCCAAGTATGTATTCCACCACCTCGTAACCCTGATTCATCGCCTGCTTGATGAGCGGGTATCCCCCCAGCGCCCCGATGATGTAAAGCCCGGGCACATTCGACTCGTAGGTCTCAGACACCTGCGGCACCGCACCCATGCTCTCATTCGGGAACTGCACGCCAAAAGCTTCGACCAGCTTGCGCGGGGGTATGGCACCGAGCCGCGCGATCACGCGGTCACAAGCGATTTTCTCGATACCCTGCGGCGTCTGCGCGGTAAAGAACAACGGCTTCACTTCGCCTTCGACCGCCTCCACCTTGAGTGCGTTGGTGCTATAGCGGCACTCGAGCTTGCTGTCGTGGATAGCCGCAGTCACCAGATCAATATTGCCCTGCTTGACACGCGGAAACTCATCCACCCGGTTGATGATGATCACGCGATTGTTTTCCGCCAGCGCCAGCGCGTTCTCGAGGCCGGCATCGCCCGCGCCGACCACCACTATTGTTTCGCCGTTATACTCGTCAGGATCATCCAGTTGGTATTGCACGCGTTCGAGATCTTCGCCGGGCACACCCAGTTTGCGCACATTGCCCTGCAACCCTATGCACAGCACCACATGCTCGGCCTGGTACACTTCCTGCGTCGCCGTGGTTATTTCGAACGCGCCTTTGCTGCCGGTGATCGCAGTGACGTCAGTCTTGTAGCGAATGTTCACTGCGTATTTCGTGAGTTCTTCACTCCACTTGGAGAGGATGGTTTCACGCTTGGCAGCGCCAAACGTGATCGGGCTGCGCAGCGGCAGTATCGCCGGCTCCGCCATCACGTGCTTGCCCTTCTGGTAACGGTAAATGGTGTGCGAGGGATGTTCCTCGGCTTCCAGCAAGACATGCGGTACTTTGAGTTCCGCCGCATGCGCAGCGCAGGACAGGCCGCTCGGCCCCGAGCCGATGATAGCGATGCGCACGCGCTCGTTCATTGCGTCACTCCTGTTTCAAGTTGCGTTCTCAGTTCGCGCAAGCCATTTTCAAACACCGCAGGCTGATACTTTTCGTCGCGCGCCAGCGCCGCCAGCAGCCGCTTGATGAGCGGCTTTAACGGTTGTGTTTTCAACAGGTTTTGCCGGCCCATGAAATCGCTCACGCTCTGTAGCGCCATCACCGCCTGCTCGGCGCCCTGATAATCGCTGTACTGACCCTGGATGCCATCCTCGATCAAGCCCAACATCATGGCTCTAAGATCTTCCGCGGAAAATGGGTGTGCACTGATTTTCGGCGTCATCGCGGCGATCATCATTTCGACCACGCGCGCCTGTGCCAGCGTATCGTTGCCGCTGGCCACTGCCTTGTGCAGTTGCGCCACCTGTTGCGCAAACGCCCCCGCCTCGCCCGGCATCACACGCTGTGCAATTTGCCGCAGCATCAGCAGATTGGCATCATTCAGGCGCACGAACCCCGGCCCGGCGCCGGTGCGCGCGGCAGTATTGCGCTTGTCGGCCATCGGATGATGACAGGAATGGCAATCAAACAGCACCAGTTCCGGGAAAAATCCGTCGCGCCCGCGCGGACCTTGCAATAAGGCCAGTGTCTGCTGTGCCGCCACCGCCTGACCGATGGCCCACGCACGTACCGCATTCCAGTCGCCCTTGCGTCGTTGCCAATCGGCGTCGATACGAAAATGCGCCGGCCCGATTTGGGTGAACGTATCCAACTCAAAGCTCATGCGCGGGTGTCCTGCCGCCATGATCTTATGGGTGACAAATTTTTCCGCAGTCCCCAAATGACAGGACAGGCACAAACGTGCACGCGCCGTGTCATCGGGCGTGGCATACAAGCCGCGCGCGACGTTACGCGCGTGCGTCGCGCCGGTCTCGACATGGCTCCTGAGCCAGCGCTCGGCGGGGCCGTGACAGGCTTCGCATGCCACCCCATCGGTCAACTGAAAACCCTGAGCACGCTGAGCGGGCTGCGGATTGTGGGTATGACAATCCAGACACACAGCGCTCTGGTGCGCGGGCTGCGGCAGTGCGAGTTTTTTTGCGATCTCCCGCGAACGCTCATTCAGCAGCACGGCATACGCGCGCGCGTGTTTGTCCGAGCGCGACCAAGTGATGTATTCATTCTGCAGTGCGCTGGAGTCCTTCCACGTCTCTATGGCACCGTGGCAAAGACTGCTGGCGCAACTGGCCACGCCCATGCTCTTGTCTTTGGCGTAATGCGGCAGCGGCGCTGCGGCGCGCGCCCCTGCAAGCTGCAACAGGCAGGCGACAGCGGCGCACATTAGCCAGCGGTGGCGCGCGTTCATGGCTTGGCACCTGCAGGCTTGGTGCCCGCAGGCTCGGGGTTATCGCGCACGGTCCACAATGTTGCATCGGGTTTGAGGTACATTTTGCGTTGTTCCTCGAGATTAAGCGGGCGCGAGCCGATGCGCCCAAATACCGCAACCTGACCGCCGCTTTCGTCCACCGCACGGTCACGCTCAAGCGCGCGCGACAACGATAACGCTGGCGTGCGGGTGAGGCGTGTCGCTATCAGTTGCGGTTTCGGGTCCGGGCTGAAGCCATAAAACTTGGGCTGGGTGTCCGGCGCCGTCAGTTGGATCACCCGCAATCCATTGCGCCCATCGGCGACATAGGCAAAGGCAGACGCATTGGTCGAAGCCACCGTCACGTCGCGCACATCATTGATCACGCCACCCGCCGTGAACTTCATATACACCCGCGGCTGTTCCGGCTTTTCAATATCGATAATCACCAGCCCCTCCTTGCCACCGGCAACATAAGCGTAGGTGCGCGCCAGGTGGATGCGATCCGCGTCTGCCAGTGGCACAAATGCCGCTTCAACCCGTTTTGCGCGCTCGGGAATAGTGACATCAATCATGCGCAAGCCGCTGTCGTCGGTCACCGCCAGATAGCGAAACTGCAGTGCGCTCGCACGCGCGCCCTGGAGCGGGATTACTGCCGCCACTACGGGTTTGAGCGGATCCTTGAGATTGACGATCACCACCCCTGCGCTTGCGGTGATGTAAGCGTAGGAACCGCCCACGGTGATATGCCGAGCGCCACGCAACACGCCGTTGGCATTCCAGGTCAGCGCACGCTTGAGAAAGTTATTGCGCGGGTCACCGTCCTGCAACGTATTCACATCCACCAGGATCAGCCCCTCCTCGGCGTCCGTAATCAACGCGTAGTTGTAGATCGGATGGAATGGCTGCTCCTGATTGTCCTCACGCATCAGCTTGCCCTGATTCTTAAACGGCGCAATCGGCTGCGTGGTTGGCAACGCCACGCAGGTCGCCTGCTTGCTGGCGATGTGCGTGTTCTGTCCCAACGCTGAAAACGGCGCGGAAATAATACGCTGGGATACCCCTTTGTTGGCAATGGACGCCACGTCGTAGACGCGCATACCACCGGCGCCTTCCGCCACGTAGAGATATTCCCCGCGCAACTGCACGCAGCGCGCGCTGCCCGCGGTGGTGTGCTCGTGCGCCTCCGGCAGGGTGCGTCCGCGCTTCAGATGCGCCGCGTACCAGTCGGGATACGCATAACGGTGCAGATAACTCCCGATCACCGCCTGCGGTTCCTCCCATTCCGTCACCTGCACCGCCTCAATGTGCTTTTCTTCACCCACCCACGCGTTGTAGCCCATCAATCCGATATAGCCGGTGCCATGCCCCAGCAATTGCCCCATGATGGCATTGTTGTCGTTGTCGGCGGACACATGGCAGTCGGAGCAGGTCTTGGTTTCGGTCTTGCGCTCGGTATGCGGATAATGTGGCGCAAAGGCCTGGCTCGAAAATCCGCTGGCTGAGGTGGGCGCCTGCTGGATGTAGAGTTTCTCGCGGTTGGCGTTGGTGGATGACAGCACCAACGCTGACGACGAACGGATGGGCGTAATCTTTCCCTTGTCGGGCATGGCACCATTGGAGCGATCTCCCTTGATGCGGCTATGGCGGCCAATCAGGAACATGTCGTCGCGCACCACCTGCGGGTTGTAGGTGGCGTAATTACGTGAAAACCCGCCTTCATAATGTTTGCGGTCGGTTTTTTCGTTGGCCTCAATCGGCAAATGACAGCCTGAACAACTGGTGGTCCATGAGGTATGACAAGTCTGACAAGTCATCTTGTCATCCCCATGCGCGCGCTTGTCCTCGGGCACCCCGGGCGAGCCGCGCTGCGCATTTTGGATCAGCTCGCTGCGTTCTGAAATCACGCGCCGGTTCTGCGCCGCAGGGAGTCCCCAGCGCTGAGCGTAATTGTCAAAGTCGCCCTGCGCTACCAGCTTGGCGCGCGCGGCCTTGGCGTTGTAGCGCGGATGGCTGGGGTTTACCGAGTCCTTGACCAAGGACATTTCCCATTCCTTGTCCGGGAACATCACCGAGCGCTGATAGAGTTTGCCGTCTTTCCACTCGAAACGCTTGCGTCCATCGGGCGTGCGCAGGAGGCTCATGTCGGTGCCGCGGGGGCGCGCGGCAGGGCCGGACGTAAACAGTGTGGGATAGCTACTGGCCTTGCCGTGACAGTCGGCACATTCGATCTCGATAGCTGCGGCCACCTCGCCATAGATATGGCCGTTGCCGTGGGAATCCTGGGCAAAGTGGCAATCGGCGCAATGCATGCCTACATCGAGATGAATCGAGGTGAGATGCACCGCTTGTTTCGGATTTTTGGGGTCGAATTTTTTCGGATCATCATCCGCTACCGGATGGCCATCCTTGTCGAGCAGCGTACCCTTGCGATCGCGCTTGAAGATGGCGCGAAAATTCCAGCCGTGACCGTGGTAATCGGCAAACTGCGTATCCTTGAGAGTCGGGTTGAGGCGGGAAACCTCTTTCAGAAAATCCACGTCACCCCACTTGCCGCGCACTGCCGCGCCTTCCGGATTGCGATCCAGTATCTTGCGCCGCTCTTCATCCGTCGGGTAGCGCTGCTTCTGTGGCCACATCGATGGCGCGTCGGACTCGTAGTCCCACATGGTAAAACCGTAAAAACTGTTGACGAATATATTCGGCTGGTGCATGTGGCAGATCATGCACTGCGACGACGGAATTGAGCGTGTGAACTCGTGCTTCAGGGGATGTCCGGATTTGTCTTTCGGGATAGTCGGATCCGCCGTGATGCTCTTGCCATCGTTACCGTATTGGGCATAGGGACCGGAACGCGCCTTATCGCGATCATTGGCATAGACCACGTGGCAAGACGCGCAACCCGACGAACGATAGTCGCCGGGCTGATCGTTGGTGCCTAAAAACCACATCAAGGGATCGTTCAGACGCGTTTTGGCAATGTTGATCAGCGGCACCGCAATACGGCTGCCGGTGCCAGGCCCGCGGTTGGATTGCTTGATATCGGGTCGTCCAGGTTCATCCAGCACCTGCAGCTTGCCACTGCTGTTGGGCAGACCCACTTCAGGAAATTGGGTGCCAATCACGCGCCCGCCGCGCTCGAACACGCGGAATACGTCAGCCGGAGGCACCGTCTCCCACGCCGGCAACGGGTAGAGTTGCGACAGCACGCCCATTTGCTTGAGCCAATCGTCCAGCGGCAGCGGATTTTTAAGGGTGGCTGCCTCGCCGGTTCTGGTGTACGCCTCGCCCAGCAAGCCTCGTTTATTGTCCAAAATGCCATTGTTATAGGCAGCGCCGTTCCACAGCATCGCCCCGGTCGCCATCAGGCTACGCTCGGCGGCCTGAATCACCGGCAGGTGGCAGGCACCACAGGACTCCCGGGCAACGCGATAATCCGAGGGATTGATGAAGCGCACGAATGCAGGCGATTCGCGATTGAGCAAGGTATAGGAGCCTTGCGGATTCGCCGATGCCGGCGTGTTCCATTCCAGCGGAAACCGCGGCGCCACATGCGCCTTACCCATTGCGCCAAGGTATTGCTGATGATCCTTGCCGTGATACGCCGATCCGTCGGGCCTGGTCACGTTGACATTGCCACCGTGACAATCGGTGCATCCCAGTACCACCGCGGGGTTGGCGTGCATGGTGTGGCGGTCGGATGCGGTATGACAGGTGACGCAGCCTGCCGACTTCTTATCCGCATCATCCTGCGTCTGCCGCTCAGGCGCCGGTGGACTTACCGCTTCTCCAGGCGGGGAGGTGTGTGCCAGGCTAACGAGCGACGCCGCGAGCAGTAACAGCGCGAGGGCAAGAATACGCATCAGAAGGTCAACAATACGTTAAGCAATGCCGAGTATTGAACGGCATCGAATCCATTGCCGTAGATTTCACGCAGCCCCTTGCCGGGAAACAAAGCGCCTACCGAGGCGTTGATGACGACATTCTGGGTGAAGTAGGGACGGTACTGCACGCCCACAGAAGCATCCACGCCAATCTTCAGGCTGCTGAACTTCTGGTTGCGCAATACTGCCAACGACGAGAGATTGTCGAATTCGAGATAATTAAGATTGCTAATGACGCGCATCCCCGGCTTGACGTCGAAATCGGCGCCGATGCCGAGCAGATGCAGGCCGGGGTTGGTAAAATTCGACTGCCCGAACTCCCGCGACGTACGCAGCGACGGCAACACGCCATTGCGCATCGACAGCGCGATGCCCCCGCCGCCGATCAAAGGCACAGCCTGGCGTATCCAGTAACTGGTGTCGGCGCCCGCGAACTGCGGGTTCTCCAGCACGGCATCGAAGCCCTGCGCCTTGCTGTCGTAGGGGTCCTTGTCCCCGGACGCGTACAAAGCGCTCGCACGCAGGCGTACCCAGTTGAAATCGTGGGACAACTCGAGTGCGCCAAAGGTGGCGCCGATGCGCTCACGCTGTCCCGAGAACATGCCGCGCTCATCGCGGCCCATGGCGTAATAGGCCGACGCTGTAATATTCCACTTGCCGATGTGACCATCGGCGTTGTAGCCCAAATACGTCACATCGTAGTTATGCGAGCGCCCGCTGCCGAAAATCGCCGGGCGCTCCAAAAATCCGTTGGCATTGTAAAAGTCCGAACGATCACCCTCGCGATTTCGGTTATGCAGAATAATCCCTTGCGAGGTGAATCCGGGGGTAAAGAATGAATCCTGGCGGTAGACATTGAAGACGTAGATATCGTCCGCACGCATGCGTTTGGCGATATCGTTCAAGCCGCTGTTGGTATCCTTATCTAAACGTCTGAACCAGGCCGCGTTGTATTGCCACTGATTGTTATCGCGGGTGCCAAACAGGCGCACGCCGAACGGCTGATCGAGAAACAGGAAGCCGCGAAAATCCGCCGTAAACGGCTGTATGCCCACGCGCAGGCTGTCAAAGTCGTAGCGGGTGGACACATCGCGCAAATGTTTATCGGCAAACAGTTCCTGCACACCAAAAAAATTATCGTTGCGGTCGGTACCATTGGCGGGATTAATATTTACCGCACGCACTTCCTGTGTCAGCGTGCGGTTGAAGTTAAATACCGGAACGAAGCGGAATTCGTAATCCGGCGGCCTGAAGGTGGTATCGCCCTTGAGTAGCGCAAGACTGATGATGCCGGTCTCCGCCAACGTCGTCTGGCGCCCGCGCCCAAACGTGCCGTTCGACCCCGCATTGAGGGTGGACTGCGCACCCGTCGGCGTCGGTAGACGCCGTGCTTCGATCAGGGTATCGGACACCGCCGCCAGGCTGAAAAACCACTCTTTTCCCAGCACATTTTCCAGCACCGGGAGATCACCCTTAAGCACGTTGGGATTGTAGGGATCCAGCGGCTTATACGGCAGCAGCCCCAGTGACTTGACTATACGCCAGCGATCCCGCACCGGTATTTCTTCGCTGCGATACAACGGCGAAGGCGGCTCTACGCGAGACGGATCAATCAGCGGCAAGCGCGGCTCGAGGGGGGCGCCCTGCGGCCGTTGCCGCTCAATGCCGGATTGCTCGCTCGCTGGCGCCTGATCGCGCGGCAAGGACTGCGCTACCCGCGGATCCAGCGCGCCCGCTTCATAGCCGATGCGGCGATCCGCCGGAAACGGCCGCACGGCCATCACTGTGCCGCTCGCCGTCGTCGCGTTCAACACCCAGCCCGGCTCGCCCGACGCGCGCTTGATGCGATACCAGTCACCCGCCTTAACCTCGGCTTCCACCTCGACACCCTGTTCCAGCCGCCCCACCACCAGACTTGCGCTATCGGGCAGGTCGTAAATCAAAACCTCAGGCACTTCCACCTGTAGCAGAAAGCGCCCCACAGTGGACGCGTCGGGACTGGCGAAAGCGGGTGCATGCCGGGACAGCCACGCATCCAGCGCAGAGGGATCGGCCGCGGGAGACGCCGGTGCAGGCGTTACAAACGCCGGTGGCGGCGCCTGGGCAAGCAACGCGCCCGGCGCACCAGCCACAGCCACAGCCACAGCCGCCAGGCTTACCCATGCCGAGCGCAGCCAGTGATGCTGCAGCTTATATGCCAATGCACACATCCGTCGCTGTGGTATCGAGAAAAGGCGCAACCGGACAATTCACGTAGCGCAACTGTCCGCCGGGTACCGCTATCCGGTCGGCGCGCAGCGCGGCGGGCGCGTTCGCAATACCCGTGCCCAGCGCAATTCCGGCATTTGCAAGCCCTAGAAAAGCCACCATATCATCCTGATCAATGCCATCACCCGAAATGCCTATCGCGCCCACCAGTTGCGCGCCGCGGAATATCGGCACGCTGCCGGGAAAAATCTGCATACCATTGGCAAGCGCCGGTATCGTGCTGCAGGGGCCGGTGTTGGTACCGGCCAGAATATTGCCCACGATCTTCGCCTGCACCAGGTCCAGTTGCAGACCGTCCGCAAACGGACTCCATTGCGCAAACGGCTTTGACAGGGGGCCCGGCCCCGCGCCGTTGATGCCGTCGGGCAGAAAGGGCCGCGCGAGATTACCGATTGCGCGATTGCTGTAGGCCACACCGTTGCTCAAGGCACCGCCGATCAGCCCCTGCATACCCACCACGTAAGCGCTGACAGGTGCCCCCAGCGCGGTCAAGGCTGCCGCCGCACTGGTATTCGAAAAAAACAGCGCGCTACGCGCTTTCTGCACGGCGACATCGGTGCCGAACACCGGGGCATCCGGGGTGCGGATCACGCCCAGAATGGCGCCCGTGGTATCCACCACCGAAATGGTCACCTGTGCCGGCGTTCCCAAAGGCTGACGAATTTGCGCGCGCGAGCGATTGGCGATCTTAATCGCCTCAGCCAGTATGCGCGTCACTTCCGCCGCAGTCAGAAAAGTGTCGGTGCCGGCCATCGGCGGAAAGCGGTTGACGCCGGCCCCATTGTCCAGCACATAGGCATTCAGACCCGCAAACGCAGGCGTGGTGGTATCGGCACGAAACCCCGAAGCGGCGGTGCTGAACGCCACGCCGGCGCTCACTGCCGCCACCGGTTTGTAGGCAGCGACCGTCACCAGTGCACCCGCACCCGGAAGCGCCGGTGCCGTCGCAGGGTTCGAGGATATCGCTTCCGAATCGACGTAGCGGAATGTCCGTCCGTCGGCGGTGATGCGGTCGGCACGACGATTAGCCGGGGCATCCCATCCGCGCGCCGCGGCGACCGCGATCAGCTCATCCAGATCCAGATCGATATCTTTGAGATTGAGGTCCAATCCGTACACGCCATCAGCAATCACACCAACGCCACCCACCACGATACCGTTCTTGTAGAGGGGCAAGCCACCGGGATCCGCCGCCAACCCCAGCGGCGAGGGCTTGGGACCCGGCGTAACACCTGCCGCAACCACATCGGAACACGAGAGCGAAGAAAACTGCACCCCAAACAAAGGGCCGCCCGGCGAGCCCAGCTCGCCCGGATTAAAATTTTCCTGCACGATCTGGCTGGCGGTGCGCGTGGAAAATGCATTGCCTTCGGAGGACAGGTAGGCCCCGGTAATCGCTTTGCTGATCGCGGCGTACTCGGACGGCACGATGGCCACACCTTCGAGTCCGCCGGTCACACCACGCCCGCCGGAAATCGTAAACGTCGCCGCCGCACCGGTCATTTTAAAAACAGCCAGCACGTTGCCGGAGCGATCGACCACGGCGATCGTTGCCAGTGCGCCGCGCGCCAGCGCCTCCTGCACCGCCTGACTCAGGATGCGATTAACCTCGGCTACCGTGAGTGCCGTGGGCGTCGCCGCGGCACAAGCGCCACTGCAACCTGACGCCGCTGACGCCACCGTCGGCCCGCCGTCGCCGCCAGCACCACCGCCACACCCTACCAGTGCCATAGCTATAGCCATCACCAAAACAACCAGCCCTCTCATCGGCCTACTCCGGGCAACATCTGCGCCTGCGTGATGCCGTGCCAATAATCGCGGCCGGCATGGAATTTGTGGCACATCGAGCAATCCGAGGTCACCTTGCCGGCCACCGGGGCCGCGCCGACATGACACGCATGGCAAACCGCAACGTCGGGCATGGATATTTGGCTAGCGCTGGTCGACCCTGACATATCGTGGCATTTGGTGCAGGAGTCCATCTTGTGCTTGTCGTGACTGAATATGGCCTGTGGCATCCACACTTTCGCCACACGTACGGGCGCGATTTTCCAACCCGCACTATCCGTCGTGCGTGACACCACATGACAGGTTGAACACACCTTGCGTTGCTCGAACAAGTCCCGCAACACCTGGTTCGCTTTCTGTTCCGCAAGCTGCAGCGCCTGCACACGCTCCGGATAGCTGAGCTCCATGCCCGGGCGCATCCGCGGCAGATCGGCGGGTGGATTGACATCCGGCGGCACATCACCCAACACCAGCCGCGCATAAAACTCGCGCAACCGCGTGGCGATCCCTTCAACGTCGCCATGCGGCGCCTGGCGCGTCGTCACTTTCGGCTCGAACGCCAGCGAGTGGCAACTTTGGCAATGTTTTTCCATGGATATGGGTGCAATCAGACGCCCGCCTTCGCTCGGCTCATGGCAGCCGCTGCATTTGAGCACGGTACGCCCGCCCTGCGCATTGCGCATACCGGCAGCGTCACGCTTGCCCTCCGGATCACGCACACCGGCAGGATCCATGTGCAGCTGGTGATTGAACTTCAGGTTCGAACGCTCGACCATCTCGGGCGACGCGGGTTTGCTCAAGCGTACTCGCCGTATCGCGCCGGGCTTGTCGGCATCCAGCAACGACAGCCTGAATTCCGGATGCTCGCCCTTGACACCAAAGTCGGTGGCATTATGAGATTTCGCCTGTGCCGCCACCTGGGTTACGTCGCGATGGCACTCCGCACATTGCTCCTGCGAGCGCGGTGCCATCTGCACGCCTTTGTGATCGCGGTGGCACTCTGCGCAGCGTGTATCACGAAATGCCTGTCCTTTGACGCCGGTGAGCTCGGCCGCCGGCACATGCTCGCGCACCGTCTTGTGGCAGGCGACACACGCTTCGTCCCGCACCTGCACAAAGGGCGTCTGATGACACTTCGCGCACTCCTGCCCGAAATTCTGGTGACTTCTGGAGACCGGCCCCGGATTCAGCACCGGCAGGAACTTTGCAGCCATCACGCGCACCATTTCTTCTGTGGCCTCGGGCACCGCTTTGACCGACGGCACCGCCGCATAACCGAGCAATTCGGGCCCCAGTGGTATCAGCAAGCACAACAACAACGTCGCCACGAAAGCGATGTAGGAAAGTCTGCGCTTGGACAGCCGTGGGGTACGCAGCCACCGGCGGCGGCCCTCGTCAGTCGCTGCCAGCGGCACGCGCAGCTCAATCGTCAAGGCCAGGGGAACACCTGCGGGCGGTGTTTCGACCTCCAGCACATACGGCCCTATTTCAATACGGTCACCCACCGCCAGCATCGCGCCTGCAACGGCGTTGCCATTGACACTGAGAGGACCGGACTCGGCGGCCAAAGTCGCGCAAGATCCCTCTACCGTAATATGCGCGTGCTGCAGAGCGATCCGCGGATCAGGCAAATGAATCTGGCAATAGGAACCGCGCCCAATATGAATCAGCGTGCCCTCAATCCGCCGCTGATCGCGTTGCGGCTGGCCTCGCTTGTTGACGCTGATATGGCTGATCTGAATGTCCATCGCTTGCCCGGCTACGCTCTACCAGAAGTAAAACACTGAAATGACGTGTGCAATCAGCGCGGCCAGCAGGGAAAAAGACAATGGCACATGAAAATAAAGCCAGAACTGCATCAACGCCCGTAACTGCAGATCGCGGCGCACCCGGTCCGTGAGCGTGACGACACGCGTCAGCTCCGTGACCAGGCGTTGGTGTAGCAGGACCTGCGGCCCGGAAAATTGCGCACCCATGGCCAGCAATTGGTCACGCGCCAGCCGCATCGGATGTGCGTGGTCCGCACCCGCCAGTTGACGGCGGAAACTGCCGCCCAGGGCGCTGCTTTTGAGCGTGCGTTTGAACGCATCCGCCAGCAGCGTGTTGACCTGGTCCGGCAGGTCCAGCGCGATCTCTTCGCACTTGCGTTCCGTGTCGGCTATTTTCAACAACAGTGTAGTGAGCGTCTCTCCGGAAAGATTGGCGGTGGCGTATTGCGGGTAATGCAGATAAGCATAAATGCCGAAAAAACCGCTCGCGATAACCAGCACCATCAACACATAGGCCAGCGTGTGTATGTTCCAGCCGAATTCGAAGCCGCAATGCAGCGTGGCAATAATAATGAGACTGGCGCCCAGATAGACATGCGCCGAAGTCCAGCCCTGAACGCTGCCTGCCCGCGATGCGTAATTGCGTTTGCGTATGCCGAGCAACATCAGCCACACAATGATCAGTGCGCCGATGGTGCCCAGCGTGTAGCCCAGCCAGGTGCCACCGTAGGGCTTGGGATAGATCGTGGGTAAAGCGGGATACAGCGTCTTCAAATACAGCGTCAGCGGTTCATACCAGCCGTACGCGCCTATGGCCGCCACGCATAGCAGTATCGCCAGCTTCAGGTAGCGGCCTTGCTTGAATTCGAGGATGGAAAAATGGGCGCTGATCATGGAACAGTGCTAAGGGCCTGGTGGATAAGAAAATAATGACGCGAACGCAGCCTATTTCTATTATCTGTTTAGCATGGATCAGAACGCATTACAAGAAATAATGACGCGGGCGCAGCCTCTTGCTATTACCTTTTTAGCATAGACAACAGCGCCACACCCCATCCCACGCCAAAACCGGTGGCATCCGTCCCTACCGCACCCAAACCGCCTTTACAGCTATGCGCCGACAAATCGACGTGTATCCATGGTCGCTTCTCGGTAAAACGCTGCAGCAGCCGTGCCGCAAGAATATGATCCGCCTCACCCTCCAGAGTGCATTGCTTGACATCGGCGATCGTGCTGTCCAGTGCACTGTCGTAATCGTCGTCCATCGGAAACGCGCACACGCGCTCGCCAGATACCACACCCGCCGCCAGCGCATCACGCGCCAGTGTTTCGCTGCTGGCGAAGATGCCGCTATAGCGCGAACCCAGTGCCACGTGCATGCTGCCGGTAAGGGTTGCGAAATCCACCATCACATCGGGCTTATTGGGCTTGGCGCGCGCGGCCAGCGTCAGCGTGTCGCACAATACCATGCGTCCTTCGGCGTCGGTGTGAACAATTTCGATGGTGGTGCCGTTCAACGCGGTGATGACTTCATTCTGCTTGTAGGCGCGCGGACTCAAATGGTTTTGCGCCAGCGCCATCCAGCAATCGATGTTCACCGCGAGCTTCGCGCGCGTCGCCGCCAGCAGTATGCCCAACGCCACCGCGGAACCATTCATGTCTTCGTGCATGCCCTGCATGTAACGTGCGGGCTTCAGGTTGTGGCCGCCGGTGTCAAAGCAAATGCCCTTGCCCACCAGCGCCACGGTTTTCTTCGCGTCCGCATGGCGATATTGCAGATGCACGATCGCCGCGTCGCGCGCGTCGCTGCCTTGCGCCACAGCGCAAAACGCACCGGCACCCATTTTTTTAAGCCGCTTGAAATCATATTCGACACGCCGCCAGCGGTGCTGGTTGGCCAGGGCTTTGAGGCGCTCGCGATAGGCCCCCGGCGTCAGTTCATTGGGCGGCAGCACCGTTAACTCGCGGCACAGCACATTACCCTCGGCTTGTGCGCGCAGCGCCATGAAACCGTCTTGCGCGCGCCAACCGTGTAGCACTATATTTCGTAAATTATTGTTTTTATTGTCTTTTTTTCTTTCGGGTAATTTCTCGCCATTGATCCACGTGGCATACACCGCCAGCGCTGCCGCGGCTTGGCATTGCGCCGCTACACCGTAAACCGCAATCACAATGGCGGCGGGGTTTTCATCCAGCAGCGGCCACACTGCTTTTCGCATTGCGCTGTGCTGCTCGAATACCGATTGCGCGGCGTCGATCATCACCCACGCCACCAGCGCACCGCTGGGCGCGTTGGCGGTCAGCGGCGATGTGGCCAGATCGGTAAACTTCTTTTTGCGTCGCGCAAGAGTAGCCGTGAGCGTGGCAAGATACGGCGTGTGCGCGTCGGGCTTGGCGGTTTTGGGCAACACCACCAGCAGGTGCTTGGCGAATTTTTCCGCTGTGACGGACAGTGGCGCAGCATGTTGTTCGAGTTTGGCTAACATCGACGCTCCCTGAGAGGCTTGGATTATAACCACAGCCTATACGCAGCACCGCTCACAGCGCCGCGCGGCGAAAAAATTAGGGATTGACGTTTTCCCTACGGCGCCGTGAACTTTGTGGTTATAGGGTGTTTGCGGTTAAAATCCAGATCTGATTTCGCCACAGAATTTATGCGCCCCTACCTCGACCTGTTGCGCCACGTGCTAGACCACGGCACGCAAAAAAGCGACCGCACCGGCGTGGGCACGGTGAGCGTTTTTGGCGCGCAACTGCGCTTCGATCTCAATGCCGGATTTCCGCTGCTGACCACCAAAAGGGTGCACCTTAAATCGATCATTCATGAGCTGCTGTGGTTCCTGAAAGGCGACACCAACGTCAAGTACCTCAAGGACCATGGCGTATCCATCTGGAATGAGTGGGCGCGAGCCGACGGCGAACTGGGTCCGGTCTACGGTTATCAATGGCGTTCATGGCCCGCACCCGATGGCCGGCATATCGATCAGATCGCACAAGTGATCGAACTGCTGCATAAAAATCCCGCTTCGCGCCGCATCATAGTCTCGGCGTGGAACGTCGCCGACCTCGACAAAATGGCGTTGATGCCCTGCCACGCATTGTTCCAGTTCTATGTCGCTGACGGCAAGCTGTCGTGCCAGATGTATCAACGCAGCGCGGACATGTTTCTGGGCGTGCCGTTTAACATTGCGTCCTACGCCCTGCTCACCCTGATGGTGGCGCAGGTATGCGGACTGCAACCCGGTGATTTTGTGCATACCTTCGGCGACACCCATGTGTATAACAACCATTTCGCACAGGCGCGCGAACAGCTCGCCCGCACGCCGCGCGCACTACCGCTGATGAAACTCAATCCGGCGGTGACAAACATTCACGATTTCAAATACGAAGATTTCACGCTTCACGGCTACGATCCGCATCCGCTGATCAAAGCGCCCATCGCGGTGTGATTTGTGAGGCGTGAGGCGTGAGCGGTGAGGGGAAAATCCAGGGGGCAAGCGACGGCTCGCGCCTCACGCCTCACGCCTCACGCCTTTCTTTAATTGCGGCGATGGGTACGAATCGCGTCATCGGCGCCAACGGCGCAATGCCCTGGCGGCTGCCGGATGAACTGCAGTGGTTCAAGCGCATCACCATGGGCCATCACATCATCATGGGACGCAAGACCTGGGAATCGATTGGGCGTCTGCTGCCAGGGCGCACCACGGTGATTGTGACACGGCAAAAAGACTACACCGTGCCCGGCGCTATCACCGTGAATTCATTGCAGGAGGCCCTTGCGCGCTGTGCCAACGACAATGAAATTTTCGTGGTGGGCGGCGGCGAGTTGTATGGCGAGGCGCTGCCCAAGGCGGACAGGCTTTATCTCACCGTGGTGGATGCCGCGCCCGCAGGCGACACGCTGATGCCGCAGATCAATCCGGGCGAGTGGCGCGAGCTGTCAGCGGAAAATCACGCCGCTGACGAAAAACACGCACACGCCTACCGCTTGGGCGTGCTTGAGCGTCTGCGTGCAGGGTAACGCGGCGCCTTATTTGACCGCCACCACGCAATCGACGGAATAACGCAACACCTTATCCCCGTTTTCCTTGACCAGTCCGTGAATGTCGGTCTCGAAACCGGGAAATTTCTGGTTAAAATCGCGCGCGAATTTTAAAAAGCGCACGATGGTGGCGTTAAAGCGTTCACCGGGTATCAGCAAGGGTATGCCCGGCGGGTAAGGCGTGAGCAACGAACTCGTCACCCGGCCTTCAAGATTGTCGATCTCCACCCGCTCGATTTCGCGGTGCGCCATGCGCGACCACGCTTCGGCCGGCGGCATCGCGGGTTGCATGTCCGACAAATACATTTCGGTGGTAAGCCGTGCCACGTCGTTGGCCTTATACACCTCGTGAATCTGATCACACAAATCGCGCAAGCCGGTCTTTTCGTATTGCGGATACTTGGCCACGAAATCCGGCAGCAGGCGCCACAGCGGCTTGTTGCCTGCGTAGTCGTCCTTGAACTGCTGCAATTCCGTGACCAGTGTGTTCCAGCGGCCCTTGGTAATACCGATGGTGAACATGATGAAAAAAGAATAGAGAGCGGTCTTCTCGACAATAATACCGTTCTCGGCGAGATACTTGGTCACTACCGCCGCGGGTATGCCGGTCCTAGCAAAACGGCCGGTGACATCCAGCCCCGGCGTGATCACCGTGGACTTGATCGGGTCGAGCATGTTGAAGCCCGGCGCGAGATCGCCAAAACCGTGCCAGCGCTCGTGGGCGCGCAGCATCCAGTCGTCACGGTTGCCGATGCCTTCGGCGGCGAGCCGCTCCGGCCCCCACACCTTGAACCACCAGTCCTTGCCGAATTCGGCGTCGATCTTGCGCATGGCGCGACGAAAGTCCAGCGCTTCGAGTATCGATTCTTCCACCAGCGCCGAGCCGCCGGGCAGCTCCATCATTGCCGCCGCCACGTCGCACGAGGCGATGATCGCGTACTGCGGCGAAGTGGATGTGTGCATCAGATACGCTTCATTGAAGGTGTGCTGATCGAGTTTGCGTTTTTGGCTGTCCTGCACCAGGATTTGCGAGGCCTGCGACAAACCCGCCAATAACTTGTGCGTGGATTGCGTGGAAAACACCATCGATTCCTTGCACAGCGGCCGCTCGCGACCGATGGCATGCATGCCCTTGTAAAACTCGTGAAACGTGGCGTGCGGCAGCCACGCCTCGTCAAAGTGCAGGGTATCGACATGACCGTCGAGCATATCTTTTAACGTGTCCACGTTGTAAACAATGCCGTCATACGTGCTTTGGGTGAGGGTCAACACCCGCGGCTTGGTGGTGGCTTTGCTGGCAAACGGATGCGCCTTGATTTTTTTCTCGATGTTTTCCCACTTGAATTCATCCAGCGGAATCGGACCGATGATGCCGAAGTGATTGCGCGTGGGCATCAGGAACACCGGAATCGCGCCGGTCATGGTGATCGCGTGCAAAATCGACACGTGGCAGTTACGGTCAACAATCACCACGTCACCCGGCGCCACCGTCGAATGCCACACAATTTTGTTCGAGGTGGAAGTGCCGTTGGTAACAAAAAACAGGTGGTCGCAATTAAAAATGCGCGCGGCGTTGCGCTCGGAGGCCGCCACCGGGCCCGAGTGATCGAGCAACTGGCCGAGTTCGTCTACCGCATTGCACACGTCGGCGCGCAGCATGTTTTCGCCGAAAAACTGATGAAACATGTGGCCCACCGGGCTTTTCAAAAACGCCACACCGCCCGAATGTCCCGGACAGTGCCACGAGTACGAGCCGTCCTGCGCGTAATGCGTCAGCGCACGAAAAAATGGCGGCGCCAGGCCATCGAGGTAGGAACGCGTCTCGCGTACGATGTAGCGCGCGACGAACTCCGGCGTGTCCTCGAACATGTGAATAAAGCCGTGCAGTTCGCGCAGCACATCGTTCGGGATGTGACGCGAGGTTTTGGTTTCGCCGTACAGAAAAATCGGGATATCGGCATTGCGAAAACGGATTTCTTCGACAAAACCACGCAACCCGGCAATGGTGGCGACGGCTTGCTCGGCCAGAAACTCCTCATCGTCCACCGATAGAATAAACGCCGAGGCACGGCTTTGCTGCTGTGCGAACGACGACAGGTCGCCGTAGCTGGTGACGCCGAGCACTTCCAGCCCCTCTTCCTCGATGGCTTTGGCCAGCGCACGAATGCCGAGGCCGCTCACGTTTTCGGAGCGGAAATCCTCATCGATGATGATGACGGGAAAGCGAAATTTCATGCGTTTCTCCCGGCCGCTGGAGCATACGGCCAATGCGGCGGATTATAAGGCGCGACCATCAGAAAAACGCACACGGCATCAAGCTTTTTTGCCCGCCGCAGCGACGCCGCCACCCTTCACTCTTCACGCCCTAAGTATTCTGCACCACGATCTTCGGAAATGCCGACGAGTGGTCCTGCTGCTTGTCGGCAATTTTGACCGCTACGCGACGCGCGATTTGTTTGTAGATTTGCGCCGCGCGACAGTCCGGATCGGCCACCACGGTGGGCATGCCGGAGTCGGCTTGCTCACGAATACGAATGTCCAGCGGCAACGAGCCCAGCAATTCAAGGTCATAATCCTTGCCCATCCTGGCGCCGCCACCTTCGCCGAAAATACGCTCTTCGTGGCCGCAATTCGAGCACACGTGCAGCGACATGTTTTCCACGATGCCGAGTATGGGAATGCTCACCTTCTCGAACATTTTAAAACCTTTGCGCGCGTCGATCAGTGCAATATCCTGCGGCGTGGTGACGATAATCGCACCGGTCACCGGCACGCGCTGCGCCAGCGTCAACTGGATGTCGCCGGTGCCCGGCGGCAGATCGACGATCAGGTAATCCACATCGCGCCATTTGGTTTCGTTGAGCAGTTGCTCCAGCGCCTGCGTCACCATCGGGCCGCGCCACACCATCGGCGTTTCGATATCGATCATGAATCCGATCGACATAGCCTGTATGCCGTGGCCTTCCATCGGCTCCAGCGACTTGTTGTCCTTGCTCACCGGCTTACCTTTGATGCCCAGCATCATCGGCTGTGACGGGCCGTATATGTCAGCGTCGAGCACGCCCACGTTTGCGCCCTCGGCCGCCAGTGCCAGTGCCAGGTTGACGGCGGTGGTGCTCTTGCCCACGCCACCTTTGCCCGAAGCCACCGCGATGATGTTTTTCACGCCGGGAACGAGCTTCACGCCGCGCTGCACCGCGTGCTTGATGATATTCATGCTGACGTTGACGCTGACGTTGCCCACACCCGGCAACGTTCTCAGCTTGGCAGTGATCTCGTCGCGTAGCGGCGCCAGTTGGCTTTTCGCCGGATAACCCAGTTGCACATCGAGCGACACATTGTCGCCGTCCACCTTGATGTTGCGCACGGACTTACTGCTCACGTAATCCTTGTGCGTATTGGGATCGACGAGGGTTTGCAGCGCGTCTTTGACTTGTTGTTCGGTGATGGGCATGGGAATAGCGTCCGATTCGCGGTGGGCTGTAGTGAGGGCGGAATTGTAATGAGATTTGCCGGGTAAGTGTGATTTACAGTGGGGGAATAAGTGCTGGATTTGTTACAATTCAGGTCTTTCGCAGCGGTTTCGCAACAGCCCATGACCCAGCGCCGCCTCCTGGTAACGTCTGCCCTTCCTTACGCCAACGGTGCAATACACCTTGGCCACCTGGTCGAGTACATCCAGACCGATATCTGGGTGCGCTTTCAGCGCATGCAAGGTCACGAAATTCATTTCGTCGGCGCCGACGATACCCACGGTACGCCGGTCATGCTGCGCGCGGACGCCGAAGGCATCACGCCCAAGCAGTTAATCGACAGCGTTTGGCACGAACACAAGCGCGACTTCGATGGTTTCCGCGTGAGCTTCGATAATTTCTACACCACCGATTCCCCGGAAAATGAAGCGCTGTGCAGCGATATTTACGGCAAGTTGAAAGCAGCCGATTTGATCGCCACCCGCTCGGTCGAACAGTTCTACGACCCGGTGAAGCAGATGTTCCTGCCCGACCGCTACATCAAAGGCGCATGCCCCAAATGCAGCGCCAAGGATCAATACGGCGACTCGTGTGAAGTGTGCGGGGCAACCTACGTACCCACCGATTTACAGAACGCCTATTCAACCGTCTCCGGCGCAGCACCCGTGCGCAAGGCATCCGAGCATTATTTCTTCAAACTGTCGGACCAGCGCTGCGAAGAATTCTTGCGCGCATTCACGCAGGACTCGGCGCAACTGCAACCCGAAGCCGCCAACAAGATGAAAGAGTGGTTGGGTGAAGCAGGCGAGTCGAAACTTTCCGACTGGGACATCTCGCGCGATGCGCCTTACTTCGGCTTTGCGATTCCGGGCACCGGCGGTAAGAAGTTTTTCTACGTCTGGCTGGACGCGCCGGTGGGCTATTTCGCCAGCTTCCTGAATTATGTTGAAAAACAAAAGCTAACGGGAACCGTTATCGATGCCGATGCGTTTCTCAAGCCCGGCAGCAACACCGAGTTAGTACACTTCATTGGCAAGGACATCCTCTACTTTCACGCACTGTTCTGGCCGGCCATGCTCAAGAATGCCGGCTATCGCACGCCGACGAAAATATACGCCCACGGCTTTTTGACGGTGAACGGCGAAAAAATGTCCAAGTCGCGGGGCACGTTCATCACCGCCGAAAGTTATTTGAAGCAGGGGTTGAATCCGGAGTGGCTACGCTACTATTACGCAGCGAAATTGAATTCAACGCTGGAAGACATCGACCTCAACCTTGATGATTTTGTGGCGCGGGTGAACAGTGATCTGGTGGGGAAGTATGTGAATATTGCGAGCCGCGCATCCAGCTTCTTGGCCAAGTATTTTGACGGCAAACTGATGGCCGCTTCGCAGCGCCTGGCTCACACGCATGCCGGCATCCTGGACGCGACCGAGATCGAAACTTCTGTTGCCGCGGCCTATGAGCAACGCGAATTCGGCAAGGCTAGCCGCTTGATCATGACCTATGCCGATGCCGTCAATCAGTACTTCGACGCGCACAAGCCGTGGGAACTCGCAAAAACCAATCCTTCAGACCCGCTGTTACACGAGGTATGCAGCGAATGCATAGCTGCCTTTCATCGTCTCACAATTCTCTTAAAGCCCATCCTTCCGAATCTTGCCCAACAAGCTGAGGCATTTCTTGGCGCAAGCAACCTCAGTTGGAAGGATCTTGCTAAACGACCGACCGCAATATCGCAGTACAAACACTTGATGATCCGTATCGATCGCAAGCAGATCGACGCTTTAATCGAAGCCAACAAGGAAAACCTGCAGGCCATCAAACCCGCTACCCGCGTTGCGCTCCCCAGCCTTGCTCCCGGTGGGCGCACGGAGCAGGTCAGCGGTTCTTCCAGCGATGTGTCACAAGGGCGCGGTGTGCTCCCTGCTCCCGCCGGGGGAGAGGGGAAAAGTACTGGCGCTGATGCGCATATCACGAAACCACTTCCCTCACCCCTTACCCCTCTCCCGGGGGGAGAGGGGAAAAGTACTGGCGCTGATGCGCATATCACGATTGACGACTTCGCCAAGGTGGATTTGCGCATCGCAAAAATCGTAAATGCAGAACATGTCGAAGGCGCCGACAAACTGCTCAAGCTCACGCTTGATGTGGGCGCGCTGGGCACGCGTCAGGTATTCGCTGGCATCAAGTCGGCGTACGATCCGGCTACGCTCGTGGGCAGGCTCACGGTGGTGGTCGCCAATCTCGCACCACGCAAAATGAAGTTCGGTCTGTCGGAGGGCATGGTGCTGGCCGCCAGCGGCGATACGCCCGGAATATTTCTCCTGTCGCCCGACAACGGTGCGCAGCCCGGCATGAAGGTGAAATAACGATCTCGACGACGGGTGTACTTTCTGTAGCTACCGCTTTTGAACGCTGATCGCCGTCAATATCCCCTGCATCAATGCCACCGGCGTCGGCGGACACCCCGGCACCGCCACATCCACCGGAATCACGTTCGACACGCGACCGAGGCTGGCGTAGTTCTCGCCGAAGATGCCGCCACAACTGCCGCAATCGCCGATGGCCACCACCAGCTTGGGATCGGGCGTCGCCTCGTACGTGCGCTTTAACGCCACCGCCATGTTGCGCGATACCGGGCCGGTCACCAACAGCAGATCCGCATGGCGCGGGCTGGCGACGAATTTGATGCCCAGGCCCTCGAGGTTGTAGTAGGGGCAGTTCAACTGGTTGATTTCCAGCTCGCAGCCGTTGCACGATCCGGCATCGACGTGGCGTATCGCCAATGAACCATGAAAACGCGCGAGCACCGCCGCCTGTAATCGATCCCCTGTCACGCGCAGGGCGTCGTCGGGCAGCGGATAGGCTTCGGTCTTGATGCCGGTTTTGACGATCTGTTTGAGCAATGGAAACATGTTACAAATCCTGCCCCGCGTAACTCAGGTTAAACGACTTATTGATCAGCGGAAAATCCGGCACAATATTGCCCAGCACCGCGTGTTCCAGCAGCGGCCAGTTGTGCCACGAGGGGTCGCGCGGATGCAGGCGCGCGATACGGCCATCGGTGCCGGTTTCGAGTGCCACAAACACATCGCCACGCCAGCCTTCAACCCAGCCTATACCGAGCCTGCCGGCTGGCGGCATCGCCACCGGCAGGCAGAATTCGCCCAGCGGCAACCGGTCCACGATCAGCCGCAGCAGGCGGATCGATTCTGCAATTTCCGCGAAACGCACTGCCACACGCGCCGCCACGTCACCTGCGCGGTGCTGCGCGATCTTCACTTCGAGCTCGCGATACGGCGCACACGCATGCGTCACACGCACGTCGCAGCCCTGCCCGCTGGCGCGCGCCGCCTGCCCGATCAATCCCAGGCGCAGCGCCAGTTCGGGTGTCACGCGCCCGCAATCCACAAAACGATCCTGCAGGCCGGCGTGTTCGTCGTAGATATTCTGCATGCGCAGCACCGCCGCTTCGACGTGCGCGCACTCATCGCGCACCCGCCTGACACCGTCATCGGGAAAATCCCGTGCCACGCCGCCCGGCACCATCACGTCCATCAGGTAGCGGTGCCCAAACAGCGCGTGATTCAGCCGCAGCACGTCCTCTTTTAAGATCAGGAATTGCGACAGCCCAAACGCCAGTCCTGCGTCATTGCCCAAAAATCCCAAATCGCCCAGATGATTACTGATGCGCTCACGCTCCAGCAGCAATGCGCGCAACCATAACGCGCGCGGTGGCGGCGTCACGCCAGCGGCACTCTCCACTGCCATGGCATACGCCCAGCCAAACGCCGCAGCGGAGTCGCCCGAGACGCGTGCCGCCAGTTTCGCCCCTGCCATGATGTCCATCTGCTCGAAACGTTTTTCAATGCCCTTGTGCTTGTAACCCAACCGCTGCTCCAGCCGCAGCACGCGTTCACCGACTATGCTAAAGCGGAAATGTCCCGGCTCTATGGTGCCCGCATGCACCGGGCCGACGGGGATTTCGTGTACCCCCTCGCCGCTTACCGGCACAAACGGGTAGGCATCCACAGTCTCTGCCACTAGGGCATTATTCTCTTTGCTATCCATCACTGACGACGATGCTGCCTTGCGCAGTGGAAACACCTCAGGTGGCCAGGCGCTGTGCCGTAACCATTTGCGTGTATCCACAGCGCCTGCCGCGGCAAGTCCCAGCATATCGTGTACCGCACGCTGCATGCGCTGCGCCACCGGAAAGATATCGCTGATTTCGGGGTACCCCGTAGCCGCCAGCGGCAAAGTCAACAACGCCAGGCCGGAGGCATCCGCCAGCGCCGCATGCATAGCATACGCGCCGTTGGCATCCGTTCCCCACAGCGCCACCAGCCGCCCGCCGCCTGCGGCACAGCTCTCGCAGCACGCGCGCCACTGCGCCGCATCCACGTGCGCATGCCGCATGGCGACAGCGCCAGGCAAGGTCGCGAACTCGATGTTCAGATTAACCAGCATGAGTATTCCAGCTAACCAATCAACTTCGCCGCCATGCGGTACCAATCCGCGAGATACGGCGGAATCCACAAGCCCAGCATCAGCACCAGCGCCAAATGCACAAACACCGGTAGCAATGCCGGCGCATGCGGCAAGCGCCTAGCGGTGGTTTCGCCGAACACCATCGCCTGCACTTTTGAAAACATTGCGGCAAACGCCACTACCAGCGCCACCAGCAAGATCGGCGCCGCCCACGGCTGTTCGCGCATGGCGGTGGTCAAAATCAGGAATGCGCTGGCGAACACCCCGAACGGCGGCATACCTAGTATGGCCAGCGTACCCAGCATCATGCCCCAGCCGATGGTGGGGTTAGTCACGATCAAGCCGCGTATCTGGTCCATCATCTGCGTGCCGGTTTTCTGCGCCGCATGACCCACCGTAAAAAAAATCGCCGACTTGGTGAGGCTATGTACCGTCATGTGCAATAGCGCGGCGAAGGTCGCCACCGGGCCGCCCATGCCAAAAGCGAATGTGGTCAAGCCCATATGCTCAATCGACGAATAGGCGAACATGCGTTTCACGTCTTTTTGCCGCGACAGGAAAAAGGCCCCGACCACCACCGACAGAATACCGAAACCCATCATCAGATTGCCCGCGAACGGCGTGCCGAGCGCGCCATCGACCAGCACCTTGCAGCGCACCACCGCGTACAGCCCGACATTCAGCAACAACCCCGACAACACCGCCGATATCGGTGTCGGACCTTCGGCATGCGCGTCCGGCAACCAGTTGTGCAACGGCGCCAGACCCGCCTTGGTACCATAACCGACGATCAAAAACACAAACGCCAGCGACAGCACCGTCGGCTCCAGCTCGCCTTTCACTTCATTCAGGTGCGTCCACAGCAGCGCATTGCCGTCGGCGCCCAGCACTTTCTCGGCGGCGAGGTACAGCAATATGGTGCCAAACAGCGCCTGCGCGATACCGACACTGCACAAAATAAAGTATTTCCACGCCGCCTCGATGCTAGCCGGCGTGCGGTACAGACTCACCAGCAACACGGTTGCCAGCGTCGCCGCTTCCAGTGCCACCCACATGATGCCCATATTGTTGGTCAATAACACCAGCAGCATGGTGAACACAAACAGCTGATACATGCAGTGATACAGACGCAAACGCCCGGCGCTGATGCGCCCGTGCTCCTGCTCATTCAACATATAGGGACGGCTGAACAGCGCCGTGGTAAAAGCCACAAACGCGGTCAACACTACCAGAAACACATTAAACGAATCCACGAAAAACGCTTCGTTATACGCGAGCAGCGCGCCCTCTCCCATCACGCGTAGGGCGAGCGACGCCGACGCCACCAGCGTCACCAGACTGATCAGCACGTTCAGGCGTGTAGCCAGCGTGCGATCGCCATAAAACGCCAGCACCAGCGCGCCCGCCACCGGCGAGCCCAATGTGAACAAAATTTCATTGCCGTTCACTCTGCCGATTCCTTCAATTTTTCCATGTGCTTCAGATCCAGGCTGTCGAAGGCGTCGCGCACATGAAAAAAGAAAATGCCGAGTATCAGCACCCCCACCAGCACGTCCAGCAGGATGCCCAATTCAACCACCATCGGCATGCCATAGGTGGCGCTGGTGGCAGCAAAAAACAATCCGTTTTCCATCGCCAGAAATCCGATCACCTGCGACACTGCCTTGCGCCGCGTGATCATCATCAGGAACGCCAGCAGCACCACGGCAATGGCGATACCCAGCGTGCCGCGCGTAATGGTGCCCGCCAATTGCGAAATGGGCAGCGCCAGATTGAAGGCAAACACCACCAAAGCGATACCCGCCAGCAGGGTGGTGGGTATATTGATCAACGTTTCCACATCCCTTTTGATATCCAGCTTGCGGATCAGGTAATGCAGCGCCAGCGGCATCGCAATCACCTTCAGCAGCAGCGTGAAAAACGCCGACACATACAGTGCAGCGTGTCCGCTATACCAGGCGACAATCAGGCAGTTGAGCGCGAGCACCGCGCCCTGCCATGCGAACAAATAAATCAACGACAATAGGCGCCGCTGTGCCAGCATCGCAAACGCAATCAGCAGCATCAATGAAGCCATCAGATTGATCAATTGCGCGGAGGTGGACACGATTCAGGCGCCCAGTAACAAACGCGTCAGCAGGCCCAGTGACGCCAGCATGAAAGCCATGCCAAGAAATTCCGGCGCGCGGAATATGCGCATTTTTGCCGACACCGTTTCCAGCAGCGCCAGCCCGGCGCCGACTACGCCCAACTTGACCAGCAACGCCAATACCGCCACCGGCAGCGCCTGCCATGCCCCGGCCTCGGCGATGCCCCACGGCGCGAACAGGGCGATGCCGATCGCGCAATAGGTGGTGAATTTAATCGCGGTGGCCCATTCGATCAACGCCAGATGGCGGCCCGAGTACTCGAGGATCAGTGCCTCGTGTATCATGGTGAGCTCCAAATGCGTGGCGGGATTGTCTACCGGGATGCGCGCATTTTCCGCCAGCAACACCATCACAAACGCCACTGCCGCGAACGCGAGGCTCGGATACAACGCAAATTCGCGGTGCGCCAGTGTCGCCACAATGACATTGAGCGAACTTGATTGCACAATCAACAGCGGCGTGAAAAACACCATCAGCAGCGCCGGCTCCGACAGGCTTGCCACCAGCATTTCGCGCCGCGCACCCAGACTGCCGAACGCGGTGCCGATATCCATCGCCGCCAGCGCCGAAAACACCCGTGCCAATGCGAATACGCCCACCAGCGCAATCACGTCCGCCGCAGGTGCGAACAGCAAATTGGTCTCGATGATGGGCACTACGCTCGCGGCGAGCACCATGCAGCCGAACTGTATATACGGCGCGCTGCGAAATAGCGGTGACGCATTGCATGCCAGCAGCGCATCCTTGTCGAACAGCTTGAGCAGCACCCGGTAAGGCTGCAACAAGCCCGGCCCGCTGCGGTTTTGCAGCCACGCCCGGCACTGGCTCACCCACCCCAGCATCAACGGTGCGATCAACACCACCAGCAGCGTTTGCGCCAGTTGTGACAGGAAGGCGGCGAAAGTGCTTAGCATGTCAGCGCACGAACAGCAGCAACGCGAGCAGTGTCACGAAACTGTAGAGCAGGTAAATGTGGATACGGCCGTGCTGCAGAATGCCGATCCACGACGCAACGCGTTCATGCATGCGCGCCAGCGGCAGATACAGCCAGTACCACAGCCGATCTTCATTGGTGTTTGCATACACCGGGGTGTTGCTGAACGGATCGGGCATGTGCCGCTGCGACCTGAAAAAAGGTGCGAAGATATGCGTGATCGGCTGACCAAAACCCTCGGCGCTATCCTGCATGCGCGCGGTCTGCTCGGGAAAGCCGCAATCCCATGCGGCACCCCGCCGCACCCGCCCGTGATAAAACGCGCGCACTGTGAAAAATGTCACCACCAGTGTGCCCGCGATGCCCAGCAGGAACAGCAGCGGGCCGTAACTGGCACGTTCCGCCGCCACCGGCGCAAACAACAGCCAGCCATTGCCCGAAATCGCCGTGCTTAAAGCAAAGTTCACTAAGGGCTGCGTCACCTGGTCGAGCAGCAGAATAATCGCCATCGGAAACAGGCCGAACGCCACGCAACCTGCGGCGAACCATGCCAGTGCGACGCGCTCCCACAGGCCTGCATCGTGCGCGTCACCCGACTTGTCCTCACGCGGCTGCCCGAGAAAAATCACGCCGTAAAATTTGACCATCACGTAGCCCGACAACGCTGCCGCCAGCACCAGCGCGGCAGCCCCCAGCGGCACCAGCATATTGAGATACGGGTTGGGCAATCCCGGTGAAAACAAAAACGCCTGCAGCAGCAGCCACTCGGAGACAAAACCATTGAGCGGCGGCAAGCCGGCGATCGCCAGCGCCCCCACCAATGAAAACCCGGCGACCCACGGCATGTTGTGGATCAGCCCGCCGAGCTTGCCGAGACTGCGCTGTTGCGTGGCATGCAGCACCGAGCCGGTGCCCAAAAACAGCAGGCTCTTGAAGAACGCATGGTTCAGGCAGTGGTAGAGCGTGGCCGCCAGCGCCAACGCCGCCAGACGCGGATTGCCGTAGGCGTGAAAAATAATCGTCAGCCCCACGCCCGCGACTATGATGCCGATGTTTTCGATGGACGAGTACGCCAGCAGCCGCTTCATATCGCTTTGCACGGCAGCGAACATCACGCCAAACAGCGCGGTCAGCAGGCCCAGCACCAGCGCCACCACGCCCCACCACCAGATTTGCACCGGCAACAAATCGAAAGTCACGCGCAACAAGCCATAGATGGCGGTCTTTAACATCACGCCACTCAGCAGCGCCGACACCGGCGAGGGCGCAGCCGGATGCGCTTCGGGCAACCACACATGCAAAGGCAGCATGCCCGCCTTGGCGCCAAAACCAAACAAGGCCAGCAAAAACGCCGTGCTTGCCCACGCCACCGGCAGCTCGTGCACACGCATCGCCGCAAACGTGTATTGCCCGTCTGCGCCATGCATCACCCCGAAGCACAACAGTAGCGCAAGGGCGCCGATATGGGCGGTCAGCAAATACAGAAAGCCGGCGCGCCGGATCTCGGCGATCTTGTGGCTGGTGGTCACCAAAAAGTAGGAGGACAAAGCCATGCTCTCCCACGCCACCATGAAAAGGTACGCATCATCAGCCAGCATCACCATCACCATGCTGGCGAGAAATACATGGTATTGCAGGCACAGCAGTCCCGGCGCCGTGCCTACACCGCGCCGGAAGTAGCCCGCGGAAAATAATGAAACGCCAAACGCCACCGCGCCCACCAGTGCGATGAAAAACGCGGACAACGCATCCAGCCGCAAATGGAAAGGCAAATCCGGCAAACCCAGCGGCAACACCACAGCAACCGGCGCAACCCCTATCGCCCACAGCGCAGTGCAAGCCAGCAACGCGCCGCCCAGCGCACCCAGCGGAAACAGCACATGGCTCACAAAACGCAAGCCCGCCGGACGCACCAGGCCCGCCATGCCGATCAACAGCCAAAATAACACCAGCCCCAGAATCAGATCCAGTGGCGCTGCATCATATGGATACACAGTTATGCCCACCGCTAGAATGAAACCCGCAGCAGATATTTAACCACGCAAGCGCTTCGGGTAAGGCCGCATTGTAGTCGCTTACGCGGGTGCGGGAAAAGCGCTCACACGCTTGACAAAACTTCGCCGCAAGCCTTGTAGAATATGCACCGTGGTTCACCCTCCAGCGCCCCCGCGCAGCACACTCGCCCGCCTATGATGTTCGACTATGGTAATTACCCGACACCTGATCATCAGCGGCCGCGTGCAAGGCGTGGGCTACCGCTATTACCTCACGCATAAAGCACAGCAGTTCCATCTCACCGGCTGGGTGCGCAACCGCCTTGACGGCAGCGTGGAAGCGATGCTTCAAGGTACGCCAGAAAACATCGAGTCCCTGCTGTTGCGCGCGCACCGCGGACCACCCCAGGCGTCGGTCACCGGCATAGCGGTGAGCGAAGGCTCCGGCAACTACACGCAGTTCGCCACGCTGCCGACTGCGTAGCTTGCGACTGCAACATCTATTAACCTGGAAAAAGCATTGAGCCACAGAGTTTCCCAATCCCGCACACGGGCCAGGCGTTCGCAAAGAAACATGAGGCGGGGTGTTTTGTTTCTTGTGAGGTGGTGGCACACGTGCGATGCGCATCCCGCAACGGCGAAC
>CAMDRT010000040.1 GCA_945906815.1 Bordetella parapertussis
CTGCTCGTTTGCGTCAAGAATTAGAGTGTGCGATAGAATTTGGTCGCAAGTTAACATCGCGTCAGCAAAAGTACAAGTGCTCTATGCTTATCTCCATGAAATTCAAAAGAAAAATGTGGGTACTAACCAGCCTTGAAGGGGAGGGAATATCTCATGAATTGCGAAGCAGTATCACTAGAATTACGCCCTCAGCAACGTCATATCATTTCACCGCTATAGCCCCGTTAGCAGTGATCACGGCATGGCCCATAGTGCCCCGCGTGAATTCCAGGAATCGCGCGACCGCCGGCGCAGCAGGCGTTTTGATTACGAAGAAGGACTCTCGAACAAGGGGGTAGGATTTCCGCTCAACGTTGTGGGCGCCTGGGTCAACGCCATTAACGGAAAGCGCCTTGATTTTTCCTCGGCTTTGCTCCACTACCGTCATCGTCGTCATTCCGATCGCGCCGGTGGTAGCGGCAAGTTCCGCTGCCATCTCCCCGGCCTTCGGCATGACTTTCACCGTGTCGGGCATTTTGAGTGCCTTCAGGCACGCGATGTTGTCGCGAACGACCTCGGTATCGACCTCACTGTCGGGCCGGGTGCGCGCCGCTATCTCCATGTCCGCCCCGCCCAATGCTTTCCAGTTTGACGTTTTGCCCGCGTACACGCTGCAAATCTGCTGATCTGTCATGTTGCCTACCGCTACGCCTGCGTTGACACCGAACACCACAGCCACATTAGCAATTTCGTACACCGCCATCCCCTGGCGGGTGATCTCACCTATGTTCAGGCCGTGACTGGCCAACGCAATGTCGATCTTTCCCTCTGCGAGCGCCTGTATACGCAGTTTGGTTCCGAGTCCTTTCCCGATCTCAATCGTGACGTTTGGGTTCCCTTGCTGAAATGCTTTCGCAAGCGCGGCAGCCATCGGCATGCCGCCAGTCGAGCCGTCGATGAGAATCTTCTCGTTTGCTTGCCCATGAGCGCTAAAGGCCAGTAGCGCGGCTAGCGAAAACGTGCCGATTCGGAGAAATATTGCGTTGTACATAAGAGTCAATCCAGCTTCATCTCGCGTATCACCGGCTCGAACAGCTTCATCAGCCGCACCAGCATCGCTTTTTGCGCCTCGCCGGTTGAACCCACCGATTCGGCGCCCAGGTCGTTGAAGCGTTTCACCAGATCGGGATGGCGCACCGCAGCCGTGGTCTCGCGCTGCAGCTTGTCGAGCACGGCCTTGGGTGTCTTGGCCGGCGCGAACAGGCCGTTAAAGCCCTCGAATTCCAACGCGGGGAAACCCTGCTCGCGCACGGTGGGCACGTCGGGCAGTATGGGGATGCGCTTGGCGCCGCTGGTGGCCAGCGCCTTCAACTGGCCAGAGCGGATTTCCTGCAATGATGTGGACAACTGATCGCCGCCGAACTGGATGCGTCCGGAGAGCAACTCCAGCTTCAGTGGCGCGGCGCCCTTGTAGGCGATATGCGCCATATCGAACTTCGCATCGCGCTTGAGTGATTCGCCCAGCACATGCATGGCCGAGCCGGGGCCGGTGGAGCCATAGTTGTATTTCAGATTGGGATTGCCGCGCAGCAGCGCGCCGAACTCGCGCAAATCCTTCGCCGGCACACTCGGATTCGCGGTGAACACGAACGGCACATACACCGCGATCGACACGCCGGCAAAATCTTTCTCGGCGTCAAACGGCGAGCGCTTCGCCAGCGATTGCGCCACCGACGACAGCGGAAAGGTGATGTTGTGCATCAGCAGGGTGTAACCATCGGGATTGGATTTCGCCACGATGTCGGCGCCCAGCGCGCCGCCCGCGCCGCCGCGATTGTCCACCACCACCGGCTGGCCCATGGATTCGCTCATGCGCTGCGCCACCAGCCGCGCCACCACGTCGGTAGTGCCGCCTGCGGGAAACGGCACCACGATGCGGATGGGTTTGGTGGGAAAATGCTGCGCTTGCGCCACCGCTGCGGCGCTCAGCGCGAGCGCCACACTCGAAAATACCAGCCCTGCAATGTATTTGCCACGCATGTTGCCGCTCCCCATTTAAAAAATTCATCATACCTGAGCGCTGTGACGCGCGTAACAACACGCATCGCTATATTTCCCGGGGCCACAAGCGCAAATAAAAATACACTTCAAAACAATCGGTTACGCCACCGTCACCCGGTGCAGGATGCATAGTAGCCGACGCAGTGCAAAGCGCCCCGCCGGGCGTTCGCCGCGTGTAAGCTCAGCGCCTCCCACCGTCACGCCACGCTCATGAAACCCACACTCCTCATCTCCAGCAAAGTCATCGCCGAATTCGGCCCGCGTCTGAATGAAATCCTCGCCGGCGCAGCGCAGCCCCTGCAACTGCTGCCGTTCACCGCCGCGCTGCAGCTCACGCCCGGCGCCATCGACAACATCGAAGCCGTCTACTATTCGCGCGACATTTGGGAAGGCAGCGAAAAAAGCGCGCTGAGCCCTGCTGCGCGCGCGCTGTGGGACATCATCGACCGCGCGCGCAACATCAAGTGGATCGCTGTGTATTCGGCAGGCACCGATCAACAGCGCTATCAGGATGCGATGCAGCGCGGCATGCGGCTTACCACCGGCGCCGGTGCGCAGGCCGATGCGGTCGGCCTCGCCGCGGTGACAGGCGTGCTCGCGCTGGCGCGGGGTGTGCCGCACTGGCTTGCCGCACAGCAGCGGCGCGAGTGGTCGCCGCTGCGCGGCACAGACGTGCCGCCCGACATACCCGGCCAGACGGCCGTCATCGTCGGCATCGGCTACATCGGCACGGTTATCGCGCGCGTGCTGCACGCGGCGGGCATGAAAACCATCGGCATCCGGCGCAACGTCGCACCCGCCGCGCATTTTGACGAGGTGCTGCCGCCCGCCGCACTCGATGGCCTGCTGCCCGCGTGCGACTGGCTGGTGATTGCGTGTCCGTTGACTCCCGCAACGCGCAACCTCATCGACGCCCGCCGGCTCGCGCTAATGAAACCCAGCGCCGGCATCGCCAACATCGCCCGTGGCGAAATCATCGACCAAGCCGCGCTCATCGATGCGCTCAAAGCGCGCCGCCTGCGCCACGCCTATCTCGATGTGTTCAACAACGAACCGCTGCCGCCACAGTCGCCGTTCTGGGATTTACCCCATGTGCTGATCTCGCCGCACAATGCGGGCGCATCCACCGGCACCTACGCGCGCGGGGTGGAGATATTTCTGCGCAATTTGTCGAACTATCTGCGGGCGCAGCCGTTGCAGAACGAAGCGTCTCTGGGCACTTAGCGCCGCTGCAGTCTATGCCCATGGGCCATCGGCTCTAAGGCAGGAAGTGCTGCCCCACACAGCGGGTTTTGGATACACTATGGTTATGAAATCGGATACCACAGCCGTGGCAGCGCCAGCGGGCAGCCGCAGTGATGAGGATGACGACGCGGCATCGCCGCCGTTGCCGCGTGGCGTAAAAAATTACATGACGCCGCAAGGCTATGCGCGGCTGAAGCACGAATTGACACAATTGCTTAACAGCGAGCGCCCAGACCTGGTGAAGGTGGTGTCGTGGGCGGCGGGCAATGGCGACCGCTCCGAAAACGGCGACTACTTGTATGGCAAAAAACGCCTGCGTGAGATTGACCGGCGCATCCGTTATCTCACGCGCCGCCTCGATACCTCCGAAGTAGTTGATCCTGCCGCGCGCGGCGACACCGAACAGATTTATTTTGGCGCCACCGTGAATTATGTGGACGATGCAGGCACGGAACACTGCGTGACCATCGTCGGTCTGGATGAAGTGGATCCTGCGCGCGGCCATGTGAGCTGGATTTCGCCGATCGCCGCGGCGTTGATCAAACACAGCGCGGGTGATACCGTTCAACTGCGCACGCCGGCCGGCCTGCGGCAGATTGAAATTTTGGATGTTCGATACGAGGCCTTCCGTTGAGCCCACTGTTGGATACACCGTCGTTTTTTAATGTGGCGCTGTCCACGTGGCGCGCGGTCAATGCGCCGTACACGCGCGCCGGCCGCAACGATACCCTGCCCGATGGCATCGTCAAACTCAGCATCAAAGCGATAGCCGGCGCGCGCAGCGCCGACACGCTGGGCGCCGAACGCGAAGGCACCGGCGTGGTAATCGACTCCAGCGGACTGATACTGACGGTGGGCTATTTGATCATCGAGGCGGGATCCATACTCGCCATGGCGCCGGACGGGCGCGTGCATCCGGCAAGCGTGGTGGGATTCGATCACGCCAGCGGTTTCGGCTTGCTGCGTGCTGCGCCGGGCGTGGCAAAGCAGCCCTTGCGGCGTGGCGATTCGTCCCAACTGAAAGCGCTGCAAACGGTGCGCATCGCCGCGCACGAAGCCGCGGGCGGTGTGTCGCCCGCCTGCGTGTCGTCACGCCGTCGCTTCACCGGCTGGTGGGAATACATGATCGACAGCGCAATTTTCACCGCACCCCCACGCGGCGAACACAGCTGCGCGGCGTTACTCGGCGACGATGGCAGCCTGCTCGGCATCGCCTCGCTGTGGGTGAGCGACACACTGGCCAGCGGCGTGGCATTTCCGGGCAATATGTTCATCCCCATCAACCTGCTCGAACCGATACTCGATGATTTGGTCGCGCATGGGCGGCGGCAAACACCCAGTCGTCCGTGGCTGGGCATTTACACCGAAGAGATCGAAGGGCACGTGGTGGTCACACGCACGCTGGCGGACGGCCCCGCGGATCGATCCGGCATCAAGCGCGGCAACATCATACTCGGCGTGGCCGGCCACTCGATCAGCACGCAAAGCGAGTTCTATGAACGGCTGTGGGCGAGCGGCGAAGCGGGCGACGACGTGACCCTGCACGTGTTGCACGACAAAAAAGTGAAACACTTTGTAGTGTATTCAGCCGATCGCATCGACTATTTCAAACCGTGGGTGGTGCGCTAGGGCCGGTTAGCCTTAAAACGGCAATCAGCCACAGCGGACACAGATGATGGCACACGTGCAATACGCATCCCGATACGGCGAACTTCAAGACCATTAACCACGGAAAACGCGGAACACACAGAAAAATTCCGCGCACTTGTTTTTTCCGCGTATTCCACGTGTTCCGTGGTAAATCGCCCTTAAGATAGCGCCATTGGACTCTGGACTCTGTGTTCTCTGTGGCTGAGCTTTTTCTAGGCTTAACAGGCCCTAACCCAGGGTGGAGTTAAACGCGCCGCCATCCAGCAGCAAGTTCTGCCCGACGATAAATCCCGAGGACGCTGCACACAGAAACGCGCACGCCTCACCGAACTCGAACGGATCGCCCGCGCGACCCGCCGGAGAGTTCTTCAGGTGCTGAGCGATGTACTCATCTACCGGGACGCCCGCTTTGCGTGCCGCCTCCATGCGCCCTGAACGCAGCCGGTCGGTGAGGAACGGCCCCGGCAACAGCCCATTGATGGTCACGTTGTGGCGCGCCACCTGCCGCGCCAGACCGCCGACGAATCCGGTGAGACCGGCGCGGGCACCGTTGGACATGCCCAGTTCGGGTATCGGAGACTTCACCGAGCCCGAGGTGATGTTGACGATGCGGCCGAATTTACGCGCGATCATGCCGTCGACCACCGCCTTGATCAGCATAATCGGCGTAATCATGTTGCCGTTCACCGCCTTCATCCAGTCCGCCTCGCCCCACTCGCGAAAATCCCCGCGCGGCGGGCCGCCGGCGTTGTTCACCAGAATGTCCGCGTCCGGGCACGCTGCCAGCACTTGCGCGCGGCCTTCCGGCGTGGTGATGTCAGCGGCAACCGCAGTGACCGCACGCCCCGTCGCGGCGCGAATTTCCGCTGCTGTAGCTTCGAGCTCACTGCTGGTGCGCGAATTGATCACCAGATCGACGCCATTTTTCGCCAGTGCCATTGCACACGCCTTGCCCAGCCCTTTGCTGGCGGCACACACGATCGCCTTCCTGCCCTTGATGCCTAAATCCATGGTTATGCTCCTTGCCTGTCGAAACCGTAGTCTACACCCACCCCCGCCCCGTCAGTTCCGACTTCAAATACGCATAAAACACCGGCGCCGCGATCACCCCCGCCAGGCCAAAGGCAGCCTCCATCACCACCATTGCCAGTAACAATTCCCACGCCGAAGCCTGTATTTGCGCGCCGACGATGCGCGCGTTGATGAAGTATTCGAGCTTGTGAATAATCACCAGGAACGCCAGCGCGCCCAAGGCCGCGTGCAGCGAAAAACTCAAGCTGATCACCACGATAACCGTGTTTGATATCAGATTGCCCAGCACCGGCAGCAAACCCGCCAGGAAGGTAATCAAAATCATGGTCTTGGTGAGCGGCAGCTGCACGCCGAAAAGGGGCAACACGGCGACCAGATAAATCCCGGTGAGCAGGGTGTTCAGCGCCGAGATGCGCACTTGTGCGAACACCACCCGGCGAAACGCATCGGCGAGCCGTGCTGTGCATTGCTGCAGCGCGCGCGCCAGCGGCCCCGCGGTTTGTCCAGTCTGCACTTCACGCAAGGAAATCATCGCGCCAATAACCATGCCGATCAGCGCGTACACCAGTGCGTGGCCCACTTCGCCGCTCACCGACTTGACCTCCTTGGCGTGTGCTCTGAGCCAGGCCACAAACTGATCCTTGAGGTCGGAGGCATTGAGCGGGATCCATTCCTGCATCGAGGCCGGCAGCGTGTCGCGCGCCTTGTCGAGAATTTCCGCCATTTTTTCGAGCAGCACTGCCAGGCTGCCGGCATCACTGCGCAGGAACAACACGGTAGCCGTAATGGCGCCGCCGATCACCGCGATTATCAGTGTCAAGAGCAGGGACAGCGCCACGATTTTCGCGCGGCCCGCGTGGGTCACGCCGAACATGCGCGGTGCCGCCATATGCACCAGCTCATGCACCAGCAGCCCCGCAAACAACGCCGGCAATAAATGCAGTTGGATGATCGCGGGCAACGCCGCCGCCATGAAAATCAGTGCGGCAATTTCCGCACGGCTTAAGGTTATGGCGACAGGATAGCTGGGCATGGCGGTTCCGGATAAGCGTGTTGGTGCGGATTATCCTAGAAACGGTAGTTGGACGGGGTGGAGCGTGCGGTTATGGCGGTGCAGGGCAAGGCGCAACGACGAGGAATACTCAATGTATTCCGAGGAGTTGCAACGCAGCCTCAGTTGGCAAATGCGGCCGTCAGAACCGTGCGATCCACCCCGTAGCGCTCTCACCTAACTGGTAAAAGTCGACAGAATGAAAAGCTATCTATTCATCAACAGGTTGAACGTGTGGTAAGCGGTCAACTGCCGTTTCTAGGATTATGCGGCAACGCTTCTAGGCCGGATACATGGCGCATTGTAAAATGCCGCTCATTGCTGCTGCTGGCGCAGGCAGTGACCTCCAGCACCCACAGGCCGCTCATCATGATGCTTACTCCTCTGCGTATACTCACACTGCTGTGCACGCTGCTGAGTGTGGCGGCCCTGATCTCCGCTTGCGACAAACCCGCCGCTGGCCCGCCGGGCGGCGGCATGCCGCCAGCGCAGGTGTCGGTCATCACCGTGGAAAAACGCGATGTGCCGGTGCGTTATGAGTATGTGGCGCAGACCGCCGGTTATCGCGAAGTGGAAGTGCGCGCACGGGTGACCGGCATACTGCAAAAGCGCGCTTATCGCGAGGGTGCTGCGGTCACAAAAGGGCAATCCTTGTTTAGCGTAGACCCCGCGCAGTTTCAGGTGGCGCTGGCCAAAGCCGAAGCGGATTTAGCGGTGGCCGATGTGCGCCTGGCGCAGGCGCGGCGCGAACTCGCGCGCCTGAAGCCGGTGCGCGAGGCCAAGGCTATCAGTCAAAAGGAACTCGACGATGCGGTTTCCGCCGAGCAGGTGACCGAGGCCGAAGTGAAAAGCGCCCGGGCGCGGGTGAGCGAAGCACAGCTTAATCTTTCATACACGCGGGTGGAATCACCGATCGCCGGCATGGCCGGGCGCGCGGCGGTGTCCGAAGGCGCGCTGGTATCAGGGCCCAACGTGTTGCTGACGACAGTGACGCAGACCGATCCGATGTATGTGATTTTTGGCGTCCCTGACCGCGAGCATCTGGCGCTGCGCCGCGATGTGGATTTGGGCCGCTTGCGGCTGCCCGCCGGCCGCCAGTTTCAGGCGCGTGTGCGGCTCGCTGATGGCAGCTTGTATGAGGGCGTGGGGGTGCTGGATTTTACCGATGCGCGCGTCAACCCGCACACCGGAACCACCGAATCCCGCGCAGAGTTTTCCAATAAAAACAATATCTTACGTTCTGGAGAATTCGTGCGCATCGTCCTCGATGGCGCGCTGCGGCCGGACGCCATAGTGCTGCCGCAGCGCGCGCTGCTGGAAAGTCCCCAAGGCAAATTTGTCTACGTGGTGGGTGCCGATAACAAGGCCGAAGCGCGGCCGGTTGAAGCCGGCGAGTGGACGGACGAGGGCTGGGTGATCCACAGCGGCCTCAAAGCGGGCGAGCGCGTCATTGTCGATGGCGTGATGAAAATCGGCCCCGGCGCGCCAGTGCAGATTGCAGCGCCTGCGCCGGCGGCCGCCGCAGCCGCAGCCGCAGCCAGCAAAAAATAAACACGCACAGACGCCATGATTTCGCGCTACTTCATAGACCGCCCAATCTTCGCGGCGGTGCTGTCGATTTTTATTGTCATCGCCGGTCTGGCGGCGATACGCATACTGCCGATCGCGCAGTATCCCGAAATCGCGCCGCCGGTAGTGACAGTGCGCGCCATTTATCCGGGCGCATCGGCGCAGGTGCTCGAACAGAGCGTGGCCGCGCCGCTGGAAAATCAGATCAACGGCGTCGAGAACATGCTCTACATGAACTCGACGTCCACCGCGCAGGGCGTGGTCGAAATCAAAGTGACTTTTGAGATCGGCGCGGATGTCGATACCGCCGCGCTCAACGTCAACAATCGCGTCAAGCAGGTCGAGCCGCGCCTGCCGCAGGAAGTGCGCCGTCAGGGCGTCACCGTCGAAAAAGGCTCCTCGTCATTCCTGCAGGTGCTGGCATTCACTTCGCCTGACGCGCGCCACAGCGATTTGTTCATCTCGAATTACGTCACGCTCCATGTGCTCGATTCATTAAAGCGCATACGCGGCACCACCAATGTGCAGATTTTCGGCGCCAAGGATTACGCCATGCGCATCTGGCTGCGACCCGACCGCATGGCGCAGTTGAAAGTGACCTCCAACGACATCATCCGTGCCGTGAACGAGCAGAACGCGCAGTTCGCAGCCGGCAAAATCGGCCAGGCGCCCACCGGCGGTCCGCAAGAACTGGTCTACAGCATCACCACCCGAGGCCGGCTCAGCGAACCCAGCGAGTTTGAAAATATCATCGTGCGCGCCCATGCCGATGGCTCGGTGTTGAAACTGAAGGACGTGGCGCGGGTTGAACTGGGGGCGAAAGACTACGAATTCATCGGTCGCGTGAACGGCAAGTCGGCGACGCTGATCGGCATTTTTCTGCAACCCAACGCCAATGCGCTGGATACCGCGGAGCGGGTGAAGGCGGAGATGGCGCGTCTGGCGCAAAGTTATCCGCAGGGCTTGCAGCACCATGTGGTGTACGACACCACACGCTTTGTCAAAGTGTCGATCCGCGAAGTGCTGATCACGCTGGCTGAAGCGATGGCGCTGGTGTTTCTGGTGGTGTTTTTATTTTTGCAAAACTGGCGCGCGACGCTGATTCCGTTCGCCGCCGTGCCGGTGTCGCTGATCGGCACCTTCGCCGGGCTGACGCTGCTCGGCTACTCGATCAACACGTTGACGCTGTTTGGCATGGTGCTCGCCATTGGCATCGTGGTGGACGATGCGATTGTGGTGCTTGAAAACGTCGAGCGCATCATGCACGAAGAACATCTGCACGCGCGCGAAGCCGCATTCAAGGCGATGGGTGAAGTCACGCGCCCGGTGATCGCGATCATGCTGACTTTATGCGCGGTGTTTGTGCCGATTGCGTTCCTCGGCGGGCTGACCGGAGAACTGTATCGCCAGTTCGCGGTGACGATTTCGATAGCGGTGGTGATTTCCGGCCTGGTCGCGCTGACCTTGACACCGAGTCTGTGCGTGCTGATTTTGAAGCGCGAGCAGCGTGCACCGGGACGCTGCTTTCGCTGGTTCAACGGCTGGTTTGCCCGCATCACCGGGCGTTACGTCGATGGCGTGACGTGGATGTTGCGCCGTGGCGCGGTGGGCGCGATGTTGTTTGTCGGCATGGTGGCAATCACGTTCGGGCTGTGGCGCGCCACGCCCGGCTCGCTGGTGCCCGACGAAGATCAGGGCTACTACATTGCGGCGGTGTTTTTACCCGACGGCGCCACGCTGGAACGCACCGACAAAGTGGTGAACCAGGTGGTCGATATCATCAAGTCCAATCCGGCGAACGAAAACGCGGTGGCCTTCACCGGCATGGATTTTCTCGGCGGTGGCTTTCGCAACAGCGCAGCCACTATTTTCGTCACGCAAAAACACTGGGACGAGCGCAAGATTACGACGCCGCAACTGGTGGGCGACTTTTTCATGAAGACCGGGCATATCAAGGAGGCGCTGATACTGGGCTTCGCGCCGCCGCCCATATTCGGGCTGGGCAATGCGGGTGGCTTCGAGTTTTACCTGCAAAACCGTGGCGACGGCGGCGCGCCACGCTTGTTTGAAGTGACGCAGCAACTGCTGGGCGCGGTGGCGAAGGACGGCACGTTCGCCTTCGTCAACACACTGTGGCGCGCCAACGTGCCGCAGCTTTATCTCGATGTGGACCGTGAAAAAGCCAAGACCACCGGCGTGTCGCTGGATGAACTCTACGGCACGCTGGCCTCTACGCTGGGCACTTACTATGTGAATGACTACTACCAGTCGGGCCGCACCTGGCAGGTGCTGATGTCAGCCGAGCCCGCGTTTCGCAAACGTCCCGAAGATATTTCCGCGATGTTTGTGCGCTCCGATCAGGGGCGCATGGTGTCGCTGGGCGCGCTGGCAACGGTGCGTTATGCTTCAGGCCCGGATTCGATGGAGCGTTTCAACAATCTGCCAGCGGTAAAAATATTCGGCTCGGCGCTGCCCGGCTTCAGTTCAGGCCAGGCGCTTGAACGCATGGAAAAAATCGCGCGCGAAACGCTGCCGCCGGAATTTACATTCGACTGGGGCGGCGCATCGTTTCAGGAAAAGCGCTCCGGCGGAACCTCGCTGCTGGCGCTGGGCCTCGCGGCGCTGATGGTGTTTTTAATCCTCGCTGCGCAGTACGATAAATGGTCATTGCCACTGGCGGTGCTGCTGGCGCTGCCGTTCGGCACCTTCGGCGCGCTGGCAGCGATTTTTATCAATAACCTGCTACCGCTGCCCTACTACATGGCGCAGGGTGTGCCGTGGCTGCAGGGACTGTTGTCGCCGCTGGCCGGCGTCGCGCGTCTTTCCAACGACGTGTATTTCCAGATTGGTCTGGTGACGCTGCTGGGACTCGCCGCGAAAAATGCGATCCTGATCGTCGAGTACGCGGTGCTGAAAAAACACCAGGGGTATTCGACATCCGCCGCCGCGATTGAAGCCGCGCGCCTGCGCTTCCGGCCGATATTGATGACCTCGCTCGCGTTTATCCTGGGCGTCGCGCCGCTGGCGTTTTCAACCGGCGCCGGCGCGGGAGCGCGTCACTCGGCAGGCACCGGTGTGATGGGCGGCATGCTGGCGGCGACTTTTCTGGCGATATTTTTTATTCCCTGGTTTTATAAATTGATCGTCGATCGCAAATTGTCCGACGTGCGCTCGACCCAAGAAATCGAGGATGAGGTTGCGCATCATCGGCAGCAGGCGCACGCGCTACCCCACCACCCCTCTGTGAGAGGGACGCGCCATGATACATAAGCTATTGTTTTTATTGTTCTTTTTATCTTGGATCACAGGGTGCTCCCTGGTGCCCGGTTACCAGCGCCCGGCGTCAGAACTGCCCGCGGCATGGCAGGCAGCGCCCGCGCAAAGCTTGCCGGTAGGCGAACGCTGGTGGACGCTGTACCAGGACAGCGCGCTCGATGCGCTGATCGCCGAAGCGTTTGCACACAACCGCGATCTCGCGCTGGCGGCTGCGCGCGTGGACGAAGCGCGCGCGCTGGCGCGGGTGGCCAACGCGCCCATGTTTCCGTCGCTCGACGCCACCGCGCAGCGTGATCGCACGCGCTCATCCGAAGTATCACCGCTGCCGATTCCTGCGAGCGCCCTCGAGCGCAGCGGTTATCGTGCGCAACTCAATGTCGCCTATGAGTTCGATTTGTGGGGACGCCTGCGCGGCGCTAGCCATGCCGCGCGCGCGGAAGTGCTGGCGACTGACGCCGCGCGTGACACCGTGCGCCTGGCTCTCGGTGCGGATGTGGTGCGCGCGTATTTCACGCTGCTCGCGCTGGATGAGCAGATCGCGGTAACACACCGTGCGCTGGCGTTGCGTGATGACCATCTGCGGTTGCAGCGCGTGCGGCATACGGCGGGACTGATCGGCGATTATCCGTTGCGGCAACTCGAAGCCGAAGTCGCGGCGGCACAGGCACAATTGCCGGCGCTGGAGCGCAGCCGCACCACCGAGGAACTGGTGCTGGCCGTGCTGCTGGGGCGCAGCCCGCGCGCACTCAGCGCATCCACAGTGAAGCGCAGTGCGGTGCACGATGCAGCGCCGCCCGCAGTGGCGCCTGAAGGTTTGCCGTCGGATTTATTGCTGCGCCGCCCGGACATCGCTCACGCGGAACAGCGCCTGATCGCGGTAAATGCCCGCATCGCGGTGGCGCGCGCCGCGCTGTTTCCACGCATCGCGCTCACCGGCTATCTGGGCGGCGAGAGCGTCTCTCTGCGCGACCTGCTGTCCGGCCCGGCGTTGATGTGGCAACTTGCGTTGGGTCTGACGCAGCCGATTTTTCAGGCGGGCCGCGCGGCGAGCGAAATGGCCGCCATCCAGGCACGCGAGCAACAAGCGCTTGCGCAGTATCAAAAAGCGGTGCAGGAAGCGTTTCGCGAAGTGCAGCAGGCACTTGCCGCACAGACGCGCGCACGCGAGATTTTCGAGGCGGAAGCCACGCGCGCAGTGGCGCTGCGCGACGCCGTGCGGCTGGCGCGCATCCGCTATGACAACGGTCTCGTCAGCCAGTTGGAAGTGATCGATGCCGAACGCCATCTGCTGGCGGCGAATTTGAATCGTGCGGATGCGCTGCGCGCGCGGCGGGTGGCGGTGGCTGACGTGGTGCGGGCACTGGGTGGGGGGGTGGAGCGGGAAATAGGCGCAGTCTGGCTCGCGGACATGCCGCTATCATTGTTGTGCATGCCGGTTCACGAGCATTCCCGCCATCTGCGCTAAACTAATGCTGGACAAGGAGTGCCTAAATGAAGACTCTCAGGGTACGCACGCGATGGCTAGGGGGGCTCATCTTGAGCGCAATGGCCACAATGGGCGCAGGCGCGGCGGCGCAGCAGGACTACCCCAATAAGCCGATACGCTTCATCAGTCCGTATGCGCCGGGCGGCAGCACCAGCTTCACTGCACGCCTGATCGGACAGCATCTCACCGAGGTGTGGGGACAGCCGGTGGTGGTGGACAATCGGCCCGGGGCCAACACCGTCATCGGCACCCTGGCGGCCGTGAAATCACGCGCGGACGGCTACACCATCGTGACCCTGGGCGGCACCCTGGCGGGCAATCACTTGCTGCTGAAGACGCCGCCCTACGATGCACTGAAGGACATCGCGCCCATTGCCACCATATTGAGCTACGAGAATGTGCTGGTGCTGCCGCCCTCGCTGCCGGTGCATAACGTGCAGGAACTGATCGCGCTGGCGAAAGCGAAGCCGGAGCAGATTACCTACGGCAGCTCCAGCACCGGCGGCCCGACCCATCTGCTGGCTGAACTTTTCAACACCGTGGCGGGCATCAAGACGCGGCACATTCCCTACAAAGGCGGCGCGCCCGCGGTGGTGGATCTGATGGGCGGGCATATACATTTCTTCTTCTCCAATCCCGCCAACGTCGCCACGCAAATCAAGAGCGGACGGCTGCGGGCGATCGCGGTCACCGGGCAGGCTCGCACCGCGGCCTTTCCCGACGTTCCTACCTTCACCGAGGCAGGGCTACCGGCCATGACCTTGACCAATTGGCAGGGCGTGGGCGGACCAGCCGGCATCCCGCAGCCCATCATTGACAAGCTATCTGCCGAGATCCGAAAGCTTGCGGCTCTGGCGGATACCAAGGAAAAGCTCAGCGCCCAGGGGTTTGATCCCTACTACCACAACCCGCAACAAACCGCCGCGCTCATCCGCACGGATATCGCCCGCTACGGCAAGATCATCAAGGACGCGAACATCAAGGTAGAGTAACGCTTTGCCACGGAGGTGCCGCTATGACGACCCACGCTCAGTCCGACGCCCGCAAGATTCGCAGCCGCCTGAACCATCCCATCGTCGACGCCGACGGCCACTGGGCGGAATACCACCCACAAATGCGTCAGGCGTTTCGCCGCATCGGCGGCGACCTCGCGGTCGAGGCGCTGGACATGGCAAGCGCGCGCGTGCCCCGATCGCTCGCCATGTCCGTGGCCGAGCGACGGCGCCGCCGCATCGGCCAGGAGGCGTTCTGGTTCCTGCCGACGAAGAACACGCTCGACCGGGCGACCGCCATGATGCCGCGGCTACTCTACGAGCGTCTCGACGAAATCGGCCTCGACTTCTGCGTCATCTACCCCACCGCTGCGCTCGGCTACTACCGTCTGCCGTCGGAGCAGCATCGCCGCGCGCTGTGCCGTGCCTACAACACCTACACCGCTGAGCAGTTTCGTCCCTACGGCGATCGCATCATACCGGCTGCGATTATCCCGATGTATACGCCGGAAGAAGCCATCGAGGAGCTCGAATTCGCGTCCAAGCAGCTCGGTCTGCGCGTGGTCATGATGGGCAGCCTCATCCGCCGCCCGGTGCCGGCGCTGGTGGCAGAGCATCCCGAGGCGTCGAAGTTCGTCGAGTGGTACGACGCGATCGGCATCGACAGCGAACACGACTACGATCCGGTGTGGGCCAAGTGTTGCGAGCTGAAGATCGCGCCGAGTTTTCACAACAGCGCGCGCTCGATCCTGCTGCGCAACTCGCCGTCGAACTTCTGCTACAACCACATCGGTCACTTCGCCTCGGCGAGCGAAGCCATGGCCAAGGCGCTGTTCTTCGGCGGCGTCACGCGCCGCTTCCCGCAACTGAACTTCGCGTTTCTCGAAGGCGGTGTAGGCTGGGCCAGCTCGCTCTATGCGGATCTCATTGGGCACTGGGAGAAGCGCAATCGGCAGGCGCTCGAGAACACCAATCCGGCGCGCCTCGATCACGCGGGCCTGCTGGCGCTGGCGCAAAAGTACGCGCAGCCTGCGATGCTGCAGGCGCTGCAGCGCGGTGAAGGGCTGGACGATAACGGCAACGGCACCGGCGGCGTCGAGGATCTCGACGACTATTCCCGCTGCAAGATCACGCGCAAGGAAGACTTTCTCGATCTGTATGTGGCGCGCTACTACTTCGGCTGCGAAGCGGACGATCCGATCAACGCCTGGGCATTCAATCGCAAGGCGCTGCCGATGGGTGCGCGCCTGAATGCGTTCTTCAGCTCGGACATCGGTCACTTCGACGTGCCGGACATGACCGAGGTGGTACCCGAAGCGTACGAACTGGTCGAGCACGGCCTGCTCAACGACGACGATTTCCGCGATTTCATGTTCGCCAACGCGGTGCGCTTCTGGGGTCGTACCAACCCGGATTTTTTCAAGGGCACCGTGGTCGAGAAGCAGGCGGCTGAAGTGCTGGCAGCAACGCCATGAAGACCGCTCCGAATGTCGTGCAGGTCGATGGCGCGCGGCTCTGGCGCTCGCTCATGGCGCTTGCCCGTATCGGTGCCACACCCAAAGGCGGCGTCAAGCGCATCACGCTGACGGCACTCGACCGGCAGGGGCGCGACCAGTTCGTCGCCTGGGCACAGGAAGCCGGCATGCGTGTGCGACTGGATGCGATCGGCAATATCTTCGCGCATCGCGCGGGCGAGGACGACAGCCTGCCGCCGGTCATGACCGGCAGCCATCTCGATACGCAACCCTCGGGCGGCAAGTTCGACGGCGCTTACGGCGTGATGGCCGGGCTCGAAGTGGTGCGCCGCTTGAATGAGCTCGGCATCCGCACCCGTGCACCGATAGAAGTTGTGGCCTGGACCAATGAGGAAGGCTCGCGCTTCGTGCCGACGATGATGGGCTCAGGCGTGTTCGCTGCGGTTTACGATGTCCACACCATGCACGCACAAAAGGATGGCGACGGCGTGAGCGTAGGTGAGGCGCTCACCGCCATAGGTTATCAGGGCGATGCGAAACCGATCGCGGTGGGCGCGTATTTCGAGGCGCATATCGAGCAGGGTCCGGTACTCGAGAACACCGGGACTGTCATCGGCGCGGTGCAGGGCGCGCTCGGCCAGCGCTGGTTCGATGTCGAGATCACCGGGCAGGATGCGCATGCGGGTCCGACACCTATGGCACTGCGTCAGGACGCGCTGCTCGCTGCCAGCCGCCTGGTGATCGAAACCAACCGCGTCGCCTGTACCTACCCGGACAACGCGCGCGCCACGGTCGGCCACCTGCGCGTGCTGCCGAACTCGAGGAATGTGGTGCCCGGCAAGGTCCATCTGACTCTGGACGTACGCAACGCCAAAGATGAGACCCTGCTGGCGATGGTCGCGCAGCTGAAAGCAGCGGCGACAACCATCGCCGCCGAATGCCGCTGCACCATCGAGATCACAGAAATTCTTTATTTCGCGCCCAGCCATTTCGACCCTGCGCTCGTCGACAGCGTGCGTCAGTCGGCGCAGGCGTTAGGCCTGTCGTGCCGCGACATCGTCAGCGGTGCGGCCCACGATGCGGTGTACCTGAACCGCATCGCGCCTACCGCGATGATCTTTGTGCCTTGCGAGGGAGGCTTGTCGCACAACGAACTGGAAAACGCGCGCCCCGACGATATCGCGGCCGGCGCCAGCGTGCTCATCAATGCTATGCTCGCTGCAGCAGGCGTGGCCGAACAGGCCGTCTGAACACCGACATAACGCAGTTAATCTTGTACAAGCAGGAAGGAACACTATGCTTAAAATCTGGGGGCGCAATACCTCGTCCAACGTGCAGAAGGCCCTCTGGGCGCTCGGCGAAATGCAGTTGCCATTCGAGCGCATCGACGTCGGCGGCGCTTTCGGCAAAACCAAGGACGCAGCCTATCTCGCGATAAACCCGAACTCGCTGGTGCCGACACTCGAAGAGGAAGATGGTTTTACGTTATGGGAGTCGAACTCGATCGTGCGTTATCTCGCCGCCAAGCACGCGAACCGCACGCTTGAGCCCGCCGACCTCAGGGTTCGCGCCGTGGCGCAAAAGTGGATGGATTGGCAGCTCTCGGTGCTGGGACCTGCGATCACACCGGTGTTCTGGGGATTGATCCGCACGCCTCCCGAGAAACGCGACGCCCACGCTATCGCCACCGGCAAGGAAAAGACCGTCGCCGCAGCGACCATCATGGACACCCAGTTGGGCAAGACGCAGTATCTCGCCGGCAACGATTTTTCTTACGGCGACATTCCCGTTGGCATCATGATCTACCGCTATATGCAACTGATTCCGGAGCGACCGGCAACGCCAAACCTCGATCGCTGGTATGCGTCCATCTCGACGCGTGCGGCGTTCAAGGAACAAGTGGCGGTGGTGCCGCTGACCTAGCCCTCGGCGGGCAGCCCAAATTCTCCTACCGAGCAGGGGGCAATAACCCCTTCGCGCGCGTTTGCGATGCGGCTATTCAGGATCATCCGCGAACGGATCAAACGGTTCCTTGGCAAGTACATCGTCGTCGAGTTTCCAGTCTGCGTCGTCAGCACTGCGAATCGCCGCGCTGATGTCGCCTGCCTTGATCAGAATTTCTTCGTGTTGCGGAGAAAATTGCCAGTCGTCGTACATCGTGCTCTCCCGTCGAGTTGATCCATGTGACAGGAAAAGTGTAGACACAACTGGGTGGCTCGCATGCCGTGATTAGGCGTGGTTTACCGGCGCATTTCGAGGGCTGGAACGGTGTCAGGCCGTAACTATTCAGCGGCTTTGAAAACCTTCACCGCAGAGGCGGTGAAGGTATTTTTTAAAATCGAACCTGAATAGTTACTAAAAACAAATAGTTAAAATGACTTTTTATCCAGCAAGCTGGTTACACTAAGGTCTGTAGTAGTTCCCGCGCTTCGGCCTGCTGTGCAGTGCCACCCTCGCGCTCGACTTCGTGCAGCAGTTCCAGAGCGCCTTCCTTGTCGCCCATTTCACGGTAGGCACGAGCCAGCACTATCTTGTCCTGGATCTCGTCCGCGCGCGTATCGTTTGCGTCAATGGCTGCTACCGCGGTCACCGCAGGTTCGTTGTTCAGCGCCGGCGTGATGGTGGAAAAGTCCATCTTGAAATCGAGCCCGTGAGCGCCTGTGGCTACGTCGGCGGCGGCCGTTTTTACGGGGTTATCACCAGGTGCAGTGGACGACGGCAATTCAAATGCGATCTCGTCACCGCCTGCAACACCACGGTCCCGAACAGTGTCTGCAGTATCGCCCACGTCGTAGGATAGCGCGGGGCTGCTGAGATCAATATCTACAGTGGCCGCCGCCGGGCCAGGTGCCTCGTACACCACCCATTCGTCAGTGGGCGAGTAAAGCGGGTAGCTTGGGTCGAGCGCATATCCCATCGCCATGGCGCGCTTCCACTGTTCTCCCACTCCGCTGGTCTGCTTGTGCAGACGGCCAGCGAGCTGCTTAAAACCGTCCTTGTCGCCACGTCCAGAGAGGATTTCCAGTATGAGCAACTGTATGTCCTCGCGCCCCGGCTGCCTGCTCAAGGCATCGCGCAAAACTTTTTCGGCAGACTCATCCTGCCCATGCTCGAGATACACGTTGGCTTCGTCGATCGCATCGACATCCGTAATGACGTTTAGGGGCCTGACATTGGGCGCAGTGGCCGTAGCGGGCGCTGCTGCGCCAAGCGCGAACGCTACAACAGCTACCGTTTCAGTAGCACCCGTTAGTGCAATGGGCGCGTTCGCTTCCACGGGCGCTGGCTTGCGGCGGCGCAATGCCCACAGGCCGGCTATGCATGCCAGCAGCGCCAGCGCAAATCCACCCATCAACACCATGTTCTCCATCGACGAATCGATGAAGCCCGGCGCAGGCGGCTCTATTTTATGCTTCGCTGCGGGGGATGGAGATTGCGCAGCGGGCACGTCGTCCGCTGCGCTGGATGCGGATTTTAGGGGCGCTTCCTTGCGCACGTCCGCGGCAGCAGGTTCCGGTTTGGACGCGGCGGGTGCAACGAGTTCAGGCTTAGCAGATGCGAGGGCTCCAGGTTCGAGCGGAACCACCCCGGTTTTAGCTGCCTCCGCGGGCATCACCGGCGTGCGCGCCGTGGCGGGGGCAGGGGCGGGGGTGGGGGTGGGAACTACCGGTGCCACAGCCGGTGTAGCATCCGCTGTCACTGCCGGCTTGCCCACGCGCGATGCGCGCGGCGCTCGTGGCGGCACGCCTTGTGCCTTGGACGCGGGTGCCGCAGTGGCGGGCGCGGGCGCCGCAGCGGCCAGTGCAGGTGCTGCCACCGCAGTTTCTGCGACACCAGGCAGGTCGAGCAGCGCGGCGTATGCGCGCTGCACCTTGCCCTCCTGCCAGGTGAGCACAATCAGCAAATCAAGGTAGGGCTCGCTCACGCGGCGCGCCGAGGTGGCGCGTATATAGGGCGTACCGTTGTCATACCGCTCCACGGACAAGCGCAAGGCGTTGAGCGCCGGATCAAACTGCAGGTTCTGCGCCTGATACGTGGCGACCGGTGCAAGGCTGGCGTTCAGCGTCGCCAGCTCACTCCTGCCCACATTGATCAATTCGATTTCAGCAGCAAACGGCTGCCCCAGTCGCGACAACACGTTAAGCCTGCCCAAACCGGCGGCATCCACCATGCCCGCAGGGAAAAGCGCTGCCAGCAAGAGGGCAGCCCCCCATTTATTATTGAGCGTGAACGTTGGTGCAGCTGGTGGGTTCGAACGCATTTCTGTCCTTTAGGATCGGCTTGTTATAGCGCGCCCTTACTTCTCTTGCAACATGTCAAATCGCTGTGTCAGTGCGCGAGAACACCAGCAAGCCACCCGCCAGCACAGCGGCTACTGCAATGTAAGCATCTGTTTTCAATTACATTTATCAGCAACCGGCCTTCACGCCATCGACCGCGATGACGCCTACACGGATCAAGCGCTGCAGTTCGCCGCCGAGACCGATTTCCGCCAGCACACTGGCGGCATCCGATCCGGGTTTGGCCGCTGGCCGTCCCACCGTCATCGGCGTGCGCGATAGCTTCACCCCCGGCGCGGTGGTGGTGATAGGCCCGAAGCCCTCGTGATCGCGGGTGATGGCGAGGCCACGCGCCTGCACCAGCGGGTCGGTCATCAGCTCCACCAGGCTAGCCACCACGCGGTGAGCACCGATGCCGGCCTGGTTCAGCGCTTGCACCCACATTGCCACGCTGCGGCTACGCAACCGCTGTTCCAATTCACGCTCCAGGTCCGCACCGCTGCGCCCGGCGAGGTCAGCCAGTTGCGCGCAGTGCGCCAGCTCTCCCGTTCGTGCCGCGAGGAACAGCCAGCCGTCACTGGCCTGATACAGACGGTTGAGCGGCCCACTGCCGGTTGCGTCCTGGCCGTGCGGTTCGTCCCACTTTTTACCGGCGTAATCCTGCAGCAGCGCTGATTGCAGCATGGTAGCGGTATAGGCCAGCGCGCTGTCCACAAACTGTCCTTCTCCGGTGCGACGCCGGTGCAACAGAGCCAGCGCCACGCCATAACACGCCATCAGGCCGGTGCCGTAATCGTTGGCGGCGAAAGGCGCGGTGGCGGGCTTGGCGGAGCCGTAGCGCACCTGCATGCCCGACACTGCCTGGCCGATCTGCTCGTGACCGGGACGGCTCGCGTAAGGACCGATGTGACCGAAGGTGTTCATGGAACCGTAGACGATGTCGGGCCGGCGCGCACGCACCCGTTGGTAGTCGACGCCGAGTTTCTCGGCAACACCACCGCGGAAATTCTGCAGTACCACGTCCGCCTGATCCACCAGCTTCCAGAAAATCTCCAACCCCTCTGTAGTCTTGAGATCGATGAGCACACTGCGCTTGGCGCGGTTGATGTCATTGTGCCGCAGCACAGTGCCTTTGTGCGGGCTGTCGATCTTGATGACATCAGCGCCGAACTCGGCCAGCGTGCGGGCGCAGGTTGGGCCCGCGAGCACAATGCACAAGTCCACCACCTTTACACCTTGCAACGCCGCGCGCAGCATGTCGCCGCCCGCAGCGGCAGTCATGGGTGGCGCGGGCTTGCGCGCTGCAAGTTCGTGCAGTATCTCCACGCGATGCGCATCCGTCTGCGGGCGCGGCGTGCGCACTGCGCCCGGTGTGGCCGAGAGGCGCACGTTGATGGCGGGGCCACGAAAGCGGCCCAGTTGCGGATCATCATAGTCAGCGACGATGTTCGATGCCAGCGCCTGACTGTGATTCAGCCATTCGCTGCTGGAATGGCAGATCACACCTTCGGAGCCTATGTCCGCAATCATGTCTTCCCATTCTTTGGCGGTGCGGGTGCGCATCACCTGATCGAACTTCTGCGCCAGTTCTTGCGGCGGCAGATTGGCGTCGCGCCATGCGTCCATGCCAATGCCCTTGATGAACGCATCGAACTTCTTGTTGTTCGCCACGTACATCAGCCAGCGCCCATCCTTGCAGGGTAATTGCCGGCTCCAGTTGAACGCAGGTTCGGCCTCGGGCTTGCCGTTGACCAGCAGGCCGCGCGCACCGATCACAGTGAAGGTCGCATCGAACAACGGAATCTCCACGCGCTGACCGAGGCCGCAACGCGCCCGCGCATTCAGCGCCATGGCGACAGTGACCGCGCACAGGAAGGCCGCGTAGGCCGACGCATAGGGAACGACGGTATACACCGGCCGGCCTTGCGTCGCACGACTGGCACGGTAGGCGCCCGTGGCAGCACCCAACACGCCCTCCCAGGCTTTGACCTGGGCACGTGGATCGTCCGCGCCGAAACCCGGCAGCGAGCAATAGACCAGTCGCGGGTTCTGCGCCGTCATCGCCGCGGCCCCCAGACCGAGGCGCTCCATGACGCCGGGACGGAAGTTCTCGATCACGACGTCGGCGCCTGCGATCAGTTGCCGCGCGGTCTCCCGCTCTGCGTCCTGTTTCAGATTGAGGACCAGGCTACGCTTGTTGCGGTTCCAGGTGGCATTGGCCGGCGTATCCCAGCGCGGTCCGCCCGGCGGATCGATGCGTATAACGTCCGCACCCTGGTCGCCCAGCAGCATGGCCGCCATGGGGCCGGCGATGTACTGGCCAAAATCGATGACGCGTATACCTTGCAAAACGCCTGTCATATTCCCTCCGCCGTGTGAGGCCTCTAAACTAGCGCAAAGCGCTGCCACGGACAACTACAATCCTGCACCACACGCCTGTGCCGCTCGGATCTGCGAACAACTTGACGCCGCCGCCGCGCCGGGGCAACCTGTCATCCGCGCAACCACACACCGGGCAAGGAGACACTGCAATGCCGTTCTACGACAAAGGCGACGTCCGCATCCGCTATGAAGACCACGGCGGGGCCGGCTTCCCGCTGTTACTCATCGCCGGCGGGGGTTTGAATTCGAATATTTCTTATTTCACCGAAAGCGCACCATTCAACCCGATTGAAGAGTTCAAGCATGAGTACCGCTGCATTGCCATGGACTTGCGCAACGCCAACGGCGGGCAATCCTCCGGTCCGCTTGAAATCGAGCGCCCCTGGGATGCGCACACCGATGACCAGCTCGGCCTGATGGATCATCTGGGCATCCAGCAGTTCATGGTGATGGGCTTTTGCATCGGCGGCCCTTTCATCTGGAACCTGTTGCAGCGGGCGCCTACGCGTATCGTCGCCGGCGTACTGGCGCAGCCCAGCGGCTCCCGCCCTGAGAAGCGCGACCTTTTTTACGACAACAACATGAAGGGCTGGGGCCCACCGCTGTGCGCCCGCCGCCCGGACATCACGATGGCGACGGTGGAAAAATTCCTCACCAGGATGTACCGTACCAACCCCGACTTCGTGTTCACCGTGACGCGCGATTTTGTGCGCGCCTGCCAGACCCCCATCTTGGTGCTGCCGGATGACGTGCCGTCGCACCCGTACGCGGTGGCCATGGAGTCCGTGGTGCTCTCGCCGCAGTCCGAAGTGAGCCTCTTCCCGTGGAAAGAGCCCAAGGAACTGATCCCGCCGGTGGTGCGCCAGGTACGCTCTTTTATGCGAGCACATCGGCCTGTGACCGCCGGCTAAGCCAGGGACTATACATACCTTAAGCGCAACGGCGCGCAGGCGTGAGTGTGCCGTCGCAACGGACGGTGCCGCGCGGACCACCCACAGCAGCTTTCATGCGAGATAACCTATGACACCTACTACCTATGACTACATCATTGTCGGTGCCGGTTCCGCAGGTTGCGTGCTGGCCAACCGCCTCACCGCATCCGGCAAGCATCGCGTGCTGCTGCTGGAAGCCGGCGGCCGCGATAGCAATCCGTGGATTCATATTCCACTGGGTTTCGGCAAGACCATGTTCAACGACAAGGTCAACTGGATGTTCGAGACCGATCCCGAACCGGGCATGCAGGGCCGGCGCATCAAGGTGCCACGCGGGCGCGTGCTGGGCGGATCGAGTTCGATCAACGGCCTGATCTACATCCGCGGCCAGCGTGAAGATTTCGATGATTGGAAAAATCTCGGCAATCCCGGCTGGGGCTATGATGACGTCCTGCCCTACTTCAAGAAATCAGAAGACCAGGAACGCGGTGCGGATGCGTGGCACGGCAGCGGCGGGCCGCTGGCGGTGTCCGATGTCAAGGACACCCACCCGCTGGCCGAAGCCTTCATCGCCGCCGGGATCGATGTCGGCATCCCGCGCAACGACGATTTCAATGGCGCCCAGCAGGAAGGCGTGGGCTACTTTCAGGGCACTGCGCGCAATGGCCTGCGTTGCAGTGCGGCCGTGGGCTATCTGCGCCCGGCAATGAAACGCGCCAATCTCGAGGTGGTGACGCATGCGTTGGCTACACGCGTGCTGACCGAAGGCGCACGCGCCACCGGCGTTGCCTATCGTGTGGATGGCGTGAACGGTGCCGAACGGCAGGCGTTTGCGGCGCGCGAAGTGCTGCTGTGCGCCGGCGCCATTCAGTCGCCGCAACTGCTGCAGCTCTCGGGCATCGGGCCGGGGGCATTGCTGCAACGCCATGGCATCGCGGTGGTGAAGGACGCGCCCGGCGTGGGTGGCAATCTGCACGACCATCTGCAGTCGCGCCTGGTGTGGACCTGCAACGAACCGATCACGGTAAACGACATCATGTTAAGCCCGTGGCGCAAAATGATGATGGGCCTGCGCTTCGCGCTCACGCGCAAAGGGCCGCTCGGCTGGTATGCGGGTCTGGCCGGCGGGTTCGCGCGCACCCGGCCCGAGCTCGACCGGCCCGACGTGCAGTTCCATTTCTTCCCCTACAGCGCAGAGCGCACCGATCCCAGCCTGCACCCATTTTCGGGTTTCTCGATGTCGGTGTGCAAGCTGCGACCAGAGTCGCGCGGCCTGCTGGAAATCCGTTCCAACGATGCCGCGACCGCGCCATCGATCCAGCCCCATTTCCTTGAGCGCGAGGCCGATGTGGCCACCATGCTCGACGGACTCAAACTCATACGCCGCATCGGCGAGGCGCCGGCGCTCGCGCGCTGGATATCCGCCGAACGCGATCCAGGGCCTTCGTTCGTCAGCGACACGCAACTGGTGGATTACGTGCGCGCCAAAGGCTTCACTGTCTATCACCCGGTCGGCACCTGCAAGATGGGCAACGATGCGCAAGCGGTGGTCGATCACGAACTGCGCGTGCATGGCATATCCGGGCTGCGTGTCATCGATGCGTCGGTGATGCCGGTGGTCACCTCGGGCAACACCAACGCCGCGACCATCATGATTGCGGAGAAAGCCGCGGATGCATTGCTGCAGGTGGCGCACTGATCCTGCGCCGTTGATTCGCATCATGAATTGCAGGCTGCCAGGGTTGCGAAAGTGTGCGCAACCCGCAGCAACCAGGAGGTTTTTCGTGCCCAAAGCCCTATCGACTGCATTGCTAAGTGCCGTGTGCCTGACCGCGGGCGCAGCCGTTGCCCAGAGTTATCCCGCCAAGACGATCCGCATCATCGTGCCGTTTCCGCCCGGCGCGTTCAACGACACGCTTGGGCGCACCATCGCGCAGAAATTTTCCGACAGCGGTTTCGGCACGGCCATTGTCGACAACCGGCCGGGTGCCGCCAGCACACTGGGCGCCGAAATCGCCGCAAAATCTCCGGGCGACGGTTACACCTTGCTGATCGTGGCAGTGCCGTTTGCCGTCAACCAGACGCTCTACACCCGGCTGCCGTACGACACCTTGCGCGACCTGACGCCCGTGGTCTACGCGGGTGCGAGCGCGAACATACTGACGGTGCATCCTGCGCTGCCGGTGAAAACCGTACAGGATTTGATCAAGCTGGCCAAAGCCAAACCCGGACTGCTCACTTATGCCTCCGCCGGCAGCGGCACTTCGCCGCATATGGGGATGGAATTGTTGAAGCTGATGACCGGGGTCGACCTGTTGCACATCCCCTACAAGGGGGGCGCGCCGGCGGTCACCGAACTGATCGGCGGCCACGTGATGATGTATTGCGAGAACCTGCCGAACCTGCTGCCGCATGCGCAGGCTGGAAGGCTGCGCGCGATCGCGGTGACCACGGCGGCGCGCATCAAACAGGCGCCGGAGATTCCCACTATTGCGGAAACCGTGCCCGGCTTCGAGGTGGTGGTATGGTTCGGCGTGGTCGCGCCGGCCGCCACGCCGCGCGACATCATTGTCAGGCTCAACACCGAGATCAACAAAATTCTGGCGCTGCCCGACGTGCGCGAGCGCTTCCTCAACGGCGCCGTTGATCCGATCGGCGGCCCGCCCGAGCGCTTCGGTGCGCACCTGAAGTCGGAAGTCGATAAATGGGCGAAGGTGGTCAAGGCCACCGGCGCGCGCGTTGAGTAGCATCCGCATCTGGTACCGAGGTTTGCACTTGCGTGAATCCCGGCGTTGGCGCAACATGATTCTGAATAGGGGAGAGACCTGCCATGCAATATGACCTGGTAATCAAAAACGGTACTGTGATCGATGGCTCCGGCATGCCGCGCTACCGCGCGGACGTCGGCGTGATTCAAGGCAAGATCGCGACTATAGGGCGCATCCGCGAGCCCGCAAAGGAGGTGCTGGACGCCGAAGGTCATGTGGTGGCGCCCGGATTCGTGGACGGCCACACCCATATGGATGCGCAGATATTTTGGGATCCGCTGGGCACCTCTTCCTGCTATCACGGCATCACCACGGCGGTGATGGGCAATTGCGGCTTCACGCTGGCGCCGTGCGCCGCGCAGGACAAACATATGGTGGTGCGCAACCTGCAGCGGGCCGAGGACATTTCGCCGATAGCGATGGAGGCGGGCATCCCCTGGAGCTGGACCACTTATCCCGAATTCCTCGAGACGCTCGAAAAGCTGCCCAAGGGCATCAACTATGCGAGCTACGTCGGGCACTCGGCCATCCGCACGTTTGTGATGGGCGAGCGCGCCTTCACGCAAACCGCGACCGAGGACGACCTGCAGGCGATGGAACGCCAGGTGCATGATGCAATATGCGCCGGCGCCGTTGGTTTCACCTCGTCACGCTCGCCGGCCCACGAGACGCCGGATGCACGTCCGGTGGCGAGCCGCGCCGCAGCGTGGGACGAGGTGCGGCGCCTGGTGGGTGCGATGGGCAAGTTGAACGCGGGTCTGTTCGAAATCGCCGGTGAGGGCGTGGACCGCCACGCGGGCGACCCCGGCGTGCGCGAATGGCACACGCGCTTGCGTGATCTCGCGGTCGAATCCGGCCGGCCGATTACCTTCGGTGTGTTCAGCCGGCGCGATTCACCGGGCACCTGGAAAAAATATCTTGATCTGCTCGACGAAACCGCGGCTGCGGGCGGCCGCATGTTCGCGCAGGCGCACAGCCGCTCGCTCTCCGCATTGCTGTCGTTCAAGACGCAAATGCCGTTTGACCGCCTGCCGCTGTGGAAAGACATCCGCGCGCTGCCGCTGGAAGAGCAAAAGCACAAGCTGCGCGATCCCGCATTGCGCGCCCAACTCATCGCCGCCTCGGGCGCGCGCGACGATCGCGAAGCGCGCGGTACCGAGGCGAAGCCAGCCAACTACGACTGGTTATTCGTATTGGATAACGTGGAGGGGCCGCACCGCTCGGTGGCCGAAGTCGCACGCGAGCGCAAGCAGCACCCCGCCGAGACCATGATCGAGCTGGCACTGGAAAAAGACCTCAACCAGTTTTTTCTCCAGCCCGTGGCCAACGAGGACCAGGACATCGCACTGCAGATCATGCGCCACCCGCGCACCGTGACCACATTTTCGGACTCCGGCGCGCACGTCTCGCAGCTCATGGATTCCTCGCTGCAGACGCACCTCTTATATCACTGGGTGCGCACCAAGCAGGCGTTCACGCTCGAACAGGCGGTGAACATGCTCTCGCTGGTGCCCGCAACTCTCTGGGGTTTCCACGACCGCGGCCTGCTACGCACCGGCATGGCAGCCGATATCGTGGTGTTCAATCCTGACACCATCATGGCCGAGTTGCCGGAGGTGGTGGACGATCTGCCGGCTGGTGCGCGCCGGCTGGTGCAACGCACGCGCGGCATGGCCGCAACGGTGGTGAACGGCCAGATCCTGCTGCGTGATGGCAAGCCTACCGGCGCTCTGCCCGGAAAACTGCTGCGCGGGCCGCTAGGACAGCGCGCCTGAAATCATTTCCCCGCCGCCCGAAACTTGGGCGTGCGCTCGCGGTCGCCGGGGTTATCCCAGCCCTTCCAGTTGGGTTTGCGTTTTTCCGCGAACGCCTTGCGCGATTCCACGCGATCGGACAGCGCACCATGCTGATGCAGCAGCTGGGCATAGGCTTCGAGCTCGTCGGACACGCGCCCGCGCGTAGCGCGTGTCATGTGCAGCGTATTGACACGTGAGGCCGGCGGCAAGCTCAGCAGATGGTCGGCCATTTCGCGCGCAACCGGCATCAGTTGATCGGCATCGGTGAGGCGGTTCAGATAGCCCAGCTCGTACATGCGTTCGGCGGTAAAGCGAAAGGCGAAGGCAATTTCAGTGGCAACCACGTGCGGCAGGTTATTGATGATGCCGTGGTTGTGGCCGCCCAGCAGCCAGCGCTTGGCCTCGGACGATTCAAACGTCGCGCCGCGCACCGCCACGCGCAGATCCGCGCGCTCGGTGAGCATGAAGCCGCCGCCCATGGCAAAGCCGTTGATGGCCACGATCACGGGCTTATCCAACGTGCCATCGTGGTAGGGGTTTTCGCGCTGCGCGGCTTCTGTCGAGGAACCCACGCGGCCTTTTTCCACCGACTCTTTCATATCCTCGCCCGCGCAAAACGCGCGGCCGGTGCCGGTGAATATCGCCACCTCTAGATCCTTGCTGTCGCGAAACTCGCACCAGGCATCGGCCAGGAGATTGCGCATTTCGGTACCAAGCGAGTTCATGCGCTCCGGGCGATTTAAGCGCACCACCATAATGCCATCGTTACGTTCGACTTCGACAAAACTCATTTCTATCTCCTCATCAATGGATACGACATCATACAGAAATCAACACCGCCGCTAGGGGCGATTATCGTCGATTCCCGGGCGCATCCGCGCGCCAGATGTATTCACGCCAGTACCAACCGATGAGCGCGGTGCACAGCAGCCCCGACACGCAATACAGCGTGGCCGTCACGCGGTAACCGTAATGGGCGATGAGCGGACCCGCGATCAAGAGGCCGACCGGCACGCCGTAAATCATCAGCGTGCGCGCACCCATGACATGACCGCGGAAGCCCTCGCGGGTGGTGCGCAGGAGCATAGCCGACAACGGCACCATGCTCATGCTTTGCGCACAACCTGCGAGCATGATCATCGGTATGCCGGCCGTGAAGCCCGGCATTTGCGCGAACAGCAGTGTCATCGAATACCATACCGCGCAAAAAATGATCATCATGCGCGCGGGTGGCAGCCGGTAGCCAATGCGCGACAGAATGATCGATCCCATCAGCGCGCCAAAGGCAAAACCCGCCGTGAGATAACTCAAACCGCGTTGATCGGTGTGGTACACATCCTTGGCGACATAGGGCAATAAAGTATTGGTCAATGGAAACGCCGTGACATTCACCAGAAACGCAATCGCCATCGCCGCCAGCAGATGTGGTGTGCGCCACACATAGACCATGCCGTCACGCAAATCGCCCAGGGCTGAAGCCGGCCGCGCATCCTTTGCCGCTTGTGACACCGGCTTGCCCGACACCTTGAGGCTTAACAGCAGCGCACAGCCATAGAAGCTCACGATCACCATGTAGGTGTGGGCCATGCCCAGCCACAGCACCAGCGCCGCACCCGTCAACGCGCCCATCACGCGCGCGGAATCCTGCGTGGTGCGCGAGACGCTGGTCGCGCTCATCAACTGAGCCGTGGGCATGGTCTCGCCCACCAGCGCGTAACGCAGCACCATATCCGCGGGCCGTACCACGCTCATCGCGGCACCGATAAAAAAAACATGCAGCGGTAGCAATACGCCGCTCACTGCCAGCGTCATGGTAATGGCCGCGCACACGGTGAAGGCCAGCCGCAAGCCACAGTAGGTTTTCTTGTTGCCGATGCGCTGGCCGGTGACACCCAGCACGGGCGCTGCCAGCGTGCCCAGATATTGCAGCGAACCAAACAGCGTTAGCATCACCACCGACTGGGTTTCGACCAGGATATACCACGCCAGGATGATGTTCTCCATCTCGATCGCCCACGAGGTCGCGAGATCCCCCGGCCATTGATAGCGAAAACTCCTCACCGCAAAGGGCGCGAGCGCTGAGCGCTGCGGATCCGCGGCGCTCATCGCGCACGCTCACACAGGCGTGTACGCAGGCATTTGTTTTTATTCATCTACAGCCTACTGAATTTTGATATCCGCCGCCTTCACCACCTCGCGCCACAGGGCGATTTCCCGGCGAATTTGGTCGTGCAGCGCTTCAGGCGTGCCGCCTGCAGGCGATACGCCGTCACCGCGCAGGCGCTCTTCCATGTCTTTGGCACGGAGGATTTTCGTGACGTCGTTGTTGATGCGCTCGACCACTGCGCGGGACACGCCCCTGGGCCCGATCAATGCGTGCCAGTTGGACACATCATAACCCGGCACACCGGCCTCGGCGATGGTGGGGATACCCGGCTCGGCGGCCAAGCGCGTGGCGGTGGTCACCGCCAGCGCGCGGATACGTCCCGCCTTCACCTGCGGCAATCCGGTCTGCGGTGTGGCGAACACCAGCGAAATCTGCCCGGCGATAAGATCGGTCAGCGCAGGTGCGCCGCCTTTGTAGGGCACGTGAACCATTTTGATGCCCGCCATGTGCAGAAACTGCGCGTTCGCCAGATGCACTATGGTGCCCTGCCCGGCGGAACCATAAACGATTTGCTCGGGCCGCGCCTTGGCCAGCGTGATCAATTCGCGCGGCGTTTTTGCCGGCACCGAAGGATGTACCACCGCGACCAGCGGCCCCCGCGCCACCGGTACTATAGGCGTGAAATCGTTCAGCGGATCGAACCTGAGGTTATAAAGACTCGCATTGATCACGTAACTCGGGGTAATGATATTGAAGGTGTAACCGTCGGGCGCCGAGCGTATACCCGCCTCTATGCCCAGCGTGCCACCCGCACCGCCACGATTCTCGACAATGACTTGCTGCGCCAAGGATTCGCCCAGTTTTTGCGCCAGCAGGCGCGCGATGAAATCACTGCCGCCGCCGGCCGCCGAGGAGACAATGATGCGCACGGTTTTAGCCGGATAGGCCTGCGCTGCTCCCCTCGGCATGCTCGGAACAGGCTCCGTCGCAGAGATTTGTGCGCTCGCCGAAAATGCCGCCAGCATGCCTGCCATGCCTATGACCGCGCCTGCAACCTTCGCCTTACCCCTGCCCCGCATGGTTAAACCCCCTGTCGGCACCCGTGATGCCGCCGCTATCCTATGCTGCACGGCGGCGTGATTCAATCAAAATCGCGCCTCATTCACGTCGGCGCTATACTGCTGCCCACATGCAGAGCTCAGCTATCCACATGCTGCAACTTGGTCTAGTGACGCGAACTACCCTCGCCGGCATCGTGCTCATGTGCGGCGGGGTAGCGGCGGCGGATAGCGCCTACCCCACACGTCCGGTGCGCATGCTGGTCGGCTTCACCCCCGGCGGCACCAGCGATGTGGTGGCGCGCATCATCAGTAAAAAACTTTCCGATACTTGGGGCCAGCAGTTCATAGTCGACAACCGCGCCGGCGCCGCAGGCATGCTCGCCACCGAACTCACTGCACGCGCCAACCCGGATGGGCACACGCTGCTATTTATTTCGTCCACCTTCGCCATGCAACCCAGCACCACGCCCCATCTGCCGTACCATCCGCTACGCGACTTCACACCGGTATCGCTGGCGGTGGCGTCCCCCTACCTGCTGGTGGTGCACCCCGCAGTGGAAGCAAAGACAGTCAAAGAGCTGATCGCGCTGGCGAAAGCGAAACCCGGCCATCTGACCAGCGCAACCGCAGGACCGGGCAGTGCGATACACGTGGCCGCCGCACTGTTCAACAGCATGGCAGGCATAGACATACTGCTGGTGCCCTACAAGGGTGCGGTGGGTATTACCGATTTGATCGCGGGCCAGGTCAGCATGTCGTTGACAGGTTTTGCCCAGACCCTGCCACATGTGAGAAGCGGGCGTCTGCGCGTGCTGGGCATTTCATCTGCGCACCGCTCACCCTTGCTGCCGGAAACGCCGGCGATTGCCGAAGCGGGTGTGCCGGGTTTCGACGTGTCGATCTGGTACGGTGTGCTCGCGCCGGCGCATCTGCCCAAGCCGATACTTGCCAAGCTGCACGGTGGCGTGGCAAAAACACTACACGCGCCCGATGTGCGTCAGGCATTGACCGCTTTGAGTGTGGACATCATCGGCAACACGCCCGCACAATTCGCCGCCATCATCCGCAGTGATCTGGATAAATGGATGCGGCTGGCTAAACAAACCCAACAATAATATTGGGCTTGAGGGTCACTGTCCCTCACGCCGCTATCGCAATACCTTCCTGCTCGCACGAGTTGGCCACGTCGCTGATGGTCACGCGCTGCATATCGCGCACCCATCGCAGGTCGTCGTAGTCCGTGCCGCGGTGCAGGGTGCAGCGGTTGTCCCACAGTACGAGTTCGTTGGCGCGCCAGCGGTGGGTGTGCATGAATTGCGGCTGCGTCACATGCGCCATCAGGCTGTCGATCAGTGCGCGCCCCTCCTCGTCCGGCATGCCAAACAGGCGCCCGGCGTGGGACGCCACATACAATGATTTGCGGCCATTTTCCGGTAGCGTGCGCACCAGCACCTGTGGCACCGGCGGCAGACGGCGTTTTTCGTCGTCGTTGAATTCGCTGAATCCGCTGCGCAGCCGTGAATGCGCTATGCAGTGTTCAGCCACTACACCGTGCAGTTTTTTCTTCAGCGCATCAGGCAAGGCATCGTACGCGGCGCGCTGATCCGCGAACTGCGTATGCCCGCCGATGGGCGCGATGGTGCGCGCATACAGCAGCGAACACAGACTGGGGCGGAATTTGAATGAGCTATCGGTGTGCCACAGCTTGTTGCCCGCCTTGTACATGCGCTGGCGGCTGGATTCACCCCAGATTTTTCCCTGCGCATCGAGGTTGGAAATATCAGCAAAAGCGCCGCTGTAGCGCGTCGGCGTCGCCTTGGGATCCAGCGTGCGTTCGGTTTCGACGGGCCCAAAACCCGCAGCGAAAGCCAGGTGTTGTTCCGGTGTGAGGTCTTGCCCCGGGAACACCAGCACCGCATACTGCCAGAATGCCTGCTTGATCGCCGCAAAATCCGCATCGGAAACGGGTTTTGAAAGATCCACCTCGCCGATTTCGGCGGCAAAATTGTCGGTGTAGGGGAAAATGGAAATGGTCATGATGCTACCCTCTTGCAACAGGATGGATGCGCAGCTCAATCCTGCGGTATGTTGGTTTCTCGGATGATGCGCGTCCAGGCCTGAAATTGTTCTTTGGTATAGGCAGCCATTTCCTCCGGCGTGGTGGTCTGCACTTCGATGCCCTGGCGTCCGATTTGCTCGCGTATGTCCGTGCGCGACAGCACCGCGTTTAGATCACGCGACAGTCTTGCAACCACATCACGGCTCATCCCCGCAGGACCAAACAAGCCTGTCCACGGTGTGATCGAAACGCCCGCCATGCCCGCCTCCGCGATAGTCGGCACTTCAGGTGCCATGGCGCTGCGCTTGGGCAGCAGCACCGCGAGCATGCGCAGGCGCCCCTCGCGCGCCTGCGCCAGCGCCGGTATCGGCGCCATGAATGAAAACTGTATGCGCCCGCCGATCAAGTCGGTGGTCGTCGGCGCATCGCCCTTGTAGGGAATATGGGCGACGTCCAGATTCGCCAGCATCTTGAACTGCGCGGTCGCTACAATCGACGCCGTATTGCCGGTGCCATAGTTGAGCTTGCCCGGATTGGCGCGCGCGTAGTCGATCAGCTCAGCGAGCGTTTTCGCAGGAATGGTCGGCGACACGAACAGAAAAAAGGTAGGGTAGCCGAACATTCCGATAGCGGTGAAATCCTTTACCGGATCGTAGGGCGGGATTTTACGTAACGCAGGCGCTGCAGATAGCGGCGTGTTGCTGCCGAAAAACAGCGTGTGCCCATCGGGAGCAGCCTTGACCACGATGCCGCCGGCCAGCGCGCCGTCCGCACCAGAACGATTATCCACCAGCCACTGCTGACCCATCGCCAACGTCATCTGCGCTGCAATGATGCGCCCTGCGCCGTCCGCCGTTCCACCCGGCGGGAACGGCACGATGAAACGGATCGGGCGGGATGGATATTGCGCAGCCGCTATGTGGGTTAGAGCGAATGACAGGAGTGCTGTAACTACGTAAACAAGCTTCATGGCGTTCTCCTCTGGCTGGATGACAGTTATTTTGCACTGCGTTTCTTCGTCGGCAAAAACGTTTGTCCTTCACCTCAATCGATGCGCGCACCCGACTCCTTGATCACCTTCGCCCACTTCGACACTTCAACTTTGATGTACGCCGTGAACTGATCGGCGCTATTGTTGACCGGATCGAAGCCCAGCGCCGACAGCCGCTCTTTAGAATCCGGCGCCGTGACAATCGCGCTGATGCTGCGGTTGAGTTTATCGACGATGACCTTCGGCGTGCCCGCGGGCGCGAAGTACGCAATCCAGGTGTAATCCTCGTAGCCGGGAAAGCCTTGTTCCGCCACGGTCCCGACCTCAGGCAGCGACGGCATGCGCTGCGGGCTGGTGACCGCGACGGCGCGCACTTTACCCGACTTTATCATCGGCACCGAGGGCGGCATCGACGTCACGCCGATGGGCACTTGACCCGACGCGGCAGCCAGTACCGCGGGCGTAGCACCGTTGTACGGCACGTGCTGGATATCGAGACCCGCCAGCAGTTTCAGCAGCCTTTCGCCGGTAAGATGCGGCGTGCTGCCGGCGCCGGCCGAGCCATATTGCAATTTTTGTTTTTTGCCGAGTGCGATCAGTTCCGTGAGGTTTTTCGCCGGCGTCGAGGGCGCGACGAAGATGATGTTGGGGGTAGTGCCGGCATTGATGATGGGCGCGAAATCCTTGAATGCGTTGTAGCCAGGCTCCTTGTACAGGCTGTACGCGGCGGCATACTGGCTGCTGTTGCAAAGCAAGGTATGGCCATCGGGTGTGGCGCTAACGGCAATGCGGGTGGCGAGTGTGCCGCCCGCGCCGGCGCGATTATCGATGACCACGGCTTGGCCGAGTTGCTCCGTCAGCTTTTGCCCCACCAGACGCGACATGACGTCGATCGGCCCGCCCGTGGGACCCGCCGCGAGTATGCGTATGGTTTTAGTCGGCCAGGCGCCAGCAGCAGCACTGGCTGTACTGCAAAATGTAGCCGCGGCCAGTGCCACAGGTATCCACTTCACGTGCATGAATTATTTCCTCCGCTGATCTCTGGGGTGACGAAATCCGGACCGGGTCCGGGATGGCAATGGATACTCAACAACATCTGATTTCCACCACCGAACCCACAGAATACACGGAAAAACCGCACGCAAAACTTTTCCCCTGAGTTTTACGTCTAAAACTTCCGCACATGATGCGGCGTGAGATCCTTGATCGAACGCGCGCCGCACTGCTGCATCACCGCCCGCGTTTCTGTGCGCAGCAGTTCCAGCACGCGCTCGACACCGGCCTGACCGAACGCACCCAGACCCCACAGATACGGCCGCCCGATACATACGGCGCGCGCGCCCATCGCCAGCGCCTTCACCACGTCGGTGCCACGGCGAAATCCACTGTCGACCAGCACCGGCAGGCGCCCTTTCACCGCTTCGATCACTTCGGGCAGCGCATCGATACTGCCACGCCCGCTGTCTTCGCCGCGCCCGCCGTGGTTGGAAACGATGATGCCATCGACTCCGTGCTGCACCGCCAACGCGGCATCTTCAGCGGTGAGGATGCCTTTCAATACTATCCTCATGCTGGTGGTGTCGCGCAGCCGCTTCACGAAATCCCAGGTCATGTTGTTGGACTGCATGCTGGCCACCCTGGATAAATCGATGCCGGCGTAATTGGGCCTGCGGTCGCGGTCCCCGCCGCTACCCGCGCCGCCCGACGGCGCACTGTGGCACTGCCGGCAATCGCGCGTGTCCGTCCCACGCAACCTGAACAGTGTTTCCTGATTGCGGCCACCGACGCGGTCCACCGTCAACGCCACCACCGGCGCCCCCGCCGACTCTGCACGTTTCACCAACGCGCGCGCGACATCCCAACTCGAGGTCGCGTAAAGCTGAAACCACATCGGCCCGCCGCGTGCCTCGATCGCATCGTTGATCGATGTGGTCGCCCCGGACGCCAACATTTCCAGATGGTTGCCAACCCGCGCCGCGCGCGCGACCGCCATTTCACCATCCGCGTGATAGGCCTTGTTGCCGCCGGTGGGCGCGATGCAAATCGGCGAGGCGTAGGTGGTGCCAAAAATCTCCATGCTCATATCCATCTTTGACACGTCGTTCAAACGGTGCGGCCGCAGGTAATACTTGAGAAACGCTTCGCGATTCGCGCGCAGCGTCACTTCGTCATCCACACCCGACGCCATGTAACCAAAATGTGCCGGCGGCACGTTTTTGCGGCAGGCCAGCTCAAAATCAAAAACGTTGATCGCTTCTTTGGGATGGCTGATGACGTTCTGCGGCAACAGCGATCCCCACATCAGCGGGTCGGGCGAGCGCGTGGTAGGCACCGCCTCCGCCGCCATGGCGGCAAAGCTGGGTGACGCCAGCAAGGGGCTCGCGGACATCCATTTCAAAAATTGGCGGCGATGGGCGGCGCGGTCGTTCGGCAGCATGTGGAATCCCCCTGTGATCAATCACACTATTCTACGCAGTTATAGGTTGAGAAAAACACTTCTGGCACAATCATGGTCTTCGCATAATGGGGCAAACGCCATGAACAAAAAAATCGCGGTGCTGGGCTGCGGCGCCATCGGTAGTAGCGTCAGCGCCGATCTCACCCTCGCCGGTTACGACATCACCGTCATCGATCAATGGCCCGCGCAGGTCGAAAAACTCAAGGCTGACGGGCTGGAGATTACCCTGCCGGACAGGGTCCTCAAAACACCGATCCGCGCCCTGCATCTGTGCGAACTATCGTCCGCCCATCTCGAATTCGACATCGTATTGATGGCGGTGAAATCCAACGACCACCGCTGGCTGGCGGAATTCATCAAGCCCTATTTAAAGGCCGATGGCGTGTTCGTCGCCATTCAGAACGGCTTTAACGATGATTCCATAGCGTCCATCATCGGCAAACAGCGCGTGATCGGCTGCGTGGTCGAACTGTCGGCGGAAATCTTCAATCCGGGATTCGTCAAGCGCAATACCACGCATCAGACGACATGGTTTTCCGTGGGCGAACTCGATGGGTTTTTCACCGCGCGTGTGCAAGAAATTCAAACGCTACTCAATCACGTCGGCCGCTGCGACGTGACCAACACCATCTACAGTGCGAAGTGGACCAAACTCATCGCCAACAGCATGACCATGGGGCCGTTCGGCTTGTTAGGGCTGGGCAATACCGAAGCTGCGCACCTGCCGGGCATGTTCGACCTCTCCGTGCAAATCGGCAAGGAATCGGTCGCAGTGGGTGAAGCGCTGGGTTATCGCATGGAGCCGATCTTCGGACTGCGCGCCGATGAGTTCGCGGGCACCAGCGAGGAAAATCTGGTGACCGCGATGAAAACGCTGCTGGGTCATGTCAGCCGCGGCCGCACTGCGCCGATACACGATCACATGAAAGGGCGCACCAGCGAAATGGCGTTTATCAGCGGCCTGGTGGCGCGTAAGGGCCAGGAGCTTGGTATAGCGGTGACAGGCAACGCGGCTGTCGCCGAAATCGACCGCCAGATCAATCGCGGCGAGATCAGGATGGAGCGGTCGAATTTTGAGTTGTTAAAGCAAAGGATCAGCAAGTCGGCTTGACGGCCAGCACGGCTTGCGCCACCTGTTCATAGGCATAGGCCAGTTGCAACACCCCTGCATCATCTTGCGGCTTGCCGATAATCTGCACGCCCATCGGCAAGCCCGCAGGGCTAAAACCACAGGGCATGCTGATGCAGGGCAACCCCGCAAAGGTGGCGTAGATCGACGACTCCATCCAGCGGTGATAGGTGTCCATAGTCTTGCCGTTGATGTGCCGGGGCCAGCGCTCCTCTACCGGGAAAGGCCACACCTGCGCGCTGGGCAACGCCAGGTAATCAAACCTTTCGAACAGTGTGAGCAGGTGCTGATAAAAGCTGCTGCGGGTGGCACTGGCCTGCATCAATTCGGACCCCGTCAGATTTTGCGCGCTGTCATGCTCCCACAGCGCTTCCGGTTTGATCTGTTGGCGATTGCCGGCTTGCAGCAAGTACGGCGCGATGCGTGAGGCGACGAGCGCTTTGCGCCACACCAGCCAGGCATCCCATACGCGCTCGGGTGCGTAGCCCAGGGCGGCAGGCGTCACCGCACATCCGAGGTCTTGCAAACGCTTGAGACCTTGCTCACACACATCCAGTATGCCCGGTTCCGTCGGCAGATAGCCGTGCAGATCCCCCAGCCACGCTACACGCTTGTTTGGCACATGGAAATCAGCCAACGTCTCCGCAAATAAGGCGTGAGCGGTAATGGAAAAAGGCGCGCGCGCATCGAAACCGGATTGTGTTTCGAGCAACAGCGCGAGGCTGCGCACATCCCGCGCCATTGGCCCATCGGTGCTGAGCTGCGCCATCCACACATCGCTCGCAGGCCACGCCGGTACGCGGCCATAGCTCGGGCGCATGCCAAAAATATTGCACCACGCCGCCGGGTTGCGCAGGCTGCCCATGAAATCGCTGCCGTTGGCCACACCCAATAGGCCACTGGCCAGCGCTGCCGCCGCGCCACCACTCGACCCGCCTGCGGATTGGCGCGGATCATAGGGGTTGTACGTGGGCCCAAACACCGTGTTAAACGTGTGCGAACCCAGACCAAATTCGGGCACATTGGTTTTGCCGATGACTATGCAGCCGGCGGCCTTCATACGCTGCACCACCAGGCTGTCTTCCGTGGGCACAAAGTCGCGCATCAGGGGGCTGCCCAGGGTGGTGCGCAAGCCCGCCGTAAGCGACAGGTCTTTGATGGCCTGGGGCATGCCGTGCATCCAGCCCATGACCTCGCCGCGCGCCAGCATCGCGTCGTAGCGGTCGGCCTCGACCAACAATTCGTCTGTATCACGCAGGCTGACGATGGCGTTGACACGCGGGTTGACCTCGGCAATGCGCGCCAGCGTGGCCGCCATCAGCTCGCGGCAGGAAAGCTCCCGGGTATGCAGCTTGCGCGACAATACGTGCGCGGGCAGGTCGGTGATAGTCATAGGGAAATGTGGATCACATCAATTTTTGATAACTGCTGGAAACAGGCAATATCTATAGTGGCTTGAGCCCGGCATCTTTCGCGATCTTGCCGAATATGACGATCCAATCCGTGTATTTTTTTCGCACATCCTCCGGACTGCCTGCTGTGGGTTCCGATCCTGCTTTCAGGAACCGGTCACGCACGTCCGGCATGGCCAGCGCACGGCCGATTGCGGTGTTGAGCGATGCGACAATCTCAGGACGCATGCCTGCGGGTCCCAGAATACTTCGCCACGCCGGCATGGCGTAACCCGGCAGCGCGGCCTCGTGCATCGTCGGCACCTCAGGCAGCATAGGCGAGCGCGTGGTGTTCGTCACGGCGAGCGTGCGTAACTTGGCTTGATTGGTCACTGCGCCAACAGCGGATGTGAAGGTATAGTCGGTCTCGCCGGACATAACGGCAACCAGAGCATCGGCTATACCCTTGTACTGAATTTCAACCGCATTGATGCCAGCCATGTTGTTAAAAAGTATCACGCCCCAGTAGGGTATTTGTCCGGCGCCTATCGTCGCGAACGTCATCTTGCCCGGGCGTGATCGGGCCAACGCAATGTATTCCTTCAAATTTCGCGCCGGAACTGACGGATGCACAACCATCGCAAATGGCGATGCTTCAACCAGGGAAACCTGTGTAAAGTCGCGCAGCACGTCATAGGTGACGGCGGCATTGACATAGCGCGCCCCCGCCATCGAGCCGCCACCCAGCAACAACGTGTAGCCGTCCGGCGGCGACTTGGCTACGAAAGATTGACCGATGAATCCACCGGCCCCGGGCCGGTTGTCCACAAGAAATTGTTGGCCGAGCAATTCGCTGAGCTTGGCGGCGATCACACGGGCAACAAAGTCGTCGCCTCCCCCCGGCCCGGCTGCAACGATCATGCGCACGGGTTTCGATGGATACGCCTGCGCGGCGGCATCGAGTGCCCCGGAGACGCCAATGACAAGCAAAAATGTGGCCAGCGGCACAAGGCGAACGGCCATGTGCCAACTTCTAAGGGCAGCGCAAGCAGCATCTCCAAAATTCGGAAATCTCATTTTGTTCTCCCGATGGAATTGCAGTCTTAATAGATCATGCGAAAAATGTAGCGTCAGACACATGCGTGTCAACACCCACCCCGTCATTCCGGCGCAGGCCGGAATCTAGTGTAGTGCGTCAAACTATGCGGCACTTATGCAGCGGCACGGCACCAGTGAAACTCCTCCCCCTGCAAGGGGGAGGCCGGGAGGGGGATGGGGTAATGTCGCTCGAATGCCACCCCATCCCCACCCTAGCCCTCCCCTTGAAGGCTAATCATTACCCACAATTTTGCGTGGTGGAGAAGGTCGAGTGAGTATAGGCGGTTTCATGATGCGATACATTTCAGTCATGGGTATGAGTTCCTGGAATCCTTGCCACAGGGTTTGGCTGCCGGGTTC
>CAMDRT010000041.1 GCA_945906815.1 Bordetella parapertussis
ATTTTGTGCTTGAGGACTTGACCGATTTTAGTGGGTGCCGGAACGGAGAGAACTGGCCAACGGAGAGAGAAAACGGGGTCGAATACCGTCGCCAGGGTCTTCGGCGAAGTCCGCAGGAACCCACGCCAGCCCCCGTGAACACGCGGCAGTAGGCAAAAAAATACCAACCGGAGAATGGGTTGGTATTTTGAAATGGTGGAGGCGGCGGGAATCGAACCCGCGTCCGCAAGTCCTCCACAGTCAGGACTACATGCTTAGCCTGGTTATTTGGGTCTCGCTTCGCGCCCGCCAACTGGCAGGCTGGCGCTCAGCCAGCCGCTTCGACGGATCCACGCGGCAAAGCGGCCATACCGCGCAGAGAGGCTGATGTGAATGACACTGCACCGGTCCGTTTGGCTTGCGCCGCCCTTTCCGGCCTAGCCCATCAGCAGGCTAGTGCAGCGTCTAGCCGGTGTTAGGCGGCTAGAGAATAACGCTCGTCGTTGGCGTGTATAAAGTTTCCAGCGGATTTACAAGGTAACTGGACCTTGGCATGCCCTGTGCTGCTTTGTAACCCACGTCGAAGCCAGGTCGCCCCCGGATTCTTTTAATGCACTTACATTATCGCATATGGAGAGGGAAACGCTCTATGCAATATCCTGGCGTGTATCGGCGTACAACGTTATCCTTCTTCATGGCATGCCGCAGACGTTCGATGGAGCATGATCTGCTGCGTGAACGCGGCAGCGGCGCGTTGCCTATTTAACCCGTAAGGAGCACATTTATTCCTGCAATGCCTAGAAGCCCGGTCTTATTCGCCATTGCGTTGCTGGCTCTGCTAGGCGGTTGCGCCAGGCTGCCGGGTACCGGCGTCACCTCGTTAAAACCGGCAACCGTAAGTGAGCTGCGGGGATATTTACTCAACCACAAAGCCGATCTGGAGGAGTTCAGACTGCGCGGACCCTTTGCCGTGTCCACGTATAAAGATTTTCAACTCAGTGTGTCGGCCGCTGAGCACATTGTTAGCGATTTGTACTTATCCGCGCCTGCCGAAAAGGCGCCGCTGGTTATTTTTCTGCACGGGCATGATAACTCCAAGGCAGATCATGCCTATCAGGCGCTGCATGTGGCTTCGTGGGGTATGCATAGTCTGGTCCTGCAGTTACCCAATAATGGTCCGTGGGTTGCCAATGGCAGGACGCTGGCAAGAATTGTCGATGCCATTTACCGCCAGCCGGAAATGATCGATAGCCGTATCGACGCGCACAAGATTATTTTGGTCGGCCACTCGTATGGCGGTTCCGCAGTGGCGATCGCGCTGGCGCAAGGCGCGGCCGCCACCGGCGCGATCCTGCTTGACGCAGCGGGCATCGGCAGGAACTTGCCCAAGTTTCTGAGCCAGATCAATAAACCCGTGATGCTGCTGGGTGCTGACGAGCAGCGCTCGGTGGCACGCGACCGCGATTACTTTTACACCTTCATTCGCAGTGGCGTGGGCGAGATTTCCATCCGCGACGCGGTTCACGAAGATGCCCAGTATCCTGCCGAATTTCCGCAGCCCTTGTTTGCAAGCGGGCCACCTCACTCGGAAGTGTTGCAAATTACCTTTGTCAGCGCATTGACCGCGTCGGTTTTGAGCCTTTTTGCGACCGGAAAATTCGACTATGCGTGGGCAAGTTTTGGCGATGCCCTTAAAAATGGTAGGATATTTAACGCCAAGAAGAAGTGACATGAGATTCACCCAAGACACGCTGCTCATTTCAACGCATTGCCTTACACATAAATCGATGACAAAACTGAAACATACCGGGATGCGCGTGGTTGTATTACTGCTCCTGCAAACCCTGTGGCTGGGGGCATCCCATGCTCAATCTGCAGTCACCCCCCAATTCAAAGAGGAACTGTCAAGACAACAGGGCATCTATCAGAGCACGGGCGAAAAAACGCCTGAGGGGTATGTCATTGATAGAGGGCTTTTAGCGTATACGTTTACGCTGCCCGCCGAGTTTGACCAGTCACTGGCAAATCTTGGCCCTAACGATAGATGGCTGGATATAGGCGCGGGCAAGGGGCAGGCGGTACTGGATTATTACGCGTCCCGATATGACGCAATGCATGCGGAAGGACGGGAGCGTCGTGGCAAGAAAGCACAGACCGTTGCCATGTCCATAGAAGACCGCAGGCAATCCGATTGGGCGCAAACCGCGGCCACCCTGGACGCCAATAGAACTCAATATGTTTTTGGCAAGCACTTGCGCGAGTATACGCTAGAGAAACTCGGGCAATTTCAGGTTATTACCGATATGCTGGGCGGTTTTTCGTACACCGAAAACTTGTCGCTGTTTATGGAAAAAGTACTGGGTTTTCTGGCGTTGAACGGCAGTTTTTACACCATTCTGCAAGATGTGCATTCTGATATAGGAACGAATCGGCCCTACTATCCGGATGCGCGATACCTGACCGAAATCGTTAACGCCGACACTTCCGCAATGAAAGTCTGTTCCTGGCTTAAGCGTATCGGCTGTGTGGAAGTCACTTGCGAATTAAGGCCCGGATGGAAGCCTCCGGTTGAGGTCTATCGCGTGCACAAAGTCTGCAATGACGTTACTGTGCCTGCGCTCAAACTGGTTCATTTCGAGGCGGGAACGCCTCCCGAACGGCGATTCCAATTCGGCAGTCCGCTACCGGGGACGGCGGCGTCGGCGGATCAGAGCCGCGCAAAGCGATAATATCTGTACCGCTGGCGGTCGCGAATTACAGCTTCCTGCTTTGAGTGCGCCGGCTTGCGATTCTGCTGTGGGCGGGTTTTGGTGGTGAGGCAGTTGCTGCGGTCGCCAGTGGGGCGGTAGCCACAGGCGCTACCTGCGACGCCGTTGCTGTGGCACTCGCAGCGTAGGGCTCGCCGTCTTCGATCATCGTAATAATGTCATCGCGCATAGTGGCGGGCAGGTCCAGTGCGGCCAGTCTTGCGAGTTGAGCCGGCTTGCCGGGAAGGTTGTTTACGCCTACCAGATACAGCAGTAGGTCGTTGGTAGTGGGAGCCGAGCCTGACGCATGCAAAAAATCCTGCGGCAGCGCTGGAACGAGCGGATGCGCACCGGGATACAGAATGCGTACCGCGAAGTCACCGCAGCTCAGGCAAAATGGTTCGCCCCGGACGCGATAAAAACAATACGGTGTTTCGTTATCCACCCACTGCGCGACCCGTTGCGGCAGTGCTTTTTGCAGTGCGCGCATTTGTGCGTCGTCGGCGAACGGTCGCACGCCATGCAGATGTTCTATCCTGAAAGCTTTGCCGTTAGCGTTGATGGTGCCGTTTTTGACGAAGTCAGAAACGATAACGCCTGCATTTGGAAATGACCACGCGACGCGCTGATCTTCGAGTTCGATGCCCACATGGTATTCCAGGCTCGCATCCTGGTGGGTTATCAGGAAGTAGTGGACATACCCCGCCTGTCCGTGCCCGCTGGAAGTGACAGCCGTCACGTGCTGCGACTTCAAATCGACTGCCGAAGCAACGGGGCCATTCGGCGTCGCCGATTTTTCCGAAGTCTGTGCGGCGACATCGATCGCCAATGCCAACGCAACTAAAATGACTGAGTATTTCATATGGTGCGAATATTCGCACATATGAATAAGTATTATTACTTATTTTTTGTGGTGCAGATTTCACCGCACCGCTTAGTCACTGGGATTAATAAATTGTTACAATAAAACAAGTGCTTATGTAAAAAAACCTTACGGTCTGCACTTGGAGTTTAGGGTGCGTATTTGCGGACTGCGTAATCGCTAGAGACCGGGGTGAGTAGTTGCAGTATGTCCAGCGGCGTTTCGACCACGGCATCGGCGCCCCACGCGGTGGGGTCGCTGCCGTTCAGATAGCCGTAACGCACGGCAACGGTCGTCATGCCGGCGGCACGTCCTGCCTGCACGTCGCGCTCGTCGTCGCCGACGTAGATGCAGGCTGCAGGGGCGATATTAATGGCGCGTGCAGCCGCGTACAGGGGCGCGGGGTGCGGTTTGAGCACGCCGGTGGTGTCACCACCGATGATGCACGCGGTGCGCGCGCTGTAGCCCAGCAGCTTCATCAAGGGCAGGGCAAAACGTTCCGCCTTGTTGGTGACGATGCCCCAGATGAGCTGGCGTGACTCCAGGGCGTCGATCAATTGCGCCATGCCATCGAATAAGCGGGTTGCTCGGCACAGGTTGGCTTCATAGAGCTGCAAAAACTCGTCGCGCATCGCCGCATAATCGGCGTGGTCGGGCGTGATGCCAAAGCCCGCGCCGAGCAGACCACGCGCACCGGATGAGGTGACGGGGCGTGTCTTCTCATCCGGCACGGGCGGTAGATTTCGAGCGATGCGCATCAGGTTTACGGCATAACCCAGATCGGGGGCGGTGTCGGCAAAGGTGCCGTCAAGATCGAAGAGGACTGCTTTTATCATTTTGAAACGTGAAGGGTGAACAGGTGAACGAGTGAAGGGGGGGAAGAGTGAAGGGGGTACCTCATTCACCGCTTTTCACGGCGTGCAGAATGTAATTTACGCTGGCGTCCGCTGTGAGCGCGTAGTGTTGCGTGAACGGGTTGTAGGTCATGCCAGTAATGCCGCTGACGTTGAGTTGCGCACGGCGGCACATCGCGGCGAGTTCCGAGGGTTTGATGAAACGCGCGTACTCGTGCGTGCCGCGCGGCAGCAAGCGCAGCACATATTCCGCGCCGATCACCGCGAACAAATACGACTTTGGATTGCGGTTGATGGTGGAGAAAAAAACCTGGCCGCCGGGTTTCACCAAAGCCGCGCAGGCCGCTACGGTGGCGGCCGGGTCGGGCACGTGTTCCAGCAGTTCCATGCAGGTGACAGCGTCGAATGACGCGGGCCGTTCGTGCGCCAGGTCTTCGGCGGAAATTTTTCGATACGTAACTTGCTGGCCTGTTTCCAGCAGGTGCAGCTCGGCCACCTTGAGCGGTTTTTCGGCGAGGTCAATGCCGGTGACGGTGGCGCCCCGCGCCGCCATGCCCTCCGCCAGAATGCCACCGCCGCAGCCTACGTCGAGTATTTGTTTGTTTACGAGCGTGATATGACTTGCAATGTAATCCAGCCGTAACGGATTGATGTCGTGCAGTGGCTTGAACTCGCTGTGCGGATCCCACCAGCGGTGCGCCAGTGCGCTGAATTTATCCAGCTCCAGCGGGTCGACATTGCTCATGCGCGCGCCTGCGTTATTTTATTGCGCCAGAATCCGGCGCGTGCGGTGATATCGTCCACGTCCAGGCCGGTGAGGCGGCCTTCGTTTACCCGCAGCACGCCGTCCACCCACACGTGGCTGACGTGTTCGCGCCCGGCGGCGTAGACGATGTGCGACAGCGGTTGATAACACGGCGTCAGTTCCGGCGCGCTTAAATTGACGGCGGTCATGTCCGCCTGCTTGCCCTTTTCGAGAGAGCCTATTTTTGCCTCGAGGCCGAGCGCGCGCGCGGCGTTAATGGTTGCCATTTCTAGAGCCTGCCGTGCGGGAACGGCCGCCGCATTATCGGCGCCGAGTTTGCCGAGCAGCGCCGTCAGCCGCAATTCAGACAGCATATCGAGTCGGTTATTGCTGGCAGCACTGTCGGTGCCCAAGCCGACATTGACGCCGGCTTGCAGCAAGGCGGGTAGCGGTGCCAGCCCGCTCGCGAGTTTGAGATTGGAGGTCGGGCAGTGCGCGACATGGCAGCCGTGTTCGGCGAGCCATGCAATTTCCTCTGCGGTGAGATGCACCGCATGCACGGCGATGAGATTGGGGCCGAGCAGCCCGAGGGTCTTCAGCCTTTGCAGTGGCCGCACCCGGTGCTGGGCGAGGCTGTCGCGAATTTCGTCTTGCGTTTCGTGCAGATGCGTGTGCACCGGCAGATCAAGCTCGGCGGCGTAAGTGGCGATGCGCTCGAAGGTGGCATCGCTGACGGTGTAAGGGGCGTGGGGCGCGAGACAAAACGATAACAGGGTTTCATCGCACAGGGCGTCACGCACCGCGATGCCTTTGCCCAGATAATCCGCGGCATCGCTGGCATAGGCCGACGGAAATTCCACCGCGATAATGCCAATAGCTGCGCGCATACCGGCTTGCAGCGCCGCGTGCGCCGTGGCTTGCGGGAAAAAATACATATCGTTAAAACAGGTAACGCCGCCGCGCAGCATTTCCGCGCAGGCGAGCAGCGTGCCGTCGCGCACGAATTCCGCGTTGACCACTTTTGACTCCACCGGCCAAATGTGATCGCGCAGCCAGGGCATCAGCGGCAGATCATCGGCCACGCCGCGCATCAAGGTCATCGCCGCGTGGGTGTGTAAATTGATGAGGCCGGGAATGAGCGCGTGATGCGGCAGGTCGATCACGGTCGCTGCGGGGTGGCGTTCGAGGGCGGCGCTCACCGGCAGCATATCCGTGATCGCGCCGTCTTTCACGACAACAGCATGGTGTTCCAACAGGACATCACGCGGTAGCACCGGGATAACCCAGCGCGCGCAAATAACGGTGTCGGCTGACATAGTGGACAGTTTAGCGTAAATGCATCAGGCAAAAAAAAGCCCTGCTTCGGCAGGGCTTTAATTTTAGTGCTTAAATCTTAGGGCTTCGGCTTAGCTGCCGGCTTGGCTTCAGGCTTCGCTTCCGGCTTGGCTTCAGGCTTCGGTTGCGGCAGTGCAGTGCCTACAATTTCAACCGTGACACGGCGATTCGGTCCCAGACATTCGATGAGCTGCTTGCGCGCCATCTTGTTGTCGCAGAACTTGGTCACGGGGATCGGCTGTTTCGGGCCTTTGCCTTCCCAGAAGATCAGTTTCGGATCTACCTTTTCCGCATTGACCAGATGATCTTTCGCCACCACGGCACGACGCTCGGAGAGCTTCATGTTGTAGGGCAGGCTGCCCAGACGATCGGTGTGACCGGTGACAACCACCGCGCCAAAATTGGTAGCCGTGCGCGCTTTGTTGGCGGTGCGCAGGCCTTTCAGGAATTCGCCGAGTTCTTTTTTATTGTCATCCGTGAGTATCGCCTCGTCAAACGGAATGTTTTGCAGTTCTATTTTCTCGGTGATATTGATCGGCTGGGGTTTCTTCGGCTTGGCTGCCGGTTTGGCTTCCGGCTTAGCTTCCGGCTTGGCCTCAGGCTTGGCTGCGGGTTTTTTCGGTGCTGGTGCGGCTTTTGCCGCAGGTTTCGGTGCAGTGGCATCACCGCAAGCAACGCTACCACTCGCGGGCGTCCAGTCGCTGGCGCGCACGCACACATCGGCGCCTAACGCCTTCACCGCTACACCACTGCTATCGACCAAATAAGCGGGCTTATCTACGCTTTGACTGCCGCCCATTCCCGAGCAGCCGGCGATGGTTGCCAACGCGACGCCTGCCAAACTGACTTTAAATACGAAACTCATGTTTTGATCCCCCTGTTTTACGATGAGAAATTAGGGCGCCGCACCACTACACACTAGCAACTGTCTCCCAGTACGTCCCTTACCTTGATTCTAGGCCACCAAGCACCACTGCCGTTACTGATACTGAGCTACTGAATATCACAACTGTGATGGTATAGCAAACCACGAGCTGGATGCTATCACGGATTTATGACAAAACGCACACAGATTTGTTGCCCAAAAGAAACGCCAAACCCGAGGGTGTGGCGTTTTCGTTGAATGGTCCGAATAATGGCTATTTTAGTTTTGCCGCCAGGCACCTTATTCGGCCGCCTTGGCCTTGGGTTTATCCACGGCTTTGGTGCGCGGTTTGTCTTTCTTTGCTGCGGCCTTGGCTTCAGGCTTGGCGGCCTTGGCCGGCGCTGCCGGTTGGGCTATCGGAGCGGCGTTCGGATCGATATTGCGGCTGCCGCTGACCTCGATCTCCACGCGACGATCCACCTGCAGGCAGGCGCGCATAGTGGCGCGGGTCATCTTCGGTCCCCTGCAATCGGTGGACTTGGTTAGCGGTTGCGTTTTTCCCTTGCCGACGGCATTGATGCGGCTCACGTCCAAGCCCTTATCTTGCAGGTATTTCTTGACGCTTTCAGCGCGGCGCTCGGACAGGCTCTGGTTGTAGCTTACGCTGCCGATGCGATCGGTGTGACCGGTGGCAACGATGGTGTCGTGCTGCTTGCCGCGCAGCGCAGCGGCGAGTTCATCCAGTTTTTTCATGCCTTCGAGCTTGAGCGACGATTTGTCAAAGTCAAACAATGCGTCGGCTGCAAGCGTGAACTTCTGTGCCGCGGGCGCGGGTGGTGGCGTCACCACTCTGGGGGCGGGCGCGGGTGCCACTGCTTTCGGCGGCGGCGCAAGCGGCGGCTTGGCGGCGGGTTTTGGTAGCAGATCTGGATCGCATTCGAGGATGGCGCGCGCGGGCGTCCAGTCGCTGCTCCGTACGCATACGTCGTAGCCCAATGAGCGTACCACGGCGTTGCTGCCGGCGGTATCGAGCAGATAGCCCTGATTGCGGAAGTTCGCGGTGGTCGTCGGTGGTGAGTTCGAGCATCCGGCGATGGCCGCAAGTGTCGCGCATACTATAAGTGTTTGTTTTAATGTCATGTTTTTCCCATATCGCATATATATTATCGCGGGACACCCGATACCGAGCAGCATAGCCTCCACTCGTATCGCACTTTTCTAGTTGCTCAGAAAGTATAGCATGGTGATATTCATCGGCTCATGCAATGTTTTTTAGCGATTTTCCGAATGGATCCGCCGCTCGAGCAAGCGCTATGCGACTGTTGCCAGCGCTTGCACAAGCAGCGGCGTTCGGGCCGCCTGCGCATGTTAAAATCTTATGATTTAGCTGCTTGCTCGGGTTCGCACTGCGTCTGCAGCGGGCGAACCCCGTCGTAAAGCCCTTCTAAAGCGCTCACAAAGCGTTCACTAAAGCCGCAAAAATGGATCAATTCGCCAAAGAAACTCTCCCGGTAAGTCTCGAAGAAGAAATGCGCCGCTCGTACCTGGATTACGCCATGAGCGTGATCGTCGGGCGCGCGCTCCCTGATGTGCGGGACGGCCTGAAACCGGTGCATCGCCGCATCCTGTTTGCGATGCACGAATCCAACACGGTATGGAACCGCTCGTATGTGAAATGCGCGCGCGTGGTGGGTGATGTACTGGGTAAGTATCATCCGCACGGCGACTCGGCGACCTACGAGGCGCTGGTGCGCATGGCGCAAGATTTTTCGATGCGTTATCCGTTGATCGATGGCCAAGGCAACTTTGGCTCGGTCGATGGCGATTCAGCCGCGGCCTATCGTTATACCGAGTGCCGGTTGGAGAAAATTACCTCGGAGTTGCTGGCCGATATCGACATGGAAACCGTCGATTTCACGCCCAACTATGACGGCAAGGAAAATGAGCCGCGCACACTGCCGGCGCGTGTGCCCAATCTGCTGGTGAACGGCTCGTCGGGTATCGCCGTGGGCATGGCGACGAATATTCCGCCGCATAATTTGTCGGATGTGATTGATGCCTGTCAGCTGCTGTTGAAAAATCCGGACACGGATATTGAGGCGCTGATCGATATTGTGAAGGCGCCGGATTTTCCTACGCACGGCATCATCTATGGCATTGAGGGCGTGAAGGAAGGTTATCGCACGGGCCGCGGCCGCGTGATCATGCGCGCACGCACGCATTTCGAGGAAACCGAAAAGGGCGGACGCGTTGCCATCATCATCGACGAATTGCCGTATCAGGTAAACAAAGCCAACCTGCTGATGAAAATCGGCGAACTGGTGCGCGAGAAACGCATCGAGGGCATTTCCGATATTCGCGACGAGTCGGACAAATCGGGCATGCGCGCGGTCATCGAGCTCAAACGCGGCGAAGTGCCGGAGATCATCCTGAACAATCTGTGGAAAGAAACACAGATGCAGGACAGTTTCGGCATGAACATGGTGGCGCTGCTGGATGGTCAGCCTAAGCTATTGAATTTAAAGCAAATTATTGATGCATTTTTAAGGCATCGGCGCGAGGTGGTGACGCGCCGCACGGTGTTTGAGCTGCGCAAGGCGCGCGAACGCGGACACATCCTCGAAGGTCTGGCGGTGGCGCTGTCGAACGTGGATGAGGTGATCGCGCTGATTAAGGCGGCGCCCAGTCCCGCCGACGCCAAAGTGGAATTGATGAACCGCTACTGGCGTTCGGGGCTGGTGGAGGATTTGCTGGCGCGCGCAGTGGCTGACCCCACCACGGATAGCGCCTTGTCGCGACCCGAGGGCTTGGCGCCCGAATTCGGCCTGCATAAACAGGGCTACAAGCTGTCCGACGTGCAGGCGCAGCGCATCCTCGAAATGCGTTTGCAAAACCTGACCGCACTGGAAACCGACAAGATCACCGTCGAGTACAAAGAGACGATGGAAAAGATCGTGGATTTGCTCGACATGCTGGCGAAGCCAGCGCGCGTGACCAAAGTTATTTCGTCGGAGCTTGCCGAAATCAAAAAGCAGTACGGCAGCGAACGGTTCAGCGAAATCGTGGTGCAAACCAGCGATATCTCGAATGAAGATCTGATCGCGCGCGAAGATGTGGTGGTGACGTTGTCGCACGGCGGCTATATGAAATCGCAGCCGGTGGCCGATTACCGCGCGCAAAAGCGCGGTGGGCGCGGCAAGCAGGCGACCACCACCAAAGAAGAGGATTTCATCGACAAACTGTTCATCGCCAACACCCATGATTTCATCCTCTGTTTCTCCAACCGCGGGCGCGTTTACTGGCTGAAAGTGTACGAGGTGCCGCAGGGCACGCGCGGTTCGCGCGGCAAGCCCATCGTGAATCTGGTGCCGCTGATGGAGCACGAAAAAATCACCGCAGTGCTGTCAGTGACCGCGTTTGACGATGATCACTTTGTATTTATGGCCACCTCCAACGGCACCGTGAAAAAGACCGCGTTATCGGCGTTTTCGCGGCCGATGAACAAGGGCATCATCGCTGTCACGCTTGAGGATGGCGATTTTCTGATCGGCGTGGCGCTAACCGATGGTCAGCAGGACATCATGCTGTTCTCCGATGCCGGCAAGGCGGTGCGCTTCCAGGAATCCGACGTGCGGGTGATGGGCCGCAATGCCGCGGGCGTGCGCGGCATGCGCCTGCCCAAAAATCAGAAAGTGATTTCGCTGCTGGCGTTGTCAGACGAGAAACTGTCGGTGCTGACGGCCACGGCAAATGGCTACGGCAAGCGCACGCCGATGTCGGAATACACGCGCCACGGACGTGGCACTCTGGGCATGATCGCGATCCAGTGCAGTGACCGCAACGGCAAATTGCTCGCCGCGCAACTGGTGAGCAAGGAAGACGAAATCATGCTGATTACCACGGGCGGCGTATTGATCCGCACGCGTGTGGCAGAGGTGCGCGTGCAGGGCCGCTCCACCCAGGGTGTGCGCCTGATTAATCTGGATGACAACGAAACACTCGCAGGGCTGGAAAAAATCGTCGAACCCGACGATGACGATGATCAGGAAAAATTGTTTTAACCTCTGTTTTAAACCCTGTTTTAAACCCTGTTTTAAATTCATTAGTCAGGCTAAAAAAATTATGGCAAGAGTATTCAATTTCAGCGCGGGTCCGGCGGTGTTGCCGGAAGCGGTGCTGGCGCAGGCTGCGGCCGAGATGCTCGATTACGGCGGCACGGGCACATCGGTGATGGAAATGAGTCACCGCGGCAAAACGTTCATCGACATCCATGCGCGTGCGGAAGCCGATTTGCGTGAGCTGCTGCTGATCCCCAAAAACTACAAAGTGTTGTTCATGCATGGCGGCGCCGCCGGGCAGTTCGGCATCATTCCGATGAATCTGCTGGGTGGCAAGACCAGCGCGGATTACGTCAATACCGGTCAGTGGTCGAAAAAGGCCATCAGTGAAGCTCAAAAATTCTGCACTGTGAATGTGGCGGCGAGTTCCAAAGACCAGAATTTCACTTATGCGCCGGTGCAATCGTTATGGCAGCTCGATGCGAATGCCGCCTATGTGCATTACACCTCGAACGAAACCATCGGCGGTGTCGAGTTCCAATGGATACCCGACACGGGCGCGGTGCCGCTGGTGGTGGATGCGTCTTCTCACATTCTGTCGCGTCCGCTCGAGGTGTCGCGCTTTGGCCTGATTTACGCGGGCGCGCAAAAGAATATCGGTCCTGCCGGCATGGCCATCGTCATTGTGCGCGATGACCTGCTGGGCAAAGCGATGCCGATCACGCCGGAAGTGTTCAACTATAAAGTGCAGGCGCAAGCGGATTCGATGATCAATACGCCGTCGACTTATGCTATCTACATTGCGGGGCTGGTGTTTGCGTGGCTGAAGCAGCAAGGCGGTATCGCGGCGATGGAGAAAATCAATATCGCCAAAGCGAAACTGATTTACGATTATCTCGATGCGTCCGAGTTTTACCAGTCGCCGGTGAAGCGGGAAGACCGTTCGCGCATGAATGTGCCCTTCCGGCTGCGCAGCGAAACGCTGGATGAAGCGTTTCTGAAGGAAGCCAAAGCGCTGGGTTTGATGGAACTCAAGGGCCACCGTTCGGTGGGTGGCATGCGGGCATCGATTTACAACGCCATGCCCATCGCAGGGGTGCAGGCGCTGGTGTCGTTCATGCGTGATTTTGAAAAGAAACAGGGATAACCCGCGTGCCCAATATACTGACCCTCAATGCCATCTCCAGCGTCGGGCTGAAGCGCTTTCCTGCAGCGCAGTACAAGGTCGGCCCGAAGGTGAGCGACGCGGACGCCATACTGGTGCGCTCGCACAATATGCATGAGATGGATATCCCCGCCAGCGTCAAAGCCATCGGCCGCGCCGGTGCCGGGGTGAACAATATCCCGGTGGAGAAAGTGAGCAAACGCGGCATGCCGGTGTTCAATGCCCCGGGCGCCAACGCCAACGCGGTGAAAGAACTGGTGATCGCAGCGCTGCTGATCGCCTCACGCAATATTGCCCCGGCGCTGACCTTTGTCGCCGGATTGAGCGGTGATGATAAAGCCCTGCATAAGCAGGTCGAAGACGGCAAAAAGGCGTTTTCCGGCACCGAGCTCCCTGGGCGCACGCTGGGCGTGATCGGCCTGGGCAAGATCGGCAGCCTGGTGGCCGATGCGGCAATCAAGCTCGGCATGCATGTCACCGGTTTTGACCCGCACATTACGGTGGATGCCGCGTGGGGCTTGCCGTCATCGGTGAAAAAAGCCAACAGCATCGAAGAGGTGCTGAAGGCCAGCGACTACGTAACGCTACACGTGCCGTTGCTGGAGGCCACGCGCAATTTGCTGAACGCCCAGCGACTCGCGCTGATGAAAAAGCATGCGATTCTGCTGAACTTCGCGCGCGACGGCATTGTGGATGACCCGGCGGTGGTGCAAGCGTTGAAAGCGGACAGTCTGCGCGGTTACATGTGCGATTTTCCGGCGCAGGTGTTGCAAGGCGTGCCGCGCGTGATCGCAACACCGCATCTGGGTGCGTCCACCGAAGAAGCCGAAGACAACTGCGCCATCATGGTGGCCGATCAAGTGCGTGATTTTCTCGAACACGGCAACATTCGAAACGCGGTGAATCTGCCGGATGTGGCGATGGATCGAGAGTCGCCGTATCGTTTATGCATCGTCAACGCCAATTTGCCGAACATGGTGGGGCAAATTTCCACCGCGATGGCGGGTGCTGGGCTTAATATACACAATATGCTCAACAAATCGCGCGGCGAAATGGCTTACACGGTGGTGGATGTGGACAGTGCGATACCCGCTGAACTGGTCAACCGGTTAGCCGCGATTGAGGGCGTGAGATCGGTGCGTTACCTGCCGCAGCCAGAATAATGTCGAGCTGGATATGAGTGCATCACTACAGGACATACGCCGCAAAATAGACGCGCTTGATGCGCGCTTGGTGAAACTCATTTCGGCGCGCGCCAAAATAGCGCAGCAGGTTGGCAAAATAAAGAATGGCGTGATGATCTACCGGCCGGATCGAGAGGCGCAGGTGCTGCGTCGTGTTTCTGCGCTCAACGCAGGGCCGATGTCGGGCGCGGGGCTACGCCGCATTTACGGTGAAATCATGTCGGCATGCCGCGCGCTGGAAGATCTGCTCGCCGTCGGCTACTTGGGACCGCAAGGCACCTACAGCCAGGAAGCGGCGGTACGCCATTTCGGCAGCAGTATAGAACTGCGCTCGTGTACCACCATTGATGAGGTGTTTAAACAGGTGGAAACCGGTGCCATAGGCTACGGCGTGGTACCGGTTGAAAACTCCACCGATGGCGCGATCGGCCGCACCCTGGATTTGTTGCTGACCACACCCGCCAAAGTGTGCGGCGAAATCATGCTGCCGGTGCGTCAGTGCTTGATGAGCAGGGCCAAAAATCGCACGCTGATCAAGAAAATTTATTCCCATACGCAAAGCCTCGCGCAGTGCCAGCATTGGCTGGCGCGCAACCTGCCGGGTGCGGAACAAATTGCGGTGGTGAGTAACGCCGAAGCGGCACGGCTGGCGGCGCGGGATGCAAAATCGGCCGCTATCGCCAGCAAAACGGCTGCGGCACTTTACCAATTGCATCTGCTGGCGCGCAACATTCAGGATGAAGCGCGCAACACCACGCGCTTTCTGGTGCTGGCGCGCGAGGATGTTGCGCCCTCAGGTTGCGATAAAACATCCTTGATACTTTCCACACGCAACGTACCAGGTGCGATGCATGATTTGCTGTCGCCGTTGGCGAAAAACAGCGTCAGCATGACGCGGTTGGAGTCTCGCCCCGCAAAAACCGGGCTGTGGGAATACATGTTTTATATCGACATCGAGGGCCATGCGTCCGACGCGCATGTAGGACGGGCGCTGGTGGAGATTGAGCGCAAAGCGTCGTTTGTAAAAAATCTTGGCTCTTATCCGGCTGAGCCCGCGCGGTAGTTTTTCATGATGATATGTGACCTCGCGCCCTCGTACGTTCGTTCGATAGCACCCTACCAGCCGGGCAAGCCTGTCTCCGAGCTCGCGCGCGAGTTTGGTCTCGCCGAATCCAGCATCATTAAGCTCGCTTCCAATGAAAATCCCCTCGGCGTAAGCCCGCACGCACAGCAGGCGATACGCGCCGCGTTGGAAGGCTTGGCGTTGTATCCCGATGGCAACGGTTTTGAATTAAAGCAGGCCTTGTCGCAGCAGCTCGGTGTGGGCATGGATCAGCTGGTGCTGGGTAACGGTTCGAACGACGTGCTGGAGCTTGCTGCGCGCGCTTTTCTCGCGCCTGCGAATTCAGCGGTGTACGCGCAGCATGCGTTTGCCGTGTATCCGCTGGTGGTGCAGGCGATGGGTTGCACCGGCATTGAGGTGCCGGCCAAAAATTTCGCGCATGATCTGGATGCGATGTTGCGGGCCGTTCGTAGCGCGGGGCCCGCTACGCGCATGGTATTTGTAGCCAATCCGAATAATCCGACGGGCACTTTGGCGCCTGCCGCCGACCTGGAGCGTTTTATCGCGGCGCTGCCGGCACACGTGCTGCTGGTGCTCGACGAGGCCTACAACGAATACCTGCGTCCCGAGCATCGCTCGGACAGTTTGTCGTGGCTGAAAAAATATCCAAACCTATTGATTACAAGAACATTTTCCAAGGTATATGGCTTAGCCGGCCTGCGTGTCGGTTACGCCGTCGGCAGCGCAGAGGTAGCGGATCTGCTGAATCGCGTGCGCCAGCCATTTAACGTGAACAGTATTTCACTGGCGGCGGCCACTGCCGCATTGGGCGACCATGAGTTTGTGCGCAGGAGTTATGAGTTGAATCTTGCGGGCATGGATCAACTCACGGCAGGGTTTAAAAAACTGGGGCTAGTAACCATTCCTTCCTACGGAAATTTTGTCACGTTCAAGGTGAGTGATGCCAAGGCTGTGAATCTCGCACTGCTGAAATCCGGCGTGATTGTGCGTCCCATCGCGGGCTACGGTCTGCCAGACTGGCTGCGAGTGTCGATCGGGCTGGAGTCGGAAAACGCGCGCTTTCTGTCGAGTTTGGCGCAAGCGATACACGCATGACAGCGTTATGCGCAAGCTGAACATCAACAAGCTGGTGATTATTGGTGTCGGTTTGATCGGCGGGTCATTCTCACTGGCGTTGAAAAAAGCCGGCGTGGTGAAACACGTGGTCGGTGTGGGACGCACGCGCAAGAATCTGAATACCGCGCTGAAACTCGGCGTGATCGACGAAATTTCGTTGACGGCTACGCAAGCGGTGCGCGACGCCGATCTGGTGTTGATCGGCACGCCCGTGGGGCAGATGGCGGGTGTGATGAAAGCCATTGCGCCGCACCTGAGCGACAAAGCCATCATTAGCGACGGCGGCAGCACCAAGCAGGATGTGATTGCCTGCGCGCGCAAGAATTTGGGCGCGCGTTTTGTGAATTTTGTGCCTGCACATCCGATGGCGGGCACGGAAATGAGCGGTGCGGCAGCGGCATTTGCCGAGCTTTATCGCGGGCGCAAAGTGATACTGGTACCGCAACGCGAGACCTCCGCGCGGGCGCTGGCGCTGGTGCGCGCGGCGTGGACGGTGTGCGGCGCGAAAGTGGTGCGTTTGCAGGCGCGCGAGCACGACGAAATTCTTGCGGCGGTAAGCCACTTGCCGCATGTCGTGGCGTTTAGCTTGATGAGTGCACTGGCTCAGCGCAGCGACGCGCGGCGCATCCTCGGATTTTCGGCGGGCGGGCTGCGCGACACCGTGCGTATCGCCGGTAGTTCGCCGGAAATGTGGCGCGATATTTTTCTTGCCAACCGTGGCGCATTGCTGGCGAATATCGATGCCTATATCAAGGAAATAAAATATCTACGTGCCGCTCTTAAAGCGGGCAACGGCGATGCACTGCAAGCGCAGTTTGAGCGTGCGCGGGATGCGCGGGAGCGTTGGCTGGTGAAAGACAAACGCCGTTGAGCGCGAACCAGGCCGCGATGGAATTCCTCGATCTGGCGCCGATCCGGGCGGTGCGCGGCGCGGTGATGCTGCCCGGCTCCAAAAGTATTTCCAACCGTACGCTGCTGCTGGCGGGGCTGGCTGCGGGTGAAACGCTGATCCGCGATGTGCTGGATTCCGACGACACGCAGCGCATGACGGATGCCTTGCGCGTGCTGGGTGTACGCGTGAGCGACGGTGGCCCGCGCGCATTGCGTGTGTGCGGCGCTGGCGGCGCATTTGCGGTGAAAAAAGCCGAATTGTTTTTGGGTAATGCCGGCACCGCGATGCGCCCGCTGACTGCGGTGCTGGCGCTGTGCGGCGGTGACTACCGCTTGTCGGGCGTGCCGCGCATGCACGAGCGGCCGATCGCTGATCTGGTGGATGCGCTGCGTCAGCTCGGCGCACGCATGGATTACCTCGGCCATGACGGTTTTCCACCGCTGGCGATACACCCGGCATTGCTGAGCGGTGAAACGCAAGTCAGCATACGCGGCAATGTGTCGAGTCAATTTTTGACCGGTTTGCTGTTGGCGCTGCCGTTGCTGCAACAACACACCCGCGTGCGGGTCGTAGGCGAGCTGATCTCCAAGCCCTATATCGACATTACCCTCAATACTTTGCGGCAGTTTGGCGTGGCGGTTGAGCGCGACGGCTGGACATCATTCAGCGTGCCCGCAGCGGCGCGTTATGAAAGCCCCGGCGAGGTGTTTGTTGAGGGCGATGCATCGTCGGCGTCGTATTTTCTGGCGGCAGGGGCGATCAGCGGTCTGGGTAACGAGGGATCGGTGCGCGTGCAAGGCGTGGGCCGCGCGAGCATACAGGGCGACGTGCGCTTCACCGAATTGTTGGAGCAAATGGGCGCAACCGTCACACTCGGCGACAACTGGATCGAGGCCACGGCGAATGCCGATGCCAAGCGTCGCGGCAAACTCAAGGCGCTGGACGCCGATTGCAATCACCTACCCGATGCGGCGATGACCTTGGCGGTGGCGGCATTATTTGCCGACGGCGCCAGCACGTTGCGCAATATCGGCAGTTGGCGGGTGAAAGAAACCGACCGCATCGCGGCCATGGCAACCGAATTGCGCAAACTGGGCGCAATGGTGGAGGAGGGCGCCGACTATTTGAAGATTACGCCACCTCAGTCCTCAGTCCTCAGTCCTGGGGTTGCTATTGACACCTACGACGACCATCGCATGGCGATGTGTTTTTCGTTGGCGGCGCTGGGCGGCGTGCCGCTGCGCATTAATGATCCGCGCTGCGTGGCCAAAACTTACCCTGAGTATTTTGCTGTCCTATCATCTATCAGTTCACATTAATTTGTAGTTGTAATTTATTGTTTTAATTAAATTTTGTCTGATATAAAAAAATATTTTCCAGTACTCGCTATCGACGGTCCTTCGGCATCGGGAAAGGGCACGGTGGCACAGGCGGTAGCGCGTGAACTAGCGTTTCACTATCTCGACAGCGGCGCGCTGTATCGCATTGTAGGGCTGGCCGTAGTTCGCGCTGGCGGCAACCTCGACCAAGAATCCGAGGTCTTGTCTATTTTATTGAAACTAGACATTAAATTTGAACAGGCACAGGTGTTCATGGACGGTGCTGATGTCACCGACGCGATACGCGCAGAAGCCATCAGCGCCGCCGCTTCCCGGGTGGGCGCGCATGCGCAAGTGCGCCACGCGCTGCTCAATCGTCAGCGTGAATTTCGTCAGCTGCCGGGTTTGGTGGCAGACGGACGCGATATGGGATCCGTGGTTTTCCCCGATGCCGTACTTAAAATTTATCTCACGGCAAGCGCCGCAGCGCGCGGCGAACGGCGCTATAAGCAGTTGATCGGCAAGGGGTTCGATGCTAATATGATCGCCCTTTTGCAGGACATTATGCTGCGCGATCAACGAGATAGCGAACGCACAGCGGCGCCTTTGCTAAAGTGCGCAGATGCCATCGTAGTGGACACCACTAAGCTGTCGGTGGCGCAGTCGATAGCGTGTGTTCTGGAGCATTACAGTCAAGTTATAGTTCGTCCGCACTAAGTCGGTAGCAGTACCAAATCAAGCGTAGTACCCAAGGTGCCATAGGTCCCCAAGGCCTGTGGTTTTACTAACCAACCCCGTTTTGTACCGATGTTGCTGTCGCAGGGTACTCCATGCCCTGAGGATAGCGTCGCAGACGGGTAATCCCAATGATGGATAAATAATGAATACTCAAACCCAACCTGGCGCCAGTGTGAGCGATGGCGCAGAAAGCTTTGCCGCACTGTTTGAAGAAAGCCTGTCGCGCAAGGAAATGCGTATAGGCGAGGTGATTACCGCCGAAGTGGTGCGTATCGATGACAACTTCGTAGTGGTCAACGCAGGCCTGAAGTCAGAAAGCTATATCCCCAAAGAAGAATTCATGACCGACGGTGGCGTGATGGACGCCAAACTCGGTGATTTCATCAGTGTTGCCATCGAGTCGCTTGAAAACGGTTTTGGCGAAACGCGCTTGAGCCGCGACAAAGCCAAGCGCCTGGCGTCGTGGCTGGACCTCGAAGACGCGCTCGAAAAAGGCCGCATCGTGCAGGGCATGGTCAACGGCAAAGTGAAGGGCGGCCTCACCGTCATGGTGAATGGCATACGCGCATTTTTGCCCGGATCGCTGGTGGATATACGCCCAGTGAAAGACACCACGCCCTACGAAAACAAGGCGATGGATTTCAAAGTTATCAAGCTTGACCGCAAACGCAACAACGTGGTGGTGTCGCGCCGCGCGGTGCTTGAAGTGACACAGGGCGCGGAGCGTCAAAAGCTCCTCGACAATCTGCAGGAAGGTGCGGTGGTCAAGGGCATCGTCAAGAACATCACCGACTACGGCGCGTTTGTGGATCTCGGCGGCATCGATGGCCTGCTGCATATTACCGATCTTGCGTGGCGCCGCGTCAAACATCCGAGCGAAGTGCTCACGGTGGGCGACGAAGTGCAGGCCAAGGTACTGAAATTCGATCAGGAGAAAAACCGCGTCTCGCTGGGCATGAAACAACTCGGCGAAGATCCGTGGGTGGGCCTCGGCCGGCGTTATCCGACCGGCACGCGTTTGTTCGGCAAGGTGTCGAATCTCACCGACTATGGTGCGTTTGTTGAAATCGAATCCGGTATCGAAGGTCTGGTGCATGTGTCCGAAATGGACTGGACTAACAAAAATGTGCATCCGTCGAAGGTGGTACAACTCGGCGATGAAGTCGAAGTCATGGTGCTGGAAATCGACGAAGAGCGCCGCCGCATCTCGCTGGGCATGAAGCAATGCATGGCGAATCCGTGGGAAGAGTTCTCGATGAATCACAAGAAAGGCGAAAAAGTCAGAGGCCAGATCAAATCGATCACCGACTTTGGTATTTTCGTCGGTCTCACTGGGGCCATCGACGGCCTGGTGCACCTGTCGGATCTGTCGTGGTCGCTGCCCGGCGAAGAAGCCGTGCGCAACTACAAAAAAGGTGATGAAGTCGAGGCCGTGGTGCTGGCGATTGATGTCGAGAGAGAGCGTATTTCACTTGGTGTCAAGCAGATGGATGGCGATCCGTTCACGAATTTTGTATCTTCCAACGACAAAAATTCTATCGTTCAAGGTACGGTAAAATCCATAGACGGTAAGGGAGCGGTCATTCAGTTGGCGGGGGATATTGAAGGCTATCTGCGGGCGTCAGAAGTGGCGCGCGACCGGGTGGAAGATATTCGCACGCATCTGAAGGAAGGCGATTCGGTAACGGCGATGGTCATTAACATTGATCGCAAGAATCGCTCGATCAATCTCTCGATCAAGGCAAAAGACCTTGCGGAGGAGGCCACGGCGATGCAAAAGATTTCCGCGGACAGCAAGTCGGCGAGCACCGGGACCACCAATCTTGGCGCATTGCTGAAAGCAAAAATGGATACGGCGAATACTCAATAAGAAGGGAGCATCATGACCAAGTCGGAGTTGATCGCGAGACTTGCGGCGCGTTTTCCTCAATTGGTGGCGAAGGACGCTGAGCTGGCCGTGAAAATGATATTGGATACGATGGGCAAGAGTCTTGCCCAAGGACAGCGCATCGAGATTCGGGGCTTTGGCAGTTTTGGTCTCAATTATCGCCCCCACCGCGTTGGACGTAATCCCAAGTCGGGCGATCGGGTGGAGGTGCCTGCGAAGTACGTGCCTCACTTTAAGGCCGGCAAGGAATTGCGCGATCGCGTTGATGTGCGGAAATAGTCTGCTCTATTGCGCATTGCCAGCGTCAGCGTTGTTGGCGATGCCTCCCGCAAAACGGCATGATCGAAAGATCATGCCGTTTTTTGCGACCGCCGTGGATACTCGCGCCGCTGCTGGGGTCGAATGGCCATGATGAAAACACTACTTTGGATGCTCAAGCTGCTGCTGTTTTTAGCGGCGCTGACATTTGCGGTGAAAAATACCGACGTAGTGACCGTGCATTATTATCTCGGATTGCAATGGCAGGCGCCGCTGATATTTGTGATGCTGGTGGTGTTTTGTGTTGGTGCGGTAGCAGGCGTGCTCGCCAGCCTTGGTCCCGTCGTGCGGCTGCGCCGGGAACTGTCGCGCCTGCGCAAACCCGTCAACGCAGGCGCAGTCACGGCAGTGTCTGCCGAGACCGTCCCGCCAACGCAGGTCGCGGACGCGCGCTGACAGCGGACATCACACATCATGGACATCGAATCCTGGTGGCTGCTCGCGCTGCCGCTGTTTTTTGCGCTGGGCTGGATGGCGGCGCGTATTGATATACGCCACTTGTTGTCGGAATCGCGCGCACTGCCAAGCTCCTACTTCAAGGGCCTGAATTTTCTGTTGAATGAACAGCCCGACAAAGCCATTGAAGCGTTCATTGAAGTGGTCAAAGTTGACCCGCAAACCATTGAATTGCATTTTGCGCTGGGCAGTCTGTTTCGCCGCCGTGGCGAAGTGGAGCGCGCGATACGCATGCACCAAAACCTGGTGGCGCGTCCCGATCTGGGCAAAGATCAAAAGACACTGGCGTTGTATGAACTCGCACAGGACTATCTCAAGGCCGGTTTACTGGATCGCGCCGAAGAGTTGTTTCTCAAACTGGAGCACACGCTCTATGCCGAACCGGTACTCAAATTTTTGCTCGAAATTTACGAGCAGGAGAAAGACTGGCGTAAAGCCATTGTCATCGCCGGCCAACTTGAAAGCGTGACCGGCCGCTCGCATCAAAAGGATATCGCCAATTTTTATTGTGAAATGGCGAGCAGCGAAATCATGCATTCCCGCGCCGAAGCGGCGCGTCCGCATCTGGACCAAGCGCTTAGCCATCACCGCTTGTGTGTGCGCGCCAATCTGTTGCTGGGCGATCTGGAGCAAGCACAAGGCAAACTCGATGCAGCGGTGGCGGCGTGGAAACGCATTGAGAGCCAAAATCCCGACTATCTTTCGCTGGTCGCCGAGCGCATGTTTCGCGCTTTCAAGCAACAGGACAAGACTGCCGAGGGCGTAACTTTGTTGCGCGGTTATCTGACGAAATATCCCTCGCTGGATTTGTTGAATACCGTGTTTGATGGTTTACTCGCGTCGCAGGGTGCTGCAAGCGCCTACGCACTGGTGCGTGACGAATTGCGCCGTTCGCCCACGTTGCTGGGTTTGGACAAATTGCTCGAAGCGCAGTTGCTCGACGTGCCTGCCGAGCGCCGCCAGGATCTCGAACTCACCAAGACGCTGGTGCATCAGCACACACGCGGTCTTGCCCTCTACAAATGCGAACATTGCGGATTCCGCGCGCGCCAGTTTTACTGGCATTGTCCGGCGTGCGCGTCGTGGGAGACCTACTCGCCGCGCCGTACCGAAGAAAGGGGTTTGCCAGCATGAACGACCCACAGATTATCGTCGCCCTGGACTACCCCTCGGCATCCTCCGCGCTCGACATGGCGGCACGGTTGGACCCGGCACTGTGCCGCGTCAAGGTGGGCAAGGAATTGTTCGCGGCTGCTGGGCCGGCGCTGGTGGAAACGCTGGTCACACGCGGCTTTGGTGTGTTCCTCGATTTGAAATACCATGACATCCCCAATACGGTCGCCAGTGCGTGTAAAGCCGCTGCGCGTTTGGGGGTGTGGATGATAGACGTGCATGCTAGCGGCGGACGCGCCATGATGTTAGCGGCGCGCGAAGCCATTGCCGGGGCAACGGTGCGGCCCAAACTGATCGCGATTACCGTGCTGACCAGTCTGGGTGCCAGCGATCTTGCCGACATCGGCATGCAGGGAACGCCGCACGAGGTGGTGCTGCGCCTCGCACGGCTCGCCGAGGGCGCGGGACTCGATGGCGTGGTGTGTTCGGCGCAGGAAGCGCATCTGCTGCGTAGCGCGTGTGGCGCGGGCTTTAACCTGGTGACGCCAGGCATCCGCTTGGCTGACAGTCTTCTCCAAGCCGCGCAGGACGACCAAAAACGCGTGATGACGCCACGTGCGGCGATAGATGCGGGTGCGGATTATCTGGTGATCGGCCGGCCGATTACGCAAGCCGCTGATCCCGTGGCGACCTTGCTACGCATCCAACGCGAGCTTGCGGGATGAGCCTGCAAAACGCTGTCGCCGCTTTTGCCCAAGCCCGCGTGCTGGTGGTGGGTGATGTGATGCTGGATCGTTACTGGTTTGGCAATGTCGCGCGCATCTCGCCCGAGGCGCCGGTGCCGGTGGTGCATGTGCAGCGCAGCGAGGAGCGCCCTGGCGGCGCTGCCAATGTCGCGCGCAATGCAGCGGCATTGGGTGCGCGTGTCACCTTGTTGTCGGTCGTGGGGCGGGACGAAGCCGGCGTACAGCTTGCCCGGTTATTGAAGCGTGATAAGGTGACGGCGCGGCTGCATCGTGACGCCAGCGTGGCCACCACGGTCAAGCTACGAGTGATTGGACGCCAGCAACAATTGCTGCGTGTCGATTTTGAAACTACCCCCGGCCATGAAGTGTTGGCGGCGAAGCTGCGCGAGTATCGTGGCTTGTTGCGTGATCACGACGTGGTGATACTTTCCGATTACGGCAAGGGCGGACTGGCCCATATCGAATCCATGATCGATGCTGCGCGCCGCGCGGGCATGGTGGTGCTGGCGGATCCCAAGGGAGACGACTTCAAGCGCTATCGTGGCGCCACCGTGCTTACGCCCAATCGCAGTGAATTTCAGCAAGTCGCAGGCAAAGCGCGCAGTGAGCCGGACTTCACGTTGCGCGCGCAAAAATTACGCCGCGCGCTGGGGCTCGAGGCGTTGCTGGTGACGCGCAGTGAAGAAGGCATGACGCTGTATCGTAAGGGTGGCCAGGGCAGCCGCTTACACGTAGCGGCACAGGCACGTGAGGTGTTCGATGTGTCCGGCGCAGGCGATACCGTTATCGCGACGCTGGCAGTGGCTATGGCCAGCGGCGCGGCGCTGGAGCAGGCGGTGCGTCTGGCCAACCGCGCGGCCGGCATCGTGGTCGGAAAGTTCGGCACGGCGACACTGACACCGCAAGAGCTGTTAACTTAAAGATCCAGTAAAAACAATGACCTACATCGTAACGGGTGCAGCGGGCTTTATCGGTGCCAACCTGCTGAAAGCGCTCAATGCGCGCGGCATCACGCGTATCGTCGCGGTAGACGATCTGACTGAGGGCGCGCGTTTTGCCAATCTTGCCGATTGCCAGATCGACGATTACCTGGATAAAGACGAGTTCATCGCGGCGCTGGATCGTGGCGTGTTCAACGGCACGGTGAGCGCACTGCTGCATCAGGGCGCCTGTTCGGATACCACCGAATCGAATGGCCGTTACATGATGCAGAATAATTATCGCTATTCGCGGCGCCTGCTAGATTTTTGCGTGGCCCAGCAGACGCCGTTTATCTATGCATCATCGGCGGCTGTTTATGGCGACCTGAGCGCATTTCGCGAAGCACCGGCGTATGAGAAACCGCTGAATGTTTACGGCTATTCCAAGCATTTGTTCGATCAGTTCGTGCGCCGCGTTCTGCCGCAAGTTCGCTCGCAAGTGACGGGTCTGCGCTATTTCAACGTTTACGGCGTGCGCGAGCAGCACAAGGGCCGCATGGCGTCGGTCGCCTATCATTTTTTCAACCAGTACCGCGGCAATGGGAAAGTGCGTCTGTTCGAAGGCAGTGAAGGCTACGGCAACGGCGAGCAGCGGCGCGATTTTGTGGCGGTAGAAGACGTGGTTAAGGTCTGCCTCTATTTTTTGGATAATCCATTAAAATCAGGTATTTACAATTGTGGAACCGGTGCAGCGCAAAGTTTTAACGCGGTTGCTGCGGCAACCATTAATGCCTGCCGCAAGGCGTGTGGCGAGCCGCCGCTGGCGCTTACCGAGATGCAGGCACAGGGGCTGATTGAATACATACCCTTCCCGCAGGATCTCAAGGGCAAATATCAAAGTTATACCCAGGCCGATCTGAGCGCGTTACGCGCCGCGGGGTACGCCGAACAATTTCTGACAGTGGAACAGGGCGTTACACGCTATTGCGAGGCGCTGGGCGCGTCCGCCAGATAATGCTGCGCAAGCGCAAACCTTACGTGAAACTGTCAACTTAAAAAGCACTGCGGCGTTTTTAGCCCATGTCCGCAAGGCCGCCCCTCCAGTGTGGTCTCGCTGCGGGCTGAAATTTACCCGAGGAGCATTCATGAAAAAACTGTTACTGATACTGGCCATGTGGTTGGCCATGGTGGGTGCTGCGCTGGCCCAAATTAACATCAACACGGCGACCAAGGCACAGCTTGACGGCCTTAAAGGCATAGGCCCGGCCAAGGCGCAGGCCGTTATCGACTATCGCACCAAGAACGGCCCCTTTAAAACCGTGGATGATCTTGAAAAGGTGAGCGGCATCGGCCCAGCGACCATGAAAGACCTGCGCGACAAGATAACGGTTGCAGGCGGTGCCGCGCCGGCTAAGGACGCGAAAGCGGACACCAAGGCAGCGGCCAAGAAAGCGGACACCAAGGAACCTGCTAAGGTAGACGCGAAGAAAGAAGAAAAGAAAACCGATGTCAAAAAGGATGATAAAGCGGCCAAGAAAGACGTAAAAGCCGACGAGAAAAAAGACGCCAAGAAAGACGACAAGAAGTAATGCCCCGGTTTCGGGTTTGCTTGAAGAACCCCGCGACGGCGGGGTTTTTTTCGCGCTAAACCAGGCGCGGATTCAGCTATGATAATGGGGTGTTGAGAGTTTGCAGTAACCTCTCAGTGTTCCGCTGTTACTCCCAGCACTCGACACTCAACTCTCAACTCTCAACTCGGCCCACCGTGAATCAAACGCTAGAACATTTCATAGGCAATACGCCGTTAGTGCGCTTGCAGCGCATCCCCGGCCATACCAGCAACGCCATTTTGGTCAAGCTGGAGGGCAACAACCCGGCGGGTTCCGTCAAGGATCGCCCGGCATTGTCGATGATCCAGCGTGCACAGGTGCGCGGCCAGATCAAGCCGGGTGATACCTTGATCGAGCCCACCAGCGGCAACACTGGCATCGCACTGGCCATGTGCGCGGCGATGATGGGTTATCGCATGATTCTGGTGATGCCCGAGAATCAGTCGATGGAGCGCCGCCAGAGCATGGCGGCCTATGGCGCGCAACTGGTATTGACTCCCCGGGAAGGCGGCATGGAAGCCGCGCGCGACGTGGCTGAACGTCTGGTGAAAGAAGGCAAGGGCATCATGCTCGATCAGTTCTCCAATGCCGACAACCCGCTCGCGCATTACGAAACCACCGGGCCCGAAATCTGGCGCGACACCGATGGTAAAGTCACGCACTTTGTTTCGAGTATGGGCACCACCGGCACCATCATGGGTGTGTCGCGCTATCTCAAGGAAAAAAATCGCGCGATCAAAATCGTCGGCTGCCAGCCTGCCGACGGCGCGCAGATTCCCGGCATTCGTAAATGGCCAGCGGCGTATCTGCCCAGTATCTGCGACTGGAGCCGCGTCGATCAAGTGATGGAAATCGCGCAGCGCGACGCCGAAGATATGTCGCGGAGGCTTGCCGTGGAAGAAGGCATATTCGGCGGCATTTCATCGGGCGGTGCGCTGTGGGCGGCGTTGCAATTGTCGCGCGAGGTGCGCGACGCAGTGATTGTCGCCATCATATGCGATCGTGGTGATCGTTATCTTTCGACGGGTGTATTCCCGGCCTGACGCGCGCGCAGCTGGGTTGGTATTACTAGAACGCCGCAGGTGCGTGGCAGCAGAAGTCATGGAAACTTTCTGCGATAAATGTTTAACCGTTTGTTATTAAAGAGTATTTTGTGACCCCAGTACTGGTGTTCGACATCGAGACGGTGCCCGATGTTACGGGCTTGCGTGTGCTGCATGAGCTCGATGACACGCTCGCGGATGCCGACGTGGCAGCGATGGCGTTTCAATTGCGGCGGCAGGCCGCAGGCAACGATTTCCTGCAACTGCATCTTCATCGCGTGCTGGTGATCTCGTGCGCGCTGTGTGATGGCGATCACTTTAGGGTGTGGTCACTGGGTGCGAACGGCGAATCCGAGGCCGAAGTTATCCAGCGCTTTTTCGACGGCATCGAAAAATACACGCCGCAAATCGTGTCGTGGAATGGCGGCGGTTTCGATCTTCCCGTGTTGCATTATCGTGGCCTGATGCATGGTGTGCGCGCGCCGCGCTACTGGGACATGGGCGAAGGCGATCACAAAGACAGCCGCGAATTCAAATGGAACAACTACATCAGCCGCTATCATTCGCGCCATCTCGATTTGATGGACCTGCTGGCGCTGTACCAACCGCGCGCCAATGCGCCGCTGGATGATCTGGCGCAATTGATGGGCCTGCCCGGCAAGCTGGGCATGTCGGGTGCGCAGGTGTGGGATGCCTACCAAGCGGGCCAGCTCGCCGACATCAGCAATTACTGCCAGACCGATGTGGTCAATACCTATCTCATCTATTTGCGTTTTCAGCTGATGCGTGGCGCGCTCACGGCCGCTCAGCATCGTGCGCAGTGTGAGCTGGTGCATACCACCCTGGGTCAAGCCAGCGAGCCACACTGGCAGGAATTCCTGGCGCGGTGGACGAGCTTCAGTGCATCGTAAACAGTGTTCCATTATCGCTAAACAGTTATCAGTACACAGTAAACCGCAACACCGGGGTTTTCTGTCCACGGCTCACAGTTCACAGTTCACAGTTCACAGTCGTTCCCCATGCAAACCTACACCATTGAATCCCTCGACCAGGAAGGCCGTGGCATCGCGCGCCGCGACGGCAAGACTATCTTCATTGAAGGCGCGTTGACGGGGGAAACGGTAACCGCCTCTGTCTATCGCAAGAAGCCCAGTTATGAAAACGCCATCGCACAGCGCATTTTGCGTGAGAGTTCGCAGCGCGTGACGCCGCGCTGCGTTAACTTCGGGGTTTGCGGCGGATGCAGCATGCAGCACATCGACTCGCGCGCGCAGGTCGCGGCGAAACAGCGCGTGCTCGAAGACAGCCTGTGGCACATCGGCAAAGTCACGGCCGGGCAAATGCTCTCGCCGCTACATGGGCCAAGCTGGGGTTACCGCCGGCGCGCGCGCCTGAGCGCGCGTTATGTGCTCAAAAAAGGTGGTTCGCTGATCGGCTTTCACGAAAAGCGCTCCAGTTTCGTCGCCGACATGAGCAGTTGCGAAGTGCTGCCGCCGCATATCTCAAAGCTGCTGCCGCTGTTGCGTGAACTCGTCGGCAAACTCAGCATACGCGAGCGCATGCCGCAAATCGAGGTCGCCTGTGGCGACGCCGCGGATGTGCTGGTATTTCGCGTGCTGGAGCCGCCTTCCAGTGACGACAGGACGCTGCTCAAAGCTTTTGCCGAGGCGCAGCGGGTGCATGTGTATCTGCAACCCAAGGGGCCGGAAACCGCGCATCCGTTGTGGCCCGAAGCCGCCGCCGATTTGTATTACACGTTGCCGGAATTCAATGTGAAGATGCCGTTTTTTCCGACCGAATTCACGCAGGTGAATCACGAGCTCAATCGCGTGCTGGTGCATCGCGCGCTGCTGCTGCTGGCGCCGCAAGCGGGCGAGCGGGTGGCAGATATGTTTTGCGGCATCGGCAATTTTTCGCTGCCGATTGCGCGCAGCGGCGCGCACGTTACGGGTATTGAAGGCAGCGCGTCGCTGGTGAAACGCGCCGCGGAAAACGCGGCTTACAATGGCTTGTCGCAGCAGGTGCAGTACCGCGCGATGAATCTTTTTGATATCGACGCGGATGCGTTTGCCGCCCTGTGTAGCGTTGGCCGCTTTGACCGCATGCTGATAGACCCGCCGCGCGACGGCGCTCTGGCCCTGGTAAACGCACTGGCGGCAGCACCGCCGAAGCGCATAGTGTACGTGTCATGCAGCGCCGCGACTCTCGCGCGGGACGCATCCCTGCTGGTGCACGAACAAGGCTACAGCTTGAGCGCAGCGGGTGTGGTGAACATGTTTCCGCACACCGCCCATGTGGAATCGATCGCGGTGTTTGACCGCTGAGTACATCGCACCCATGAAAAAGGCGGCCCCAGATTCCCGCAGGCCGCCCATTGCATGTCGAAGACCGTACGCTCAGTCGCGGTCACCGCCAACGATGCCCAGGATTTGCAGCAGGCTGGTGAAGATGTTGTAGATGGATACATACAGCGTCAGAGTCGCCGATATGTAATTGGTCTCGCCGCCGCGCACGATGTCGTTGATCTGCCACAGGATGATTGCCGACGACAGTATGATGAATACCCCGCACAGCGCCATACTCAACGCGGGCATCTGCAGGAAGATGTTGGCCACCACCGCCAGCATCGCCACGATAACGCCGACCAGGATGAATTTATTCAGAAAGCTGAAATCGCGCTTCACGTTGGAGGCTATGCCCGCCAGTATGAAAAACACGCCGGCAGTACCGCCCGCGGCTACCATCACCAGTTGTCCGCCATTGCGAAAATCCAATACCTTTTGCAGCAGCGGCCCCAGCAACAGGCCCATGAAGAAGGTAAAGCCCAGTAGCAGATAGAGCCCGAGACTGGTGTCTTTGTTGCGTTCGATCATGTATATCCAGCCGTAGAAAATGGCGAGCATCGCGATCGTTGCGATGATCGGACTGCCACGCAGGAAACTGAAGTCGAAGTAGGTGGTGCCGACAGCGGCGCCGACGATGGTGGGAATGAGCGAAACCGCCAGCAGCGTATAGGTGTTACGCAACACCTGGTTTGGCTGGACGGCGACATCCGTGTTGCCGGTAAAGACCGGTTGCTGATTTTGCATTTCAGGTTGCATGGCGCTCCTCGTCTGTAGTTATATTTTAAAATCCATAACAAAAATAATGCGAACGGCTATAAGACTACCTAAAGTGGCTGAAAGTTGCAATTTACTTTACGCGCACAGTGCCAGCCGATGTAACGCAAGCATTTGATAATGCATGGTATTATCAAAGCTAATCTCGAGCGTAGTGCTTCACTCTATGCGGCACTTATGCAACGGCACGGCACCAGCGAAACTCCTCCCCTTTCAAGGGGGAGAGCGTAGCGAGGGGGCATCTGGGAGGGGGATGGGGTACTGTCGCGCGAATGCCACCCCATCCCCACCCTAGCCCTCTGCTCCACTTCAAGGGTGCCCTTGCCTTGAAGGGCAAGGGCACACTTGAAGCGGAGCAGAGGGAATGTCTCATGAATTGCGAAGCACTAGGAGAGTTGGCAGAGCGGTTGAATGCACCGGTCTTGAAAACCGGCAGGGTCGCAAGATCCTCGTGAGTTCGAATCTCACACTCTCCGCCAAGATGGGTGCGCGGTCCTAACCGGTCACCCGGTCAGATTGGCTTGGCACACCTTATGACGTCTAAATTTTCACCCGCGTATGGCGCTGGTGTAGGAGGGTAAGACATGAGTATTACGCGCTTATATACTGGTGCAGATGGCCAATCCCACATCGAAGCGTTAGACCTTGCCGCCCATCCCGAACTCACTGCGCTGATGGCGACGAAGGGGGTGGTCTTTCGCAGCACGGAGCCCGGTCGTTTCAGCGATTGGCACAATGCCCCCCGGCGGCAGTTCGTCATCACCCTGTCGGGCGCAGCGGAGCTGGGCTTCGGCGATGGCAGTGTGCACCGCGTCGGTCCAGGGCATGCGAACTTGGTGGAAGATTTGACGGGGAAAGGGCACACCACGCGCGTCATCGGCAACCAACCACGCGTGACCGCCACCATTCACCTCGCTGATTGACTGGAATTTCTGTCCCCCGGACATGGGGCAGCTTCCAGCCCACTGCGGTTGCCACGCCCCCCGTCCCGACCTGAGCTGGCTAGTAATAAGTGCCTGGCGTCGAGCCGCCGTCGATAGCAATGCTCTGGCCCGTGATCGCCGAGGCATGGGGCGAGGCGAGGAAGAGCACCATCGGCGCGATGTCCGACGGCTCGACGATGCGGCCAATCGGGAACTGGGCGGCGAAGCTCGCCTCGGCCTCCTCTTCGCTCACGCCGAGTTGCAGCGCGCGGGCGGCGCGCCGCGCAGGGTAGCGGTCGGTCTTGGTGAAAGGCGGGTGGATAATGTTTGCCGTAATACCCTCGGCTGCCACCGTGGTACTGAACTGCTTGACGAAGGCGACCAGTGCAGAATTACCCAGCGCGCTGGGTAGCGCGTTGGCGCCGGCGTGGCGCGCGGCGGAGCCGCCGATGCAGATGACACGGCCGCGCGAGGACTGGCGCAGGTGCGGCAGAGCAGCGCGGCAGCAGCGCATGTAGGCTAGGGTTTTTCCGTTCAGCCGTTCCATCAGCCCGTCGTCGTCGAGCGTCTCGATGTTGCCGCTGATCGCAGTCGAAGCGTTGTTGACCAGCACGTCGAGCCCGCCAAAGGCGTCGACCGCTGCCTGTACTATGCCCGTACACCCTGCGGCGGTGAACAAGTCGACCGCCACGGCCTTCGCCTTCACACCCTTCGCCGTGAGCTTCGCTTCCGCGTCCGCGAGTGCCGCCCTGTCGCGGCCGCAGATGGCGACGTTCGCACCTTCCTCGGCGAAAGCCAGCGCGATGGCGAGACCGATGCCCCGGTTCGCGCCGGTGACCAGCACCGATTTACCCTTCAGACCAAGGTCCATATTTCGTATCCTCTTATTGTTGCCGCCGTCTTTGCGACCTGCCGCACTAGGCTGTCCCTAGCGCATTCGTAGTGTAGCTCGAATAGGCTTCCCGGTGCAGTCTGCCCGCTCCGTTCAGGCTCGCTTGTCATTGGACAAGGCTCTGGCTTGACCCGATGATTTCCCGCCACTAGACTTGCGCTGCCACAGGCTATGTCACCCCCGTTTCCAACAACCCGGAGGATCCACATCATGTCGACTCAACCATCCACCCGCGTTTTCGCCGGAGGCGCCCATTTCGCATTGAAGAATGGCAAGCACTACCGCGGCGGTCTCTTTCGTAAATCACACGATGCCGCCTTCGGCGAGTCGCAATGGCAGTCATTGACCGCGGGCTTGCCGGAAAATGTTGAGGCACGCGTGATCCTGTTCCATCCGCGTGAGCGCGACGTCATTTTTGTCGGTACTCAGGATGGTCCTTATCGCAGCACCGACGGTGGCGAGCATTGGGAGCGTCTCGGTTTTCCCGAGCGCGGTGCGATCGTATGGTCAATGGCATTCCATCCCACGCGTGAGCAGGTGATGTATCTGGGTACTGCCCCGGTCGCGTTGTATCGCAGCACCGATGGCGGCGACAACTGGCACCGGCTGCCCGGCGCGGTGTCCCCCGAACACTGCCCCATGGGCTTTCCCACGCGCACCATAGGCATTGCCGCAGATGGCGGACGCGATGACGAAGTGTATGCCGCGCTGGAAGTGAGCGGCGTGCTGCGCAGCAACGACGGTGGCGACACCTGGTCCGATCTGTCGGAGCCGCTGATCAAGCTTTCCGCACAACCGCATCTGAAGAGCCGCCTCGGCAGTGATACCGAAGCCGAGGGCATGCTCGATTCGCATGCGATCGCCGTGAGCAGCGCGTCGCCCGGCAATCCGTTTCTGGCCGTGCGCATGGGCGTGTTCCGCAGTGGCGACCGCGGCACCTCGTGGCGCGACATCGAGGTGGGCCGTTACTCGCCGCTGACGTACTGTCGCGACGTGATGGTGTCGCCGCACGATGCGCGGGTGATGTACGCGTGCCTGTCGACATCGGCGCGCGGTAAGGAAGGTTCGATCTATCGCAGCGACGATGTGGGCGTAACCTGGCGCCGCTTTGACCAAGGCGTTACGGCGCATGCCACCATGATGTCCTCGGCGGTGAGTCCGCGCGATCCGGCGCAGGTATGCTGTGTTTCGCGCTGCGGGGAAGTATTTGCCACGGTTGATAACGGAGAGTCGTGGCTGCAATCGCAGTTGCCTGCCGATGTGCATGATGTTTATGCGGTGGCGGTAGGCTAAGGCGTTCGGCTGGAATCGAAGCCCGCAGAGGAGACAGCATGTCTACAGCAAATCCTATAGTAGGCAACGGCCGGCACACCTTTGAAGTGCATGAAAACTGGGCGCATCCGCCGCAGGGTTACGAGATGCTGGCGGCTTCGGTGACGGTGGACGCGCAGGATCGCGTCTATTGCTTCAATCGCGGCCAGGCGCATCCGGTCATCGTGTTCGACCGGGACGGAAACTTCCTCACGTCGTGGGGCGCGGGCTTGTTTGCATTTCCGCACACCATACGCGCGGGCAAGGACAATCATCTGTGGCTGGTGGATCGCGATCACGCGCAGATGATGTTGTTTACGACCTCGGGCCAGTTGCTGCGCACCTTGGGCAGCAAGGGGTTGCGCTCGGACACCGGGGTTGCGCCTGACGATTTCCGCTCGGACGCCTACCTGCGCGTGACGCACGGTGGCGGCCCGTTCAACCTGCCCACGGACATCGACGTGGCACCGTCCGGGGAAATGTTTGTCACCGATGGTTACGGCAACGCGCGCGTGCACAAATTTGCGGCCGATGGCAGCTATCTTTTTTCGTGGGGCGAGCCGGGAACCGGGCCCGGTCAGTTCAAGCTGCCGCACGCGGTGTGGATCGATCGCAAGGGGCGTCTGCTGATCGCGGACCGCGAGAACGACCGCGTGCAGGTGTTCGATCAGAACGGCAAACTGCTGCACATTTGGCCGGTCAAGCTGGTCGGGCCCGCGGTCATCTATGTAGACGCCAACGACATCGTCTACATCGTTGAGCACAATAGCGGCATGCTCAGCGTGCTGACGCTGGACGGCGAGCGCCTAGCGCACTGGGGGGACCCCGCGTTCCGTTCGTGTCACGGCATCTGGGGCGACTCACATGGCGATCTGTATGTGGTGCGCGCCGGGTCGTGGGGGCGCCGTCGCAGCATCGTGAAGCATGTGCGCGTGGGCTAGGGCGCCTACCCGTTCGCAATCATCCATCGTGTGAAGGATATTCCCGCAGTGAGTGCAGCCTATAAACTGGCGGTGTCGGCGAACGATGCCAAGGTAGAGCTTGTAAACGGTGTGGTGCGCGCGGTGAAGCATCCGCAGCCGGACAGCGTCAGCATCATTGACCTCACGCGCACGCCGCCCACGATTGTGGCGCAGGTCGAGGCGCCCACCAGCGTGGCGGGGCCGCCGTATGCCGTCGCCGTTACAGCGGACGAATCACTGGCCCTGGTCAGCGCCGCTACCCGCGTCGATCCGGCGGACGCTACGCGGATCATCCCCCACAACGTGTTGAGCGTGATCGATCTCAAGGCCACGCCGCCGCGGGTGATTCAAACGCTGGAAGCGGGCGCCGGCGCTTCCGGTATTTCGATCAATGCCGCTAACACGCTCGCGCTGGTGGCCAATCGCGGCGAAGGCACGGTTTCGATATTCACCATCGCCGCAAACACCCTGACCCCGGCGGGCAAGCTGCCTGTGGGAGACGCGAAATCCAGTCCCAGCCATGTGGTCATTACACCCGACGGCGCGCGCGCGCTGGTGACGCGCGACGGGGATCATGGGCTTACCCTGCTGCGCATCGATGGCGACAAGGTCGAGGTGACCGAGCGCACCTTCTACGCGGGATTCCGACCTTACGGCGCTGACATCACGCCGGACGGTGCGCTGGCCGTGGTGGCCTGCATGGGTCGGGGGCAGGGCGACGTGGATACCGTAAGTGTGATCGATCTGCGCTTGAATCCGCCCCGCACCGTCAGTACCGTCAGTGTGGGCACGACGCCCGAAGGCATCAAACTTTCAGCGGATGGCCGCTGGTGCGCGGTAGTCGCGCAGGAAGGATCGAACCGTCCCCTTGCTTCACCGTTCTACAATGCGCGCGGCAAGCTGGTGGTGCTGGCATTGAAGGGCACACAACTGACCCCAGTAGCAGAGGCGCCGATCGGCGGCTGGTCGCAAGGCGTTGCGTTTTCCGCCGATGGGCGAACCCTGCTGGTGCAGAACATGGTGGAGCGGGATATTCAGGTATTTGCTTTCGACGGCAGCAGCTTGCGCGAAACCAGCCGCATCCCGCTGGCGAGTGGCGGCGCGGCGCTACGCACGGCCGGGCGTTAGTTTTGTAAGTTATTGATTTTATTTAGGGTGAGCGTTGCGTGTGCGGCAACCCGCTGCGGATCATCGCGGCTGGCAAGAGCCGGCCATGATGGAGCGCATGCTCACGCAGCGGGACACTGACACAAACCACACTGAGGTCAAAATTATGAATGCACCGCTTACATCGTCCGCTATATCGAGCCCGCTCGATGCCGCGCGCCAACTGGCGCCACAGATACGCGCAGCCGCCGACCAGATCGAAGCCACCCGCGAATTGCCGCGTCCACTGTTCGAGGCGTTGGCCGATGCCGGCTTGTTTCTGATGGGCGTGCCGCGCGCGCTGGGTGGCCTGGAGGTTGATCTGCCGTTGTATGTACAGGTGATCGAGGCACTCGGAAAAGCCGACGCCAGCACGGCGTGGGCGGTGAACCAGGGCGCGACCTTTGCCATGTTCGCGGCCTTTATGCAGCCGCATGCCGCGCGCGCCATCTGGACAGACACGCCGCGCAGTGTGGTGTCGAACAGCCCGGTCCCGTCGGCGCAAGCGGTGGTGGCACTCGGCGGCTTTCGCGTCACCGGCAAACAGGGTTTCAGCACCGGTTGCATGCACGCCTCGTGGGTGGCGGCGCATGCGCAAGTGATGGAAAACGGCAGCGTGCGACTACGCAACGGCAAACCGGAAATCCGTTATTGCCTGATTCCGAAAACCGAGGCGCAGTTGCACGACACCTGGCGCACGCGCGGCATGCGCGGCACCGGCACCCATACGTTCGAGGTGAAGGATGTGTTCGTGCCCGAAGATCGCACGGTGCTCACCTCCAGGGACACGTTGATCAGCGACGGCCCGCGCTACCGCATTCCGCAGACGCTCACTTTTGCCTCTGGCGACGGCATCACCGCGCTGGCCGTGGCGCGTAGTTGCCTCGATGCCTTCTTCGAACTCGCCGGCGCCAAAGCGCCGCGTCACCTGACGGGCCTGTTGCGTGACCAGGCGCTCAGCCAGTTCACCGTGGGTCAGGCCGAAGCCATGATCGGTTCGGCGCGCGCTTATTTGATGGAGGCCGTCTCGCATATCTGGAACGAGGCCCAACAGACGGGCGCGGTCAGCATGGAGAAACGCGTGGCGCTGCGCCTCGCGGGCACCCATGCCATCCGGGTCGCCGCGCAAGTGGTCGAGAGCATCTATTCCGATTGCGGAGGCAATGCCATTTTTGAAGACAATCTGATCCAGCGCCACTTCCAGGACATCCACGTGATCACCCAGCACCTGCAAGCCCGTCGCGCCTATTACGAGATGGTGGGCAAATACCATTTGGGGCTGCCCATCGACGAAAACCGGCTTTAGGCCAGGAGAAAACCCATGCTGACCATTACCCCAACCGGCAAGACACTGGGCGCCACGATCACCGGCGTGGATTTGTCAACGCCGCTCACCGTAGCCGATTTTGCGCAAACCCTGAAGGCGCTGGGGCAATACGGCGTTTTGCGCTTTTCGGGGCAGCATATCGACGCCGCGGCGCTGCGTGATTTTTCACTGCGCTTCGGACCGCTACAGGTCGGTGTCAGTGCGGGCTTTCGTCACGCGCAGGTGCGTGAGGTGGGCATCCTGTCCAATGTTGTTGAGAACGGTAAGCCGATTGGGTTGGCCGATGCGGGGCAGGATTGGCACACCGACATGTCGTACCGCGAAACCGTGGGTTTCGTCAATGTGCTGTATGCGCTGAAAGTGCCGGTGCGCAATGGCAAGGCCATAGGCGACACGCTGTTCGCCAACATGCACGCTGCATACGAAGGACTCGCGCCTGAATGGAAAACACGTCTTGCCGGCATGACGGCAACGCACGACTTCAATAAGTTCTGGGACAACATGCGCCACCATCACGGCAGCAGCCGGCCGCCGCTCACCCCGGAACAGCGCGCCCTACGTCCGCCGGTGGTGCATCCGCTATTCATGACGCATCCCCTCAGCGGGCGCACGGTGCTCTACTGCAATCCGGGTTATGCGATACACATCAACGATATGAGCCCGGGCGAAAGTGACCAGGTGCTCGCTATGCTGTTCAAACACCAGTTGCAGGATCAGTACATCTACCGCCACTCCTGGCAGGTTAATGACTTATTGATCTGGGAACACATCGGCACGCTGCACAACGCCATACCCGATTACGCTCTCCATGAGCATCGCATGATGTTGCGCTGTCAGGTCATGACCACGCCCCAGGTGTTTGAGCCGGGATTTGTCACACGCGCGGTTGAGCGGGGCGCCGTGGCCCATGGCGGCTGATTTCCGGCTACCCGTTTTTTCAAAATAAATTCAAATAGCTACCCTTAGCTACCCTTAGCGACCACTAGATCACGACAATCCGGCAGCGGCATTGTCGTAACCGCCGCGCCCGCCGTAATCCGCCTGCGCGATGGCACGCTGGAGCGCGGCCGCGAGATCCTTCGCCGCTTCCAGTGAAATCTCCAACGCGATGCGTGAACCCGGCCCCAGGGCCTGGTTCACGAAGTCCAGTGTGATCGCGTCTTCAAACAGAGCATGGTGCGGATGGTCGTACGACACCACGGCATGCGTGAGGTCTATCCACCCTTCACCGCCCTTGCCCATGCCATCGGTCTTGACTATCTCAAGGATGGAAGTGCACATCGTTAGGCCGCGAGATGTTTCCCGAAGAACGCATGCACCTTCTTCCAGCCGTCCAGCGCCGCTTCTACGCGATACATCGGCCGGTCGTAATAGAAAAAGCCGTGGCCTGCGCCATCGTAGCGATGGAATTCATAGTTCTTGCCGTGTTTTTTGAGTTCAGCTTCGTGCTGGTTCACTTGCTCCGGCGAAGGCGCTTTGTCGTCGTTGCCAAACAGCCCCAGCAGCGGGCATGACAGGCCACTGGTGAGATCGATGGGTGCAACAGGCATCTTGGGATTTAAGTCTTCCTTGGCCATCACCACGCGCCCGCCCCACAGCTCAATCGCGCAGTCGATATCCTTATGCTGGCACGCATAGAGGAAGGTCTGGCGGCCTGCCGAGCAGGAGCCAATCATGCCGACCTTACCATTCACGTAGGATTGCGAACGCAGCCACTTCACCGCGCCTTGGGTGTCGCCCATGGCCTGCGCGTCGGCAATACCACCCTCGGCGCGCACTTTGGCCGCGATGTCGTCCGCTTTGCCCTCGCCCGCACGGTGAAACAGGTTGTGACAGATCACCGCATAGCCGTGGTGTGCAAAGCGACGCGCGGTTTCGAAATTCCACTCGTCCCAGCCGGGTATGTGGTGGACCATCACCACCCCCGGAAACGGCCCCGCGCCGAGCGGGCGCGTGACATAGGCCGAAATCTGTTCGCCGTTGTGGCCAGGGATCATGATGGTGTCTGTGGTCATGCCTTTGTGTGTCATGGTGAGTCCTTTCTAGGATGCTGGATGGATGGTTGAAACAGAAATTCGGGCGCACTAGCGCCCGCTGGGCTGGAGCATATCAGGGGCGTGTGCAGAATTCCCGGAAATTTTTTCCCAACGCACGCAACGTACGCTACGCGCTGTGCCCCCTCATTTTTTCGCTGCCGGTTCATCCGCGATCGCTGGCAGCGAGCGCAAATACGCAATCATCGCCGCGAGGTCGCTTGCGGTCAGCTGCCCGGTGGTATTGCGTATGACTTCACCCATGGCTTCGGCGGGCACATCGCCGTCGGGCGTGACGCCACTTGACAGGAAGTCAGCGAGATCCTTGTCGCCCCATTTTTTCTTGAGCGTTGCGGGCGTCAGATTGGGGACGTCCTTGCCTTCGGGACCCTTGCCGCCGGCAAGGAAGCGCTCGCGCCGCGGGCCGCCCATGACGTTGCGCGGCGTGTGGCATTCGCCGCAATGGCCCAACGCGGTAGTGAGATACGCGCCGCGATTCAGCTCCGGCGAAAGTTTGGGATCGGGCGTGAATACTGCGGGCTTGAAATACAGCCACTTCCAGAAGCTCACCCCCAGGCGCACGTTGTAGGGAAAGCGCACTTCATGCGGGCGGCTGGTTTGGGCATTCGCGGGCAGGCGGCGCAGGTAGGCCCACAGGTCGCGCACATCCCCATCGGTCATGGCGCTAAACGAGGGATACGGAAAGGCCGGAAAATAATGGGCGCCATCGGGTCGCTTGCCTTCGCGTATGGCGCGCACAAAATCGGCTTCGCTCCATTTTCCGATGCCGGCCTCGGCATGCGGCGTGATGTTCGGACCGTAGAAGGTGCCGAACGGTGACTTGAGCCCGCGGCCGCCAGCGTAGGGGACAGCGTCCTTTTTTTCACTGGTGTGACAGCCCAGACAGCCGGCGGCCTTTGATAAGTACTCGCCGCGTTTGACATCGCCCGCTGTGCTCTGGGCGCTGGCTACTCCCGCAACAGCGAGTAACGCCAAGGCCAGCACCACGCTCAGACGTGTGCACACTAGCGCATTTACCCCATTCATCTGCTTGCCCTCAAAGCGCGAAAAC
>CAMDRT010000042.1 GCA_945906815.1 Bordetella parapertussis
AGGCGCGTAAGGCGCTCAAGTACTCGTGCGGGATCCCTCACCCGCGGCCCCTCTGCTCCGCTGCAAGTGTTTCCTTGTCCCGGCGGGCAGATAGGGGCGCCAATGGCGCGCTCTTAAGGGAGATTTACCACGGAACACGCGGAACACGCGGAAAGAACATGGATGCGGAATTTTTCCGTGTATTCCGCGTTTTCCGTGGTTCTTGGTCTTGAAGTTCGCCGTTGTAGGGAGCGTCTTGCACGAGCACCACTACCTGTGGCCGGTGAACGGTGCGCCTTGATCTACCGGAATTCCTTCGCACTGTACTTGCGATACTTTTGCAACAGCCGCTTCGGCTGTTTGAATGCATCGCGGCGGAACGGGTCGCCTAATTCCTGCGTCAGCATCATGTTGATCACGGTCGGCTTATTGGATTTCACCGCGCCGCGTAAGGCATCGGCGATTTCGTCCACGTGCTCAACGGTGAGACCATGCGCACCCATCGCTTCGGCGACATCGGCGAAGTTGGGATTCTTGAGGTTGGTGCCGAGGTAACGCTTGTCGAAATAATCAACCTGATTTTTTTTCTCCGCGCCCCATTGGCCGTTATTGAACACCACGGCGATGGCGGGAATATTCTCCCGCACGCAGGTCAGCACTTCGTTCAGGCTCATACCCCAGGCGCCGTCGCCGACATAGGCTATCGCCGGCCGGTCGGGCCGTCCGACCTTGGCGCCGATGGCAGCGGGAAAGGCATAACCGCAATTACCAAAACTCATCGCCGCGAGAAACGAAGGTGCACTCTCGAACGGCAGATAGCTGTTGGCGACCGAACACACGTTGCCGATGTCGGTAGAGACCATTGCATTCTTCGGCATCGCGCGCGCCAATGTGGCAAGCGCCTGACGCGGGCCAATGCGGCCCTTTTCATTGGGCGAGGGCCAATGGGCGAGTTCTTCAGCCCACGCCGCTTTTTCTACTTTGACTTCAGCGAGCCGGGTTTTGTTGGGCGTGAGTTTGGTCTGCGCTTTCAAACGCTCGAGCAACGCAACCGCCGCCAACCGCGCGTCACCACAAATGCCGATGGAGATGCGCTTCACCAGATTAAGCATGCGGGGGTCGGCATCGACCTGGATGATCTGGGCGCCTTTGGGCCAGTAATCGAGGCCATGCTGCGGCAGCGTGCCGAACGGCCCCAGACGTGACCCGAGCGCTAGCACCACGTCGGCGCGTGCGATGATTTTCATCGCTGCTTTCGAGCCTTGGTAGCCGAGCGGGCCGCAGCACAGCGGATGGCTCGCGGGGAAAGAGTCGTTGTGCAGATACGAGTTCACCACCGGCGCGGTCAGATACTCGGCCAGCGCCTGGCATTCCCTGATGCCATTACCCATGATCACGCCGCCGCCGGACAAGATCACCGGGAACTTCGCTTTGGCCAGCAATTTTGCCGCGGCGTCGAGCGATTCCGGACCGCCGGCGGAGCGCTCGATGCGCTGCGGCTGCGGGATTTCGAATTCACCTTCGCCGTAGAAGTAATCGCGCGGGATATTCACCTGCACCGGGCCTCGTTCGGCCATCGCGTAGTCAAAGGCGCGGCCGGTGAGTTCGGCGATGCGCAGCGGCGAATTCACATGCACCTGCCACTTGGTGATCTTGGAGAATATAGGCATCTGCTCGGTTTCCTGAAAACCGCCGAGGCCCATGCTCATGCTGCCCGATTCCGGTGTGATCGCGACCACCGGCGAATGCGCCCAGTAGGCGGCAGCGATGCCGGTAACGAAATTGGTGATGCCGGGGCCATTCTGCGCGATACACACGCCGTGCTTGCCGGTAACGCGCGAGTATCCGTCGGCCATGTGCGCGGCGTTTTGCTCATGCGCCACTGAAACAAAACGGATGCCCGCCAGCGGGAACAAGTCGTGCGCGTCCATGTACGCCGAGCCCACAATCCCAAAGGTGTCTTGCACGCCTTGCGCCACCAGCGTTTCGACGAACGCTTCGCTAGGCGTCATACGGATTTTGCCGCCGACGGCGATTTGTTTGGCTAGCATTTTGCTCTCGGTCATGGTGTTCAGGGGGGAACCCCTCTCAAAAATTGGTGGCAACGGTGCGCGTGTGGCCGCCGCCGCGTGTAAGTTTTCCTACTGAAACATGCCGCGACTAATAGCAACAACGGTGTGAGCGCCTCCCAACCGGACGCGGGGATTATACGCGAACAATGGTATAAAAATAAAGCAGAACACCCAAGAAAACCATACAAATATTGATTTAAAACATATGGTTACACTATATTCTGAGAGACCGGACATTCCAGATACAATGCGGTTTTCCGGTGCGTATCGTCATGCCTGGCTTCGAGCAACTGTCACTCATTACCCTCGGCTGGATCGCGCTGGTGCTGGCGTTTGCCGGCATGGTGCAAGGCGCGCTGGGATTGGGTTTCCCGATGGTGGCGACACCTTTGATCGCGGCAGTGTCCGACATGCGCACGGCGGTGATACTGGTGTTGCTGCCGTGCGTAGCGGCGACGGTGATGAATGTTGTGCGCAGTGGACAGTTTCTGGTCTCGCTCAGGCGCTTCTGGTTCATGCCGTTTTGCATGATGGCGGGCGCGTTCATCGGCGCGCGGCTGTTTGTTGCGTTTCCCGCATTTCCGTATGCCTTGCTGCTGGCGGGCGTGATCCTCGCATTTCTTTGTCTGGATCGCATCGGGTATGCCGAGTGGGCGCCGGTACAGCGGCATCCGCTGGCATTCGGTCTATTTTTCGGCACGGTCGCGGGGGTGTCGGAGGGCACCGCCAATATCGCAGCGCCGATGCTGGTGATGTACCTGTTTTCGATGGGCGTGGATCGCACCACGTTTGTGCAGGTACTGAACCTGTGCTTCAGTGTTGGCAAGCCCACGCAGTTCGTGGTGCTGAGCGTAGAGGGCGGCGTCACCTGGATGCAGTGGGCAGTCACCTTGCCGTTTGCGCTGGTGGTGGTGGCAACCACTGAGGCCGGCATCAGGATCCGCAACCGCATCGATACCGCGACCTATCGGCGCTGGTTGTTGCGCCTGCTGTTTGTGATTGCGCTGGTGTTGCTCATACAGTACGGCTATGCAAGCCGGGTGCCCTAGACCGGTAGCCGCGCATCAAAGCAAAAGGCCATGCTGACCATGGCCTTTTTGCTGCTTGCTGAGGGCGCGTGCTATTTCAATATTTTTTGCAGCTCGCCGCTTTGGTACATCTCGGCGACGATGTCCGAGCCGCCGACAAATTCGCCATTCACATACAGCTGCGGGATCGTCGGCCAGTTGGAAAACTCCTTGATGCCTTGCCGGATTTCCGGGTTTTCCAGCACATTGACAGAGGCAATTTCCTCGACACCGCACTCACGCAGGATGTTGATCGCATTGGCTGAAAAGCCGCACTGCGGAAAATCCGGCGAGCCTTTCATATACAACATAACCTTGTTTTTGGTGATTTGTGCTTTGATATCTTCCTGAACGCTCATGATCACAACCTCGCTAGACAATATTACCTGACAGAATCAATCGGGTATTAGTTTAGCGGCTTTCGCAAGTCCGGTCAATCGTGCTTCGCGCTTCGTGCTGCGCCATGGCATAGTATGTTGCAGCTCTTAGCCCTTGAACACCGCACCTGGCGCAAGGGTGTCAGGCTGGATGGGTCGTATACAAGAAAGGGAATTAATGGAGATTGGATTTTTTTTCTGGCCGTTCAACGTCGCGTTGACACGCAAGCTGGCCGCGCTCGCCGAAACGCACGGCTATGACATGATCGGCATCGCCGACACCCCGGGCAACGCCATGGACCCCTGGGTCAGCGCCACGCTGGTGGCGCAGGAAACGACGCGCCCACGCGTGGCGATCTGCGTCACCAATCTCGCGTCGCGTCATCCGGCGGTTTCGGCGGCGGCTATCGCATCCCTCGACGCCCTCTCTGGCGGGCGCGCGGTGCTCGGCATCGGTGCGGGCCACAGCGGCACTAGGAACATAGGCGTGACGCAAAAGACCACCGCGACCATGCTCGGCGAAGGTGTGTGTTTCATCAAAGCGCTGCTGCAGGGCGGCGCGGTCGAATTCCACGGCGGCACGGCGCACCTGCCGTGGGTCAAGCGCGCCCCGAAAGTGTTTCTCGCTGCGTCTCATCCAAAATCGCTGCAACAAGCCGGTGCGTATGCCGACGGCGTGTTCATCAATTACGGCATCGGCGCCGACAATATCCGAGAATCGGAAGCGCTGGTGACTACCGCGATAACGCAAGCTGGTCGCAATCCGCAAGATGTCGAAATCTGGCAGATCGCAGCGCTCGATTGCCACGTTGACGGCAACGCTGCGCGCGCCAAGCTGGGCGCGATGCTCGCCTTCCTCAACGGTTACGTGATCGGCACCAAAAATCTGGACCAACGCGGCGTCCCGCCACAGTATCACGAGCCGTTGCTAGAACTGCGCCGTCGCTACAGCACCAGCCCGGGCGCAGCGGATATCAAGCTGGTGCGCGAGTTGGGGTTGTTCGATTACCTGTCGCGCCGACTTGCGGTGTGCGGCACGCCGGACGAATGTCTGGAGCAGTTGCTCGCGGCAAAGGCCGCCGGTGCCAAACGCCTGATGTTCACCGTAAGTCTGGCAGCGGACCCGGCCATGACGGTGGAGCTGTTCGCCAAAAAAGTGTTTCCCGTCATTCGTACCGCATCGACATAACCCCGGTACCACACCCATGACACTTGCCTGGCATGTGCTCGTTCTCGCCACACTCGCCGCGACCCGTGCCGCCGCCGCGCAGGATTATCCCCACAAGCCCATCCGCGCCATCGTTCCGTTCCCGCCTGGCGGTGTGGTGGATATCGTCGCGCGTACGGTCGGCCAGAAAATGTCCGAGGCGCTGGGTCAAACGCTGGTGATCGACAATCGCGGCGGCGCCGGCGGATCCATCGGCACCGATGCGGCGGCGAAAGCGCCGGCGGACGGCTACACCATCCTGTTCGCCTTCGACACGCATGCGGTGAACCCGCATGTCTATAGGACCCTGCGCTTTGACACGCTGAAGGACTTCGCTGCGGTCGCGCTGGTGGTGCGTATTCCGCTGGTGGTGGCGACGCTGCCGGCGTTTCCCGCCCACTCGATGAAGGAACTCGCAGCCCTCGCCAAGGCAAAGCCCGGCGGCTACACCTATGCGTCGGTCGGTGCCGGTAGCTCGGGGCATCTGGCAACCGAGCAGTTCAAGCTGCTGGCCGGCGTTGATCTCCTGCATGTGCCGTATAAGGGCGGTGCGCCTGCGGTGGTCGATCTGCTCGGCGGCCATGTCAACCTCGCCACCCTTGCGGCCGGCGCTGCAGTGCCGCATTTGCGTGCAGGCCGCTTGAAAGGACTTGCCGTGAGCGGCGCCCAGCGTTCGGGTGCAATGCCAAACATTCCGACCATGACCGAATCGGGCTACCCGCAACTTGAATCCGGCGCCTGGGCCGGGCTACTGGTTCCCACGGGAACGCCAGCGCGCGTGATTGCACGCCTGAACAGCGAGGCGCTGAAGGCAATCAAGGATCAAACCACCGTGGCGCGCCTCGCCGAACAATCGATTGAAATTGCGGGTAGCACGCCGCAGCAATTCGGCGCTTTCATCCGCCGCGAGCACGACAAGTGGGGCACACTGATTCGCGACGCGAAGCTCAGTATCACGCAGTAGTACGCCGATTCCAATAGCCACATGCAAATCACCGCCCGACAAACCGGGGCTTGCGCTTTGCGCTGTGCGCGGCGATACCTTCGTCTACGTCGTGGCTCCACTCCAGCTGGCGGCGCAGCGCGTCCGACAGTTCACGCGCGGGACGAAACCCCGGCGCTTCGCGTTCCGCTGCTATGCGCTTCGCGCCGCGCACCGCCAGCGGGCCGTTGCCGGCTATGGTGCGCGCAATGGCGGCAACACCGGGGGAAAAACTTTCCTGCGCAAACACGCCCTGCACCAGTCCCAGGCGTTCCATTTCATCGGCGCCGATTTCGCGCCCGGTGCAAATAAGTTCCAGCGCGCGCGCACGCCCGACGATGCGCGGCAGGCGCACCGGTGCTCCCGCGCCCGGAAAACCGCCCCAAGTCGCCTCCGGCATCACTAGCGTGGCGTGCGCGACGGCGTAGCGCAGGTCGCAAGCGAGGCACAGTTCCGAGGCGCCCGCCACCACCTTGCCGTTGATGGCCGCAATCACGATTTGCGGCAACGCTTCGAGGGCGTCGAATACTGCGTTAGCGCGCAACACCAGATTGACAATGTCATGCTTCGAGTAGCTCGCACGGAGCGCAGGATTGAGTAGGCCCATGGAGAAAATTTCCGCGCCCGCGCCGGTGATCACCAGCACGTTGACGCCCGTATCCTCGCGCAAGGCCTCAGCAATCGCGCCCAGACGCGCGATGACCTCAGGGCTAAGGCGATTGTGCTCGGCAGGCCGGTCTATGGTGACGGTACACACGCCGTCCTCGCGCAGCAGCGTCAGTCCTTCGGGCAGCGTTTCAACCGGCATGGCCCACGCTTACGCGGCAGCGGCGGTATGCGGACCCTCGCTGCACTGCCGCTGTCACTCCGCCTTCGCCCCCGAGGTTTTGACTATCGCCGCCCATTTTTTTATATCCTCGCGCAGGAAACTGGCCAGTTCCGCCGGCGGCTTGATGGCGGCCTCCGCGCCCAACACCGCTAAGCGCTTGGTCACCTCGGGCGATTTAAAGTGCGCTGCAATTTCCGTATACAGCCTGGTCACTATGGGTTCGGGCACACCCGCCGGCGCAAATACACCGTACCAGGACGTCACATCGTAGCCGGGCACTCCGGACTCGCCCACCGACGGCACCTCCGGCAGCAGCGCCGAGCGTTGCGCGCTGGTCACCGCCAGCGCACGCAACTTGCCCGCTTGCACCATCGGCAGCGCCGCCGGGAAACCCATCGATGCGATTTGCACATGTCCCGCGACCAGGTCGCTTACGATCTGACCGGTGCCTTTATAGGAAATCAGCACCATCTTGACGCCGCCCCGACTGTTCAGCAACTCCATCGCCAGGTGATTGGGCGAGGCGTGGGTGCCGCCGTAGTTGAGTTGCCCGGGGCGCGCTTGGGCCAGCGCGATGAGTTCCTTGATCGATTTCACCGGCAGCGACGGATGCACAATGATCAGGCTCGGAAACACCGCAAGGTTGACGATCGGCGCCAAGTCGCGCGAAAAATCGTACGGCAATTTGCTAAACAGGCTCATGCCTATCGCGTGCGGCACGCCGCCAATCAGCAAGGTATGGCCGTCGGGTTCAGCCTTCGCCACAAAATCAGCGCCGATGTTGCCCCCGCCGCCGACGCGATTTTCAACCACTGCCGGCTGACCGAAGCGTTCGTAAAGTCTTTGCGCAGTGATGCGTCCGAGTATGTCGGTAGCCCCGCCCGGCGGGAACGTCACTACCATGCGTAGGGTGCGACTCGGGTAATGCTGCGCGCTCACAGCGCCTGGCGCAGCGGCCGCCAGCAGCGTCGCGCCGGTGATGACAAGGAATCGAATCATGGCAGCCACCTCCAAATGGACTGGACCGGGATTATAACTACCGCGCACGCCCCCCGCTCACGCGCTCGATACCTGCCAGGTCGCGCCACGATTGCACGTCGCCAAATCCGGCTTGCACCAACAGCTCGCGGCAACGCAATGCCTGATCGTAACCATGCTCGAACCACAACCAGCCGCCGGGAGCGAGATGCGCGTGCGCGCCAGCAACGATGACGCGTATGTCGGCGAGACCATCTGCGCCCGCGGTTAACGCGGCTACCGGTTCAAAACGCAGATCGCCTTGCGCGAGATGCGCATCGCCGGCAGCCACGTAGGGCGGATTAGATACGATGGCCTCGAATCGTTGCTCTGGTAGCTGATTGAACCAGTGACTGGCGCGCAGCGTCACGTTGGGCGCATGCAGCTGCATGGCGTTTGCGCGTGCCACCTCGAGCGCCGCCGCGGATTGGTCGATCGCGGTAACGTGGGCGGCAGGCTGCGCCAGGGCAATGCTGATGGCGATGCAGCCGCTGCCGGTACCTAGATCCAGCACACTGCCAGGCTTGCGCTGCAACACGAGCTCAACCAGCAACTCGGATTCAGGCCGCGGTATCAGCACGGCTGGTGACACGGTGTAGGTGTGCCCGTAAAACTCGCGCTCACCCACGATATAGGCGACGGGTTCACCCGCTGCGCGGCGCGCGGCGAGCGCGCGAAATTGCGTGGCGTGCTCCACTGCGCATTCCTCATCGGCGTGCGCGACGAGATAAGCATCGTTCACCGCCAGCGCCGTTCGCAACAACACGCGGGCATCACTGCTGCCAATGCCGCTGGCCCGCATCAGCTGCGCGAGAGTAGTCATACGGTTGGGCGGGTCGGCCTGCCCTGGTGCCTAGGCCGGCTGCATCTCTTCGGCGAGCTGCGCCAGTTGCTCGGCCTGATGCTCGGCGGCGAGCGCGCCGGTGACATCATCGATATCGCCGTCCATGATCTGCGCGATTTTGTAGAGCGTTAAGTTGATGCGATGATCGGTCACCCGCCCCTGCGGAAAATTGTAGGTGCGTATGCGTTCCGAGCGATCGCCGCTGCCCACCAGCGATTTGCGCTCGGCGGCGATCTTCGAATTTTGTTCGCGCACTTGTTTATCCTTGATGCGCGCGGCGAGCACCGACATCGCGCGCGCGCGGTTTTTATGCTGCGAGCGGTCGTCCTGACACTCCACCACGGTTCCCGTCGGCAAATGCGTGATGCGTATCGCGGAGTCGGTCTTGTTAATGTGCTGGCCGCCCGCCCCCGACGCACGAAAGGTGTCTATCTTGAGATCGGCGGGATTCAGCACCACATCGCTTACCTCATCCACCTCGGGCAGCACCGCCACGGTACAGGCCGAGGTATGGACCCGGCCCTGCGTTTCGGTCACCGGCACACGCTGCACGCGATGCGCACCCGACTCGAACTTCAGTTTGGAGTAAGCGCCGCGGCCGATGACCCTGGCAATGATTTCACGGTAGCCGCCCAGATCGGAGGCGCTTTGCGACATGATCTCCACCTGCCAGCGGTTGCGCTCGGCATAGCGGCAGTACATGCGAAACAGCTCGCCCGCAAACAATGCCGATTCGTCGCCGCCGGTGCCGGCTCGGACCTCCAAAAACATATTGCGCTCGTCGTTGGGATCGCGCGGCAGCAGTTGTTTTTGCACCTCCTGTTCCAGCTGGTCAAGGCGCGCGCGTATCTCTATTTTTTCCACCTCGGCGTATTCACGCATCTGCGGATCAGCAGCCATTTCCTCGGCGGCCTTGAAGTTACTTTCGCTCTTTTCATACTCACGATACAGCGCCACCACCGGCGCAATCTCGGCGCTTTCGCGCGTGAGTTTGCGGTAGTTATCCATGTCGTCAGTGACATGCTCCGAGCTCAAGGTGCGATTGATTTCCTCGAGTCGCCTCGACAATTGCGCCAGTTTCGCGGCTATGCTTTGCTTCATTTGGCAACCACTTAGTCCTGCCGCGGTATCTGATACAGGCGTGTCAGCAACGCCGCAAGTTCCTTGCGCTCTTGCTCACTGGCGTGATTCAACGCATGCGTCGGCGGATGCAGCAATTTATTGGTCAACGCCTGCGACAGCGCCTCGATCACCCGCTGCGGGTCTTCGCCGGTGTTCAGTTTGCGCAAGGCGCGCTCGACTTCGTTGCGGCGCGTGCGCTCGGCGGTATCGCGCAGCGCGCGGATAGTGGGCACCAGGTCGCGGTTACCCAGCCAATGCATGAAGTCTGTGACCTGATTTTCGATGATCACCTCGGCCTGCTCCACCGCATTCTGGCGCTGCGCAAGGCCGGCGCTGGCGATCTTGCCCAGATCATCCACCGTATACAAAAACACGTCGTCCAGCTTGCCAACTTCGCCTTCCACGTCGCGCGGCACCGCAAGATCAAACATCATCATGGGCCGGTGCTTGCGCGCGGCCAGCGCGCTTTCAACGATGCCTTTGCCGATAATGGGCAACGGACTCGCGGTGCAGCACACCACAATGTCGTGCAACGCGAGCTGCGCCGGCACATCGTTAAGCGAAATCACGCGCCCCAGAAAGCGATCGGCCAGATGTTGCGCACGCGCTTCGGTGCGGTTGGCAAACGTCAATCGTTTGGGATGGTGCGCGGCGAAATGGCTGGCGCACAACTCCACCATCGCCCCCGCGCCGATGAACAATACCGCCTGCTCGGCAATACTCGGATAAATGCGTCCTGCGAGTTGCACCGCAGCCGATGCCATCGACACCGTGCTGGCGCCGATACTGGTTTCGCTGCGCACCGATTTCGCCACCGCAAAAGTGCGCTGAAACAGCTTGTTAAGCAACAGCCCCATGGTGCCGGCAGTTTCAGCGGCACGCACCGCGTCCTTGAACTGGCCGAGAATTTGCGGTTCGCCCACCACCATCGAGTCCAGTCCGCTGGCGACGCGAAAGGCATGCTTCACCGCACGCTCCTGCGGCAGCTTGTAGAGGTAGGGCTCAATCTGTTGCGGCTTAAGCTGGTGGTAGGCGGCCATCCACTCGACCGCGGCGCGAGGCTCATCCGCGTGACAGTAAATCTCGGTGCGGTTGCAGGTGGATACGATGGCCGCTTCCTGCACCGGACGGCGCGCCACCAAGTCATTCAAGGCCCCCACCAAACGCTCGGCGTGAAACACCACCTGCTCGCGCACGTTCAGCGGAGCGGTCTGGTGGTTCAGGCCTATGGCGTAAAGTTGCATCGCGAATGCGGTTTAACCCAGCGGTTGCGGGGGCGGCTATGTTACCGTACCGCCTGCGCGGGATAAATCGGAAATCGCGGATTTACAAGGGTTTTTTGTCTGGGCACGGTGTTATTGCAAGCCGCAGCAGGCGCCTTGCGCGCCGCTGCGAACGACCACTCACCGTCACTCACGGAAACATTCGATGCACCATGCACCTGCTCACAGTCACCAGGACGAGCATATTGTTGCGCACTTTGAACAACAGTCGTTCGGCGACTTGCTCAGCGCGCATTGTACGCGCGCAGAGGCGATGGTTTCGTTGTCGATTGAAATCATGGTGGCGCCGCATTGACCCGGCGCTGGTGCAGTGGCGCGGCGTTGGAAACGCACGGGGTAAGCGCCAGTCTGTGATGGCCAAAACACACTGCGCGTTGACGCCTGTCAAAGACGCGACGATGATGGATTTAGATCATGGCGGCGACCAGTAATCACAAGTACCTATTGACCGCGCCTAGCGAAAGGCGTCTACTGAATGCGCTCCGGTGACTCGGCTAGGGATGGATTCTCAGACTAACGAATAATCCGGTTGCTGCTCTCGAATTCGCTGTTGTGCACGCCCCGTAGGCGGGTGTGCCTGATGCGAAACGGCGGCGACCACCCTCAACGCGATGTTTGAGGATTATCTCGTGCCGGGTGACTGGAGTAGACACCTTAGGTCCAGCGTAGTGTAACTTTCTAAATGGAGAGGCTACCTATCGATGAAAATTCCGACAACGTTATTCTGAAGCCGGCAACTATTCCGGCATACGTCACACTAACGTGACGAACTGCAGCCACGGATGGTGGCAAATCTGTAAAGCCCTGTGAGATTTTCGCGGGGCTTTGCATTTGTGGCGGTCGCGCCGGCCGTTTTCCGGCAGGCAGGTTTTTGTCGTATGCTGACAGCCTCTAGCACACGCATGCACCTCCATGGCACCAACAAATGAGCGGCTGGATCAGATAGTACGTGAAGCCCGGCGCAACGCCGAGCAGCGGACCGCCGGCTATAGGGCGCAGGCACTGAAACTCTTTCCATGGGTGTGCGGGCGGTGTGCGCGTACATTTACGCACAGCAATCTGCAACTGCTAGAAGTCCATCACAAGAACAGCAATCACGATGACAATCCGCTGGACGGCAGCAATTGGGAGCTCCTCTGCACCTATTGCCATGAGCATGAACATTCTAAGCTGAAAGATAACGCAGGGCGCACGGACTCGGCAAGCGCAGCTGCGGCCGCGACGTTTAATCCTTTTGCGCAATTGAAGGCGATGATGGATTCCAAAAAGCAGGATTCCGACGCCTGACCCGCAGGGGCGCTATACGATGCGCCTGTCAGCTCAAGCCTGTATCTCCAACATCTCAAAATCGTCTTTGGTGGCAGAGCAATGCGGGCAGGTCCAATCCGCCGGCACATCGTCCCAGCGCGTGCCGGGCGGTATGCCTTCGTCGGGTATGCCGAGCGCTTCCTCGTACACAAAACCGCACAGTATGCACATCCATTTTTTGTCGTTCATGGTGTTTGCTTTCGAGTCGGCTGCTTGCCTTGTGCGAACAAGGTGTCGAGTTTGCCTTCAAACGCGTGGTAATCCAGATAATCGTATAGATCGTCGCGCGTTTGCATCAAATCGACCACATTCTTCTGGTGGCCATCCTTGCGCAACGCCTGGTAAACCTTGAGCGTCGCGGCATTGGCGGCGCGCCAACCCGACAACGGATACAGCGCCATCGCCACATTCGCACTCGCCAGTTCCTGCGTCGAGAACAGCGGTGTTTTGCCAAACTCGGTGATGTTGGCGAGGATCGGCACTTTCACCGCGTCAGCGAACTTCTTGTACATCGGTAACTCGGTAATCGCCTCGGGGAAAATCATGTCCGCTCCCGCTTCCACGCATGCGCATGCGCGATCAATCGCCGCCTGCAGACCTTCCACCGCCAGCGAATCGGTGCGCGCCATCACCACGAATTGGCTGTCGGTCTTGGCATCCACCGCGGCTTTGATGCGATCGACCATTTCATCCTTGCTCACGATTTCCTTGTTCGGACGGTGGCCGCAGCGTTTTTGTTGCACCTGATCTTCGATATGCATGGCGCCCGCGCCGAACTTGATCAAGGATTTCACGCTACGCGCAATGTTAAAAGCGCCGCCCCAGCCGGTATCCACATCGACCAGCAACGGCAGCGTACACACGTCTGTAATCCGCCGTATGTCTATCAACACATCATCGAGCGTGCTGATGCCCAGATCCGGCACACCGAGCGAGCCCGCCGCCACGCCGCCACCGGAAAGGTAAATCGCCTTAAAGCCGGTGCGCGCGGCCATGCGCGCGGCGTAGGCGTTGATGGCGCCGGCGATTTGCAATGGCTTTTCGGCAGCCACTGCGGCGCGAAAACGCGCGCCCGCCGAAGCCGCTAGCGCATCAGAGCCCGCCTTGGCGCTGGAAAGATCAGTCATATACGTGCTCCATAGAGGGTGGAAAAACAGTTTCGCCGTTCCAGAAACGGCGTCCAATCGACGGACTTAACTGGCTATATCTAAGACGTGTACTGTAGAAACCTAGCGCCATAGCCTATTATTTGCAATGGGAGTTATAATTGTGGCCCCCAAAGCATCTAACCATTATTCGGACTACCGACAGGAATACCCGCCATTATGCCCAGAAACTCTTCCGCCGAACAGAGTCGACTCACCGGCACCCAGAGTATAGAGCGCGCGCTGCTGCTGTTGCGTGAAATCGCGGCCCACAACCGCTCCGGTTCTCGTCTGCTTGACCTCGCCACGCGCACCAGCCTGCAGCGCCCCACCGTGCATCGCATGTTGAAATGCCTCGCCCACGAAGGCATGGTGCAGCAGGATACCGATACCCACCGTTATTATCTGGGGTCGATGGCTTTCGAGTTGGGCCTCACCGCCGCACCGCGCTTCAATATGCGCGAAATCTGCCACCCCGGTATGGTGCGCATAGCGGAAGCCACCGGCGACACCGTGTTTCTCACCCAGCGCAGCGGTCCCGACGCCGTCTGCATAGACCGCCATGAAGGCACGTTTCCGATCAAAACCTTCACCCTCGACATCGGCATGCGCCGTCCGCTGGGCGTGGGCACCGGCAGTCTCGCCATAGTCGCCGCGCTGCCGGACTCAGAAATTCAGGGCATTATCTCCGGCAATCAACCGCGCTACGAGGAGTACGGTGTTTCGGGCGCCATGCTGCTGGCGCAGACGCGCAAGGCGCAAAAACTCGGCTACTCAATGCGTGAAGCGCCGACGCTGGCGGGCGTGCGCTCGGTGGGTCACGCGATACGCAATCAGTCTGGCATTGCTTTCGCCGCGCTGTCGGTGTCCACCATCTCCAGCCGCATGACCGAGAAGCGCGTGCTTGAAATCGCCTCGCTGCTCAAACACGAAGCACGTCTGATTGAAAAACAATTGAGCAACGGCGCGTAGGCGTTCGGCATTCAGCGCAAAACAACCAGGAGCAGCCATGATTTACGAAATGAGAACTTACGATTTGAAACCCCGATCACTGGCCGAAGTCGAAAAACGCTTTGGTGAGGCCTATGAAAAGCGCAAGAAATATTCGGAACTGACCGCGTTCTGGCATACCGAGATCGGTCCGCTGAATCAGATCATTCATGTGTGGCCTTACAAGGATCTGGAAGAGCGCAATCGCATACGCGCCGCCGCGGTAAAAGACGGCGTGTGGCCGCCGGCCCTCACCGAGTTCATTGTCAACATGCGCTCGGAGATCATGATGCCGTTTTCTATTTCGCCCGAACTTAAAGCCGCCAAGATGGGGCCCTATTACGAAATGCGCACCTACACCCACGCTGCGGGCGATCTGCCCAAGCTGCGCGCGGTGTGGGAAAAAGCGGTGCCGCAGCGCCTGAAATTCAGCCCCCTGTGCGCGGCGTGGTATTCCGAGCTGGGCGGCCTTAACAAATTTGTGCATATCTGGCCCTACCCCACGCTGGATGCGCGCAACGCCACGCGCGACCAGGCGCACGCTGCCGGCGCGTGGCCCCCTTCGGCCGAAAAGCTGGGACTGCCGGGATACAGCCTCGTTGCACAGGAAAACAAGATACTGATGCCGTCTGCGTTTTCGCCGCTGCAGTAACCATGCGCCGGGGCGTTGCGGCTGGACTTGCGCGCACCGGCATGCTGGGTCATGAGCTTCGTATGGCGCGCAGCATGATGGTGATTTGCATCGGGCTGCTGGCAGCGTTGCTGGCGCCAGCCCGTGTCGCACACGCCGCCGCCAGCGTATTCATTGAGGAACTCACTTGGGTCGAAGTGCGTGACGCCATCAACGCTGGCATAACCACGATTATTTTCCCCACCGGCGGTACCGAGCAAAACGGCCCGCACATGGTGCTGGGCAAGCATAACGTCATCGTCAAGCACGCCGCTGGGCATATCGCGCGGCGGCTCGGCAACGCGCTGGTGGCGCCGGTACTGGCCTATGTGCCGGAGGGCAACCTTCATCCGCCCAGCGGGCATATGTTGTTTCCCGGCACGATCACGCTGCCGGAAGAAGTTTTCATGAAAATCACCGAGTACGCCGCGCGCAGCTTTCGGGTCAACGGTTTCAAGAATATCGTGTTGATCGGCGACAGTGGCCCCAATCAAAAAGGCTTGCAGGTGGTCGCCACGCGGCTCAACCAGGAATGGGCCGGCAGCGATGTGCGGGTGCATTACGCCGCCGATTATTATCACTCGCAGGCATTTTCAAAATGGCTGCGCAGCCAGGGCGAAACGCCGGCAGCCATCGGCACCCACGCCGGCATCGAAGATACCTCGGAGTTGCTAGCGATAGACCCGGACCTGATACGCAAAGACAAACTCGCGCCGGGTGGCGATTTCAAGGTTACCGGCGTGGCAGGCAATCCCGCACGCGCCAGCGTGGCTTATGGCAAACAGGGACTGGAATTCAAGATTGCCGCCGCAGTGGCGCAAATACAAAAACTGATTGCCGCACGCGGTAAGTAACACCGGGTCAAAACCTCACCGCAAAGGCGCAGAGCATTGCCGCAGGGAAATGCAAGATCGGCTTTGCGCTTTATTGTGGTTTTGCCGGCGGCGATTTTTCCACCGCCAGCCCTGCGGCGCGCCATCCTTCGAAGCCGCCGGTTAACGTCAGCGCACCCTGGTAGCCGCTGTCGTATAGATGCCGGGTCGCCTCACGGGCGCGCGCATCGTCGGAGCCGTAGAGCACGAGCACATCCATTTTCGGCAACTTAAGGCTTTCCAGGCGGCCCTTGAAATCAGCCATAGGTACGGAAATCGCGCCCGGCAGATGGCCTTGATCGTATACCGTGCGCTCACGCAAATCGATCAACAGCGGACGCGGATCGCCCTTCAACAATGCGGCCGCTTCCTTCACCGAGACTTCCGGACCGCCCTTCAGCCCCTGACTGGACAACACAAAAACCGCGACAAAAATCAGTATGGGAATCAACCAGTTACGCGCCACGACCGCTCACCTTTCTATCACCCTGCGAAAAACCGCTATTTTATCCGGCCCGGGTACGCGATGCCGGCGGTATTTGCCAGCAGCGTGCTAACGGTCTCCATCACTGCCACCTCATAGGCGCGCACAAACTGCACGCTTTTTTCGTCGCTGAGGCGATGGTGTTTCATCACCGCAGCGCGGGTGGGCTTGTGCTTATCCACCTGCTTGAAGAAGGCCACGGTTTTCTGCAGATCGTTGCCCAGCCGTTCATGCGCCTCTTCGAGTTGCTGGTAGTGACGGCTGTAGGTCATTTCGTTGGCAAGGCCGACGTTGCTCATCCCCTGACGCTTCCAGCCGAAGGTGCGTTCAGCGCCGCCGAAGATGCGTGCGCGCTCGATCAGCACGGCTTCGGCAGTAATTTCCTGACGCGCATGGCGCGCATATAACTGTTCCACCTGCCGGTAATAACCGACCACCGCGCGCGTCAACTGCGATTGTGTTTCAGCATAACGCCGGATGGCGCGGCCCTCGCGCGCGCCGCCACTGTATTTCTGTTCGGTGAACGCCGCCATGCCTTTGTAGCCCAGCACATTGCACAGCGCTTCTTCCACCCCGTACGGCAGATCAAACTGATCGTGGCAATCTTCGTGGATCACCAGATAGAGGAAGCGGTCGAGTTTGCCTTCGAGCATGGTGGCGGTGACGGCGGTGCCGATTTCCCCCAGCGCCTCAACCAGGGTGAAGTACACATCCTCGCCATTCGCCGCGGCGCGGCAGTCAGCATCGTTCTGCGCCTCACCCCAGCGCAACAACGGGTCCTCATAAGAATAGGGCAACTGAAATCGCGGCGCATAGCCGCACAGCGGGTATTCGCTTTGCGTTTCGCCTTTCGCTGCGACGTTGTACAGGGTCTTGAAATTCGCGGTTTCCTGAAAGCCGATGCGCTGCTCAAACGCGCGCACTTCGGTGAGCAACGCGCTCCATGCGCCAGGCACATGGGGCACCGGGAAAATAAAATCCTGAATCTGTGCGCAACCGCTGAACAAGGCGGCTACCAGTACCGGCACCCCTATCAGGCATGCGAATTTTTTGCACACGGCTTTCAATGGCCTGGACACAGCAACGCGTCCGACACAGCCGCAGCGCGGACAGCACCCGGTGCCAAGATTCGCACACCTAAAAGGTGGCCGCGGCGCAGGATCATAATGTAAGCATTTGTTTTTATTAAATTTTTACCAACATCTCTGAGCTCGCGTTTGCCACCACACGGCCCAGGCGCTGCCGCCGCGCCTTCACACGCGGACGTATCACCGGTGCCCAGCGGCCAAGATCAGACTTGGCCTTCCACTGCGGCGTGCTGGGCAAATCCGCTCGCGTAATCAAGTAGAGCGCCGAATACTTTCGCCAGCCTTGCGCTGTAGGCTCGGCATCGCAAAGGCGTATCACCTGCAGCACGCCCTCAACCTGAAGGATATTGGGAATGTGCTCGGTGTCGTAGATTTCGTTGAAATCTTTTTCGTCTTCGGGGGCTATTTCGAAGGTGACCATGTAGAAGCACGGCGCTACGGCGTCACTGGCTGCATTGGAACTCATATCGTGATCCTTGTAATTTGAACTACGCCTGTTCAAATTTCAAGGATTGTACTCGTCCTCCAAAACGGGCGCGAGGCATCAGGATACTCGCCGCTCGACAAGCGGCCTATTTGATCATTCCCAACGCCATAATCACCGGCAAACTCACCCAGAACAACAACGTCGTCCAGCCCACCATCAGCCCGGCCGTAGCCGAATCGAGCTTGAAGCGGTCTGCCAGCAGCAGCGTAGTCATCATCGCCGGTGTAGCGGCCTCGACCACCGCAGCATATTGCGCTTCGCCCATTTGCGCCAACGGCGGGAACAACGCGCCGGCGGTGAGCCAAACGATGACCGGCATGAACAACAGCTTCACCAGCGCAGCGGTGAGAATTTCCGGGCGCGGCGTGAGATTGCGCCACGGTATCGTCAGACCCAGCACGAACATCACCACCGGTATGGTGGCCTGTCCGACAAACTGCGCAGCCGACACCAGCGGCGCATAGGTCAGCCCCAGTTGCTGTGACGCAAAGCCCAGCACGAATGCCCAGATCGGCGGCATGCTGACCATCACACGCCACACCGACGGGTACGACACATTGCTTTCATGCGAACCGAGGCGCGTGGCGATCCACACGCCGAGGCTCCACACCAGCGGCATGGTCATCAGCACGTCGTTGTAAATGGCGTAGCGCGTGGCGTCGCGGCCGAAAAAGAATATCAGCACCGGCGCGCCGACGTTGAAAGTGTTGCCCCACATGCCGCCGATCACCAGCACCGCGCGGGTGGGATCGGACAGATTGCGCCCCAGCGGCGAACGGTACAACAGCACATACAGCAGTGCCCCCGATGCCAACGTGCCGATGCCCACCAGCAGAGGCACCGACAGCAGATTAAAGGTGATCGGCGTGGTGGAGGCCACCGCGAACAGCACGCACGGATAGAACACGTACATCACCACGCGATTCAACTGCGTGCGCAGCACGTCGGGCTGCGCATCGGCGAAGATGCGCGGCCAGAACGCGCCCGCTGCGACCAGCAGCCCGAGGGGAAGCATGACCTCGATCATGAGGCCACGCAGCTGGATGAAGTAATTCACTGGGTTTGGATGCAATACATCAACGATGGAACCTTTGCGCCCACACTCACGGGTGCTGATCGCGGGCGAACGTTGTAGCAAAGTCTAGGAGTATCAGACCCCTATTGCAAGATAACGACGGTGCCAGATAACGATGGTGCCATCAGAGCAAGGCACGCACACGCCGCAAGACAGAGGTAAATTCCCCGGATCATTGAACTAGAAACAGCAGCAGGCCCGTATAATCTCGGCGCCAGTGCACGTTTGGAAAAGCGAACCATCCAGGAGCAAATAATGAATAAAAACAATTGTTTATGTTGCCTCACCTTATGGGTGTGCGCACTAGTGGGCACTGCGCAGGCGCAAACGCAGGCGCCGGCACGGGTTGCGGCCGGTGCGTATCCGAACCGGCCGATACGCTTTGTGGTGGCATTCCCGCCCGGCGCATCCACCGACATTGTGGGACGCATAGTCGGCGCGAAACTTGCCGAAGCGTGGGGACAAAACGTGGTGATCGAGAATCGACCCGGCGCCGGTGGCAATGTGGGCACACAAACAGCGGTGCGCGCGAATGCAGACGGCTACACCATATTAATGAACAGTTCCGCGTTCGTGGTCAACGTCAGCCTGTATACAAAACCCGGTTATACGGTGGCGGATTTCGTGGCTGTGGCGCAGGGACCGACCACACCCAATCTGATTTCAGTACACCCTTCGGTTAAGGCCACCACACTGCAAGAGGTGATCGCGTTTGCGAAAGCCACGCCGACCAGTTATGGCTCGTCTGGCACCGGCACCACGCCGCATCTCGATGCAGAATTGATTTTCAAGGCACTGTCGAAAGTGGATATTACGCACGTACCTTACGGCCCGGCGCAGGCAGTGACAGCGGTCGTCGGCAATCAGGTGCCGATCGCATTCACCTCCATGCCCCCCGCGGTGCCGCATGTCAAAGCCCATCGCGTGCGCCCGATCGCGGTGACCACCGCCAAGCGCTCAGCGCTACTGCCCGAAGTGCCGACGGTTGCAGAATCGGGATTTGTGGGCTTTGCCGATCACACCTGGTTTTCGTTTTTCGCGCCTGCGGGCACGCCGCCGGCCATCGTCGCCAAACTCAACGCCGAGATCAACCGCGTGATGCAGTTACCGGACGTGAAAGAACGCCTCGCGGCGTTGTCGCTGGAATTCACGCCCAACACGTCGGCGCAATTCGCCGCCGTGATCCAACAAGAAATCGCGCGCTACGCGCAGATGGTGAAGCAGTCGGGGGCGAAGGCGGACTGATCCAGGTCATGGCCACGCTCACCACACCACTGATCTCGGCGCACACGCGGCCTGCCGCGTTCAGGCATTATACTTGGCGCGCTTTCCCCTTCAGCCCCCCTATGTCAATCCTGTGATGAGGTGCATTATGCATTTGCTTTATAAACGATACTCGGTAGCACTAGCGTTTGTAGCAGCGCTCGCGCTAAGCGTAAACACGCAGGCACAAGACAAAGGCTACACACCCTCGGTGGGGCAGGAAGGCAAAGACGTGATCTGGGTGCCCACGCCCGAGTCGCTGGTGCAAAAAATGCTCGACATGGCGAAACTCACGCCCGCTGATGTGCACTTTGACCTGGGCAGCGGCGACGGACGTACGGTAATCGCCGCTGCCAAGCGCGGCACCAAGGCGGTCGGCATCGAGTACAACGCCGACATGGTGGAGTTGTCCAAACGCAATGCGCAAAAAGAAGGTGCAACCGTTGCGGCGCGCGCGGAATTCATACGTGGCGATATTTTCGAAACCGATTTCAGCAAGGCCAATGTGCTGACGCTCTATCTGCTGCCGGCCCTGAATCTGAAGTTGCGCCCCACCATCCTCAACATGCAGCCGGGCACGCGGGTGGTGTCGCATGCGTTTACCATGGAAAATTGGCCGGCGGACCAGACCGAAACCGTGGAGGGCCGCACCGCATACCTGTGGATCGTGCCGGCAAAAGTTGAAGGCAACTGGCGTATCGAGGGCGGCGGTAACCTTGCGTTAAAGCAACTGTTTCAGAAGCTCGAAGGCTCCGTGGGCGGCAGGGCAATCACCAGCGCCACGCTGCGTGGCGACGCGATTGCTTTTTCGGTGGACGGCCGCGATTACAGTGGGCGCGTAAGCGGTAACCGCATCGAAGGCAGCGTCAAGGGCAGTATGTCGGGCACGTGGAGTGCGATGCGGGAAAAATAGAGTTAAAGTAGCAACCCGGCAATGGCATGCTTTACTTGAGCAAATAGCGTTGCGCAGGCGGTGCCTTGGCTGTTATTTCGCAATTATCCTGGATCAATCGGACACTTAGGAATGCCTCAAACTTCACACGTAGCCATCATCGGCGGCGGCATCATGGGCGGCGACATCGCCATTATTTTCGCGGCCAAAGGCTGGCAGGTCCAGGTCATGAGTCCGTCGCAGAAAACGCGCGCGGCACTGGCTGCGCGTATCAGTGCGGGTCTAAAACAAATCGGTGCGCCGGCGGCCTATGCAGCGAACGTCTCCCTCCACGCCACACTCGAAGACATTGCATGGAACGAGGTGAGCCTCGCGATCGAAGCGGCGACCGAAGATCTCGCGCTCAAGCAAAATATTTTTGCGCAACTGGAAGTGCTCGCCAAAGCCGATATTCCGCTGGCCACCAATACCTCGAATTTTCCGATCGGGGAAATCGGCAAAGACTTGAAAACGCGCTCGCGCGTGATAGGCCTGCACTTTTTCATGCCTGCGCATCTGGTGCCGCTGGTTGAAATCGTCAGCAGTGAATCCACCGACAGCGCCGTCGCCGCGCAGCTGGAACAATTATTGAAATTGCTCGGCAAAGCGCCCATACGGGTGAATCGCGATGTACCGGGATTTGTCGGCAACCGCCTGCAGCATGCGCTGATGCGCGAAGCGCTGTGGCTGATTCACGACGGTGTAACCACAGCCGAAGGTATTGATACCGCCGTGCGTTATGGTTTTGGATTTCGCTTTGTCGCCTGCGGGCCGCTGTTGCAAAAGGAAATGTCGGGCCTCGACACGCATTATGCAGTAGCCAGCGCGCTCTATCCCCACCTCTACAAAAACGATGAGCCGCCGCCGTTTTTAAAAGCCATGAAGGAAAAGGGCGACGTCGGGATGAAAGCCAAGCGCGGATTCTGGCAATGGACCGATGAATCCATCGCACAGGAAAAAGCGCGTATTGAAAAAGCGCTGCAGGCGGGTTTCGCCATTCTGGAGGCCGACAAGAACTAAGCGGCTTCCATCAGGGCGTTGAGGGTCTGCTGCGGGTCGTGCTCATAAATCCCCGCCTGCAAACCGCGCAAGATGCGGTACAAGTCTCCTGTGGGCGTGGGCGGATCAACGATCAGGTCGAGCATGGTCGGCGAAGGATAAGGCTGTCGGTTTTTGTCCAGCACCAGCATCACGCGCGGCTTTAAGCGCCGCGCGCGATTTTGCGACACCACCACCGCGACCTCGCTGGTATTGAGTTCCACCAGACTGCCGACCGGGAACACGCCCACGCACTGAATGAACTGTTCAATCAGTTCGGACTTGAATGCGATGCCACGGGCGCTATACAGATCATGCAAAGCCTGCTGCACCGAAAGGGCTTGCGCATAAGGGCGCGCGCTGATCAGCGCCGAGTAGGTATCCGCGATGCCGGCCATGCCGCCGAACAATGAAATGTCCTCGCCTGCCAGGCCCTGCGGATAACCGCTGCCGTCATAACGCTCGTGATGCTGCGCGATGGTGTTGAGCAGCGGCACGTTGGTTGCTTGCGAGCTGCGCACCAGTTCCAGGCTGTGGGTGACATGACTTTGAAACACCTTGAATTCCGCAGCGGACAATTTGTCACGTTTGTCCAGCAACGCGCGCGGCAATTTTATTTTGCCCACGTCCTGCATCAGGCCCACCGTGCCGATGACCTGCAACTGATCTTCGGGCAAGCCCAGATGCCGCCCAAAGGCGATCAGATAAATCGCGGTGTTGATGCCGTGATCATAGGTATACGCATCCACGCTTTTCAGGCGTGTCAGCCATATCATGCCGTCCGGGTTACGCACCACGGATTCAACCATGCGGCCCACGGCATCGTTGACCTGGTCGAGCGCCAGCACCTTACTTTTACGGATATCATCAAGAATCGATTGCACTGCGCTTTCGACCTTCACGTGCGCTTCCTGCGCCAGCGGCAGTTCGTCTTCGATGGTGGTTTGATCGATGTAGACCGGCATCTCTTCCAGCGGCCTGCTGGCGGCGGCCAGCGTCTTGTCCTGGCCGCTCACCTTGAACATCCGGCCCAGCCGGCCCAACATGCCGCCGCCGGCGTTCTGTTCCGCGTACACACGCACGCTGGCGCCGGGATCGAGGGCCTGCTCAAGAAAGCGGCGTTCTTCGCTACTCATGCCCTTTTCACGCACCGCAGAAGACTCGGGTGACGGGCGCCGCCGGGGCGGCTGGTCTTGGTAAAGGGTAACTACCGGCTCTCGCGGCGAGCCGGATTGAGGCGTCGGTGACGGCGGCGGCGCTGCTGGCGGGGGTACGCCCGGCGTGGTGAACGCGGCTTTGAATATTTTGCCGATGCTGCCGAGCAGCCCACCACTCGGCTCACCAGCAGCGCTTTTTTCATCCGGGTAGATGTGCGCCAACGGCTGGGCCCGCTTGCGTTCGGGGGCAGCCTTTTTATCCAGCACGTCAGCTATGAATTGGTCGCCCAGCGACAGGCTGCGCTCCACGAACACGTAACGGCAGGCCTTGCGAAATTCATCAATCTGCGCCTGCGATTCGATGACGAAACCCTGGATCATGAACGGCGTGCCGAGCCATGCCCGATCCAGTTCAGCAACGAACATGCCGAGCGCCAGCTTTTCGACGGGAACCTGCTCTCTCATGACACTATTTCACCAGAATAGCCGCGGCAAGTGCAAGGCGTTTCATAAACATCGCGCCCGCCCGTGGGGGGGCGTGGCCTGCCCCCCCCTGGCTCGGGGCAAATAGGGTCTGCGACGGGTCAGCGACCCTTAAGCCGTTCGGGCAAATATTTGCGCAATAGGGCGTGCAGCACTTTGACATCAATCGGTTTCATCATGTAATCGTCCATGCCTGACGCGATGCAGTGGTCGCGTTCCTGCTCGGGGGCGTGCGCCGACAGGGCGGCAATCATGGCGTGCCCGCCTTGCGTCTTTTCGCGCTCACGAATCGCCGCCACGGCTTCGAACCCATCCATCACCGGCATCTCCAGATCCATGAACACCAGGTCATAGGCGTTTCCCCGCAGGTTCTCCACCGCTTCAGCGCCATTGCCGACGATTACCGCGTCCACCCCCTGCCGCTTCAGCAAAAGCTCAATCAGCATCTGGTTGTTGTCGTTGTCTTCGGCCACCAGCACACACATGCCTTTGAACGGCTGCGCAGGCGCTGCAGCCTGCAGCGCAGGCTGGGCTGGCGGCGGCGCGGACTTCGCGGACACCGCCGCCACCTTGAACGGCAACTCAAAGCAGAAATCCGATCCTCTGCCGACTTCGCTGGTGACGCCGATTTGGCCTTCCATCAATTCCACCAGCGACTTGCAAATCGAAAGCCCCAACCCGGTGCCGCCATACTTGCGCGCGGTGCTGACATCGGCCTGCGTGTAACGCTGAAACATAGTCGATACTTTGTTGGCCGCGATGCCGATGCCGGTGTCCTTGACCGAAAACGCCAGGCGCGGCCTGCCGTCGACGGTGTCGATCAACCGCACGTGTGTGAAGACCTTGCCTTCGGCGGGCGTGAATTTGATGGCGTTACCAATCAGGTTAAGCAGGATCTGCCGCAGCCGCAGCGAATCGCCGATCAGGGCATCCGCCACATTGTCGTCGACCACAAGATCGAGTGTCACCTGTTTCTCACGCGCCTTCACGCCCTGCTCGTGAACGACTTCATCCACCGTCTGGCGCAAATTAAAGTCCGCATATTCAATGTTCAGTTTGCCGGCCTCTATTTTTGATAAATCCAGCAAATCATTAATCAAGGTCAGCAGGCGCGTGCTGGCGCCCTTGATGCGGCGCGAGTAATCCTGTTGCAGCGTGGACTGCGTTGATGCCAGCAACGCATCCGAGAAGCCGATAACCGCGGTCAGCGGCGTGCGTATCTCGTGGCTGGTGTACGCGAGAAAATCCCCCTTGGCCTGATTGGCATCGTCGGCGGCCAGCTTGGCAATTTTCAGTTCCGCTTCGGCGCGCTCACGTTCGGTGACCACCTGCGCGAATAATCGATTCGCTGTTTCCGCGCCGCGTATCATCGCCGCGTCCGCGGTGCCGCGCCGCCGATAGTCATCGATGCTGACGACGAGCAAGGCGTGGTAGCGGAACAGGCTAAACCCTATCGTCAACATCAATACCAGCGCGAGTAACGCGGGCGCAGCGTAGGCCGCGAAGTCCAATTGCAGTAGTTTCACCATTAACGGCAACAGCATCGGCGCCAGTACTGCCGCCAGGGTTGCGCGCGTGGGTGAAATCGTATGCGCCGAAGCCGCCGCCACCACGATGGCGAGTAACAGCGTGATTTCCGCAGTGGACTGATTGCCGGCAAAAAACATATAGCCCGCCCAACCCCAGCCTGCACCGACCAGAAAATTGCTGATGGCGATAATGCGCCCCCAGTATTGATCCGCCTTGACGTCTTCGTGCACGCGTTGATAGGCGATATACAACAGATAGCGGATCGCGATCGCACACCCCATGCAGAGCAGCCATATTAAAACCGGGGTCAAGCCGTCAATGCGCGAAAGCGTGATCGCAGCAATCACCGCCGCCGTCCCGTGCGCCAGCAAACCCTGCGCGCTGACACTCTGCACCAGCGTCATCTCTTCCGTGCGTAACCCGTCGCCGGTCTGCTGGGCGGCTGACGCTACGCCGTGGTTATCTTGAGCGGACATTTTTGGTTTAGGGTTACGCCGCGTCTGCGGGCAAGCAACCTCACTGCTTGCCGATAGCTTCGGGGTTAACCACATCCAGCGGTTGGCCTTGCGCAAACGCAAGCAACTGCTCAATCGCGGTGGCATACATGGACGCGTAACTGTCGCGCTCGGCGTAACCCAGGTGCGGCGTGCACAGTGCGTTTTTCATCTTTTGTAGCGGATGCGTGGTACCCGTCACCGGCTCGTCTTCGTAAACATCCACCGCGGCGAATCCGGGCCGCCCCTGTGCCAACGCGGCAGCCAGCGCGCCGGCTTCGATAATCGGCGCGCGGCTGGTATTCACCAGCAATGCGCTCGGCTTCATGTGCGCGAGATCGGTGGCGGTGATGATGCCGCGCGTGGCCTGGTTACCGGGCAAATGCAGGCTGATGATGTCCGCGTTCCCGAAAAAGGCCTCGCGCGAGGCGGCGATTTCAAAACCCTCCGCCTGCGCACGCGCGATCGAACCCTCGCGCCCCCAGCACACCACCTTCATGCCGAACGCGCTGCCGACACGCGCCACCGCGGCACCGATATGTCCGAATGCATAAATGCCCAGCGTGCGCCCATGCAGCCCTGTGCCGACAGTGGAATGCCAGTGGCCCTGCTTGAAACGTTCCACCTCATAGGGAATTTGCCGCAGCGAAGCAATGATCAAGCCCCACGCCAGTTCCGCCGTGGTGGAGTACGGGTTGCCGCCGCTGCTCCTGCGCCCCGCCGACACCACCACGCCGTTATCGGTGCAAGCTGCGATGTCGAGGTGATAAACGTTGCGGCCGGTCTGGCAAATGAACTTCAGACCCGGCAAGCGTTCGATGATCGCGCGCGTCATCGGCACGCGCTGCTGCGTCAGCAATACCGCGTCAAACCCCTTAACCTGCTCAACCACGCGATCCGCGCTGGTATACGCATCGTTATGGACCACCACTTCGTGCCCGGCGAGTTTGAGGAATTGTGGGGTGGCACGAAATACATCGGCATAATCGTGGATGACAGAAATTTTCACAATAACGATCCTTTTAAAAATGAGTTACCGCGCGTTACACGCGCTATTGTTGCTTGATATTGGCTTGCTTGATGACTTTGCCCCAGCGCGCGATTTCTGTTTTCAGAAACGCCATCGCTTCGGCCGGCGTATTGCCGAGCGGTTCGGTACCGCCCTTGGCCAGCATGTCGAGCATGTCTTTCGCTTTCAGCGCGTTGACGGTTTCGCGGTGTATCTGATGAATGATGGGCGCCGGCGTTTTGGAGGGCGCGAGCACCATGTACCATGAGGTAGCTTCGTAGCCCGGCACACCCGCCTCGGCAACGGTGGGCACCTCCGGCAAAGAGGTTACACGCTTGGGTGCAGTCACCGCCAGCAGGCGCAACTGTCCCGCGTTGATCTGATTGATGATCGCCAGCATCGGATTGATATACATGTGCACGCGACCGGGTATCAGATCCGTCAATACCGGCGCGGTGCCCTTGTAGGCGATGTGCACCATCTCGGTACCCGTCATGCCGGTGAACATCTCCCCCGCCAGGTGCGACGCGGAGCCCGGCCCCGACGACCCGAACGACAATTCACGCGGTTTAGCTTTCAACAGCGCGATCAGCTCCTTCACGCTTTTCACCGGCAACCCATTCGGCACCACCAGCCCGAACGCCTGGGTAGCGACCACCGAAATCGGAATCAAATCATTGACCGGGTGATACGGCAGTTTCGCCATCAGCGTGGCATTGATCGCGTGCGACGGATTGACCAGCACGATGGTGTGGCCATCCGGCGTAGCCTTGGCTGCGATATCGATACCGATCACCATGCCCGCGCCGGGGCGGTTGTCAGCCACGATCTGCTGACCCCATACCGCCGTGTAGCGATTGCCCAGAAAGCGCACGATCTGGTCGGAGCCGCCGCCGGCGGCTGTGGGAATGATGAAACGGATGGGCTTGGCGGGAAAATTCTGAGCCGCGCACACCACAGGCACGGCAGACACCAACGCCAGCGCCAACAACAGTTTGTTTGGCATGAACCTGCACCTATGGATAATCACAACATCATACAAGGGCGGGATCGCCGCCCTGCGCAAACCACACGAACTTACTGCAACGGCGTCGGCACACCCTCCGGCAACGGCGCCTGGTCCACGTTGAGTATCATCGACACCAGCGAGTAATAGCCGTTGACCGCGATCAGATCGAACGCGCCGCGCTCGCCGAAACGCTCCACCACGCGCTTGAAATTCACGTCACTCACGCCCTTGGTTTGATGCAGTTCGTGCGAGAAATCGTAAACGATGGCCTCGTCCTCATCCATGTTCGCGGGACGGCGGTTTTCGGCGACATCCTGCGCCTTCGCCGGATCGAGCCCTGCCTCGAGCGCCAGCCTGCAATGCGCATGCCACTCGTAATTGGCCGTCCAGTAACGCGCTGTAATACAAATCGCGAATTCATTGAGCTTGGCAGGCAGCGAACTCTTGAAGCGGATGGCGCCGCCCAGCGCCTGCACAATGTTGCCGATCTCAGGGCTGCGCAACATCAAATTGAAAGGGCCACCCAGCGGCCCCGGCGCGGCGGCGCTGAAGCTCGCCAGTTTTGCACGTGGGCCGCCGCGGATCGCGTCATACACCACACGCTGCTCGGTGGTGAGGTTTTCGACGGGGATGAGTTTGCAGCGGCGAGTATCGATAGCATTGCTCATGATGAGTCCTGAGGGATGGGAAAAGCGGAAATTAACATGGTTCGCCGTTGCATAGGGCGCAATAAGCGAAGAGCATGGCAGCGCAAGCTGGACAGTGGTATCGCGTACTCATGGCTACGCCGCCCCCTTAAATCGGATCCCAACACACCACATCCGCCGAACGGTCCAGTGGATAAAACTGCTTCTGCAGCGCGGGCAGGGCCACTTGCGCGATCGCTTCGGGCGTCCACTCCGGGGTGAAATGCACCGAGCGGATCGGCCGCGGCTGGCTGAACAACATGATCTCGTTGGCACGGACACTGAAAATCTGTCCCGTGACCTGTGCCGCCGCGTCGCTCACCAGAAACACCGCCATCGGCGCGACTTTGCCTGCTTCCATTTTTTTAAATTGCTCGACGCGCTCCTTTTCTTCGGGCGTGTTTGCCGGCACCGAACTGGTCATGCGGCTCCAGGCAAAGGGCGCGATGCAGTTCGAACGCACACGGTTGCGGCCGAGATCCAGCGCGATGCTTTTCGACAGCGCGGCGATGCCGAGCTTGGCTGCGGCGTAGTTGGCCTGGCCAAAATTGCCGATGAGGCCGGAGGTGGAAGTCATATGCACAAACGCGCCGGAATTTTGCGCACGCATGTGATTGGCGGCGGCGCGGCTGACGTAAAACGCACCATTCAAATGCACCGCCATCACCGCGTTCCAGTCGTCCTCGGACATCTTGTGAAAAATGCGGTCGCGCAGGATGCCGGCGTTGTTGACCACGGCGTCGATACGGCCATAGCTATCCACCGCGCACTGGACAATGCGCTCGGCCGAGGCCCAGGTTGAAACCGAGTCGGTGCTGGCGACAGCGACACCGCCCGCCGCCTTGATTTCATTGACCACGCGTTGCGCCGCGCCCTCGTTTTCGGTGCTCAGTTCACCACCGAGTGCCGCACCGATATCGTTGACCACCACGCGCGCGCCATGGGCTGCCATCGCCAGCGCCATTTCACGGCCGATACCCCCGCCCGCCCCAGTGACCACGACTACTTTGTCTTGTACGCTATTGCCCATATTGATTCCTTTCTTTGTTTATTTATTCACCCACCGCGCACACCCGCGGCGAACGGCTCAATCCTGCAACGAAAATCCCAGTCCCGGCGCGTCGGGCACATGCAGCCTGCCGCCCTGGTATTGCGGATGCGTGGCGAATCGCTCGCGCAATGCCGCGTGCGCGCCATGCACTTCCAGCATGCCGCCGTGCGCGTGGCCCGCCATCACCGGCAGATTCGCGGCCTCGAAACCGCCAGCACCGGTGACCGGCACGCCGTGCGCTTCGGCCAGCGCCATAATGCGCAGCATGGCGCTGATACCGCCGCAGAACGCCGCGTTGGGTTGCAGGATGTCGAGCGCGCCCGCGGCGAGCGCGTCGCGAAACCACGTCACCGACTGGATCATCTGTCCCGACGCGAGCGGAATGGCGATGGCGCGGCGCAGTGCGGCGAGCGACGGAATATCATTGCCGCGCAAGGGCTCTTCGAAAAACGCGATGTCGCAATCCGCGACCTGCGTGGCAAGCCGCTTGGCCTCCGCCACGCTATACGCGCAGTTGGCATCGAGCATCAGCGGCGCGCTTCCGATGGCGTACCGCACCGCGCGGATGCGCTGCACGTCCTCGGTGATGCTGCGGCCAGCACCGACGATGATTTTCGCGCCGCAAAAGCCGTCCACCAGCGCTTTTTTGCAGGCGGCGATCAACTCGGCTTCGGTGAACGCCGGCAGTCCCGCCGTGGCGTAAGCCGGCACCGCATCACGCGCACCACCGATCAACCGCGCCACCGGCTGCTGCAGCGCCTTGCCCTTGATGTCCCACAGTGCCAGATCCAGCGCCGACAGGGCCGACACGAACACGCCGGTCGAGGCGCGCGGATTGAATTTTTTGGTGAGCAGTGCGGTGAGCGCTTCAATATCCAGCGCATTCGCGCCTTGCGCCGCGGCGGCGATACCGCCATTGAGCAGATGCGTCACTTCATCGGCGAGAAAGCGCCCGGTGACGCCGATGCCCGCAATCCCCTCTGCCGTGGTCACGGTGCAGCGCACATAGGTCAGGCTTTCCTGGCCGGCGTAGGCGTCGGCGTCACGGCGCGGTTTGATGTGCTCGACGCTGGATTCGATACGGGTGATTTTCATGGGACAGGAAGCAGTTGAATTTTTGTGGCGAAACGGCGCATGGGTTATCCCGTCCGCCGACGGAACTTCTGAAATCCCGCCGGCTTCAAGGGCGCCATGCGCTTGACCGCACCGGCATTCACGATGACTTCACCCACATAAAAGTCACCGCGCTTGTCGGCCCAGATGCCGTGGGGGGCGACAAAGTTGCCGGGCAGCACCGGGTTCTCGCCGCCCACCTGCGCATAGATTTTTGCGTCGGGGTCGCACACGGTGACGCGCGCGATCGGCGCATGGCCGCACGGCGGGTAGATCATAGTCTGGTCGTGCGCGGGCAGCGGGCCTTCGGAGCGCTTCATCATGTAGTTGTGAAAGCCACCTTCGGCGATGTGGATCATGTCCTGATCGTCGATGAACAGATCATAAGGACGATTCAGAAAACCCCACTCGCGCACATACTCGCCGTCGGGTTTGAAAATCTGCACGCGCGAATTCTCCCGGTCGGCCACATACACCAGCCCTGCGCTGTCCACCGCGATGCCATGCGGCAATATGAATTGCCCCGGCCCGCTGCCCGGCTCGCCCCATGAGAACAGCAGCTTGCCTTCTTTCGAATATTTGTGCACACGGCAATTACCGTAGCCATCGGCAATGTACATGTCGCCGTTGGGCAACACGGCAACATTGGTGACACGGTGAAACGGCCCCGCCGCGCGTCGCACGGGACTGACGCCCATTTTGTAGCCGGTGTCGGCAGCCTTGCCCGATTCCCCGAGTGTCATCAGCTTTTTGCCGTCGGTGGTGAATTTATGCACGGTGTGATCTTTGTCATCGGCAAGCCACAGAAAATCCTGGTGGTCGATGAATATGCCGTGCGGGCCGACAAACATGCCCTCGCCCCACGCGTTAAGGAACTTGCCTTCCTTGTCGAAGACGATGATCGGATATTTGCCGCGGTTGAACACATACACGTGATCCTGCGAGTCGCACGCCACGCCCGCGACTTCCATAAAGCTGTAGCCCTCGGGCATTTGTTCCCAGCCTTGGATCACTTCGTATTCGATTTTGTGCGGCCCGAGAGGCATTGAATTTTCCTTTTAAAACAATTGGTTACTATAACAACATCCAGAACAAATCATTTTAACCACAGATGAACACAGATAAACACGGATAACTTCAAACGCACAGCGTCCCTAGCGCAATGCTAGGACGCCTATCCAGGGTTATCTGTGTTTATCTGTGTTCATCTGTGGTTAATCGTTTTTGTTTTACGTTTTACGTTTTTTCTTTCATCTCCCTCGCGCATCAATCTCCTGCACCAGCTTGCCCCACTTTTGCGTACCGCCGCGCATGGTTTTCGCCAGCTCAGCCGGGTCACCCGCAACGATGTCACCACCCAGGCTCAGGAAACGCTGACGCACGTCGGGCTGTTGCAATGCTGTGGCGATAGCGGCGTGCAGTCTTGCAATCACCGGTAGCGGTGTACGGGCGGGAACGACTATACCGTACCAGCTTGCGGCCTCGTAGCCGGGCAACGTTTCCGCCAGCGCGGGAATTTCCGGCGCGGCCTGCGAGCGTTTGCTGCTGGTGACCGCCAGCGCTTTCAGCCGTCCTGAACGTATGATTGGCAGCGCCGCCGCGAGGTTGGGAAAATACATCGCCACTTCACCGGCGATGGTGTCATTCAATGCCTGCGCGGTAGCGCGATAGGCGACTTCGACGATGCTCACACCCGTCATCGTGCGCATCAATTCCGCGCTCAGGTGACTGGCGGTGCCGCGCCCCGCCGTTGCGTAGTTGAGCTTGCCGGGTGTGGCTTTGGCGAGTTCGAGCAACTCTTTTACCGAGCCGGCTTTGGTCTGCGCGCCCACCACCAGCACCGTGGGAAACGTCGCCATCAACGCCACCGGCGCGAAGTCACGCGACACGTCGTAGGGTAAATCCTTGATCAGCAGCGGGCTGACGATGATCGATGGCGAGGCGATCAGCAGGGTGTGGCCATCGGGCGTGGCGCGCGCGGCCAGCCCCGCGCCGATGGTGCCCGCCGCGCCGTCGCGATTCTCGACGATCACTTGTTTACCCAGCGTATCGGTGAGCTTCAAGGCGATCTGGCGCGCGACGATATCCGCCGCCGTGCCAGTGGAAAACGCCACGATAATGCGCAAGGGACGGTCGGGAAAAGTCTGCGCGTGCGCATGTGCGCCCGCGAAAATCAACAGGGTACTCCAGCAAAGTCGACTGAACATTATTTTTTCCGGATAGGTGACAGCCATGGACGCGGCGCGACGGCTATAATTGTAGCGCCATGAATCACGAACTAAAACTCTACCTGCACGAACTCGCGCCCGCGGCGCAGCTGACCGTAAACCCGCAAGGCGTCACCGCCACCTATGTCGTCTCCGGCGGCTTGCGCCTGCGCGCGGGCAATTTCACCGGCACGGTCGGCGCCAACAGCGCGTTTCATGCGCCAGATGTCATGCAGCTTGCGGCAGGCAATCTCGCCACGGTGGTGTTGCGCTGGCAGCTGACGCGCATAGGGGCGCCCGCTGCACTGGCCACGGGCGCTGGCGTCAGCAGCACGCTACTGCTGAATGCCCCTCTGCAGCTCGATACCGCGACCGACTATCTGCTGCGCTGCGACCGCGTAGACTTTCCGCCCGGCGGCGAAGCGCTTACCCACACCCATCGCGGCGGCGGCATCCGCTGCCTGCTGTTCGGCGGCATCGAGATTCACACCAACAACACCGTGCATGGTTATCTCCCGCTCGAACCCTGGTTCGAAGCCGGGCCCGATCCGGTGTACGCGAAAGCGTCGCCGGCGCTGGCTTCCGGCTTTGTGCGGGTAATGATTCTGCCGCGCGCATTGCTCGGCAAATCGTCGATTACCTATGTCAACGCCGAAGACCTCGACAAACCCAAAAATCAGAAGTATCAGGTGTTCATCGACACGCCCATCGTACTACCGGTGTGAACGTGTCGCTGCTCACAGGTCTCAGGAGAAAAGCATGATGAAATATTTTTCGTGCACGCTCGCGCTGTTGCTCTGCGTTAGCGCGCAGGCGCAAACTTATCCCGCCAAAACCATCCGCATCGTCGTGCCCTTCGCGCCCGGCGGCAACGTGGATATCAATGCGCGCGCGGTCGCGCCCGGCCTCACTGAATTGCTCGGCCAACCGGTAGTGGTGGATAACCGCGCGGGTGCGGGCGGCATGATCGGCGGCGAGATGGTGGCGAAAGCGCCGCCCGATGGTTACACGCTGCTGATGGCGTCGAACAGCGTCTACAGCGTTGCGCCGAATGTATTTGCCAAGCCGCTCTACAATCCGCTGCGCGATTACGCCGCGATCTCAGGCATCAGCAACGTGCCCTTCGTGTTGATTGCGCATCCGTCGGTACCGGCCAAGACGTTCAAGGCGTTCGTCGCGCTGGTAAAAACCAAACCGGGGCAAATGACGATGGCCACTGCCGGCACCGGCACCTCGAATCATCTGGTCGGCGAGTTGATCCAGATGAACGCCGGCATCCGCATGACCAGCGTGCCGTACAAGGGCAGCGGCCCCGCGCTGATCGATCTGCTCGGCGGACAGGTGGATTCGCATGTCGATCAGCTTACGGCGTCGATGGGCTACATCCGCTCCGGCAAGATACGCGCCCTCGCCGTCACCACCGACAAACGCGCGCCGTTGCTGCCCGACGTGCCCACGCTCGCCGAGCAGGGTTTGCAGGGCTTTGATGCCACCACCATCACCGGCCTGCTGGCGCCGGTGGCGACGCCGAAAGACATTATTGATCGTGTGCATGGCGCGCTGGTGAAAGTTACCGCGCAGCAAGCGGTACGCGACCGCTTTGCCGCGTTAGGCGCCACCACGCTCGGCAACTCGCCCGCGGAATTCGGCGAGTACATCAAACAGGATTACGCCAAGTGGCAAAAAGTGGTGAAAGCGGCCAACATCAGCTCCAACTAAATTACTGCGTAAAAACAAAGCGTTATGGAATTTCAGCCGACGGCAGCCGCGCCGCTGTGCGTGGGGCCTGATGCGCATCCGCGCAAACCTTCGTGGACGCTGCCGCCAGGCGCTACCGATACCCACTTTCATATCTTCGGGCCGATGGCGCAGTACGGCTATTCGGAAAAACGTATCTACACGCCACCCGATGCCTTGCTGGCCGATTGGCAGCGGCTCGCCCAGACGCTGGGTGTAGCGCGCGGCGTGATCGTGCAGCCTTCGGTGTACGGCACGGACAATTCAGTGACGCTGGAAAATCTCAAAGCCATGGCCGGGCGCTGGCGCGCGGTGGTGGTGGTTGAAGACCGCATCACCGACAACGAACTTCAGGCCATGCACGCGCTGGGTGTGCGCGGCATCCGCTTTAACGTGGTCGATGTCGCCACCGAAAAAGGCGTGCTGCCTATGCACCTCGTGCGCGGCTTGGCCGAGCGCATCGCGCCGCTGGGCTGGCACGTGCAGTTTTTGATGCACGTCGATGAGTACCCCGACCTGGAGCAAATGTTCGACGGTTTTCCTACCGACTTTGTGATCGATCACTTCGGTTACATGAAGGCCGAAAAAGGCGTAAAGCATCCGAACTTCCAGGCGTTTCTGCGGCTGATGAAGGGCGGGCGCTGCTGGTGCAAATTCACCGGCGCCTACCGCATCTCGTCGCACGCTATGCCTTACCCCGACGTGACGCCGCTCGCGCACGCCATCATCGATGCCAACGCCGAACGCGTGGTGTGGGGCAGCGACTGGCCGCACCCCAAGCACGAAGGCGCCATGCCCAATGACGGCGAGATGTGCGATAGGCTGCTGGAATGGATTCCCGACCCGGTAATTCGCGACCAAGTGCTGACGGCGAATCCCGCGCGGCTTTATGGCTACTGAGGAACAACATCATGCCGACGCTATTCGAAAAAATCTGGTCACAGCACGTGGTGGTGGACAAGGGCAACGAAGCGCTGCTCTACATCGACCGCAATCTGCTGCATGACGGCGCGTTTCACGCGTTTAGCGCTCTGAACCGGGAAGGCCGCAAGGTGAGGAAGCCGCGTCAACAGCTCGCCACTGCCGACCATTACGTGCCCACGCGCGGCCGCGAGCTAGGCCTCGCCAGCGTCAACGATGACGACGCGCGCGAGATGTTGCGGCTGTTCGATGTCAACGGCGCCGAGCATGGCGTGCGCTGCTTCGGCATGAACGATCCGCAACAGGGCATTGTGCATGTGGTCGGCCCCGAAACCGCTTTCACGCAACCGGGCATCACCCTGACCTGCGGCGACTCGCACACTTCAACGCACGGCGCGCTGGGCGCATACGCGTTCGGCATCGGCGCTTCGCAACTGAAGCAGGTGCTCGCCACGCAATGCCTGTGGCAGAAAAAACCCAAAACGCTGCGCGTTACCGTCGATGGCAAGCTGGGGACGGGCATCAGCGGCAAGGATGTGGTGCTTGCCATCATCGCAAAAATCGGCACCGCCGGCGGCACCGGGCATGTGATCGAATACGCCGGCAGCGTGTTTCGCGCAATGGCGCTGGAAGGCCGCCTCACGGTATGCAATATGTCGATAGAAGCCGGTGCCCGCGCCGGCATGATCGCGCCCGATGACACCACCTTTCAATATCTCGCGGGCCGCGCATACGCGCCCACCGGCGCGCAGTGGGATGCGGCACTGGCCCTGTGGCGCGCGCTGCCCACGGATGAGGGTGCTACCTTTGATCGCGAAGTCAGTTTGGATGGCAGCGCCATCGAACCTACGCTCACCTGGGGCACGCTCCCTGAAGAAGCCTTGCCCGTCAGCGGTGTCATTCCCGACCCAGCGACCTTCAGCGACGCCAACCAGCGCGCACACGCGCAATCCGCACTGCGCTACATGGATTTGAAACCCGGAACCCGGCTCACCGATATCAGGATCGACCGTGTGTTCATCGGCACCTGCACCAATGGCCGCATCGATGATTTGCGCGCGGCAGCGGCGGTGCTCAAAGGACGCAAAGTCACCGTGCAAGGCTGGGTATCGCCCGGCTCCACTACGGTAAAGCGCGACGCCGAAGCCGAGGGCCTGCATCGCATCTTCGAGGAAGCCGGCCTGGAATGGCGCGCCTCGGGCTGCTCCGGCTGCGCCGCCATGAACGGTGACGCCGTGCCCGCGGGCATGCGCTCTGCATCCACCTCCAACCGCAATTTCGAGGGCCGCCAGGGCAAAGGCGCGCGCACGCATCTGATGAGCCCGGCGATGGCGGCGGCAGCAGCAGTGACCGGGCAGGTGACCGATGTGCGAACGTTGATTTGAAAAACCTTTTTGACACAGATTTACGCAGATTTCCGCGGATTAGCTTCACCACCGTAAAAAATCTGCGTTCATCTGCGTTCATCTGTGGCTAAGATTTTTGAGGTTCAAAATGCAACCTTTTACCAAGCTCACCGCCGTCGCAGCGCCCTTCGACATGGCGAATATCGATACCGACAAAATCATCCCGGCACGTTATCTGCGTAAATTGCGCAACACAGAAGCCGGTTACGGCCCATGGCTGTTTTACGATTTGTGCTTTGATGCCGACGGCAAGGAACGTCCCGAGTTCGTACTCAATCAAACGCCGTGGCGCAACACCGGCATCATCGTCGCCGCCGAGAACTTCGGCTGCGGCTCATCGCGCGAAGGCGCGGCTTACGCCATGCTCGACTGGGGCATCAGCTGCGTGATTGCGCCCTCGTTCGGTGACATCCATTACGCCAACGAAATCCAGAACGGCATGCTGCCGGCGATCCTCGCCGAAGAGCACTGCGCCGTGCTGCGCGCACAACTCAAGGCCACGCCCGGATCAAGCATCAGCGTCGATCTGGAAGCGCAAACCATCACCGGGCCGGATGGCAAGACCTATCGCTTCGACATCGACGCCGTCTACAAGGAACGGTTGCTGAAGGGGCAGGACGATGTGGCTTTGGTGCTGCAGGAATTGCCGACGATAGAGGCGTTTGAGCAGCGGCATTTCGCGAAGATGCCGTGGCTGGAATAACGATCACAGGCGATCACGAGCGATCACAGCGCAAAACAATAGTTAAAACGGGTCATCGCGACTTAGTGTGGGCGATTTTTGGTTAAAAATGTCGTGAATTGCCTATGAAAACAGTGATGTTCAAAGTGACCTGAAATCTGGCACGATTATGGGATGGCAAAATCAACGAGAAGACAGCGGCGGCTGTGGGATGCGTA
>CAMDRT010000043.1 GCA_945906815.1 Bordetella parapertussis
CAGCCGCAGCATCAGCGCCTGATCCTCAATCAATACCCGGAATATCCCTCCCGGCAGCACCGACGCAATGCGTGCGCGCACTTCGTCCCCGACGGCGTAGTCGTGGGGCGCACGGGTGCCGGCCGTGCCGATGGCGCGCACCGGTTGCAGCGTCGCGTCCTCGTACGCGCGCACCAGCACGCGGTCGGCGAGGCGGTTAAGCATGCATCGGGCGTGGTGCGGCGTAATGCATGAGGCAGTTCACCGCGAGGTCATGGGCGCGGCGGTTCACGGCGTAGCGCCTGAGGCGCCAGAATTAGCATAAGCCTGATGCAGGCGCGATTGCTGCCGCGTACTGCCGATCAACCCGGACAGCCGCGCCAGCCACGGCTCTACCAGCAGGCGTATCTGCGCATCGTCCTCCAGCATGCCGCGGATCAGTTCGGCTTTGCGCTGTTGAAAATCAGCCTCCCCTGGCTGTCTGTCGTTGCTCGCCGACAAATGCGCGAACATGGCGGCACAGTCCTGCTCGTGCGCGACCAGCCGATCCCAGTCGCCTTCGCGTGCCGCGAGCAGCATGTGGCGGGTGAGACGCGACCCCTCCTCGTAGAGCGACAGTATTTGTGTGTTGTCCATGCGGCTCACACCCCAACGCGGGTGGTTGCAGACGGTGCTGGCGCGGCATAGACAGATGCCATGCGCGTCGGCCTGGGCACGGCGGCACCAGCAGGGTCAATTTGTGCCCATGCGCTGCGCAGTTCCATCAGCAGTTGGCGCACTTCGTCAATAATTTCAGGCCGGTTGTGTAGATTGGCATGCAACAGGCGGTCGCCCATGTAGTCGTAGAGCGCAGCCAGCCCTGCGCCCAGCTCGCCACCCGCTGTTACGTCGAGGCTCGCCTTCAGGCCGTTGTCGATGATCATGATCGCTTTGGACAGGGTGCGCCCCTTGTCGGCCGTTTGGTGGCGCAGCATATAGTGTTGGGCATCGGATAATGCCAGCAGCGCACCCTCGTACAGCATCAGTACCAGCTTGTGCGGACTGGCTTCCGGCACGTCGCTTTCCACACCAATGTTCTGATACATGGAAAGCGAATTTCTTGTGGCGGCGAACATGCGTGTCTCCTTGATCCAGTGTTACAGGCTGCCTGCTTTGGGCAGATTGGCCAACTGTTGCTGCAGGAAGTTGCTGGTCTTGCTCATGCTGGCGATCATGCCGTCCAACGTGCTGTACTGCGCACGATAGCGTTTTTCAATTGACGCGAGTCTTTGCACCAGTGCTTCGCGTTGCGAGCCTATGCTTTTGATCGAGGCACTAATGCCATCCATGCGGCTGTCAAGCTGGCTGTCGTTGTCGAGGATTTTTCCGGCCAGCTTGTCCAGTTGCGAGGCGTAGCCGTGGGTGCTGCTGACGCTGCCGCGAAAGCCGGTGAGGCCGCCGCTTACCCGCAGCGCCAGTCCACTCGCTTCCCCCGCGCCGGTGAGCGTCTGGCCCGCGCCCGAGGCAGGCATAGCGCCGATGCTGCCGGAGACATCGACCCCGGCGGTTTCGATCTGCGTGCCGAACAAACCGGCTTGCGCGGTGCCGCCGCTGAGGACTACCGCCGAAGCGGAACCGTAGCGGTTGGAGGTGATGCTCAGCACGCCGGCGGCGTGGCTGACTTTCACCGCGGCACCGGCAGCGGACAGGGCGATCACGCCGTTTATTTTTGACTGGATTTCTGCCGCCAGCGTGTCCGCGCTATACACGCCGGCGCCGAGTGTAACGGCGGCGGAAACGCCATCCACGCTCAGGCTGAGGGTGTCGTTAACGCCGGCATTGATGGTGAGTGCGGCAGCCGTTCCCGCCACCGCGCGGCCTTGGGTGGCAAGCTGGCTGACATTCACCAGGTAGCTGCCGTCTTTGGTGTCGGCGGCAGCGCTGAGGTATGAAACCAGGCTGTCGCTGGCCTTGCCGCTGACGGCGAATAAGCTCGAGACATCCTTGCTGGTATCGCTCAACACGCTGGTCAGTTTGGCGGCGTCGAGCTTGAGCGTGCCGTCTTTCTGGAAGGTGATGCCGATGTCTGCCAGGGTGTTCAGGCCGCTGCCATTAGCGGGCAGCGCGCTATTGAACACGCGGCGTAACTGGGCCTGGATGGTGCGTACCGAGGCGTCGCCGGTCAGCGTCGATGCCTGCTTGGTCGCTGCATTGTATTTCGACAGACTGGTGATGGTCTTGTTGATGTCGTTAAAGGCGTTGACGAAGGATTGCACCGCGCTCTGAGTGCCGGCGCTATCGCGGCTCACGCTGAGGGCGGTGGTAGCGGGGGTATTGGTCTTGAGCAGATTCAGGGTCACGCCTTCGATCGCGTCACTGATGGTGTTGGCGGCTTTGCTGATGGCAATGCCGTCGACGACGAAGGTGGCGTTTTGCGCCGCCACTGTCTGCGTGAGATTCATCACCCCGCCGCTGGCGGCGTTGTAGGCGAGCTGCGACAGTCCCGCGTTGTCGGTGTGGTTCAGATCGGCATCGGCGACGGTGATTTTGAGCGCGTTAGCGACGCCGCTGTCTTTCGATGCCAGCACCAGGCGGTTGCCGCTGCCGTCATTGATAATACTCGCGGAGACCCCGGCATTGGCGGCGTTGATGGCATCGCGTACACCCGCCAGCGACGATTTGCCGGCATCAATGGTGATGTTTTGTGCGGCTTTGTCCGCATTGGCGGTGAAGACGCCGCCACTATAGGTGCCGAACTGCAGAGTCAGCGTGCCGGCGCCGATCTCGGTGCTGGTGGCGGCGAAGGCGGCGGACTTGAGTTTTTGCGCCTGCGCCAGCGTTTGCACTTCTATTGCGTAGCTGCCTGCCGTGGCAGCGGACGACGCGCTGGCAGTGGCAACGGTGGGGTCCGCGAGGGTGGCGTTGACAGCCGAAAACCGCGCCGCACTGGAGAGCGCGGCAACCGTGCCCTGAAAAGCAGACAGCGCGCCTTTCAGGCTGCCGTAGGCCGTCAGTTGCGTCTGGTAGCGGGCTTCTTTGGTGTCGAGTAGCGCCGCCGGTCTGCGCTCCAACGCCATCAACTGGTTGACCAGTGCGCTGACATCCAGCCCGGAGCCCAGCCCTGGTGAAGAAAGTGCCATGCCGGATGCGCCTTCGTCAGGCTCTGCGGTTGAGCAACAGACCCTGCACGCGGTCGATGCCGCGCGCGACGGCCAGCATCTCTTCCGAAGGCAGTTGCCGGATAATCTGTTGGGTGGCGCTGTCAACGACACGCACCACCACCTGGCTCGATTCGGGATCGACACTGAATTCGAGGCCGATAGCCAGTGTGCGCATGGCCCGGTTAGCGGTGGCTATCGCTTGCTCCGTGGTTAACACCACGTCGCGCGCCAGCGCCGGCGCGGCCGCAACCCCTGAGGCGGCCGCAATGACTGCGACGGCATCCGGCTTGACCGGCGCCGCAGGCGTCGCGCTGGTAAGGGTGATGGCGTTGTTTAACATTTCATATGCTCCCTGAACTTGTCTTGCCTACCCACGCGGGGTAGGCAAGACAATCTCCGGAAAAAAAACCCGGCCAGCAGGAGGGGGGGGCTGGCCGGGTCTAGCACCACCTTAACCGCGCAGTAGCGATAACACGTTATTCGGCAAGGCGTTGGCTTGCGCCAGCATCGCCACACCGGCCTGCTGCAGGATCTGGCCGCGCGTCAGATTGGCGGTTTCCTGCGCGAAATCCGCGTCCTGAATACGGCTGCGTGAGGACGCCAGGTTCTCCGAGGTCGTTTGCAGGTTGGCAATCGCCGAACTGAAGCGGTTCTGATACGCGCCCAGGTCACCGCGCGAGACGGCGACCTGGCTCAGTGCCGCGTCCACCACGGCGATGGCCAGCTGAGCATTCGCGGCACTGGAGAGGCTGACGCTCGCCATCGACGAGAACGTGCTGCTGGCGGTGTTGAATACCTGCGCACTATGGTTGGCCAGCGTGATGCCGCCCTTGCTGCTGTCGAGCGTTACCGTCCCGGTTTTAATCGAGGAATCGGTGCTGCCTTCGGTCAGGGTCACAGCCGAGAAAGCAATCGTATTGTTGCCTGCCCCGGTATTGGTATAGTCCAGAACGCTGATATCGCGCCCGTCGCTGGAGGTAAGGGTCAGGTTGTTTTTCGCCGAGGTGCTGGTGAAAGCAGCCGTCACGCCGGTGGCGCCTGCCGCGCCGTTAATGGCACCCATCAGGGAGGTGAGGTCAGTGGCATCGGTCACGGCCGCCGAGACCGAGCTGCCGTTGAGCGTGAAGCTGACCGTGCCGGCCAGGGACAGTCCACTTAACGTGGCGCTGTTGGCAGCGGATGCGGTGACGCCGACGGAGGACGCGGTGGCGTTGATGGCCGCAGCGATGCCTTTGGCATCGGCGCCTCCCGCGTAACTGATGGCGGATGTGGTGCCGCCGTTGACCGTGCTGACGGTCAAATCGGTTTCGGCCGTGACGGTGTTGCCGCCGGTGAGGTCCGCTGCCGCCGCCTTGGTGGCGCCCATCAGTGTGCCGGCTGCGTTCAGGACGTTGCTGCCGAGGCCGGTGGCACGTGAATCGGCGATCGAGGCAACGGTAATCGTCTGGTTGGCATTGGCGCCGACCTGAAATGCCTGGGCGGTAAAACTGCCGTCCAGCAGCACCGTGCCGTTGAACGAGGTCTGGCCGGCGACACGTGTGATCTCCGAGATCAATTGCAGCGATTCCGCATCGATCGAAGCGCGGTCGCTGGCGCTGTTGGTGCCGTTGGCTGACTGCACCGCCAGTTCGCGTATGCGTTGCAGGTTGTTGCCGATTTCGGCGAGGGCACCTTCAGCGGTTTGCGCCAAAGAAATGCCGTCGTTGGCATTGCGTGCCGCCTGATTCAGGCCGCGGATCTGCGCGGTAAAACGCTCGGAGATGGCGAGGCCGGCCGCGTCGTCCTTGGCGCTGTTGATGCGCAGACCTGAGGACAGACGTTGCAGGGAAGTGGCCAGTTGCGACTGCGACACGTTCAGGTTGCGCTGTGAATTTAGTGACGCGACGTTGGTATTGACGATTTGGGGCATGTGGGTCTCCTTGAGGCAGTTAGGATTACGCGGCTCTGTGCCGTGACATTCGACTGAAGCGCACGCTGGTGTGAGCTGCCGTCAGAGATAGTTACGGCACGAGTCGTTGCGGACTTTAATCGCGGGTTTAGCCTAACTTCCAAAGAGGGTGATGCACGGCCGTAGAGGCGGGGACGAAGGCGGCGCAACGGTGGCGCTGGATGCGCTTTGCTTTGTTCATATTGCATCTACTTGTACTGTGTTACAAAAGAGATTCCCTCCCCTTCAAGGGGAGGGCTAGGGTGGGGATGGGGTGAGACTTGCGGCTTGATTGAAACCCCCACCCCCATCCCTGCCTTCCCCCTGAAGGGGAAGGAGCTTCCGTGGCAGTGAAATTACCATTTACTAACGCAGTGAAACTGCTAAGTAATTGATAAAACACGATTATTTATAAATACGCGCCTAGGGCGGGCCTTTTTGGGCGCTCTCAGGCGCCGCGCATACCTGACATTTTCCGGCGCGTTTGGCGGTGTACAAGGCGTGGTCCGCACGCGCCATGACCGCGTCGAAGCTTTCGTGAGGGTCGCGGATGGCGATACCCGCACTGAACGACAGGGCGACTGGCGCGTCGCCAGGGGTCAACGGTTGCGCATGTAGCTCGTACTGCAGGCGCTGCAGCGCCTGCGTCGCCTGCGCCACGGTCGAGCCGGGTAACAGGAACAGAAACTCTTCTCCGCCATAGCGCACCAGGATGTCACTGGGCCGCATGGTGTTATGGATGGTGCGCGCCAGATGCACCAGGGCGTCATCGCCGGCCTGATGGCCATAGTGGTCATTCAGCACTTTGAAGTCATCAATATCCAACAGCGCGATGGCCAGTGCTTTGCCGCTGCGATCGGCGCATGCGGCCTCGCGCGAGAAATGGTCTTTCAGCCCGGCGCGGTTAAGCAGGCCGGTCAGATGATCGACATACACCAGCCCGCGCAGGCGTTCCAGTTCCGCCTTCAGCGCATGTATCTCCAGTTCGGCCTGCTCCAGTTTGGCGGGGGGAAACGGGCGCCCGCTGGCACCCTCCAATGCCCGTGTTTCCGTCAGTGCCTGATCGAGGATGTCAATGATGGCGGTGACGTTATCCGTGCCGCGTATCCGCTGCGCGTAGGCGCCCATGCGTTCGGTGTAGGCGGCATCGGATCGCCCAGGCATAGGCACAGGCGCGGGTGCTGGCCGCGTGTGGGCGAGGCCGGGTTTAAGCGGCGATTTGAGCAAGCGCAAATTGGATTTTTCCCTGGTGGTTTCCACTGCTCCGCTCCCTGGAAAGGCTGACATGATCCGTCACGGTAGCAAGGCCAGGCTGATCTGCATCCCCCGAAAACGGGGTAAAACAGGGGGTAATTTCCGCGGAGTCCCTGCTACGCAGGGGGCACGCCGGCGGCCGCCTGTGCCAGCACAGCCCTCAGCGGTTGCCATGCCATGCCATCGGATTGCACGGATACGACTCGGTTCTTGCCGCTGCGCTTGGCCTGGTAGAGCGCTGCATCGGCGCGTGCGATGAGCGCGGCCGGCGATTCTCCGCACAGATGCCTGGTGACGCCGGTGCTGAAGGTAATCAACACCTTGCCCTGGTCGTGGAGGAAAAAATGTTTGGTCAGCGCGCGCTGCAGCCGGGTCAACATCGCGGTCGCCTGCTCGATGTCGGCATTGGGCAGCAGGATCAGGAATTCCTCGCCGCCATAGCGGGCGACGCTGTCACTGGGGCGGACGGTTTCGCGGATCAGCGCGGCCAGTTGCACCAGTACGTCGTCGCCCGCTTGATGTCCGTAGTTATCGTTCACTGCCTTGAAGTTGTCGATGTCGAGTAGAGCGACGCTGGTGGGCGTTTGCTCGCGTTCGGCGATGGCCAGTTCGCGCTCGAAAGCCTCCTCGATGCCGCGCCGATTGAGCGTGCCGGTGAGATAGTCCGTGTGTACTTGCGCGCTGACCTGCTGCAGCTGCGTTTCGAGGGCCATGACTTTGCGCTCGGCTGCGTCCACCTGCTGCCGTGCCGCGAGGGCTTCCTCGCGCGCACGCAGCGTGCTGGCTTGCACCTCGCGGGTTTCACGCAGGACTTGATCGAGGAGCTGATGTAGTTGATGTACGTCGTCCGTGCGACGAATTTTTTGCGCGAGATTTTCCACGCTGTCGTGATAATCGCCGGTGGCCGAGGATAGCCTGCCCAGTCCATCGATGAAAGCCGCGACCATCTGCTTGAGGGTGGTTCTGACCTCGGCCAAACCCTGCTTGAGCTGGCTTTGTTTAAGGATCACCTGCTGCAGGTTGCGTTTGGCCCGTTCGAGCGCAGCAAGACTCAGAGGGAGGGTGATGGCCTCCAGCACCACATGCATTTGTCCGCGCAGCCACTGATCATCAGCGACCAGTTCTCCGACGTTGTCTATCATCAGTCGCAGCAGGTCGAGCAGCGCGAACTGCAAGCGGTCTTGCAGAGGGGCTATAGGGCTTTGCAATTCGATGCCGCGCCATAGCCCATTCAGACGCGCTTGCAGATGGTCGAGGTCGATGCTGGCGGATTCGCGCAGGTGTCTGGCCAGATCACCGGCTTCAAGGGCGAGCTCGGGGGCGTCGATGAGCCGCGCCGCAATGCCGCTTTCCAGCGTTTGTGCCAGTAACTGGTGCAGTCTGGCGGGTGGCGTATCGGTGTTACCGCCGCCGCCGGCATAAAATTTGCGGAAGTTATCCGGCGTGGGTTCGAGCTGGCGCGCTGCCAGAGCAATCAGCGCTTCGCGGGCTAGGTCGGAGGGTTTTCTGGGGCCCACTGTGATTCCCATCTTCGGTTCAAAACCATGCCCTGTCCGCTCAGCATAGGCGGCCCAGGGAATTGCACCGCTGATCACTTAACGGCTGAATCTGCCCAGACTTTAGGCGTGTTCTCCCGCCGCCCGCGCCTATTCGACGATGCCGCTTTTGATGGCGTAGTGGGTGAGTTCCGCATTATGTTTCATATGCATTTTTTCGAGAATACGGCTGCGGTAGACGCTGACGGTTTTTACGCTGATGGCCATCTGGTGGCCGATTTCCGTCAGTGATTTCCCCGACGCAATCAGGCACAGGGTCTGGTACTCGCGAATCGACAATTTCTGGTGCGGGGATTCCACGCTGTCATCAGCGATGGAGTCGGCCAGCGCTTCCGCCACGGCTGGCGTCACATACTTGCGGCCGCGGCTGACCTGATCAATCGCGCTTACCAGTTGCGCCGGGGCGCTCTGCTTGGTGAGGTAGCCCGACGCGCCCGACTTGAGCGCGCGCAGCGCATATTGATCTTCCGGGTGCATCGACAGCATCAATACCTTCAGTTTCGGGAACTCCTTGCGTATCAGCTTCAGCGTTTCGATGCCGTTGCGGTCGGGCAGCGTGACGTCCAGTAATACCACCTCGCACGGCGTCTTACGCAGCAGTTGCATGGCTTGCGCGCTGTTTTCAGCTTCGCCGGCCACTTCCAGCGCATCGCACTCATCGATGATCTGGCGCAGGCCGCGGCGTAGTATGGCGTGGTCGTCGACGATCACAACTCTAATCATATTGATCCCGTGGTGTCATCCGATTGTCCGGCGGCTGGCCGGCCTGCAGCGGCAAGCTTGCGATGACCGTCATGCCGATGCCCGGACCGCCAATGAACTTGATGTCGCCGCCGAGATTGCGCGCGCGTTCGAGCATGCCGCGCAGCCCGAAGGACTGGTCTTTCAGAAGATCGGTTTGGCTGAATCCACAGCCATTGTCGGTCACCGACAAGGTGCAGGTCGTGCCGTCGGCCGCCAGTGCGACCTCGACCCGCGTAGCGCCGGCATGCTTGGAGATATTGGTGAGCGTTTCCCTGAATATGCTGAACAGGGCATTGGCAAGATCGGGCTCCAGCGCGATGTCCTCGTTGTTGCAGTGTACGGTGCAGGGTAGCGCCATGCGTTTTGCGAATTCGCTAGCCTCCCATTCGACCGCCGCCAACAACCCCAGGTCGAGCAAGGGGGGGCGCAGGTCCCGCGCGATGCGCGAGGTGATGGCCATGGTGCTGTCGATCAGGCCCTCAAGCGCGTGTACTTTTTCCCGCACTTCGGGATAGGTAATGCGATGGCTTAACCACAATAGGTCTATTTTAATAGCGGTCAGATTGCCGCCTATATTGTCATGCACATCACGTGCAATGCTGGTGCGCTCCGTTTCCTTCACTTGTTGCAGATGGGAAGTCAGCGCGGAAAGCTGGCTGCGCGAGCGCAGCAGTTCCAATTCCACATGCTTGCGTTGCGAAATGTCATCGAGGATGCCGTCCCACTGTGTCAGGCCATTGCCGCTAGGGTGGGGACTCATGCTCACTTCGAGCCAGCGGGAGGTCACGCCCGACAGGGAGCGGATACGACCCTCCCACAGCAGCACGGGTGCCGATTGCATGAGCCGGCTCAGCAAGCCGGATTCGGTTTTATCGATCAGGCGCTCGAAAAATAGGGCGCTGTCTTGCTGCAATTGCTGTGGTGTTAATTCGAGTAGTCGCCTACTGCCTTCGCTGACGTAGGAAAAGCTCACGGCGCCGTGCGGCGTGGTGTTGAGTTGAAACACCATGCCCGGGATATTGGACACAATCGCGCGAAATTGTGCCTCGTTGCCCTCGAGTTGCAGCCGTACCTGGCGTGCGTTGCGGCGTGCCTCGCTTTCGCGCAATTCGCGCTCTATGGCGGGCGTCAGGCGCGACAGGTTGTTCTTCATCAAATAATCGTGCGCCCCGGCACGCATCGCTTCCACCGCGATATCTTCGCCGATATTTCCAGAAGTGATGATAATGGGCAGGTCGGGATCGCGCTGTTGCACGATTTCGATCGCTTTCAGTCCGTTGAACTGGGGCAGGGTGTAGTCCGAGATCACAATGTCCCATGGGCCTTGCGTCAGTGCGTCGACCACGCCTTGCGCGGTATCGACACGCACATGGGCGACATCGAAGCCGCCGTTTTCGATTTCAGCGAGCAGCAACTCGGCATCGTCTTCCGAGTCCTCGATCAGCATTATCCGGAGCGGGCGTGTCATGACTGGGCGGCAATGGTGGCGACAATGAATCGTAGCAGCAGGCACATGTTAAACCAATTGTATTGCCCGCGTCAGTGAAAACGGCCATGCGAAAACGGCCATGCACGCCGCCACGCGCAACCGGGGCGCTCAATTTTCCAGCGAACCGCTGCCGCGACTTCACAACGGTATCGCAGATGGACCTGGATTTTGGTCTGCGGCGGACCGGGCAGCCGGCAATAAGGGGGGCATAGTTGCGCGTTTTCGGGTCGGTTAACGGCTGCAGGAAGGGTAATATGTCATCCAGTACCTGTTCCCATTGCGCACGATGCGCGGGCTCCGTGACTGGAGATTACATTGCAGCATCAACGGGTAGAACGATAAATGACTTTCGCAGCGCGACAGCAGGAGCGCGAGTATGAGCAACGCTTGCGCAAGGTGATGGAAGGTACCCTGAACGGGGAACTGGAGGCGCTGCGCTACGCGCTGTCCCATGATGTGTGCGCGCCGTTGCGGCATCTCGACGGCTTCATGACGCTGCTGCGTGCACGTGCCGATGCGACATTGGATGCCGAGAGCCGGCATTGCCTGGACAAGATGGCGGAGGCATCGGGCAGGATGCGTGGCTTGATGGACGACGTCGCGCTGTATTTGGGTGATGCCGTGGTGGAAATGCACGTGTGTGAAGTGGCGCTAAGCCCATTGGTCCAGGGCATTATCGATGAGCTGGCACCGCACATCGGGGAGCGCGCGATAGAGTGGCGCGTGAGCGCGTTGCCGCTGGTTCAGGGCGACCCTGCATTGCTGCGCCGCGCGTTCTACAACCTGATCGACAATGCGCTCAAATTTACCCGCCGGCGCGCCTTGTCCCGCATCACCATCGGCTGCAAGGAGGAAGGCGAAAATGCCGTCCTGTGCATCACCGATAACGGCGAGGGGTTCGACATGAGTTACGCGCCCAAGCTGTTCAGGGTATTGCAGCGTTTACATGCTGCGCATGAGTTCGAGGGCAGCGGGATCGGGCTGGCCAGCGTTGCGCGTATTGTCAGCCGGCACGGCGGCAGGGTGTGGGCCGAGGCGGTCCAGGGGCAGGGAGCAAGTTTTTTTGTGTCTATCCCAAGGCTGGCATAGTCATGCATCAGGCCAGCGCGGCGAAGATAGTTTGCAGCGTGCAGGCCGGCTGCTCCCATGGGGCTGAGCGCGCTCAGGTTTTAGGGTGGTCTGCCGTAAATTGGGGTACGAGTAATCAGGTGGATTCATGGATATAACGACATCGTGCGTGCCGCTGGCGGCCTTGCAGGCGCAACGCAGCATGAACGCGGGACCGGGCGAGCCGCTGCGTGTGCTGTGCATCGATGACTGCGAGATCGACGTACTGTTGATTCTGGAAACCCTCAAAGCGGGTGGCTACGACGTGGAGTGGCAGCGGGTGTGTAGCCGCGAGGCCGTGATTGCAAGCCTTGCGCAGCAGCCATGGGATGTGGTCATCGCGGACTACGTCATGCCGCAGTTCGATGGACTGCAGGCGCTCGCCCTGGTCACCGAGCGCAATCTGGATGTGCCCTTCATTCTGGTGTCGGGAAAAATCGGCGAGGATGCCGCGGTGCTGGCGATGCTATCCGGCGCCCGTGATTACATCATGAAGCACGATCTCGCGCGCCTGGTGCCGGCAGTACGGCGTGAACGGGCGGAGGCCATGGTGCACCGCGCGCGCCGGCTGGCGGAAGGGAATCTGCGTTCCAGCGAGACGTTGCTCAAGTCCATCGTCGATACTGTCGCCGATGGCATCATTGTGATTGATGGCGAAGGCATCATCGATTTTGTCAATGCCGCGGGTGAAAGCCTGTTCGGGTTAAAGGCGGTAGACCTGATCGGACGCAACATCGATGCTCTGATCAGCGCCGCAGGCCGGCATACGGCGTACACCTCGATACTGCGCGGCAGCGATGTACCTGCCACTCGCGAGATCGAGGGCGGCGGATGCGAGCTGCAGGCGCAGCGCGCGGACGGCACCCGGATCCCGATAGAGCTTACGTTGGGCGTCATGCGCATCGATGGCCGTGCCATGTTTGCCGGCATCATGCGCGATCTGAGCGGGCGCAAGCGCGCTGAAGAACGCATCCGTCAGTTGGCGCATTATGACGAGTTGACCGGGTTGCCGAATCGGCTGCTGTTCACGCAATTACTCGAACAGGCGCTATCGGAGGCGGGATTTACCGGCAAGCAGGTGGCGGTGCTGTTTATCAATCTCGATCGCTTCAAGCTGATCAACGATACGCTCAGTCATGATTCCGGCGATGCCGCCCTGCGCCAGATTGCCCGGCGTCTGACCGATACGCTGCCGCGGCGCGCAACGGTCGCGCACTTCGGCGCCGATGAATTTGTGGTACTGATGCGTGAGTGCATGCTGCCGGCCGATGCCGCCGAAACCGCCAGCAAACTGCTGACGGTTATCGCCGAGCCGGTCGCGCTCCTGGAACAGGACTATCACCTGACCGCGAGCATCGGTATCAGCGCCTTTCCGGGCGACGGTGAGAACGCGCAGATAGTGCTGCGCAACGCGGACAGTGCGATGACGCGCGCCAAGGAGCAGGGCAAGAATAACTATCAATTTTATTCATCCGGCCTGGACCAACGCTCGTTTGAGCGCGTGGCGCTCGAACGGTTGCTACGGCGCGCACTGGAGCGGGGAGAATTTGAACTCTATTACCAACCCAAATTCGACATTGCGACGGAACGTGTCACCGGCATGGAAGCGCTGTTGCGCTGGATGCATCCCGGTATGGGCGTGATGTCGCCGGTCAGGTTCATACCGATCGCCGAAGAAACGGGTTTGATCCTGCCCATCGGCGCCTGGGTTTTACGCACCGCCTGTGCCCAGGTCAAAGCATGGGAGCAGCGGGGACTGGTGCCGCTGCGGGTGGCGGTGAATCTCTCGCCACGCCAGTTTGCGCAGGAGGATTTGTACGCGACTGTGGTGCGCACGGTCAATGAAACGAGACTGGATCCGCAGTGGCTGGAGCTTGAAATCACCGAAAGCCTGATGATGGACAATCCGGACCATGCCGCAACTTTGTTGCGCAAGTTAAAGGACTTGGGCATACGGCTGTCGATTGACGATTTCGGCACGGGATACTCCTCCTTGAGTTATCTCAAGCGCTTTCCCATTGATACGGTCAAGATTGATCGTTCGTTCATCAAGGACATACCGGGCGACGCAGACGACGTCTCGATCACCAGAGCCATCATCTCCATGACGCATAGCCTGCGTTTGCAGGTCATAGCCGAAGGTGTGGAGACCGTCGAACAACTCGAATTATTGCGTCAGCACCATTGCGAGGAAGCGCAGGGTTACCTGTTTGGAAAGCCGATGTGTGCCGCGGACTTCGAGCGCGAGTTCATGAGCGCCAGCGTCCGCAGCGACAGCCCGCTACACGCCGCCAGGCCGCTGGTTGACGCGGTTGCTGTCTCACCGTTGCCGCTGCAGACGTCTGCACCATCGAAAATTGTGAGTGGACGCTAAAGCCATGGAACGTGACGCCGCGATCATTGATGGTGCAGCCCAGCACATGCTCGCGGATATCTGCATTCCGCCGTGTCCGGCGATACTCACCAGGCTGATCCAGGAGACGCGCGCGGACGAACCGGATTTTCCGAGGATCGGCAAGTTGATTGGCGGTGATGCCAGTCTTTCTGCCGCGATGCTGCAAACAGTGAACTCACCCTTTTATGGCTTGTGCAACAGAGCGACCTCGGTGCAGCAGGCGATCGCGCTGCTCGGGCTGCGTAAGGTGGTGCAACTGGTGACCGGTCTGCTGTTACGCAATACGTTCTCGGGCGGCAGCAGCGAGTTTATGGATGAGTATTGGGAGTCGTCATCCGCGATCGCGCAGATCAACGCACTGCTGGCGCGGGAATTCAAAGGATTTGACCGGGACGAAGCCTACACCTTTGCCTTGTTCCGTGATTGCGGCATGCTGGCGATGATGGATGCCTATAACGACTATGAGCCGATATTCGCGGGCAGCAACACCAAGGACGGCAGCGATGTCACGGCGTGGGAAGATGAGCACCACGGGGTGAATCACGCCCGCGTCGGCCACAACCTGGCTAATATGTGGTTGTTGCCTGAGCAAATCTGCCAGTCGGTATTGTGGCATCACGATTATGCCGTGTTGCGCCAAGGTCAATCCGCTATTCCTCGGTCTGGCGCCAGGCACATTGCCCTTGCGCTTGCGGCGGAATGGATTTTCGTCAGGCACACCATGGGTATTGACAGTCCGGAGTGGCGCAAGGGAGGAGATAGGGCGCTGGACTTGCTGTGTATCACGCAAACGGACCTGGATGTCGCATCGGCGCGGATTGATCAAGTCCCTGGAATTTTCTAAGCGGTATCGGGTAGCTGAAATGGGCGATTTACCACGGAACACACGGAATACGCGGAAAAAAAAGTGCGCGGAATTTTTCTGTGTGTTCCGTGGTTAATGGTCTTGAAGTTCGCCGTTGCGTGATGCGCATCGCACGTGTGCCACCACCTCATAAGAAACAAAACACCCCGCCCCATGTTTGTTTGCGAACGCCTGGCCCGCGCGCGGGATGGGGAGACTCTGTGGCTAAATGCTTTTTCTAGGATAATAGCTTACCGTAATTATCCGATAACACCATGCGCATAGGCCAAGGCTTCGACATCCACACGCTAGCGGCAGGGCGCAAACTCGTCATCGGTGGTGTGACGATACCGTATGCACGCGGACTGGTTGGGCATTCCGATGCTGACGTATTGCTGCACGCCGTGTGCGATGCACTCATCGGCGCTGCGGCGTTGGGTGATATCGGCAAGCATTTTCCGGACACCGATCCGCGTTACGCGGGCATCGACAGCCGCAAACTGCTGCGCGAGGTGGCGCAATTGCTGCATGTGCACCGCTATCAAGTGGTGAATATAGACGCGACGGTGATTGCGCAGGCGCCCAAACTTGCCCCCTATATTGTCGCCATGCGCGAGAATATCGCAGCCGATTTGGGCATTGCTGTCGGGGATGTGAACGTTAAGGCTAAAACCGCAGAACGTCTGGGGGCTGTGGGGCGGGGCGAAGGGATCGTGGCAGAGGCAGTGGTGTTGATTGCTGCGGTCGCAGCCTGACGGCGCGGCACTGAAGTACGCCGGTCGCGCGCGGCGTGAGTAATCCGCGAGGGGGTCAGGTCGTTGGCGTCAGCGGCAACTCCACCCGCGCCCGCAAGCCGCCACCGTCACGCACCAGCAATTGCACTTGTCCGCCATGCATGCGCGCGATGCGATCGACGATAGCCAAGCCCAGGCCGGTGCCGCTGGTGCTGCGCGCAGTATCCATGCGCGTGAACGGCTGCAGCATGTGTTCGACTTGTGCGGGTGGTATGCCGGGGCCGCGGTCCAGTACTTCGATAAACGCGATGGCGTCCACGCAGCCGGTGACGACCATCACTTCAGTGCGTTTATGGTCAGCATCGCCAGTATGGCGCAGCGCGTTGTCGATCAGGTTGCTGAGTAGCCGTTGCAGCGCCAATGTGCGCAGCGTCAAAGGCGGGACCGGCCCCGCCTGCACCCTCAAGGGATGGCCGGCGCGCGCATAGCGTGTAGCCAGCGCGGCAACCAGATCATTCAGGCTGGCGTCCGGCGTTTCACTCTCTGACGAAGCGGCGCGCGCGAAATCGAGAAACTGGTTGATCGCGGCGTCTATATCCGCGATGTCCTGCACGATGCCCTCGCGTATCGATGCGCCGCCTTTGTCGTCGAGCATTTCGATGCCCAGGCGTATGCGCGCCAGTGGCGTGCGCAGATCGTGCGACACGCCCGCCAGCAGCAGTACGCGCTCATCGTCGAGCTTTTTGCGGTCAGCGGCCATCTGGTTAAATGCGCGCGACAGTGTGCGGATTTCCGTGGGGCCGCTTTCGTCGACCGGCGCGGGTGTGGTGCCGCGTCCCATGTGCGCGGCGGCCTGGGTTAGCGCGCGCAGCGGCAGGTTGATGCGCGCCACAATCAAAAACGCGCCGCCCACCGCCAGCAGCAGTACCAGCGCACCCCAGCCGATCCAGCGCCACGATTCATCGGCCACCAGCCGTGATTCCGGCATCAGCACCCAGTAGCCGTCACCACTGCCGTCCATATCAAAGCTGACCCAGATGCCCTCGACACCGTTGCGCGACAGCGTGATTTTCGTGGCAGCGCCCAGTTGCGCACGCACATCGGCTGCGATGAATTCATAAAAACCGGTGCGTGGCAGCGGCGTCAGTTTTTCATTGCGTTGCGCTCGGTGTACTTGCACGCCTTCCAGTTCGGCGATTTCACCCAGCAGGCTGAAGCGCTTGGACGCTTGCACAGTGACCAGCGCCGCGCGCGTGAGGTTGACGGTGCTGATGATTTGCTGCGATACCTGCCGCGCGCGCGGCTCACGTGTGGACACGCGAAAAATCTGCAGCCACGCCAGATGCGCCAGTAGCAGCAGCATCGCGATCAGCAGCACGCTGCGCGCCAGCAGCGTTTGGGGCCAGAAGGTCATAAGGGCGTGAGCGAGTTAACGGGTGAACGAGTGAACGGGTGAAGGGGTTACTCCTTCACTTTTCACTTTTCACTTTTCACTGTCTTTTCCGTCCGGAATAAACACATAGCCGAATCCCCAAACGGTCTGAATAAACGCCGGTTTGGCGGGATCCGCTTCAATCAGCTTGCGCACGCGTGAGACTTGCACGTCGATGCTGCGGTCGAAGGCGCCCGCCTCGCGCCCCCGCGCCATTTCCATCAACTTATCGCGCGACAGCGGCGTACGCGCATGCTGCACCAGTACTTTGAGCAAGGCGAATTCGCCGCTGGTCAGGGGGATGGCAGCGCCGTTTTTGGTGAGGGTACGGGTAGCGAGATTGAGTGTGAATGCGCCGAATTCCGTCATCGCGGTAGCGGTGGCGGGTGCGCCAGGCGGGCCCGCCACGGGCCGCCGCCGCAACACGGCTTGGATGCGTGCCACCAGTTCGCGCGGGTTAAACGGCTTTGGCAGATAGTCATCAGCGCCGACTTCGAGGCCAACGATGCGCTCTACCTCGTCACCTTTGGCGGTGAGCATGATGATGGGGATGTTTTCACTCGCGCCGCGCAGCCGCCGGCAAATGGACAGCCCATCTTCGCCCGGCATCATCAGATCGAGTATCAGCAAATCGTAACGCTCACGCGCAAGATAGCGATCCATATCCGCGGCGTTGGCCACCGTGCGTACCGCAAAACCCTGCCCGGCGAGGTATTGATTGAGCAGATCGCGCAGTCGCGCGTCGTCATCTACAACCATAATACGGGTTTTGGTTTCAGTCATGGTGTGATCCTAGTGTAGTGCTTCACTCTATGCGGCACTTATGCAACGGTACGACACCAGCGAAACTCCTCCCCTTTCAAGGGGGAGAGCGTAGCGAGGGGGCATCTGGGAGGGGGATGGGGAAATGTCGCGCGAATGCTACCCCATCCCCACCCTAGCCCTCTGCTCCGCTTCAAGTGTGCCCTTGCCCTTGAAGGGGAGGGAATGTCTCATGAATTACGAAGCAGTACGCTAGCGCTTGGCGTCTGCAGCTGCAACACTATCGTAACAAATTGTTACAAATCAGGCGTTTGCTGCCGCGGCCCGCGCGTAATCTGAGCTGCCCAAAAGCGTTACGATAGTTACGGTAAGTCAGTGTAATGGGTGATGGCGCGGGTTACCGTTGCTTACAACCATGGCGTCGCCAGTAACATTCTACTGACAACTGGGTGTGAACATCGGTCAACGTTGCTGTTGTGATGACGTTTTTTATCGCCAGGAAACGCGATGCGTGTGCAACGCGAAACCGCTAGCGGATGTCATGAACGAAAGGTTGGCCAGTATGAAGGCGCCGATGAAAACCTGGGTGGCAGTGTGGATGCTGGGTGGTGTGCTGTCGATGGCGTCTACCGCTGGGGTAGGGGCGGGCCTGTTTGAGGGGGCTATGTACCGCACGCAGTACAGCGCGCAGTACAGTACTCAGGCTCAAGGCAATCCTGCCGCGCCAGTTCAGGACAAACGGCAGGTTCGTGATGTGCGTAATGCGCAGCAGCCGCCTCCGCAGGAGCGGCCGCGCGGGCACCTGACGGAAGAGGAACGCCGGCAATTGCATCGCGATCTGGATAAAGCAAACCGCGAGCTGTATGGCGGTAACCGTCGTCGCACGCCCCCAGCAGACTAAGTACCGGGTGTAAGGCGGTTGCTATGGAGCACGGTCTACGCTGAAGTGCTGGGATGGCAGCGGCAAGCTGCCGTTCGCGGTGGACTTTCGCGACATTTATGCCACAGTGCTGGCGCGCTGGTGGGGTGGAAATTGCGCAGTCGCGCTGCGCGGATCGTTTAAGCCGCGGTATTTTGTTTAAGAATAATACGCAATAAAAACAAATAGTTATGTTTAACGCCTGGCGTCTCGTGTAGGTGCTTGCCGCGGCTTAAGGGCGTGTCACGCCGCAGCTGGGCCAGCGCTTCATAAACTGGTCTCTATCAACAACTTGCTCGCATTACCTCTCGTGGAACGTTAGAATACGAATTCTACTAATTGCACGCTTTTTACGCAGGCCGCATGCAATATTTCTTATAAAAATCAGGGACGAGAGACGGTGCCATGCTAGCTACTCGGATACGCCAAAAGGACGGACTATTCTATTTTGCCAGCTACCCGGCTAAGGCCGTGCTGGACAAAGCGCGTTTTATTAGCCGCTTTTATGGTGAGGGGGAGGAAATCGCTGCACAGTCCGTGCCGCAAAACGACGAAATCGCGCAATTCATTGCGCGTGTAGAGCGTAACGACGAAGCGTTTCAGCGCTCGATATCGCGGGCCAAGGTGAAATCGCTGCGTAATTTTTACGAAATGGCGCAGACCCAACCACCGATTCCCGGCACGGTGCTGCTGTTTACCTCGGAAACACTCAAATTTGCAGCACTCCCCGGGCAGGAGAGCGTAGGGCACCTGCAAGAGCCCGATACCAAGTATTTAATCATCGACGGTCAGCATCGCCTTGCTGCATTGCGCTTTTATCTGAAAGAGCATCCGTCGGAAGCCGCCGCGATCAACGTGCCGTGCATTATTTTTGACGGGCGTAGCGAAGACTTTGCCGCCGAAATGTTTGTGATTATCAATTCAACCACCACACGCATCAGCAAGAGTCACCTGATTGATCTGTACGAGCGTGTGTCGTGGGCTGACCCCGACAAGCGTTTTGCCGCGCGCGTGGTTGAAGATTTGTATCGCGAGGGGGATAGCCCGCTGCGCTACCGCATTAACCGTCTGGGTGGCCGCAGCCAGCAGGACAAGTGGATACTGCAAGCCGAGTTGTTCAACGAGCTACATCGCTGGATATCCCTGGACTGGAAAAAAATTCGTTTAGTAACAAATAGTTACCGTGAAGGCGAACGCTATTACGAGATCATCCGGGATTTCTTCAAGGCTGCCGAAAAAGTGTGGGGAGACTCGTGGGACCACGACGGTTACATGGTGACCAAACCGGTCACCATCAAAGCCATGATCCGGGTGTGCGCCGATCTGGCACGGGCGGACGCCGAGCCGGTGGATGGCCGCGCCAAGCGCTGGGAAGCACGCTTGCAACCGTGGCGCGAACAGATGCGTTCGTTCCGTAGCGAAGGTTTTTACGAACGATTTCCCGCAAAAGGGCAGATCGAGCGCGTCGCGCGCATCCATCGCGATCTCGCACGCATGGCCGACATTGAAGTGCGCCCGAGCAAGGTAGCGGTTTAATCCGCCGCGCTGTAATCAGGCGAGCTGGGCCGCCGTCAGCATGATTTCCACCAGTACGTTCGCGCCCAGGCGCGCCTCGACCGTGGCGCGTGCCGGCGGGCGTGTGTGATCGACCCACGCCATCCACGCCTCATCCATCTGCGGTTTTAATGCCATGTCGGTGACGTAGACCGTGGCAGACAGTATGCGCGATTTGCTGCTGCCGCAGTGCGCGAGCAGCGTGTCGATCTGCCGCAACACGTCTGCGGTTTGTGCTTGCATGCCCGCATTGAGATCCTGCGCCACCTGCCCGGCGAGGTAAATCACCCCATTGAATGCGGTGGCGTCCGACAGTTTTTCCATCGGCGTGTAATAAACGATGTCGCTCATGGTCGACGCTGCGCTACTGGGCCGCTGTTACCATGATCTCCACGCGTGTTTCTGCTGAACCGAGCTTGGCTTCCACGCAGGCACGCACGGGCTTGTTGTGCGGATCCACCCATGCCAGCCACGCGGCATCCATCAACGGTTTCTCACTCATGTCAGCGACCCACACCTGCGCCGACAGAATGCGCGATTTGTCAGTGCCGCACTCCGCCAGCAGGCCGTCTATTTTCTTGAGCACCTCCTCGGTCTGCGCCTGGCAGTTGCCGGCTTTGTTGTCGGCGGTGGTGCCGGCGATGAAGACCAGGTTGCCGTATTCAACGGCGCGGCAAAGCGTAGTGCCGGGGTGGTGACGTGTAATCGCTGTGCTCATGCTGTGAGTCCTTGCAGGCGGGTAAGGGATGGCTAGCCTACGCCAAGGCAGCGGCCGCCGCAACCGCTGTGAGCGCTGTGGGTCGAGTGAAAAGTGTAGCTCCTGTAGGGTGTTTTACAAGGCGTCGCATACCGCCTCGGTCACTATCGCCGTGGTCGCCTCGCCGCCCAGATCGGGCGTCAGCAGCTTGCGCGCGGTGACGCTTTCAACGGCTTTCATCAGCCGTGCCGAGGCTTCTTTTTCGCCCAGATGCGCCAGCATCAGGGATGCCGTCCAGAATGTGGCTACCGGATTGGCGATGCCCTTGCCGGTGATGTCGAAAGCGGAGCCGTGAATCGGCTCGAACATCGAAGGAAAGCGTCGCTCGGGATTCAAATTCGCGGTGGGCGCAATGCCCAGGCTTCCGCTCAGCGCGGCAGCCAGGTCGGACAAAATATCCGCGTGCAGATTGGTGGCCACCACAGTATCCAGCGTCCATGGTTTCAACACCATATTGGTGGTCACTGCATCGACCAGAATGCGCTGGGTTTCAATCTCGGGATACGCTTTCGCCACTTCGTAAAAAATCTCATCCCACATCACCATGCCGTGACGCTGCGCGTTGGACTTGGTCACCAGTGTCAGGTGCTTGCGTGGGCGGGTGCGCGCCAGTTCAAACGCGAATTTGTGGATGCGCGTGACCCCGTTGCGGGTGAAGATCGAGGTTTCTGTGGCCACTTCTTCCGGCAGGCCGCGATGGGCGCGGCCGCCGCTGCCCGAGTATTCACCTTCGGTGTTTTCGCGGATCACCACCCAGTCGATATCCTGGCCTTCGCGCAGCGGGCTGGTTATGCCGGGCAGCACGCGCGCCGGACGCACATTGGCATATTGGTCAAAGCCCTGGCAAATCGGCAGCCGCAGACCCCACAGTGACACGTGATCGGGTACATCGGGCGCGCCTACCGCGCCGAAAAATATCGCATCGCACTGTTTCAGTTGCTCGAGTCCGCCCTCGGGAATGTAGTAGCCGTGCCGCTTGTAGTAAGCGCTGCTCCACGGAAAATGTTCGATCCTGAGCTTGAAGCCACGGTCGCGACTCGCCAGCACTTCCAGCGCTTGGAGGCCGGCGGCGATGACTTCCACGCCGATGCCATCGCCGGGGATGGCGGCGATCGTATATTCACGCATGGTCAGTTCTTCCCCTGCGCGCAAATTCTGCAGGCATACGCTTCCAGGGCCGCGGCATTCACCCCCACAGCTTTGTGCTGCAGGCGGTTGTATTCTTCCGACTCGAGTTCGGTGCGAAAAGAATCATTCAGACGGTTGATCATGTTGAAGAGGCCGCACATCATCGAGACCTCGACGATTTCAGCGTCAGTGCAATGTTTGCGCAACTCGTCCCACACGCCATCGTCGTGTTTGGCGGTGTTCAGCGTCATCGCTTCCGACCATGCCATGACGGCTTTTTCCTGGTCGGTAAACAGCGCGCTGGCGCGATAGTCCGCTGCCTGCAGCGCTTCGAATTCCGCGTCGGTAAGTCCCAGTGCTTGACCAAGCACCCGATTGTGTTGGGTTCAGTAATGACAGTTGTTGATGGTCGAGGTTTTCAGGCACGCGAGGTTGCGCAGGCGCACGTCTGACACTGCACCTGCTGTGGGTTGGCGCACGGCAGCCACCAGCGGCAGGAACCAGCGAGCGACCAGCGGACTGTGCGATAGTATGCGTTGCAGGTTGGCGATGCGGCCCAGCATCACGTTAGAGGCGTCAAACAGTTCTCGGGTGGGGCCGCTGGCCTCACTGTCGGTAATGCCGCGCAGGCGTTGGGTCATGGTGTTCCAGGTTGGGTTAAAAACAGGCCGATTATAGCTTTTCACCCTTTTCAGCTCATAGCGGGTGCGCTAACATGGCTTTGGATCAACCTGCGGGCGGGCGCTGAGCGATGATTATTCGCGACATACTCAATCTCAAAGGCAGCACTATTTTCAGCATCGCGCCGCACGGGCGCGTGGCCGACGCCGTGGCGACGATGGTGACCAACGATATCGGCTCGCTGGTGGTAGTGGAAAGCGCGGGCGGCCAGATGATAGGCATGCTGACCTTTCGCGAGGTATTGCAAGGGCTCGACGCGCAACGCGGTAATCTTGGTGACTTAGCGGTGCGCGAAGTTATGGTGCACGAGCCACTGGTGTGCGGCCTGGATGACACCTCCGACAGCGTGCGGGATCTCATGACGCAGCATCATGTGCGCTATGTGCCGGTAATGGACGGCGGGCAGCTGCTGGGTGTGATCTCGTTTCATGACATTGCCAAGGCGGCAATCAAAGAGGCGAGCTTCGAGAACCGTTTGCTCAAGCGCTACATTAAGAATTGGCCGGAGCAGGGCAGTTAATTTTTGCTACATAACGGCAAAATGATGCGGCATTGCGGCGGCAATAAATGCCCCGTGGGGGCAGGCACAAATAATCCGCTTGCATGGTTCCCCTGTAGTGTAGTAGCCTTAATTTCATCCGGATTGCAGAGAGTGACCCCGCCCTAGTCAACGACTCATCCGGATTCTGTCCGCCACGTCTTTGCGGGCGATCGCTGATTCCGCCGGCCCCAATTCTGCCGCTTTCTGTTGGTTGAGACGCGCCTGTGCGCAGTTGTGACGACTGCACGGTACGGGTGTGCACGGGAGTTGCCATGTTGAAGTGGCTGTCTGGCAAAGATAGAGCGGGTCATGCGCTGGCGAACATGGCGGACGCCAAAGCGTTGGTTGCCATGCTGCCGCCCGATGATGCCGTGCGTGCGGCACACGACGCGCTGCAGTGGCTGGAGTCGATCACCACCAGTGCCAGCAAATTTTCGATGACGCACCGCTATGCACTTATTGATCTCATAGAGGCCGCGTTAAAGCGCCACGGGCAGCGCCTGCTGGATGAATATCTGGCGCTCAAGCCGCAGGCGAAATTTCAGGAAGGTCTATATTGGCGCGCTGCGACCGGGTACTGGAAAGCCTTGGGAGATGCCTATGTAGGCTGTATTGACCCTGTGGCCCGGGGCGAGCGTGACGCGCTTGCCCTGCGCGCAAAATTGCCGCAAGCCGTGGCGCGGGCCATGCGCCTGCAGGCCGTGCAGATCAAGTGGATATTGATGCGCTACGGTTACGTCGACGCATCCTACTGGGCTACGGTAGCCAAGCTGTATGCCCAGGCCGAGGCGGGCGCTTTTCTCGATGATACGATAGACTTTTACGAGGGCGCGCGAGGCCGCGGCACCGTGCGCCAGGAATTTTTGCGCGTACTGATGTTGTCAGTGTCCTCAGCCGGTGGCTTGTCCCCCGTGAAGCAGCATATCGCAGAGCGCGCGATCGCACATTTTTCGAAGGATTTCGTCTTTTCAAGCAGTGCCGACGCGGGTTGTAATTTCATCTTTGATTTGAGTGGCGCCAGTGCGCCCACGCGTGTGTTGGCCGCGACCCCGCGTGGGGCGCGCCTGATTTATTTTGGGGCCGGACAGGCGCGGGATGCGGCCCAGCGTGTGGTGGAGGTCATCAGCGCAACCGGCGCGCTGCCGTCCGAGCTGAATTTTCGGCCTGGCGACTGCGACGCCGTCGCGGATACGGTGCGGCATCTGGCATTCAACTGGGAAAAAGAATTGCCGCAGCGTGAGTCCGAGCGGCATAAAGTAGCCACCACCTTGCAGATCACGCAAGGCTTTGAGGGCGTGCTGTCGATGGGCAGCAAAGTCATGCAGGAAACCTGGGTGGTCGAAAACGTCAGTGCGGAAGGCTACGGCGTCATCGTGCCCACGCGCCGCGGCGAATGGCTGCAGGTAGGTGCATTGATCGGTTTCAGGCCTGAAGGCAACACGGCCATTTGGGGGGCTGCGGTGGTACGGCGTATTGAAACCGACGCCCGCGGCCGATGCCTGGTGGGCATACAGGCGCTCAGCCGGGCGGTAACGCCCGCCACCATGTGCGCGCGCCGCAATCGTAGCGAGAGCGGCACGCCCCCCAATGTGGTGCTGCTCGAGGCGGAACCGTCACGCAGCGGTTATCTGCAGGTGCTGGTGCGTCCGGCATCGTTTACCTTGGGCGAGGCACTCAGAGTAACGCGCACCGCTGACGGACTATCGTTTATGCTGATGCCCTCGGGCGTGATCGAGCGCACGGCTGACGGACTATCGTTTAAGCTGATGCCCTCGGGCGTGATCGAATCAGGTCCGGATTTCGAGCGCGTGCGGCTCAAGGCTGGTTGAGGGCTGGCTGAGGGCTTACTGAGGGCTTACTGAGGGCTGGCCGCTCCGTTCGCGATCACCCGCGCAACACGCGCGTCAGCCACGCGCCGATATCGCGTACTTGTTCCAGGCACACCGCATGCGCCATCGGGTATTCGTGCCATTGCACGGCGTAACCTGATTGCAGCAACAGGTCGCAGGATTTTTTCCCCATGGCATAGGGCACCACCGGGTCTTGCGTGCCATGCGCTACCAGCAGCGGTGTTTTTAGATTGGCGGGCGTGGCTTCGGCAGCAAAGCTGTCGGCACACGGCAGATAACACGACAGTGCCATCACCCCGCCGAGCGGCTCCGGGTAACGCAAGCCGCATTGCAAGGCCATTGCGCCGCCTTGGGAAAATCCCGCTAACACAATGTTTTTGCAGGGTATTTTTCTATCTATTTCGCGGGCGATCAAATCCCCGATGCGCGCCTGCGACTGCCGCACACCCGTTTCATCGGCGCGCTTGCTGTGACCCTCAAGGTCCCCGAAGGACACGTCATACCATGCGCGCATGACGTAACCGTTGTTGATAGTCACTGCAATCTGCGGTGCATGCGGAAAAATAAAGCGTATGGGCGGTGCGCCAGACAAATCGAGTTGATTGACGATGGGTACGAAATCATTGCCATCCGCGCCGAGGCCGTGCATCCAGATCACGGCGGCGGTGGGATGGGGGGCCGTTTCGAGTTCGATGGTTTCGAGCATGGTTTTTGAAGGGCGTGTGGGGTGTAGGGGTGAACGGGTGAACGGGAGAAGGGGTGAACGGGTGAATGGGTGAAGGAGTGAACGGGTGAACGGGTGAACGGGTGAACGGGTGAACGGGTGAAGGGGTGAAGGGGTGAACGCGTGAGCTGGTGGTGAGGTGGTGAGGCGCGGGGTTACTCGTTCACCCGTTCACCCGTTCACCCGTTCACGACTTTCGCACCGCCGACTTCGGCCGAAACGCCTTTACCACCGCGGCGTTGGTTTCAATATACGGTCCGCCTATCAAATCGATGCAGTACGGCACCGCCGCGAAAATACCGTTGACCAGCGGCTGGCCGGTGTCATCTTTCAGCCCTTCGAGTGTTTCCCTGATGGCTTTGGGTTGGCCTGGCAGATTGATAATCAACGCTTGTTTTCTGATCACCGCTACCTGCCGCGACAGTATCGCGGTAGGTACGAATTTCAGGCTGACCTGGCGCATTTGTTCGCCGAAACCCGGCATTTCGCGGTCCGCCACCGCCAGTGTGGCTTCGGGTGTGACGTCGCGCAGCGCGGGGCCGGTACCGCCGGTGGTAAGCACCAGGTGGCATTTTTCGTCGTCGACCAAGGCTTTGAGCGTCGCTTCGATCAACGGCCGTTCGTCAGGAATTAAGCGCGTCACCATACGCCATTTTGAGGCGAGCGCCTGCGTGAACCAATCCCGCAGAGCGGGTATGCCCTGATCCTCGTACACGCCTTGCGAGGCGCGATCGCTGATCGACACCAGGCCGATTAAGAGTTCTTCGTTCATGACGCGATTATATCGCGCAGTAACTGAAACAGAGCACGGTAACTTTTCGGCGGCTTGTGGTGCTCGCGTTCACGCTGCGTGTTGCGTATCAGCGTGCGCAACTGCTGCACATCGGCATGCGGATACTCGGCGGTAAACGGCTGCAAGGCCAACGGCTCTTCCAGCAACCGGTCGCGCCAGCGTTCGATTAAATGCAGCCGCACGGTTTCTTCTACGGAGGTGGTTTTCCAGCCGTCGATTTTGGCGCGGATCGGCGCCGGGTCTAGGTTGCGCATGAGTTTGCCGATGAATTGCAATTGACGCCGCCGCCCTTCATGCGCGCTGATGCGTTGCGCCGCCTGCACGGCGTCGCGCAGTGCTTCGGGCATTTCTACCTGCGCCAGTTGATTGCGATTGAGCGCAACCAGTTCCACGCCCAGCGCTTGCACGGCGTGCGCATCGGCTTTGCGGCGGGATTTACTGGGGCCCTCGTAGGCGGGGGCGGCGTCGTCTGGCGGTTCATTAGCGATGGGCATGATGCGGTTTCTGCGCAAGGAATCAACCTGTTATGATAGCGCTCTTTTCGGCAATGCACAGGCGCAGTCACCACCGCGCTCAATGAGACCCCATCATGCCCAACCCTGGATTTACCCGCGATAGCGGCGCCCTGCAGTCGCTCACGCGCGATGCGCTGGCTTATGCGCGCGAACGCGGCGCTAGCGCGTCTGAAGTCGAGGTCAGCGAAGGTTACGGCCAGACCGTCACCGTGCGTCGTGGCGAAGTGGAAACCATCGAGTACAACCGCGACAAAGGCATGGGTGTGACGGTGTATCTTGGTCAGCAGCGCGGCCATGCCAGCACCTCGGATTTTTCGCCCCAGGCGCTGCGCGACGCGGTGGATGCGGCATTGTCGATCGCGCGCTTTACCGCCGCCGATGATTGCGCAGGGCTGGCCGATCCGGCGCTGCTGGCGCGTGAATTTCCGGAATTGCAATTGTGGCATTCGTGGGCGCTGCCGGTGGAGCGCGCCATCGTGCTTGCCACGGCCTGCGAAGACGCAGGCTTTGCGGTGGATAAGCGCATCAGTAACTCCGAAGGCGCGTCGGTATCGACGCAGGAATCGCATTTTGTCTATGGCAATTCGCATGGATTTCTCGCCGGCTATCCGAGTTCACGGCACAGCATCGGCTGTTCGTTGATCGCCGGTGAGGATGACGCCATGCAGCGCGACGATTGGTACGAGGTGGCGCGTGCCGAACAGGATTTGGCAACGCCGGAGTCGGTGGGGCGGCGTGCCGCCGAGCGCGCGGTGCGCCGGCTCGACGCGCGCAAAATAGAAACCACGCAGGCGCCGGTGCTGTTTGAGGCCCCTGTTGCATCGAGTTTGCTGGGGCATTTCGTGTCGGCGGTGAGCGGCGGCAGTCTGTATCGTAAATCGTCGTTTCTGCTGGATAGTCTGGGCACGCAGGCGTTTGCGCCGCTGGTTCACATCAGCGATTTGCCGCATATACCGAAGGGCTTGGGCAGCGGCGCGTTTGATGCCGAGGGGGTCGCCACGCAAGCGCGCGAAGTGGTGCAGGACGGCGTGGTGCAGGGCTACTTTCTGGGCAGTTACTCCGCGCGTAAGCTGGGCATGCGTTCCACCGGCAATGCCGGCGGCAATCACAATTTGATACTGCGCGACAGCGGTGATGATTTTGCCGCGTTGCTTAAAAAAATGCATCGCGGCTTGCTGGTAACGGAGTTGATGGGCCAAGGTGTGAATCAGGTTACCGGCGATTACTCGCGTGGCGCCGCGGGTTACTGGGTGGAGAACGGCGAAATCGCTTACCCGGTGCAGGAGATCACCATTGCCGGCCAGCTGAAGGACATGTTTCGCGGCATCGCGGCCATCGGCAACGACGTGTTGCGGCGCGGCTCACGCCAATGTGGCTCGATATTGCTGGAGCGCATGACCATAGCCGGCAATTAGCGGGTGCCGATGACCGGCCAGCGGCAGATGTGATACCGTAGACCTCCTGACCACATGCAGCGTAGCTAGCGCTGTGATATTTGGCCCTATACTGCGACGCCGTAATTTCGCGGCTGGCGACAACATCAGGTTATACCATGCAATTGAGGTGTTTCTGGATAGCGGTAATTGCCGTGCTGTGTATGCAGACGGCAGCGGCACAGTCGCTGCAGATCGGTTATATCGATGGCCGGCGCATCGAGAACGATACGCGGCGTGCGTTTGACATTACCGAAATGCTGCGCCGCGAATTCAGCGCGCGTGAACAGGAAGTGCGCGGCCTGGAAGCGAAAGTCAAAGGTTTGCAGGCACAGCTACCCGGTGCGCCGGCGGGACGCGAGCGCGAACTGCAAGAGCGCGAATTTCAGACGCAGGCGCAGCGCCTTGAGCAGATCGGCCGCGCGTTCGTGGATGATGTAGAACGCCGCAAGTCGGAAGAGCGGCGCAAGTATTTTGTCGAGGTGACCGCCATCGTCACCAAAATCGCCGAAAGCCAGAAACTCGATCTGGTGTTGCAGGAAGCGGTGTACGCGGGCAAGGCGGTTGATATCACCGAGCAGGTTATCAAAGCGCTGGGCGGCCCGGCGCCCAAAGCGGCGGGCAAGTAACGCGCGTCGTTGGTTGTTGGCTACGGCATTGCTGCTGGACTGACTGTATTCATCCCCTCCACATTTTTTCTCGCGTATTCGCCCATGTTCTCCACCGCAAAAGATACTATCGCTGACTTTGATTCGGAACTGTGGCAAGCGCTCGAGCGCGAACGCCAGCGTCAGCATGACCACATCGAACTCATCGCCTCGGAGAACTACGCCAGTCCGCGCGTGCTGGCGGCGCAAGGCTCGGTGCTCACCAACAAATATGCCGAAGGGTATCCCGGCAAGCGCTATTACGGCGGCTGCGAGCATGTCGATGTGGTGGAGCAATTGGCGATCGACCGTGCCAAAAAATTGTTTCACGCCGGTTACGCCAATGTGCAGCCGCATTCGGGGGCACAGGCGAATTTTGCCGTCTACAAAGCCGTACTACATCCCGGGGATGTGATACTCGGCATGGCGCTGGACAGCGGCGGGCATCTAACGCATGGTTCGCCCGCCAACGTCAGTGGACGTTACTTCGACGCGGTGACCTATGGTCTTGATCACGATACCGAGGAAATCGATTACGACGAGGTGGAAGAACTCGCCCTGGTGCGCAAGCCCAAGCTGATAGTTGCCGGCGCCTCCGCCTATTCGCTGTGTTTCGACTGGAAACGTTTTCGCGCCATTGCCGACGATTGCGGCGCGCTGCTGATGGCCGACGTAGCCCACTACGCGGGCCTGATCGCGGCGGGGCTGTACCCGAGTCCGGTGGGGATTGCTGATTTTGTCACCAGTACCACGCACAAAACGCTGCGCGGGCCGCGCGGTGGGTTGATACTGGCGGACGCCAAGCACGAAAAGATACTCAACAGCGCGGTGTTTCCAGGCACGCAAGGCGGCCCATTGATGCATGTTATTGCTGCCAAGGCGGTGGCGTTGCAGGAGGCGCTCACCCCCGAGTTTCGCCACTATCAACAACAAGTGCTCGATAACGCGCGGGTGATGGCCAAGGTGCTGCACGAGCGTGGTTTGCGCATCGTGTCGGGCCGCACCGAGTGCCATATGTTTCTGGTGGATTTGCGCAGCAAGCATGTCACCGGCGTGGAGGCCGAAATGGCGTTGGGCAAGGCCTGCTTGACCATCAACAAGAACGCGATTCCCCACGATCCGCAGCGACCCACCATCACCAGCGGCATCCGCGTGGGTTCTCCCGCAATGACCACGCGCGGCTTCTGCGAATTCGAAGCGGAAACCGTCGCGCATCTGATCGCCGACGTGCTCGACGCGCCGCATGACGATGCCGTGTTGCGGCGTGTCGCCGCTGAGGTCAGGACACTGTGCGATGCCTTTCCGGTGTATGGCCAGTGAGCGGAGCCTGATTTCGTATGAAATGCCCGTTCTGCAAGCATGCTTCCACGCAGGTGATCGACTCGCGCGTGAGCGACGTCGGCGACAGCATACGCCGGCGGCGGCGTTGCGAAGCCTGCAACAAACGCTTTACCACCTACGAAACCGTGGAATTGCGCATGCCGCAGGTGGCCAAGCAGGATGGCAGCCGCACCGAGTTTGATGTGGAGAAACTGCGCACCGGGTTCATGCGCGCGCTGCACAAGCGTCCGGTGCCCACGCCGCTGGTGGATGAGGCGATTGCAACGATTACGCAAAACATACTCGCGCTCGGCGAGCGCGAAGTACCGGCGCGGCGCATCGGCGAAATGGTGATGCGCGAGTTGCACCGCCTGGATCAGGTGGCGTATATCCGCTTTGCTTCGGTCTATCGCAGTTTCCAGGGTGTGGATGACTTTCAGGATGCTATCAAGGAAGCCCAGAAACCGGGTTTAGGCAAGAAGTAACGCGCAGGCCTTAATCCTGTGCCTGGCCAGTGCCACAACCATGCCATGATTTTTTCTCCGCACGATCACACACACATGGCGCGTGCCCTTGAATTGGCGCGCCGCGGCCTCTATACGACCACGCCGAATCCGCGCGTGGGCTGCGTGCTGGTGCGTGACACAGAGGGCGTAAACGAGGTGGTGGGTGAAGGTTGGCACCAGCGCGCTGGCGAGCCGCATGCCGAGGTGCATGCGCTGCGCCAGGCCGGCGTGCGCGCACGCGGCGCAACTGCCTACGTGAATTTGGAGCCCTGTGCGCATCAAGGCCACACCCCGCCGTGCTGTGCGGCGCTGGTTGAGGCGGGCGTGTCGCGGGTGGTGGCCGCGATGGAGGATCCCAACCCGCTGGTCGCAGGTCAGGGTTTTGCGCGGCTGCGCGCGGCGAATATCGCGGTGGAATGCGGCTTGATGGCGGATGACGCCAGGTCGCTGAACATCGGCTTCGTGTCGCGCATGACGCGCGGGCGGCCATGGGTGCGCGTCAAGATTGCGGCGAGCCTCGATGGCAAAACGGCATTGTTGAACGGCCACAGCCAGTGGATCACCGGGCCGCAAGCGCGGCGTGATGGACATGCGTGGCGCGCGCAAGCGTGTGCGATCCTCACCGGTATCGGTACCGTGAAAGACGACAATCCGCAATTGACGGTGCGCGAGGTGGCGACCACGCGCCAACCCGTGCGCGTGGTGGTGGATAGCCGCTTGGAAACACCGCTCGACGCCAGGGTGCTGGGCGCGGGTACGCTAATCGCCGCAGCAGCCCATCCAGCGCAGCCGATGCACGCCTTGCAGGCACAGGGCGCGGAAATTATGCTGCTGCCGAATGCGGCGGGCAAAGTCGAGTTGCGCGACTTGATGCTGGAACTGGGCCGCCGCGGATTTAACGAAGTGCATGTCGAGGCAGGCTATAAGTTGAATGGGTCGCTGTTAAACGCAGGGCTGGTGGATGAATTGCTGATTTATCTGGCGCCCAGTGTGTTGGGTGACGCGGCACAGGCCATGTTTCATTTGCCGCAGTTGCAAACACTATCCGCGCAGCATAAACTCACTTTCGTGGATGTGCGTCAAATCGGACCGGATATACGCATTGTGGCGCGGGTGGCGCCGCTATAATGTTCACCGGCATCGTAACCGCGGTCGGCACCCTTGCCACAGTGACGGCCACCGCGGGCGGCGTGCGTATAGCGGTGGCCGCGCCGCACTTGGATTTGGCGGATGGGCAGGTAGGGGAGAGTATCGCGGTCAACGGCGTGTGTCTGACCGCGATTGTGATTTCGGCAGCGGGTTTCGAGGCCGACGTATCGCGGGAGACGCTGCGCTGCGCGGCAGGGTTCGAGGTGGGTGCGCGGGTGAATCTGGAACGCGCATTGCGGCTGGCGGATCGTCTGGGCGGGCATCTGGTGAGCGGGCATGTGGATGGCGTGGCTACGGTGGTGCGGGTTGAGGCCGCCGGTGACAACCAGGTTTTTGTGTTCGAAGCACCGCGCGAGGTGGCGCGCTACATCGCGCTCAAGGGCTCGATCGCGATCCATGGGGTGAGTCTTACCGTGAATGCAGTGCATCACCTGCAGTTTTCAGTTAACCTTATCCCGCACACGCTGGCGTCGACCAATCTCGGTGCGCTGGCGGCGGGTGCGCGCGTTAATCTTGAAGCCGACACCGTGGCGCGTTATGTCGAGCGTTTGTCGCTAGCGTCCTCATAAGTTTCAAGAAATGAAATGATAACGCTGTAAATCCTTGGAGGGAGCTCAAGATGGCTAAACGCCGGCAGAAGGCAACGCAGCAGGTAAAGGGCAATGAGCCGGACCCAACGTCGGCGAGTGTGCCGCCACCCGAGACGCAAGCCCCGCCAAGCAGCGAGAGTGCACCGACTTTTCCCATCGTCGGCATCGGGGCTTCGGCCGGAGGGCTGGCGGCATTCGAGGCATTCTTTTCCGCAATACCGCTAGATGTTGATCCGGGCATGGCCTTTGTGCTGGTGCAGCATCTGGCGCCGGATCACAAGAGCATACTCTCCGCACTCCTGCGCAGATACACGCGCATGCCGGTGTATGAAGTGCAAGATGGCATGACGGTGCAGCCCAATTGCGCTTACATCATTCCGCCCGACTGCGACATGGCCTTGTTAAGAGGCACGCTACAGTTGCTGCAACCGTCTTCCCCGCGTGGCCAGCGTCTGCCGATAGACTACTTCTTTCGATCCCTGGCGAGCGACCAGCGCGAAAGAGCGATCGGCATCGTGCTCTCGGGCACCGGCACCGACGGCACGTTGGGCGTACGCGCCATCAAGGGCGAAGGCGGCATGGTCATGGTGCAGACCCCCGAATCCACGGAATTCGACGGCATGCCGAGAAGCGTGATAGCGACCGGGGTGGTGGACTACGAGTTGTCGCCGGCCAAGATGCCGGCTCAGCTTCTCTCCTATGTGAATCACGCCTTCGGCAGATCCCCCGTGGTGAGTCCGACACCCAAGGTCGAGAATGCGCTGAAAAAGATTTTCATTCTGTTGCGCACGCAGACTGGGCACGATTTCTCGCAATACAAGCCGAGCTCAGTAAACCGACGCATCGAACGGCGCATGGCGATGCACCAGATCGGGGCGTTGGAGGGTTACGTCAAGTTTCTGCAACACTCGTCAGTCGAGATGGATGGGCTATTTCGCGACCTCTTGATCGGGGTGACCAACTTCTTCCGCGATCCCGAGGCCTTCGATGCGCTGGAGAAACAGATCATCCCCAAGCTGTTCGAAGGCAGGCCCGCCGGCTCCCCTATCCGGATCTGGACGCCGGGGTGCTCCACCGGGGAGGAGGCCTATAGCCTGGCCATCCTGCTAGTCGAGCGCTTGGAGGTGCTAAAGCAAAGCCATCCGGTGAATGTATTCGCCACCGACATCGACGCCCGGGCGATTGCTACCGCCCGTGCCGGCATCTATCCGGCCAGTATCGCCGCCGACATTTCACCGACCAGGCTGGCGCGTTTCTTTACCGCCGAGCCCGGCACAGCGGGCTTTCGCATCAACAAGAGCATCCGCGACATGCTGGTGTTTTCCGAGCAGGACCTGATCCGGGATCCGCCTTTCTCCAAGCTCGACCTCATCAGTTGCCGCAACGTCCTCATCTACATGAATGGGGATTTGCAAAAGAGGATCATGCTGCTGTTTCATTACGCGCTCAAGTGGGGCAGCCATTTGTTTCTCGGTACCTCCGAGAGCGTGGGCGATAACAGCGATCTGTTTGCCGTCCTGGATCGCAAGGCGAAGCTGTATCTGCGCAAACAAGATCATGGCATAGCGCGTCGAGGGGCTCTGGGCGACTTCCTGACGAACACTACGGCGACGGGTGGGGAGCTGACGCGGGCGCCCGGCAAAGTCGAGGGCGGGATAAAACTGCCGCTGCGCGAGCTGACCGAGCGGACGCTGCTGCAGATGCTCGACCCGATCGGTGTGCTCATCAACAGCCGGGGGGACATTCTCTACGTGCACGGGCGCACCGGGATGTATCTGGAGCCAGCCCAGGGCGAGGCGACGTTCAATATTCTGAAGCTGGCCCGCGAAGGCTTGCGGCGCAGCTTGACGACTGCTCTGCACAAGGTGGTGGCCACCAGAGGGATCGTGCGCACCCCGGAGGTGCGCGTCAAAAGCAACGGCCACTACACTCTGGTGGATCTTGTGATCCATCCGGTGGCGGGCGTTGCAGGCGCCCTGACTGAGCTTCCGCTGTACCTGGTCGTGCTGTCGGGAACGCCGGTCATCGAACCCGAAAAAACCGAAGCTGCTACGGCTGTAGCGATCTCCGGGGAGGGCGAAGCTTCGCGTCTCGCGCAGCTCCAGCAGGAACTGCAGGCGAAGGAGGAATACATCCAGAGCACGCACGAGGAAATGGAGACCGCCAACGAGGAGCTTAAGTCCTCCAACGAGGAAATGCAGTCGGTGAACGAGGAATTGCAGTCCACCAACGAGGAGCTGGAGACTGCGAAGGAGGAAATGCAATCGGTCAACGAGGAACTGTCCACTGTCAACGCCGAGCTGCAGACCAAGCTGGGGGACCTGTCGCGGGCCAACAACGACATGAACAATCTGCTTGCGGGCACGGGCATCGGCACGGTCTTCGTGGACCATGAGTTGCGCATGCTGCGTTTCACGCCGGCCGCCCGCGAGATCATCAATTTGATCCCGAGCGACACGGGAAGGCTGGTGAGCGACATCGCCTCCAACCTGCTCGACTACCAAAATCTAGGACTGGACGTGCGCGCCGTGCTCGATACGCTGGTGCCCAAGGAGGTGGAGGTGAGGACCAAGACGGGGAACCGCTACGCGATGCGCATCCAGCCCTACCGCACCCTAGAGAACGTCATCGAGGGCGCGGTGCTCACTTTCGTGAACATCAACGAGTTGGCGAAGGCGCGGGCCGAACTGCGTAGTCTGGCTGCCATTATGCACGATGCGTACTACGCCATCGTCGTGCAGGACACACAAGGCCGCATTCTGGCCTGGAACCCTGGCGCGGAGCGGATGTATGGCTGGAACGCAACTGAGGCGCTCAAGATGAATGCGCGCGCGTACATTCCGCCGCCGCTGCGCGAGAGCGAGTCGGACAAGCTGCTTCAGTTGACCCAGGCGGAGGTTGTAATGCCGTATCCCTCGCAACGGCTCTCCAAGGACGGTACGGTAGTTGATGTCGAGGTTACCGCCAGCGCTCTGCTGGACGAGGCTGGGGACGGAATGCCTATGCGTTCGTGAAGACAGAGCGGGGGGAGATCAAGAGCAATCAAAGGGGACAGACAGGCAATGAGTAAAAAAACCAAGGCGCCCGCGAGCGATCTCCTGGCGCTAAGTGTGAGCGCGGAGATACGCCAGCAGGCTGAAATGACGGCGTCGGCTGAAGCCGCCAGCGCGCCTGAACAGGCCGTCGACCTGTCCACCGCTCAGGAGATGCTGCAGGAATTGCGCGTGCACCAGATCGAACTGAAGATGCAGAACGAGGAACTGCGCCAGGCGCACGATCATCTGGACGAGATACGCGAGATGTATGCCGATCTCTACGACACGGCCCCGGTGAGCTATTGCAGTGTCACTGAAACCGGGTTGATCCTGCAGTCCAACCAGGCCACCACCATCCTTCTGGGCCAGGTCAAGTCCAAACTGTTTCAACAGTCGATCAGCCGGTTCATCTACGCGTACGATCAGTACATCTACTACCACATGTGCAAACGTCTTCTGGTTGGGGGAAAGCCTCAGACCTGCGAACTTCGGATACGGAAACCGAACTCGACCTCATTGTGCTTGGTGCAAGTGACGGCTACTGTTCATGAAGAGGGCGGCCGGAGGACTATACGTCTCACCCTGGACGACGACGCTGAGCGTCGGAAGGCGCAGGGAGCGCTGTTGGACGACGACGCAGGACTACGGGCCATACTGCAGACGGCTGTTGACGCCTACTGGCTGGTGGATGCGCAGGGGAGTCTTAAGGAAGTTAGCGACACCTATAGTAGGATAAGCGGATACAGCGAGCGGGAAACACTGACGAGTCGAAGAAACGACCGGGATATTGCAACAACGATCAGCAGAATTGCTGCTCGGTTGGGAGCATCCCCGGATCTGCATGAGGATTGCTTTGAGTCCTGTCACCGCCGCAAAGTCGGCCCTGAGTTCGATGTCGAAGTGCGCATCCATCGGCATCCGCTGAACTCCGGGCTATTCTTGGTGCTTCTGCGGGACATTACCTAACAAAAACGCGTGGAGGTGGCACCCCGCGTTTAGCCAAGTCAAACCAGAGAACAATGGCGCTATCTTAAGGGCGATTTACCACGGAACACACGGAATACGCGGAAAAAAAAGTGCGCGGAATTTTTCTGTGTGTTCCGCGTTTTCCGTGGTTAATGGTCTTGAAGTACGCCGTTGCGGGATGCGCATTGCACGTGTGCCACCACCTGTGGCTGGTGACCGGCGCACACCCTGGACACGCTTAAGATAGTGCCATTGAAACCAGAGAAGTTAGTCGGAGAAGGTCAATCGGAGCAGACACCATGGACGTTGCGGGGGGGGGGGGGGGGG
>CAMDRT010000044.1 GCA_945906815.1 Bordetella parapertussis
CGCCAACCCCGCCCTACAGTAGCGTTTTCTTCACCGCCGCAACCTCCTGCACCGGATCTGCCGAAAAGACCCGCGCCGCCCGTCCATACCAATAGCGCGCATTATCAAGGTCGCCTTCCATCACATGCACGATGGCGTGCACCCAGCAGCCCGTGGCCGACGCGTCGCTTTGCACGATTTTGTGCGCAGCGTTCCAGTCGCCCTGGTCGAGGTGTTGGAGCGCGGCGCCTAACGATTTTTGTTTATCCATGACTATCACACCAGGGCACGCATCGCCGCATACAACTGATTCTGCGCCTCAAAGCCTATGCCCGGCCGCTCGGGCAATTTGAGAAAACCATGCTCCACTCTGGCATCATCCGCAAAACCGGCGAAGATGCCAAACACACCCGGATAGGCTTCACAGCCGCCCAGGCCGAAGCCGCCGACGAGGTGCAACGTCATCTGGTTGCCGCCGTGCGGAAACACCGCCTGCCGTGACCAGCCATGGCGCTGCAACATCTTCAGCGTGCGCGAGAACTGCACGATGCCATACGATTGCGGCACGTCGGTCTGGATAAAATCCATGCCCGCGCGCATGCCACCGAAGCGCACCAGGTTTTCCACGTCCTGCGTGGAAAACAGATTTTCACCGGTACCTACCGCAGCGCCGTAGTGCGCGATGAATTCGCTGAGCCCTTCATAGTCGAGCGGATCAGTCGGCTCCTCAAACCACTTGAGCTGGTAGGGCGCCAACGCCTTGGCGTAGGCGAGCGCGCGTTCGCGGGTGAAGCCCGCATTGGCGTCTACCGCAAGATGTTGACTGGATTGCACAATTCTCAGCGCCGCCTCCACGCGTGCGAGGTCTTGCGCAATGCTCGCGCCGCCCACCTTGATTTTCATCACAGTGTAACCGCTGTCCAGTTTGCCGCGGATTTCGGCCTGCAGTTCAGGGATGCCTTTGCCGGGCTCATACCAGCCCCCGCCCACGTAACACGGTATTTTATCGATCACCTTGCCATCGTTGTAGCGCTCGGCCAGCACGCGATGTAAGGGCTTGCCGGCGATCTTGGCCACGGCGTCCCAGCACGCAACTTCAATGGTGCCGATGGCCACCGAGCGCTCGGTGTGCCCGCCCGGTTTCTCACGCTGCATCATGGCAGCAAGAATTTTTTCGGGATCGAGGTTGTCGCCCGCCGCATGGAGCAGCGACTCGGGCTGCGCCTTCAGGATGCGCGGAATGAAACGCTCGCGCATCTGCGCGCCGCAGGCATAACGTCCGGTGGAGTTAAAGGCGAAACCCACCACCGGTTTGCCCTCGCGCATGACATCGGTGATTACCGCCACCACCGAAGTGGTCATTTCGCTGAAATCAAACACCGCGTTGCTCAGCGTTGAGTTCAGCGGAATCGCGGTTTCACGGATGTCTGTAATGCGCATCTTCTGCTTTCAAAAGATCGTTACATCGCTACACAATGCCGACTGCTGCGTAGGCCTGAAGAGACGGGGTACCTCGTTCACTCCTTCACTCGTTCACGGCCGTTAATCCGCCTTAATCCCGGCTGCCTTGATAATCGGTGTCCAGCGCGCGAGCTCGCTTTTCACGAAATCGCCCAGTTCTTCCGGCGTCGACGGCGCAGCTTCCGCCCCTTGCGCGAGCAGCATCGTTTTCACCTCCGCCCGATTCAATACTTCGGTGATTTCTTGATTGAGTTTCATCACTACCGCGCGCGGCGTTTTCGCGGTGGTGAACAAACCAAACCACAGCCGCGCATCCATGCCAGGTATGCCGGCTTCGACCGCGCTGGGTATCTCCGGCGTGCCCGCAAAACGCGTTTTACTCGACACCGCCAGCGCCTTGACGCGCCCGGCCTTCAGTTGTGTGTGCGCCGTTACCGGTGACAGAAACGATATCTGCGTCTCCGACGACAACAGCGAGGTCAGCGCAAAACCCGCGCTCTTGTACGGCACGTGCAACACCTGCACACCCGCAATGCGGTTGAACAATTCACCCGCCAGATGGCTCATCGTGCCATTGCCCGCCGACGCATAACTGAGGCCACCCTTGTGTTTGATGTAGGCGATCAATTCTTTGGCAGTACTCACCGGCATCGACGGATGCGTCACCAGCACCACCACGCCGGTAGTCATGCGCGAGAGCGGAGCGAAATCTCGCAGCGGGTCATAGGGCAGATCCTTGTACAGCGCCACCGCGCTCACCATCGGCCCCGCGTGCCCCATGACCAGGTTGTAGCCGTCGGGGGCGGCCTTGGCCACCACATCGGCAGCGAGCGTACCCCCCGCGCCGGCGCGGCTGTCCACCACCACCGGCTGATTCCATTTTTCATTGAGCTTCTGCGCGATAAAGCGCGACAGATAATCCGCCGTGCTACCCACCCCGCCACCCATGATGCGTAGGGGGCGGCTGGGAAATTCTCTGGCGTCTTGCGCCAGTGCTGCGCTCGCGCACAGCGTCAATGCGATCACGGCCAGTGGCATGGGTTGCATTAGTACACCTCGATTCATCCGCAAGTCCTGTTTTATAACACTATTTTTGCGCTCTGGGCTAGCGCATGACTGGCGCCTGCGCATGGGTCTACGCATCGGCTTCGCGCAGATAACTCACATCCAAGTATTGCGCAGCGCTGCTTTTAGCCGCAGTGTATTTCTCCGACGCCCAGACAAAATCCATCACCTGCCGCACGCCGTCTTCAGCGATTTGCGGGCGCGGACGGCTGAACACACGCTGCAGCGCCTGCGCCGCCACATCCGCTGCCATATTGAGCCGCGCCGGCAACAATTGCACCGCGGCGGCGTGGTTCGCCGCATCCTGCAGCCATGCGTAAGCCTGATTGAAGCCGCGAATAAACGCGATGAGTTCTGCCTGGTGCTCACGCGCCCACGCACGGCGCGCGGCCGCTATCGGCCCTGGATACGCCGGAAAGAAATCACTCGATGCGCCGAGGCTCTTGAATCCAGCCGCCATCAGGTTGCGGTCAAAGGGCGGATTGATGAAACACGCCGAGCCCGCACCGTTCATCATGGCGTCGAAGCGTTCCTGCGAGCCGCCGACATTTTTAAAATGCGTCTCACTTTCTTGCAAACCGTGCTGCTCAAACAACTTGCGCAATAACAGCGAATAGCCGGTGCGCGCATCATCCACCACGATGTTCTTGCCTTTGAGATCACGGATGCCGGCGATGTCTGGCGACACCATCAGCGACAACTCCGGCGCGTGCGATTGGGCCATGAAAATAAACAGGTCGGCGCCCTGCTCGACACCCCGCACGATATGGTCGACTTGCTGAAAGCCGATATCAAAGCCACCGTTTTTCAGCGCATCGAGCTGCTGAATTGACGAACCCGTGACCGTGAGATTGACCTCGGCACCGGCGTTTTGCCACAGGCCCAGCGCCTGCGCGACGTAGACCGGCCAAGTGTTCACACCTTCGGAAATCAAAGCCAGCCTAATCATTTTCAGCCCTTCATGACATGAGCCCGTATTGGGCGCGGAATTTTAGCATTGGTGTTAGCTGCCGCAGCGCTGCATGGCCAGTAGAAACTCTCAATTACACAATACGTTGCAGCACAGACTTCGAGTCTTACCACGCGTGTGACGTGCAACTGATGCTGCGCGTATTTGGCGGTTGATAAAAATCCTCATTAAATCATGTACAAAGCTTGATAGCGTTCCATATAGTTTTAATAACCTATTGAATTTAAATACATTTAATTTGTATTTTCAGATCGTAAAACTATGCACAGTTTCTGTGGATAAGCTTGTGAACAAGCGTGGAAATGAGCGCCTGCAACGCGGTTCTATTGGCAATTATTCTACAGTGCCTAATTTTTAGGCGTCTTGATTGCGGCGGTGCGATCAGCGCTTCAACACACCCAGCAAATTGTAAAAATCATCCGTCCACAGGCGAAAGCCGGGGTCATGCGGCAGTGCTTGTGCAACGGAGCGTAGCGCCGGTGCCTGCAGTATTGCGCGATTCTTGGTGACAATAATTTGATCCGTCGCAGACAACCAGTATTCGACGCCGCTGCTGTGCTCCGGCTCGTCACTCACCATCACCGCGTTCATGCCGAATTCTCCAGCCAGCCGCGCCACCACCGGCGCAATGTCGACAAAACGATTGGTCGCCTGAAACACCATCACTCCGTCAGGCGCCAAATGTTTGACGTACACCGCCATCGCCTCCCGTGTCAGCAAATGCATGGGTATCGAATCACCGGAAAATGCATCAATCGCCAGCAAATCAAAGCGTTGCGGGGCCTCGCGCTCCAGCGACAGGCGCCCGTCGCCCAGCACCACGTCGACCTGTGCCGGGCTGTCCTTGAGGAACGAAAATTCCAGCATCGCCGCCGCCGCCACTTGCGGATCTATTTCGTAAAAACGAAAGCTATCGCCGCTACGGGAGTAGGCCGCGATCGCACCCGCGCCCAGACCGATCACGCCCACCCGGCGCGGCGATTCAGGCAAACTCGCAAACGCGCGGCCATAGCCGCTGGTGAGGCCAAAATAGCTAGTCGCCTGGCGCCGATGCTCAGGCCCCAGCAGTTGCCCGCCGTGATTGATCGCGCCGTGATACATCACCCGAAACGGCGCGGGCGAGGGAAAATCCTTGGTGCGCACCACACCGTAAAAATTACGCACCATCACGCGCACATCGGCTGAATACTCGATCACATTCCGGATCGCCAGGCCGCTGGTCACGCAGGCCACCACCAACGCCAGCACCGCCATCCAGCGCGCCGCCGCCCGCGCGCTCCAGAACAGTAACAGCGCGCACGCCGCAACGGTGATACCCAATTCAAAATAACCTTTGAGCAGCAGGGGTGCTGCGATGCCGATCAGCAACGCACCCAGCGCACCGCCAATGGCAATCATCAGATAAAACGTGGTCAGATAGCGGGGCGCGGGACGCAGCCGGTAGAGCTCGCCATGGCAGAACATGCAGCATACAAACAGGCCCGCCACATACAGCGGCGCCGCAATATAAAGATCCAGCGATTCGCTAAACCACGCCATCGCTGGCAATGCCAGCGCCAGCAGCACAATAAACAGCGGGCGCACATACCAGCGGGGATGATCAAAACACAAAATGAAGGTAATCAGGTACAGCGACAGCGGTGCCAGCCACAAAAACGGAATGGACGCGATATTCTGCGTCAGGTGATTGGTGACGCCGAGCAACACGCACGAACCCATCGCCGCGTACGCTATCCAGGTCACACGCTCAGCCATAGCCGGCGCGGGCGTGTCGGCACCTGCGTCGGCTGCCTGCGCCGGCGCGGTCGCGGACGCCACGCGCGCGCTGCGCCACGCTGTCCACCCGCACAATGCGGCGAAAACGCCATACAGCACCGACCAGCCGTACGACTGCACGCTGCTGCGCAACCACGGCTCGATCGCCACCGGATACGCCAGCAACGCGAGCAAAGAAGCGAAGTTCGACAACGCGAACAGCCGGTAGGGAACGGCGTGCTTGAAATGCCGCCAATACCACGCCTGCAGCAGCGGACTGGTAGCGGACAGCAGAAAATACTGCAAACCTATAGTGACGCCGAGCAACCCCAAGATAGCCAGCACCGGCGCCGAACCTGCTTCGCCGTCGGGCTTCCACTGCAGATCGGGAACGATCGGCAGCAGCAGCAAACTTAATGCGAGCAAAGCGATATGAATTTTGGCTTGTGTGCGCGGCGTCAGGCGCCGTGAGGTCCAGTCGGCGTAGGCATAGCCGGCCAGCAAAATACTTTGGAAAAACACCATACAAACCGCCCACACCGACGCCGCGCCGCCGAACCACGGCAAGATCTGACGCGCGATAATCGGTTGCACCAAAAACAGCAAAAAAGCGCTAAGAAATATACTACCCGCGTAAAGCCGCATTCCGGAATGACCTTTACTCATTATTGAAAATTAGCAGTACCCGGAACCCGTCTGCCTATAGGTGCAGCTTGTGCATCTCGTGCATCTCGTGCATCTGGTCCGTCTGCCATGCCGCGGGAGAATATCATGCGGGCGGGTTCGCCACCGCTGCGGATACTGCCGCGCGTTTGCTGGGGGGATATTTTTCGCTGCGTCGCGCGCCGTCCAATGACTCGCGCCGGCGCGCAAGGGTCACCACTCGCCGCGCAGCAATTTCTCAGCCCACAGCAAGCCCATCACCGCCTTGGCTTCGGTGATGCGACCATCGCGTATCCATGTCATCGCTTCGGCCACTGGCACCAGCATCATTTCCAGAAATTCGTCGTCGTCGAGATGGCGCCCCGCCTGCGTGAGGCCGCGTGCCAGATACAGCTCGATGTGTTCGTCGGTGTAGCTGATGCCCGGGTGCAACGTGGTCAAATGCCGCCACTCGGCGGCGATGTAACCGCACTCTTCACGCAGCTCGCGCTGGGCAGCATGGAGCGGCGCTTCGCCCGCGTCCATCTTACCCGCGGGTAGCTCGATGAAATGGCGATTGAGCGGATAGCGATACTGGCGTATCAGTGTGATGGTGTTGTCGTCCGGCATGGCGATAATCATCGCCGCGCCCGGATGCACTATATATTCGCGCGTGGTTTGGTGGCCGTTGGGCAGGCGCACGCAATCTGACTTTACATGCAGCAATCTGCCTTGAAAAACCGTCTGCGAAGTGAGCGCGGTTTCGCTCATGTCCAGCCCCGCTGCCTGGTCAGCAGCCAAGCATGAACTCCGGGGCGCCCGTCACGCTTACAGCGAAGCCAGTATCGCGCTGGCGCACAGCGCCATCAACGGCTGCGGAAAAATGCCGAACGCCAGCACCGCGAGACCATTCACCGACAGCAGCACCTGCGCATCGGCACGCGGGGTGATCGGCGCGTTATCCTCCGGCGCATCGAAATACATCAGCTTGACGATGCGCAAATAGTAGTACGCGCCTATCAGCGAAAACACCACGGCGATCACCGCCAGCCACAGGTGCCCGGCATCCACAATCGCCTGCAACACCGCGAATTTCGCGTAAAACCCCACCGTCGGCGGCACCCCGGCCAGCGAGAACATCAGCAACAGCATCAACAGCGCATACCACGAATTGCGTTGATTTAGGCCTTTGAAATCATTCAGGTTTTCAGCCTCGAATCCCTCCCGCGACAACAGCAGGATGATGCCGAAGGCACCCAGACTCGTGAGCACGTAAACCACCACGTAGAACATGCCAGAGGCGTAGCCGTTGAGTCCGCCCGCCAAGATGCCGATCAGCAAAAAACCCATGTGGGAAATGGTTGAATACGCCAGCATGCGCTTCATATTGGTTTGCGCGATAGCGGTGATATTGCCGACGATCAGCGACAGTACCGCCATCACCGCCAGCATCTGCTGCCAGTGCCCCTGAATTTCCTCGACCCCCAGCCCCTGCACCAGCAGGCGCACCACAAACGCAAAAGCAGCCAGTTTGGGCACCGAACCGATAAACAGGGTGACCGCGGTCGGCGCACCGTGGTACACGTCCGGCAGCCACATGTGAAACGGCACCGCCCCCAACTTAAAACCGATACCCGCGGCCAGGAACACCAGACCGAAAACCAGCACCACGTTTTTCGCGCCATCGTCGGCGATGACGCTGGCAATGCGCGTGATCTCAAGCGTTCCGGTAGCACCGTAAATCATCGACATGCCGTACAACAGCATGCCGGAAGCGAGTGCACCCAGCACGAAATATTTCATCGCGGCTTCGGTGGCCACCGCGGAATCACGCTGCAATGCGACCATCGCGTAGAGGGAGAGACTCAGCAATTCCAGCCCCAGATACAGGGTCAGCAGGCTATTGGCCGAAATCATGATCATCAGGCCCAACGTGGCAAACAACGTCAGCGTGAAAAATTCGCCGCGAAACATGCCGCGCACCTGGATGTAATCGCGCGCATAGACGAGGATCGCCATCACACCAAAATAGGTGATCAGCTTCAGCACATTGCCCATCAAATCGCCGACAAACATGCCGCTGAAGGTATGCACCGGTTCGCCGCTGGCGCTGGACCAGGTGAGCCAAGTCATCAGCGCGCAACCCGCCAGGGCGGCTTGCGTGAGGAAATAGGTGATACCGCGCCGGTGGTCGCTCACGAACAAATCGGCAATCAGAATCACGCACGCCATCACCAGCAGAAAAATCTCGGGGTACGCGGGCCACAGAGGTTGTATGTATTGCATGATAGGGGCGCGGCCTAGGGCGCGGGCAGTTTGCTGTGCATGACATACGACAGGATGTCACTGACCGAGGTATGCATTAATTCCGCGAACGGTTGCGGCCACACGCCCATCACCAACACCGCCAGCGCCAACGCGCCGAGCACCACGAACTCGCGCAGATTGATATCCTTGAGCTCCGCCACATGGGTATTGGCCATCGCGCCGAAAATCACCCGCTTATACATCCACAGCGTGTAGGCCGCGCCGAAGATCAGCGTGGTCGCGGCCAGGAATGCGTACCAAAAATTCGCCTGCATCGCCCCCAGTATCACGGTAAATTCGCCGACAAAGCCGCTGGTGCCGGGCAAGCCGGCATTGGCCATGGCGAACAGCATGAAAAACGCCGAGAAGACCGGCATGGTGTTGACCACACCGCCGTAATCGCCAATCTCGCGCGTGTGCATGCGGTCATACAGCACGCCCACGCACAGGAACAGCGCGGCCGATATAAAGCCGTGGGAAATCATCTGGATCACCGCGCCTTCCATGCCTTGCGCGTTGAAAATAAATAATCCGAGGGTGACAAAACCCATATGCGAAATCGACGAATAGGCGATCAGTTTTTTCATGTCGGTTTGCACCAACGCCACCAACCCGATGTACACCACCGCCACCAGCGACAGAAAAATCATGAATCCCGCGAGTGCGTGGCTCGCGTCCGGCACTATCGGCAGCGACAGCCGCAGAAAGCCATAGCCGCCCAGCTTCAACATCACCGCTGCCAGCACCACCGAACCGCCGGTGGGCGCTTCGACGTGCGCATCGGGCAGCCAGGTATGCACCGGCCACATCGGCACCTTGACCGCGAAGGCCATGAAAAATGCGAAGAAAATCAACACCTGCGCATTCATGCCGAGCGGTGTATCGTAAAAATCCAGTAATGAAAAACTGCCGCCCGACACAAAATAAAGATAAATCAGCGCCACCAGAGACAACAGCGAGCCGAACAAAGTGTACAGAAAAAATTTGATCGATGCATAAACGCGGCGCGGCCCGCCCCAAATGCCGATGATGATGAACATCGGAATCAGCGTAGCTTCGAAAAACACATAAAACAACAGGGCATCCAGCGCGCAGAACACACCATTCATCACGCCCGACAAAATCAGGAACGACGCCATGTACTGCGCGATACGCTTCTGAATAATCTCCCAGCCCGCGATCACCACTATCACTGTGGTGAAACTGTTGAGCAGCAACAACAGCAGCGATACGCCATCGAGGCCGAGGTGATAGTAAACGTTGAGCGCCTCGATCCATTCGACTTTTTCCGAGTACTGAAAGCCCCCCAGCGTGGTACTGAATCCGGCGTAAATCGGCAGCGTGATGAGAAAGCCCAGCAGCGCACCGATCAGCGCAATCACGCGCGCGCGCTGTGCGTTGTGGTCGCCGCCGGTGGCAAGCACGGCCACACCAAACACTATCGGTATCCAGATCGCAAGGCTTAACAGGGGTAGTGCGTACATGGACTTGGGTATGTGTTCTAAATTATTTGGGTTAAACCGCCAACGACCACAGGGTAATGGTCAACAGCAGCAGAATGCCGAAGATCATGGCAAAAGCGTAGTTGTAGATATAGCCGGATTGCAGCTTGCGGATCACCGTTGAAAACCAGCCCACTGCATGGGCCGAGCCATTGACCAGCACGCCATCAATCACCGCCACGTCGCCGCCCTTCCACAAACCCTTGCCCAGCAGGCGAGCACCGCCCGCGAAGAACCAGTCGTTAAAGCGGTCAAAGCCGTATTTGTCCATCAGGATGGTCACCACCACACCCCACTTCGCGCGCAGCACCGCTGGCAGATCAGGACGCACGATGTAGATGTAATAAGCCGTTGCCGCGCCCGCCACCGCAAACCAGAACGGCAAGCTGGCAAAGCCGTGCGTGATCATGCCGATCACTCCATGAAACTGTTGCGTTAACGTGGCCATCGCCGGGTGCGCCGCCGACACCACAATAGCATTGCCAAAATAATCACCGAATACAAACGAGCCGATGATCCAGCCCGCACACACCGCTGGTATTGCCAGCAGCACCAGCGGCAGCGTGACTACCCACGGGGATTCATGCGGCTTCGTGATGTGGCTATGGTGATGCGCGCTGTGATCCGCGTCAGCGGCGTGCGCATCCGTAGCATGCGCCTGTGCGCGCTCGGCATCGCACGCTTGCACCGCTGGATCATGAGGATCGGCAAATCGCTCTTTGCCATGAAATGCGTAAAAAATAAGGCGGAACGAATAAAAACCGCCCACCAGCACACCGGCGGTTGCCAGCACGTAGGCAAAGCCGGCGCCGGCCAGGGGCGAGGCGTGCAGCGCCTCGATAATGGTATCTTTCGAGAAAAAGCCCGCGAACGGTGGCAAGCCGGCGTTGGCCAGAGCGCCGATCAGCATCGTGAGGTAAGTGATCGGCATGTATTTGGCGAGCCCGCCCATTTTACGCATGTCCTGCTCGTGGTGCAGGGCGATGATCACCGAGCCTGCACCGAGGAACAGCACGGCCTTGAAAAAAGCATGCGTGAACAGATGGAATATCGCCGCCGAATAAGCGGAGGCGCCCAGCGCCATCGTCATGTAGCCCAGTTGCGACAAGGTGGAATAGGCCACCACGCGCTTGATGTCGTATTGCACGGTGGCGATCAGCGCCATGAAAAATGCGGTGATGGCGCCGATCGTCATCACGAAAGTCAGCGCGGTGTCGGACAATTCAAACAGCGGCGACATGCGCGCCACCATGAAAATGCCCGCCGTCACCATGGTCGCGGCGTGGATCAGCGCGGAGATCGGCGTCGGCCCCTCCATCGAATCGGGCAACCAGACATGCAGCGGGAACTGCGCCGACTTACCCATCGCGCCGATGAACAGCAGGATGCAAATGACTGTCATCAGCGACCACGCCGTGCCGGGGATAATCTCCACGGTGTTGGCGGCCAGGTTTTTGGCATTGGCGAACACCTTCACATATTCCAGGTCGCCGAAATACATGAACACCAGCGCAATCCCGAGCAGGAAGCCAAAGTCGCCCACGCGGTTGACCATAAACGCCTTGAGGTTGGCGTAGATCGCGGTAGGCCGCGTATACCAGAAACCGATCAGCAAATAAGACACCAGCCCCACCGCCTCCCAGCCGAAGAACAACTGCAGGAAGTTATTGCTCATCACCAGCATCAGCATCGAAAACGTGAACAACGAGATGTAGCTGAAAAAGCGCTTATAACCCGGGTCTTCGGCCATGTAGCCGATGGTGTAGATATGCACCATCAGCGACACAAACGACACCACCACCATCATCGTCGCCGACAGTGGATCGATCAGGAAACCCAGCTCAAAGCGGGCATTGCCCGACACCATCCAGGTGTAGAGCGCACCATTGAAATGATGACCCTGCATCACGTCCTGATAGACCGCGACCGACGCCGCCAGGCACACCAGCATACCGATGATGGTGATCCAGTGCACGGCACGCCGCGACAGCGCCCAGCCGAACAGGCCCGCGGCTATGGCGCCCGCGAGCGGGGCCAGCGGCACCAGCAGATAGAGATTTTGCATGGAGGTCATAACGGCTAACAGCGTGAACGGGTGAACGGGTGAACGGGTGAACGGGAAACACCGGCGCTCACGCGCAGTTTCTCGTTCACTCGTTCACCTTTCACTCGTTCACCCTTCATTGGTTCACCCTTTAAGCTTGTCCAGGTCTTCGACATTGATCGTATTCAGATTGCGGAATAACACCACTAGAATTGCCAGGCCGATAGCCGACTCGGCGGCTGCGACTGTCAATATAAAAAATACAAATATCTGCCCCGCCGGATCATTCAAATAATACGAAAACGCCACGAAGTTCATGTTCACGGCCAGCAGCATCAGCTCAATCGCCATCAGCAGCACGATGATGTTCTTGCGGTTGAGGAATATGCCCACCACCGAAATGGCAAACAGAATCGCTCCCAAAATCAGGTAACTGGATAGCGGAATCATGGCTTGCCGCCCTCCTGCCCATCCTGGCGCTCCTCACTGGCCATGGTCACGATGCGTACACGGTCTTTGCGCTGAATGGCGATTTGTGCCGCCGGATCCTGGTATTTGCTGAGCTTGCGCCGGCGTAAGGTCAGTGCAATCGCCGCCACGATGGCCACCAGCAGAATCACCGAGGCAATTTCAAACGGATACACGTACTCGGTATAGAGCAGGCGGCCGAGCTCCTTGGTATTGCTCAGATTCGCCGGCAGCGCCGGCGGCTGCGGCACATCGCCAAAGCCGACCGCGCGGCTGGCGAGTATCACGGCCATTTCAACCACCAGCAATAACGCCACCAGGCTGCCTAGCGGCAGATAGCGCCAGAATCCTGCCCTGAGTTTCGCAAGATTGATGTCCAGCATCATCACCACGAACAAAAACAAGACCATCACCGCACCCACATACACCAGCACCAGTGTGATCGCCAAAAACTCCGCCTGCAGCAGCAGCCACAAACCCGACGAGGTAAAAAACGCCAGCACCAGCAGCAATGCCGCATGCACTGGATTGCGCGCCGTGATCACGCCCAGCGCCGCGACGATCAGCACGCTGGAAAGGAAGTAGAAGGTTAAGGATTGGAAGGTCATTTTGAAAAGCGGTGAACGGGTGAACGGGTGAACGGGTGAACGAGTGCAATCCACCACCTAAGCCGCCCAAGCCACGTTGTTACCCGTTCACTCGTTAACTCGTTCACTCGTTCACGCTCTTGCACTTTACCGATAAGCCGCATCGTCTGCGCGATCCTGGGCAATTTGTTTTTCGTAGGCGTCGCCAATGGCAAGCAGCATGGGTTTGGTGTAAATCAAATCACCACGCTTCTCACCGTGGTACTCGAAAATGCGCGTCTCCACAATGGAATCCACCGGACAGGATTCTTCGCAGAAACCGCAGAATATGCATTTCGTCAGATCAATATCATAGCGCGAGGTACGGCGCGTGCCGTCGTCGCGCTGCTCGGATTCGATGGTGATTGCCAGGGCCGGGCATACTGCCTCGCACAGCTTGCACGCGATGCAACGTTCCTCGCCGTTGGGGTAGCGGCGCAACGCATGTAGGCCGCGGAAACGCCCGCTTTGCGGCGTTTTTTCCTCGGGAAACTGCACCGTGATTTTGCGCGCGAACAGATAGCGGCCGGTGAGCATCATGCCCTTGAGCAGCTCCAGCAACAGAAACGTACGGAAAAAACCGCGGACCTTGTCGATCATGTCATGGGCTCACTTCCACCATACCCACAGCGGCGTCTGCATCCACGCGCCAAGCACGATGATCCACACCAGCGTCACCGGTATGAATACCTTCCAGCCGAGGCGCATAATTTGATCGTAACGGTAGCGCGGGAAAGTGGCGCGAAACCACAGGAAGCTCGACACCACCAGAAATGCCTTGAACAGCAGCCACAAAAAGCTCGATGCACCCAGCACGCCCCACGACTGCGGGAAGGGCGACAGCCAGCCACCGAGGAACATCAGCGCGCACAACATCGATACCAAAATCATGTTGGCGTATTCCGCGAGGAAAAATATCGCGAAGGTCATGCCCGAATACTCGACATGAAAGCCGGCGACGATTTCCGATTCCCCTTCGGCAACATCAAACGGCGCGCGATTGGTTTCCGCCACGCCGGCGATCAAATACGTCAGGAACAACGGAAACAACGGTAGCCAGAACCAGCCGAACACGCCATACGCACTTTGCTGCCCTTTCACCACTTCAACCAAATTCAGACTCTGCGCCGCCATCAGCACTCCCACCAGCGCGAAACCCATGGCGATTTCGTACGACACGATCTGCGCCGCCGAGCGCATGGCACCGATGAACGCGTATTTGGAATTCGACGCCCAACCCGCGATGATCACGCCGTACACGCCCATCGAGGTAATCGCCATGATGTAGAGCAGGCTGGCGTCGATATTGGCCAGCACCATCTCCGGATCGAACGGCACCACCGCCCACGCCGCCAGCGCCGGCATGATCGCGAGCACGGGCGCAACCACGAACAGCAGCTTGTTGGCGCCGGAAGGAATAATAATTTCCTTCATCATCAGCTTGACGCCATCAGCGATGGGTTGCAGCAGTCCCATCGGCCCCACCCGGTTCGGGCCCAGGCGCAGTTGTATCCAGCCGATGACTTTGCGCTCCCACAGCGTGAGATAGGCCACGCTCAGCATGATAGGCACCACTATGCAGATAATCAACAGCAGGATTTTCACGCCATACAGCGCATAGGGCGCAAGCTCGTCGCCGAATATCGCCGCCAGCACGGCCGCGAGTAGTCCCCACAGCCAGTAGCCGAAACTCACAATAGGCTGGAAGACCGCGCTCACACCGCGACTCCTTCTACCTTGGGCAACTGTGGCTGACCCGCACGACGCTCTACCGTCAATTCGGCATGGGCGTCGCCCAGCGCAGCGGTTTCTTGGCACGCAGCGGCAAGCCGTATGCAGTGCGCCGGCAATTTATCGTCGATGGCATAGGCCACCACAGCTACACCGCCACCCTGCCGCACCTGCAGGCTATCGCCATCCCGCAAACCGAGGGTGCCGGCCAGTGCGCGATTCATGCTCGCCCGCGGCGGCAAGCCGGCGTGTGTTTTTTGCAGCGACGGCGCACGGCGCACCATCGCGTCTGCCGCGTAAATCGGCGTTTCGGCTATGCGCTGCAGCCCCGCACCGGCACTCACGCCGCTCACGGAAAAGTCCTGTAAATTATTGTTTTTATTTATATTTTCAGATACCAGCACTTCGCCGCGCACATCGGTGGCGCTTTGTTGATCGAACCCTGCCAGCCCCAGCAGATTGCCCAGCACGCGCAACACTTTCCACGCCGGCCGCGTCTCACCCAACGGCTGCACCACGCCCTGAAAACTTTGCGCACGGCCTTCGGTATTGATGAAGGTGCCCGCGGTCTCGGTAAACGGAGAAATCGGCAACAGCACCTGCGCGTATTCCAGCGCCCGGTGCTGGTAAGCGCTCATCGCCACCACCAATTCCGCCTGCTTCATGGCAGCGACGGATAGACGCGGATCATGCATATCGAGTTCGGGTTCGACACCCAGCAACACATACGCCTTGAGCGGCTGCGCGATCATCTGCGCCGCATTGGCGCCAGCGGCGCCTGCGGCACCTGTTGTTATAGGCAGCGCATTTGCAACATAGCCGCCGACGCTGTTCGCGGCCTCGCCCAGGAAACCAAAACGTGCGCCGGTAATTTCCGCCAACGCCTGCGCCAGCGCGTGCAGTTGCGACGCCTGTGCATGATGCTGCGCGAAGTTGCCGAGGAACACCGCAACATTCTTGCCCTCGGTAAGACTGGCTGCGATGCGCTGTGCAGGGTCAGCAACCGTCACCGTCGCCAGCACGGCGCTCACGCTGTGCGGAACGGCCACATTTTTTGCCGCCGCTGCCGCCTTCACCACCTGCGCCAGCGTCTCCACCATCGCCGCCGGCGCGACGATAGCCTGGTTGGTAATGCGCATCAGTAGATCGTCATCTACTGAATGCAATATATTTATTTTTAATGATTTTTTAGCTGACTGCCGCAGCCGGTGCGCGATCAGCGGCTGATCCTTGCGTAAGCTGGAACCGACCACCAGCACGCGATCCAATTGCGACACTTCAGCGATGCTCATGCCCAGCCACGGCGCGCCGGCCATGCTGCTGTCGGCGCGGAAATCAGACTGGCGCAAGCGGAAATCGACATTGCCCGACCCCAGGCCGCGCACCACTTTTTGCAGCAGATGCAACTCTTCCAGCGTTTGATGCGGCGTCGCCAGCGCGCCGATGGCTTGCGCACCATGCGTCGCCGCGATGCGCTTCAATTCGCTGGCAACGAAATTCAGTGCGGTCTGCCAATCCACTTCTTTCCATGCGCCGCTTTGCTTTAACAGCGGACGCGTGAGGCGCTGCTCGGAATTAAGCGCCTCATACGAGAAACGGTCTTTATCCGAAATCCAGCATTCGTTGATCGCCTCGTTTTCCAACGGCAGTGCGCGCATCACGCGGTTTTGCTTTATCTGCAAGGTCAGGTTGGAACCCAGACCGCAGTGCGGGCTGATCGATGGCTTGCGCGTCAGCTCCCAGGTACGCGCGCTGTAGCGGAACGGCTTGGAGGTCAACGCGCCCACCGGACACAGGTCGATCACATTACCCGAAAGCTCCGAGTCCACAGTCTTGCCCACAAAGGTGATGATCTCGGCGTGCTCGCCGCGCCCGATCATGCCCAGTTCCATGACGCCGGCGATCTCCTGCCCAAAGCGCACGCAGCGCGTGCAGTGTATGCAGCGCGTCATATCGGTGGCTATCAGCGGGCCGAGGTTTTTGTTGACCACCACGCGCTTGGCTTCTTCGTAGTGCGAGCCGCTGGCACCATAACCCACCGCTAAATCCTGTAACTGGCATTCGCCGCCCTGATCGCAGATCGGGCAATCCAGCGGATGGTTAATCAGCAAAAATTCCATCACGCCTTTTTGTGCGGTAACGGCCTGCGCGGAATGGGTTTGCACTTTCATGCCGTTGGTGACCGGCGTGGCGCAAGCGGGCATGGGCTTGGGCACCTTTTCGATCTGCACCAGACACATGCGGCAGTTGGCGGCTATCGACAGCTTGCGGTGATAACAAAAATGCGGCACGTAGATGCCCGCCAGGCGCGCGGCATCCATCACCGTGCTGCCATCGGGCACATCAAGCTTGTTGCCGTCGATTTCGATTTCTAGTGGCATAACGAATAAAGTCAAACTCCTTTTTTGACGCAGATTTACGCAGATTTACGCAGATTTATTCGCGGGTAATCCGCGTTCATCTGCGTAAATCTGCGTCAATGGTTTTGAAGTTTACTTGTCCTCTATCAAATATAAGGCGCCACTAAACACTGCTTGTGGTCGATGTGATATTGAAATTCATCGCGATAATGCTTGATAAACGCACGCACCGGCATCGCCGCTGCATCGCCCAGCGCGCAAATCGTGCGCCCCTGAATATTGTCGGCCACGCGGTTCAATTGATCGAGGTCTTCATTCCGGCCCTTGCCGTGCTCAATGCGATCCAGCACGCGATACAGCCAGCCGGTGCCTTCGCGGCAGGGCGTGCACTGGCCGCAGGATTCCTCGAAATAAAAATACGACAATCGCAGCAACGATTTCACCATGCAGCGCGTTTCGTTCATTACGATCACTGCGCCGGAACCCAGCATCGAACCTGCCTTGGCAATGGCGTCATAATCCATGTCGGTGGCCATCATGATATCCGCAGGCAGCACCGGCATCGATGAACCGCCGGGAATCACCGCCTTCAGCTTCACGCCATCGCGCATGCCGCCGGCCATTTCCAGCAGTCTGGCAAACGGTGTGCCGAGCCGGATTTCATAATTGCCCGGACGCGCCACGTCGCCCGATACCGAAAATAATTTGGTGCCGCCGTTATTCGGCTTTCCCAGGTTGAGAAAAGCCTCGCCGCCATTGCGGATGATCCACGGCACCGCTGCAAACGTTTCCGTGTTGTTGATGGTGGTGGGCTTGCCGTAAAGGCCGAAGCTCGCCGGAAACGGCGGCTTGAAGCGTGGCTGGCCTTTTTTGCCTTCGAGCGATTCCAGCAAGCCGGTTTCCTCACCGCAAATATAGGCACCGTAGCCATGATGCGCATGCAACTGAAAACTGTAGTCCGAACCCAGAATCCGCTCGCCCAGGTAGCCCGCGGCACGCGCTTCTTCCAGCGCCTCTTCAAACCGCTCGTAGACCTCCCAGATTTCGCCGTGTATGTAGTTGTAGCCCACGGCTATGCCCATGGCATAAGCCGCGATAATCATGCCTTCGATCACGCTGTGCGGGTTGTAACGCAGTATGTCGCGATCCTTGAAAGTACCGGGCTCGCCTTCGTCGGAGTTGCACACCAGATACTTTGCGCCCGCATACTGGCGCGGCATAAAACTCCACTTCAGCCCCGCCGGGAAGCCTGCGCCACCACGGCCGCGCAGCGCAGATTTTTTGACTTCCGCGATAACGTTTTCCGGTGTGATGTTGTCCCTGAATATCTTGCGCAGCGCCTGATAACCGCCCAGCGCCTCGTATTCCTTAAGCCGCCAGTTGGTACCGTCAATGCCCTTCATGATCAGGGCATCGGGTCCATACAGGTCTTTGGCGAAGGGTGCCACGGGTAGTCCGATCGGCAGGCCCATTATGTGAGCGCCTCCAGCAGTGCATCGAGTTTGTCCACGCTCATCGCGCACAGCATCTGCTTGTTATTGTGCAGCAACACCGGCGCCTCACCGCACGCACCCAGGCACTCGCCCTGCTTGAGGGTAAAGCGCCCGTCCGCCGTGGTCTCGCCAAATCCAATGCCCAGTTTTTGTTTCAGATGCGCGGCCGCAAGGTTTGCGCCGGACAGTGCGCAAGGCAGGTTGGTGCATATCGTCAGCTTGTGACGGCCTACTGGCCGCAGCTCGTACATGGTGTAAAACGATGCGACCTCGTACACCGCCACCGGCGGCATGCCGAGATACTGCGCAATGAGATCCATGGTGTCGTTCGACAGCCAGCCTTTTTCGTCCTGCGCAATGGTCAGCGCCGCCATCACCGCGGATTGCTTTTCCTGCGGCGGATACTTGGCTACGGCTTTGTCAATTTTCGCCAGCGCAGCGGGCGACAACCCGATGTTTTCCATCGCCGGCGCGTTCATCGATCCACCTCGCCGAACACAATATCCTGGGTGCCGATAATCGCCACCACATCCGCAATCATGTGGCCGCGCGACATTTCATCCAGCGCGGACAGATGCGCAAAGCCCGGCGCACGTATTTTCAGACGATAGGGTTTGTTGGCGCCATCGGAAACCAGATAGACGCCGAACTCGCCCTTGGGATGCTCCACTGCCGCATACGCCTCGCCTGCGGGCACATGCATGCCTTCGGTGAACAGTTTGAAATGGTGGATCAGCTCTTCCATGTTCTGCTTCATGCCCACGCGCGAGGGCGGCGCCACCTTGTGGCTGTCGCTCATCACCGGGCCGGGATTCTTGCGCAGCCAATCGATGCATTGCCTGACGATGTTATTCGATTGGCGCATCTCTTCGATGCGCACCAGATAACGGTCATAACAATCACCGTTTACGCCCACCGGTATGTCGAATTGCATGCGCTCGTACACCTCGTACGGCTGCTTCTTGCGCAAATCCCACTCAATACCGGAACCGCGCAGCATGGGCCCAGTGAAACCCAGCGCCTTGGCGCGCTCCGGCGTCACCACGCCTATGCCGACCGTGCGCTGCTTCCAGATGCGGTTGTCGGTGAGCAGGGTTTCATACTCATCGATATAGGCCGGAAAGCGCGTCGTAAAATTCTCCACAAAATCCAGCAACGAACCCTGACGGTTCGCATTGAGATCCTTGATCGCGGCGGCATTGTGAATTTTCGAGGCACTGTACTGCGGCATGGTGTCCGGCAGATCGCGATACACCCCGCCCGGACGATAGTAGGCCGCATGCATGCGCGCGCCCGACACTGCTTCATAGGTATCGAACAAGTCTTCGCGCTCGCGAAAACAATACAAAAACACCGTCATTGCACCCACGTCGAGCGCGTGGCAACCCAGCCACAGCAGGTGATTCAGCAGGCGCGTGATTTCGTCGAACATCACGCGAATATATTGCGCGCGCAGCGGGACCTGTATGCCCGCCAGCCGTTCAATCGCCATCACGTAGGCGTGCTCGTTCACCATCATCGACACATAGTCCAGCCGGTCCATGTACGGCAGCGACTGAATAAAGGTCTTATGCTCGGCGAGCTTTTCCGTTGCTCGATGCAGCAGGCCGATGTGCGGATCGGCGCGCTCGATGACCTCGCCGTCCAGTTCGAGCACCAGACGCAATACGCCGTGCGCCGCCGGGTGTTGCGGGCCAAAATTCATCGTGTAGTTGCGGATCTCAGCCATGAGTCACCTGGCAGTGACTGTGACACGTGAAAAATGAAATGTGAAAAGTAACACCACACACCACAGGTGCGCAGTTACGCTTCACGTTTCTCGTTTCACGTTTCACGTCCTTACCCCTTGCGGAACCCTTCGCTGTCGCCGTAGTGTTGTTCACGAATAATGCGCGGCGTAATCTCGCGCGGCTCTATGGTCACCGGCTGATAAATCACCCGCTGCTTGTCCGGGTCGTAGCGCATTTCGACGTTGCCCGACAGCGGAAAATCCTTGCGGAACGGGTGGCCGATAAAGCCGTAGTCCGTCAACAAGCGGCGCAGGTCGGGATGGCCGGTAAACATGATGCCATACAGATCAAACGCTTCCCGTTCATACCAATTCGCCGACGGCCACACGCCGATCACCGAATCTACCACAGGAAAATCATCGTCCGCCGCAAACACCCGCAGGCGCAGGCGGCAGTTGTAGCTGATACTGAGCAGGTGATACACCACCGCGAAGCGCTGGCCGCCCCAGGCGCCTTCGCCCCCATCACCATACGTGCTGTAATCCATGCCGCACAGGTCCATCAACTGCTCGAATTTCAACTCGGGCGTATCCCGCAGTTTTTCCGCCACCGTCAGCAGGTGTTGCGCTTTCACCACCACCGTCAATTCGCCCAGTGCGATGGTCCCGCTCACCAGCAGATCGCCGAGCGCCGCCTGCAGCATCGTGGTCAGAGATTCGAGACGGGTAGCCATAGTGCGCGCTTAGAGACGGGCTATCGTATTGGTGCGTTTGATCTTGTTCTGCAGCTGGATGATGCCATACAGCAGCGCTTCGGCCGTCGGCGGGCATCCCGGCACATAGATATCCACCGGCACGATGCGGTCGCAGCCGCGCACCACCGAATACGAGTAATGATAATAACCGCCGCCATTGGCGCACGACCCCATCGAAATCACCCAGCGCGGCTCGGCCATCTGGTCATACACTTTGCGCAGCGCCGGGGCCATTTTATTGCACAAGGTGCCGGCGACGATCATCACATCCGACTGGCGCGGACTGGGACGAAATACGATGCCGAAACGGTCGAGGTCGTAACGCGACGCACCCGCGTGCATCATCTCCACCGCGCAACAAGCTAACCCGAACGTCATCGGCCACAGCGACCCGGTGCGCGTCCAGTTGATCAGCGCGTCGGCGGTGGTGGTGATGAATCCTTTTTCGTCGAGGGTTTCGATGGCGCCCATGGGATTACCTCATTGCCTGAAATTTCATTCCCAATCCAGCGCGCCCTTCATCCACTCGTAGACAAAACCCACGACGAGGATGCCGAGAAACACCACCATGGCAAGGTAACGGAACGTGCTTTCGGCCTGCTCACCCAGCACGATCGCCCATGGGAACAGGAACGCAATTTCGAGATCAAACAAAATGAACAGTATCGCCACCAGATAGTAGCGCACGTCGAATTTCATGCGCGCATCTTCAAACGCCTCAAAGCCGCATTCGTAGGGCGAAAGTTTTTCCTCGTTCGGCCGATGCGCGCCCAGCAGCCGCGTCAGTCCGCTACTCAATAACATCGGCGCAACACCGACCATCAGGCCGACGCCGATGAACATCAGAATGGGGAAATAGTTTTCAAGCATGCTGCATCAACAAAGTATCATTTTCCTGACCCGATTGACTGTCCTGCGTATTCCTCAACCCTGCAACTACTGGTGCCGACGGAGAGACTCGAACTCTCACGGCTTTCGCCACCGCCCCCTCAAGACGGCGTGTCTACCAATTCCACCACGACGGCATAACGCTTGCAGCAACCACCCCTACCCCGTTGCGGGGATTTATCTGTCATTATTACTTCGGCAAATCTGCTGCTTTGGCAGCCGGTGCTGCGGGGGTCGCCTTGTCAGACTTTTCACCCGCATCACTTTTGGCCGCCGGAATCGCAGGCACCTCCGAAGCGCCCGGCGCTTTATCCGGCGCGCTTTGCGTCGCCGCCGGCTGATTGGCCATTACCCCTTTGCTAGCAGTTCTTTGGTTCGACAACACCGACAGGCCAATGCTGGTTAAAAAAAACACCAAGGCCAGGCCCGCTGTCATGCGGCTTAAAAAATTGGCCGAGCCAGCAGAACCAAACACGCTGCCCGCGGAACCCGTGCCAAACGCCGCGCCCACGTCCGCGCCCTTGCCGTGCTGCACCAGCACCAGGCCGATGATACCGGCGGCGGCGATAATATGCAAAATGAGAACCCCAAGATCCATAAATTAATCCAATATTATCCATTACTTAAAAACACTAGGCGGCCTTGCAAATCGCCGCAAACTCTTCCGCTAGCAGCGACGCGCCGCCGATCAGGCCGCCGTCGATATCCGGCATCGCGAACAACTGTGCCGCATTTGCCGCTTTGACGCTGCCACCGTAAAGAATCGGCAATCCGTCCGCCACCCGCATGTCATGCTCCGCGACCCGCCCGCGTATCAAGGCGTGCGCCGCTTGTGCCGCATCCGGCGTGGCGGTTTTGCCGGTACCTATGGCCCACACCGGCTCATATGCCATCACCGCCTGCTCCAACGCTGCCGCCCCCGAATGCGCGATGACCGCGTCCATTTGGCGCGCGATCACTTGCTCCATCACGCCCGCTTCACGCTCTGCCAGCGTTTCGCCTACGCACAAAATGGGCGTCAGGCGCGCTTTTATTACTGCAGCAAATTTCAGTGCCACCACATTATCCGAATCGCCAAACAGCGTGCGCCGCTCCGAATGCCCCACGATGACATAACGGCAACCAAAATCGGCCACCATGCCTGCCGAAACCCCCCCGGTATAGGCACCATGTTCGTATTCGCACACGTCCTGCGCACCCCACGCAATGCCTTGGGCGCGCAAAATATGCTCGGTTTGCGCCAGATACGGATACGGCACGCACACCGCACATCGCGCACGCGTGACAGAAGCCAGCAAAGGAATCAATGACTTAAGCAGCGCCTGGTTTGACGCAAGGTTGCCGTTCATCTTCCAGTTACCCACGACCAGCTTGCTGCGCATTTAACACCCGACTCGTAAAAACCCTTGGATGTTACAGGGACGGCAACTTCGGGTCAATCTGAGGCTACCCTGATGGGCAACGAGAAACTGTTGATTTAACGCAGTTTTTGCGCGTAACGCAGATGATCGTTTCCGTGCAAAAAGAAAGCTGCGCTGACGCGCATGTCAGTCTGCGGCGGCTACCGCATCGGCGATGGCTTGCGCCCAGCGCTTCGCCTTGGCGTGCGAACGGGCCTCGACCATCACCCGCATCACCGGTTCGGTCCCCGAGGGACGCAACAGCACACGGCCTTCGCTGCCCAAGTCGTGTGCGGCTTGCTGCAGCAACTTCTCGATGCGTGCATCACGGGCATTACCCTTGCGCGGTTTGAGCGGCACATTGAGCAGCACCTGCGGATACAGCACCACTGGCGCACACGCCCTTGCCAATGTCATGTCCAATTCACGTAACGCGCGCAGCACCTGCAGCGCGGCGATGATGGCATCGCCGGTGGAATGCTGATCCAGGCACAGGATATGGCCGGAATTTTCGCCGCCCAGGCGCCAGCCGCGCTGCTGCATCAATGCCAGCACATAACGATCGCCCACCTGCGCGCGCTCGAAGGGGATATCGATCGCCCCCAGCGCCCGTTCAAACCCAAGATTGCTCATCAGGGTGCCCGCCACGCCGCCCTGCACCAGTCCGCGCCGCTGTCCATCGCGGGCAATCACATACAGCAACTGATCGCCGTCGTAAGCCCTGCCCGCGGCATCCACCATCACCAAGCGGTCGGCGTCGCCATCCAGTGCTATACCCAAATCTGCGTGCGCCTCCTGCACCGCTTTTTGCAGCACCTGAGGCTGGGTCGCGCCGACCTTATCGTTGATGTTAAAACCGTTGGGATGGACGCCGATGCTGACTACCTCAGCACCCAATTCATGAAATACCAGTGGCGCAATGTGATACGCGGCACCATGCGCGCAATCGACCACGATTTTCATGCCGCGCAAGTTCAGCGTCGACGGAAACGTACTCTTGCAAAACTCGATATAACGGCCCGCAGCATCGTCAATGCGGCGCACCTTGCCCAGGTCGGCCGAACGCACGCAATGCATCGGCTGCTCGAGCTGCTCCTCTATCGCGGATTCCACAGTGTCGGGCAGCTTTTCGCCCTTGCCGCAAAAAAATTTGATGCCGTTGTCGTCAAACGGATTGTGCGACGCACTGATCACCACGCCGGCTGTAAGCCGCAGCGCACGGGTGAGATAGGCCACTGCTGGCGTGGGCATCGGCCCCACCAGTTTCACATCCACGCCGGCACTGGTAAACCCCGCCTCCAGCGCCGATTCGCACATATAACCTGAGATGCGCGTGTCTTTGCCGATCAACACCGCAGGCTTCTCACCCGGCTGCGACCCTGCCGACAGCACTTTGCCCGCGGCATAACCCAGCCGCAACAAAAAATCCGGCGTAATGGGCAGCTTACCCACCTTGCCACGCACGCCGTCCGTGCCGAAATATTTTCTGCTCATGTTTTATTCTTGGGATTGAGGACTGAGGACTGAGCATACCTCACGCGGTTACTCAAGCCTAAATCCGAAGTCCTGATTAACTGCAGTCAGAACTGCTAGCGCATCTCGGGTTGCCGCCACATCATGAACGCGCACAATCTGCGCGCCCTGTTGCACCGCCAGCAACGCAGCAGCAATGCTCGCGTACACGCGCGCGGCGGGAGCACGCCCTGTGATCCTGCCCAGCATGGTCTTGCGCGACAATCCCGCCAGCAGCGCGCCACCGATATTCCTGTACTCACTCAGCGCGCGCAACAGAGCGAGATTGTGCTCCTGCGCCTTGCCAAATCCAAAGCCTGGGTCAACAACAATGCGCTCACGCGCAATGCCTGCATCTAGCGCCGCGCGCACGCGTGCGGTGAGATAGCTGCGAACCTCGTTGGTCAGGTCCTCGTAGTGCGGATTGTGCTGCATGCTGCGCGGCTCACCCTGCATATGCATAATGCAGATCGCGGCCCCGCTGTCCGCCACTGCTGCAAGCGCGCCAGGCGCCCGAAAGCCATTGATATCATTCACCATCGAAGCGCCTGCCGCCACGGCGTCGCGCATCAGCGCGGGCTTTTGCGTGTCTATCGAAACCGGAACGTCCTCGCACACCAGCCGTTCCAGCAGCGGCAGCACCCGCCGCCGCTCGTCCTCCAGGCTCACCGGCGCCGCACCCGGACGCGTCGATTCACCGCCGATATCCAGAATGTCCGCGCCTTCCGCACGCAAGCGATTTGCGTGGGCAAGCGCTTGATTTAGTTCAGTATATTGACCGCCATCGGAAAAAGAGTCAGGCGTGACATTGATCACACCCATGATCAGCGGGCGGGTGAGCGGGAGTTTGAAGCGGCCGCAGGAAAGAAACATCGTGAACGAGTGAACGAGTGAACGAGTGAACGAGTGAACGAGGAACAGGACCCCTGCGCGGGTTTACCCGTTCACTCGTTCACTTATTCACCCTTCACGCTTTCTTGCGCTACGCCTCCGGCGCCGGGGCCACCGGCGCGGTCGCGCCCGGCGGTGTGCTATCGCCGGGCGGCGGCATTGCAGACTGCAACGGCTTGGGCGCGCGCGGCGGCAGGCCCTCCGCGATGTCCTTGATCTGGTCCGCGTCTATGGTCTCCCATTCCATCAGCGCCTTGGTCATCGTCTCAACCTTGTCACGGTTGTCTTCGATGATCTTGCGGGCGACCGCGTATTGCTGATCGATGATGCGGCGGATTTCGGCATCGACCTTTTGCAGCGTGGTCTCGGACACGTTCTTGTGGGTGGTGATCGAGCGCCCGAGGAAAACTTCGCCTTCATTTTCGCCGTAGACCATCGGCCCCATCGAGTCCGACATGCCGAAACGCGTCACCATATCGCGCGCCATTTGCGTGGCGCGCTCGAAGTCGTTGGATGCGCCCGTGGAAATGTCATGCACAAACAGTTCCTCGGCAATGCGTCCGCCGAACAAAAAGCTGATCTGCGCCAGCATCTGGCTCTTATACTGGCTGATACGATCGCGCTCCGGCAGCACCCACGTCAATCCCAGCGCGCGGCCACGCGGAATGATGGTCACCTTGTGCACCGGATCAATGCCCGGCAACATCACGCCCACTATGGCGTGGCCCGACTCGTGATACGCCGTGGCGCGCTTTTCTTCCTCGGTGATCACCATCGACTTACGCTCGGCGCCCATGAATATCTTGTCCTTGGCGCGCTCAAAATCGTCCATATCCACCAGGCGCTTGTTGGCACGTGCGGCGAACAGCGCGGCTTCGTTCACCAGGTTCGCAAGATCCGCCCCCGACATGCCCGGCGAGCCGCGCGCGATCACGTCGGCTTTAACATCGGGCGCAATCGGCACTTTGCGCATATGCACCAGCAGAATCTGTTCGCGGCCGCGAATATCGGGCAGCGGCACCACCACTTGCCGGTCAAAGCGTCCCGGGCGCAGCAGCGCCGGATCAAGCACATCCGGACGGTTGGTCGCGGCGATAACGATCACCCCGACGTTCGCTTCAAAGCCGTCCATCTCGACCAGCAACTGGTTCAGCGTCTGTTCGCGTTCGTCGTTGCCACCGCCCAGACCGGCGCCGCGCTGACGGCCCACCGCGTCGATCTCGTCGATGAACACTATACACGGCGAATGTTTTTTGGCGTTCTCAAACATGTCACGCACCCGCGCCGCACCCACGCCAACGAACATTTCCACGAAGTCGGAGCCCGAAATCGAAAAGAAAGGCACTTTCGCCTCGCCGGCGATGGCACGCGCCAGCAGTGTCTTGCCGGTGCCGGGACTGCCCACCATCAGCACGCCGCGCGGTATACGTCCGCCGAGTTTCTGGAATTTTGAAGGATCGCGCAAAAACTCCACTAATTCCGCAACTTCCTCTTTGGCCTCTTCGCAGCCCGCGACATCGGCGAAAGTCACCGAATTGTTGGATTCGTCTAGCATGCGCGCTTTGCTCTTGCCGAATGAGAACGCGCCGCCACGTCCGCCGCCCTGCATCTGGCGCATGAAAAACACCCATACACCGATCAGCAGCAGCATCGGGAACCACGACACGAAAATGTTCATCAGCAGCGAGGGCTCTTCTTCGGGCTTGGCTTCTACAATCACGCCGGCTTTGAGCAAATCGGACACCAGCCACGGATCGGACGGTGCATAAGTGGTGAATTTCTCGCCGGTAGATTTGGTGCCTTTGAGAATCCGCCCCTCGATAGTGACTTTGGCGACATGGCCTTGCTTAACCTCGTCGATAAACTGCGAATACTCCATCGGTTTTTGCACCGATTTTTGGCTACCCACCTGGTTGAACACTGTCATCAACACGATGGCAATCACCATCCAGATGGCCACGGTTTTTACGAGATTATTCAATGATGCTCCTCGCCAAACAGGGATACCGCACATGCGGCATTCAAATTTGGCACAGCTTGTGAAAAGGTGCTGGAACAGCAGTTCCAGCAGCGTAAAAATTGCGTCGAACGTTTGATTCTAAACTTTTTCCAGTGTGTGCGCAGCCAGGAAACCCAGTGTAATCAACTGCTTTTCAACACTTATTCAGCCGATTTTAAGCGCCTGCCATCGTTTTAAGCGATTTCAGACCCTCACTGCAGCCTCTCACTTGAGCACTCTACCCAGCAAATACACTTCGCGCGATCCCTTGCGCGACGCGTCAGGCTTGCGTGTCAGCACCTGCGCGAACACACCGCGCATGATTTTGACGTAATCCTCAAAACCCGCGCCGTGGAAAACTTTGACCAGAAAACTTCCCTGTGGTTTCAAATGCTTGGCCGCAAACGCCAACGCCAGTTCCGCCAAACCCATCAGCCGCGATTGATCTGCTGTCGCAATACCGCTGATATTGGGTGCCATATCGGAAAGCACAAGGTCTGCCGTAGCGCCGGCTAGCGCCTGTTCCAGCCGAGCCAGGCCTGCGTCCGCGGAAAAATCGCCCTGGATAACTTCGACGCCTGCCAACCCCGTCATTTCCAGCAAATCGATGGCGATCACACGGCCAGCCGGCGCCACCAGCCGCCCCGCCACCTGTGACCAGCCGCCAGGTGCCGCACCCAGATCGACCACCATCATGCCAGGCCTGAGCAGCTTGTCCTTGTCATTGATCTGCAGCAGTTTGTAAGCCGCGCGCGAACGCATCCCGTCGACCTGCGCGCGTTTGACGTAGGGGTCGTTCACATGTTGCATCATCCACGCTTTGCTGCTGCGAGTTCTTTTGGCCATGTCGATTAGCCGACGATAAAATAGCTTAAACTACGCCCATGAACGAACTCACGCCCACCCAACGCGGCGCCCTCAAAGCGCGTTCGCACCATCTCGAACCCGTAGTCCTCATCGGCGACGGCGGTTTGACACCCGCGGTACTGCGGGAAATCGATGTGCATCTGAAGACCCACGAACTCATCAAAATACGCGTGCATGGCGATGACCGTGAAGCACGCTTGCGCATGATCGGCGAAATTAGCGCGGCGCTGGACGCCAGCCCGGTACAGCACATCGGCAAGGTGCTGGTGATGTACCGCCCTAAACCGCCGGATCAAACTCAAAAGAAACTGCCGCAACACAAACCCAAGGCACGCAACAAACAGCGGCGGACCAAGCGCAGTTATCAAGGTAGTTGAGCGTGCAACGCCGCGCTTAACGCAAAACTCTAGACGTACTTGACGTCCAGAATCTCATACTCCCGCACCCCGCCCGGCGCGTTCACCTCGGCGATATCGCCGGCCGATTTTCCGATGAGCGCGCGTGCTATGGGCGAATTGATTGAAATCTTGCCGCACTTGATATCCGCCTCATCCTCGCCGACGATCTGATAGGTGACCTTGATCCCTTTTTCCAGCTCTTCCAGTTCCACTGTCGCCGCAAATACACAGCGTCCGTCAGCATCCAGCGTCACCGGATCAATGATTTCCGCGTTGGAAATTTTGCCCTCGATATCCGCGATGCGCCCCTCGATAAAACTCTGACGCTCTTTGGCCGCGTGATACTCGGCATTCTCTGAAAGATCGCCATGCGCGCGCGCCTCGGCAATGGCCGCGATAATCGCGTGCCGCTGCACCGATTTCAGATCATGCACTTCAGCACGCAGCTTTTCCGCGCCGTGCACGGTTAAAGGCACTTTGTTCATGGCATCCGACTCCCCAAACGCTGGTGCAAATTTTGCACCGCATAGGCATGCAACTCGCGCGCTTCCGCCATGCCGGCGCAAGCCGCGCGCGCGCCCGCGATAGTGGTGTATGCCAGTATGCGGTGCTGCAACGCTGCGCGCCGGATGGCATAGGAATCCCTGATCGCCTTGCGCGACTCCTCGACGGTGTTGACCACCAGCACGATTTCAGCGTTCTTGATCATATCGACGATGTGCGGGCGGCCTTCAGCCACTTTATTGATCGGCGTGACTTTCAGTCCCGCGGCGGCCAGCGCATGCGCGGTGCCGCGTGTGGCCACCAGCGCAAACCCCAGCGCATCCAGCGCGCGGCCGATCTCCACCGCGCGCGGCTTGTCGCCATCGCGCACACTGACAAACACTTTCCCCGTTATCGGCAACTTTTCACCGGCCGCCATTTGTGATTTTACAAACGCCTCGCCGAACGTTTCGCCCACGCCCATCACTTCACCCGTCGATTTCATTTCCGGACCCAGGATGGTATCCGCACCGGGAAATTTTATGAACGGGAACACCGCTTCTTTCACGCAAAAATACGGCGGCACTATTTCATGGGTAATATTTTGACTTAAAAGCGTTTTGCCGGACTGGCAACGGGCCGCTATTTTAGCCAGCGGCAGACTGGTGGCCTTGGACACAAACGGCACCGTGCGCGAGGCACGCGGATTCACTTCCAGCACATAGACGACATCGGCGTCGCCGTTTTTTTGAATGGCGAATTGCACATTCATCAGCCCCACCACTTTCAGCGCTTTGGCCATCGCCACCGTCTGGCGACGCAATTCTTCCTGCAACGCGGGCGACAGCGAAAACGGCGGCAGCGAACACGCCGAGTCGCCCGAATGCACACCCGCTTGCTCAATGTGTTCCATCACGCCGCCAATAATCACTTGCGTGCCGTCGGACACCGCGTCCACATCGACTTCGATCGCATCGTTTAAAAAGCGGTCGAGCAACACCGGCGAATCGTTGGATACCTTTACCGCCTCGCGCATATAACGTTCGAGGTCCTCCTTCTGGTGCACGATTTCCATCGCACGCCCGCCCAGCACATACGACGGTCGCACCACCAGCGGATAACCGATTTCCTCCGCCGCCAGCAGCGCCTTTGCCGCACTGCGCACCGTGCGATTCGGAGGCTGCTTTAACTTCAGGCGCTGCAGCAACTTCTGGAAACGCTCGCGGTCTTCGGCGACGTCGATGGAATCCGGAGAAGTGCCGATGATCGGCACCCCGTTCGCCTCCAGATCGCGCGCCAGTTTCAGCGGCGTTTGTCCGCCAAACTGCACGATCACGCCAAAGGGTTTTTCGATGTGCGCTATTTCCAGCACATCCTCCAGCGTCACCGGCTCAAAGTAGAGCCGGTCCGAGGTGTCGTAATCCGTGGAAACCGTCTCCGGATTGCAGTTGACCATGATGGTTTCAAAGCCATCCTCACGCAGCGCCAGCGCCGCATGCACACAGCAGTAATCAAACTCTATACCCTGACCGATGCGATTCGGCCCGCCGCCCAGCACCATGATTTTCTTGCGCGTCGTGGGCAGCGATTCGCACTCTTCCTCATAAGTCGAATACAGGTACGCGGTGTTGGTGGAGAACTCCGCCGCGCAAGTGTCCACGCGTTTGTACACCGGGCGGACGCCGAGATCGTGACGGCGTTTTCGCACATCGGCCTCGCGGGATTTGAGCAGGTAGGCGAGGCGGCGGTCGGAAAAACCCTTGCGCTTCAGGTGGCGCAGGGCGGCCGCGTCGAGATTGACCAACTGCTGATCGTCAAGCGCCATTTCGATATCGATGAGGTCCTTGATCTGCGCCAGGAACCAGGGATCGATGCGCGTAAGCTCATGCACCTCGTCCAGCGTAAATCCGCACTCGAACGCGTCACCCACATACCAGATGCGATCCGGTCCCGGACGCCCCAGCTCGGCTTCAATGACTTCGCGGTCGCGCGTGCGCTGATTAAATCCATCCACACCCACTTCCAGCCCGCGCAGGGCTTTTTGCATCGACTCCTGAAAAGTGCGGCCCATCGCCATCACCTCGCCCACGGATTTCATTTGCGTGGTCAGACGATCATCGGCCGCAGGAAATTTCTCGAACGCAAAGCGCGGTATCTTGGTTACCACATAATCTATCGTCGGCTCAAACGACGCCGGTGTCGCGCCACCCGTAATGTCATTGCGCAACTCATCCAGGGTGTAGCCCACCGCCAGCTTGGCCGCGACTTTGGCAATCGGAAAACCCGTGGCTTTCGACGCCAGCGCGCTGGAGCGCGACACGCGCGGATTCATCTCGATGATGACCATGCGCCCGTCTTTGGGGTTGATGCCAAATTGCACGTTGGAGCCGCCGGTGTCCACCCCAATTTCGCGCAGGCACGCGATCGAGGCGTTACGCATGATCTGGTATTCCTTGTCGGTCAGCGTTTGCGCCGGCGCCACCGTGATCGAGTCGCCGGTATGCACGCCCATCGCATCCAGGTTTTCGATAGAACAAATAATGATGCAGTTATCCTTGCGGTCACGCACCACTTCCATCTCGAATTCTTTCCAGCCGATCACCGATTCTTCGATCAGAATTTCGTGCGTGGGGCTGGCATCAATGCCGCGTTCCACGATGGCAATAAATTCTTCCTTGTTGTAAGCGATGCCGCCACCGGTGCCGCCGAGCGTGAACGAGGGGCGGATAATCGTCGGATAGCCCACCATCGCCTGCACTTGCAGCGCCTCTTCCAGTGAGTGCGCCAGCGCGGAGCGCGGGCTGTCGAGGCCAATTTTGGCCATCGCCTTTTTGAATTTTTCGCGATCCTCGGCCTTGTCGATGGCCTCCTTGGAGGCACCGATCATTTCCACGCCGTATTTTTCCAGCACGCCTTCACGCGCAAGGTCGAGCGCGCAATTCAGCGCGGTCTGCCCGCCCATCGTCGGCAGCAGCGCATCGGGCCTTTCGAGGGCGATGATTTTTGCCACCATCTGCCAGGTGATCGGCTCGATGTAAGTCGCATCCGCCATGCCGGGATCGGTCATGATGGTCGCCGGATTGGAATTCACCAGCACCACGCGATAACCCTCCTCGCGCAACGCCTTGCAGGCCTGCGCGCCGGAGTAATCAAACTCACACGCCTGGCCAATTATTATCGGGCCCGCACCGATTATCAAAATGCTTTTAATGTCACTTCGTTTTGGCATCGCTGAGTGAACGGGTGAACGGGTGAACGAGTGAACGGGTGAACCCCAGCGGTGGGGTTATTTGTCCACTCGTTCACTCGTTCACTTGTTCACGCCTTTCATTAACTCAATAAACCTGTCAAACAAATAACCCACATCATGCGGCCCCGGACTCGCTTCCGGATGCCCCTGAAAACAAAACGCCGGTTTGTCGGTGCGCGCAAAACCCTGCAGGCTGCCGTCAAACAAAGACACATGCGTCACGCGGCAGTTTACGGGCAGTGTTTTGGCGTCCACCGCGAAACCGTGATTCTGGCTGGTAATCATCACCCGGCCGCTATCGAGATCCTGCACCGGGTGATTGGCGCCGTGGTGACCGAACTTCATCTTGATCGTCTGCGCACCGCTGGCGAGCGCCAGCAGTTGATGGCCCAGGCAGATGCCGAATAACGGCACGTTTTTCTCCAGCAGTTCACTGATGGCGCGTATCGCATAGTCGCAAGGCTGCGGATCGCCGGGACCATTGGACAAAAACACACCATCGGGTTTCAGCGCCAGCACCTCCGACGCCGGCGTTTGCGCCGGCACCACAGTCAGCTTGCAGCCGCGTGCGGCCAGCATGCGCAGGATATTGCGTTTGACCCCGAAATCGTAGGCCACCACATTGAATTTTGGCGCGCTCAGTTTGCCGTAGCCTTTGCCCAGCGTCCAGGTGGTTTCGTCCCAGCCATATTCCTTCTTGCAGCTGACGACCCGGGCGAGGTCCATGCCTTTCAAGCCCGGGAAATCCTGTGCCGCTTGCAGCGCCGCCTTTTCGTCTATCGTGCCTGCTATGAGGCAACCTTCCTGCGCGCCCTTGTCCCGCAGCATACGCGTCAACTTGCGCGTGTCGATATCGGCAATCGCCACCACATTTTCACGCCTGAGATATTCGCCCAGCGTCCATTGCATGCGGAAATTCGACGCCAGCAATGGCAGATCGCGTATCACCAGCCCCGCCGCAAAAACCCTATCCGACTCCACATCCTCGGCATTGGCGCCGGTGTTGCCGATATGGGGATAGGTCAGCGTAACAATTTGCCGGCAGTACGAGGGATCGGTAAGGATCTCCTGATAACCAGTGATGGCGGTGTTAAATACCACTTCGCCGGCGGCTATGCCCTCAGCGCCGATAGAGGTGCCACGAAATACCGTTCCATCCCTGAGTACGAGAATGGCAGGCGTACGTGGCGACACGACAACCTCCTGATTTTACAAGTCTATTTATGAGGCCGGTGACGGCGCTACATATGAAAAGCGGGACAGGCTGCGCCCGTCCCGCGTGTGCAGTTCGCATTATACGTGAAGGCAGGGCACGCTTCAAATCACATCCGGAATGATGCCGCGGCGCTCGCAACCGCCACCCTATGTGAATTTGCGGTCCCCTTAAACCACACTATTTAGTATACGATTAATAGTATTATAATGAGCACGATTACTACACGATGAAAACACCATGAACACCATTTCCGCAAATGATCTGAAGACCAAGGGCGTCAGCGCAATCGAACAGGCGCTCGTAGATCAACCAGAGGCCTCGGTAACGGTGCGGGGCCAGATGAAATACATCGTGATGAGCCGCGCGCAATATGCACACCTGCGCGAATGCGAGTTGGAAGCAGCATTGGCTGAATCAAAGGCGGATTTGGACGCGGGCCGCTTCGTCAAGGAATCCGTCGTGCAGCATATCCGGCGTATCGCCAAACTGGCCGTCTAAATGGCCTGGCAGCTCGTTTTTACCGAGCAGTACAACCGTCGCGCCGCACGCTTCCTGCGACGCCACCCCGACGCCATCAGCCAGTACACCAAGACGCTGACGCTGCTTCAAGCCAACCCCCATCACCCGTCGCTCCGGCTGCACGCACTGCAAGGGAAAATGTCGGGATTGCACAGCGTATCCATCACCCTCGCTTACAGAATAACGCTTGAGATGCTGATCACGAAATCCGAAATCGTGCCGATTAATATCGGCGACCACGACAGCGTTTATTGATCTGCGGCGGGTGCATGCATGGCGACGATGACAACGAGCACGCCACAACCAGCGGCAGCGTTTATGCGCTGCACTACGATAGCAACCTTTTACCGGAACCCCAGCACATCAAACATATCGTAAAGCCCGCTCGGTTTAGCCATCACCCACTGCGCTGCACGCAGCGCGCCGGTCGCGTAATTCATGCGGCTCGAAGCGCGGTGGGAAATTTCAACGCGCTCGCCCATGCCGATGAACATTACCGTGTGATCGCCGACGAGATCGCCGCCACGGAGGGTTGAAAACGCAATGGTGTCGTCCTTGCGTTCACCGGTGACGCCTACACGCCCGTAGATCGCACATTGCTTCAGATCGCGGCCCAATGCGTCGGCGACGACTTCGCCCATGCGCAGCGCAGTGCCCGACGGCGCATCGACTTTCAAGCGGTGATGCGCTTCGATGATTTCAACGTCATAACCCTGGTTGAGCGATTTGGCCGCGGTTTCGAGCAGTTTAAGGGTGACATTGACGCCGACACTGAAATTGGGCGCCATCGCCATGGCGATGGTGCGCGACGCGTCGGCAATGGTTTTTTTTCCCGCCTCGTCAAAACCCGTGGTGCCGATGACCGGCCGCACGCCGAGTTTGCGGCATAGTGCGACGTGATGCAGCGTGCCTTCAGGCCGCGTGAAATCAATCAGCACATCGCAGCCCTTCAGCGCGGGTTCAATGTCATCTGTGATCCTGACGCCGCAAGGTGCGCCTACGAGTTCACCTGCGTCTTTGCCCAGATGCGGGCTGCCTGCGACTTCAAGCGCAGCGGCCAGCTTGACCTCGGTGCCGCGCAACACCGCTTCAATCAGGGTGCGGCCCATGCGCCCGCTGGCGCCTGCGATAGCGATATTCAGTGACATGGCAAACTCCTGGACATGGTGGCTGTCGATTTCCCGCGAAGCAGGTGCCGCTTGGGCACGCGACTATGCTCCGCACCGGCTTACGGTTTTTTCGGCGCCGGATCGATCTCTACAAAAGACGGCGGCGCAGACCCTGGCTGTGGCGTGCGTTCTTCGCCTAAGGTGGTGCGCGGCACTGGCGTAGTGATGGCATCGACCATGCGCCCGAAGAATCCGCGTCCGGCAACCGGCTTGTCGGCGAGTTTTTCCGCAGGCTTCACTGTGGGTTTGGTAACGGGCTGCTGCGCGGGTTGAGCGGGTGGTTCCGCTGGTATCAGCAGACGCGGCAGCGGCGGCGTATCCAGCGGCGGCGCATCCGTGGCTTCAGGTTCGCGCGGCACCGGCGTGACGTCAGCGGCCGAGGGAACGGCTGCGGGCGGGCCCGCTTCGCCAACCGCCGGCGCCATGCGCAGTTGCGGCTTGCCGATGTCAGCGGCGCCAGCACCCGCCGGGACCGGCGCCGCCGGCTTGACAGTCACAGCAGGTGGAGCAGGTGCGGCGACCGGCTTGACCACCGGTTGCACGACGCTTTTATCCGCGGGCTTCGCCCCTGCTTTAGCGCCGGCCACGACATCACCTTCGTAGCGCAGCAATTTGTCGTCCTGAAAAAACACTTTGAGCTGGCGCTGTTCGACCCGTTGGCCGGCCTGGTTCATGGTGTAAACGTAATCCCAGCGATCGCTGCGAAACGGGTCCACCAGCAGCGGCGTGCCGAGAACGAATCGCACCTGGTTGCGCGTCATGCCGGGTTGCAGCTTATCCAGCATTTCCTGCGTAATCACATTGCCCTGCTGAACTTCGACTTTACGCGCCCCCAAGCCTGGCAACTCCGGCACGGATAGCTGGGGCATTTGCTTACAACCCGTAAGCAACAGGATGAGGAGAATTAAGCTATTGTTTTTAAGTAGCATATAAGACAAAGCAAGCGTATTAAGAAGCCCCTAGCAGCCTGTCGGACACAACATCGGCAAGCAAATAAATAAGCGCTCGGCGCGCTGTTTTTCAGGAAATTGAAACATTACTGAGTCGATAGAAGGCGTTTTTATAGTGAATTTCTCTACTGCAGACGCAAGATGGCCATGCGTTTC
>CAMDRT010000045.1 GCA_945906815.1 Bordetella parapertussis
GGGGAGGCGCAAAAACGTCAAGACCTTCGACACAGATTTCGCAGATGAACGCAGATTAACTGCAAAACAATCTGTGAAAATCTGCGAAATCTGCGTCAATGGTTTTGAAGTTACGGTAATTTCTACACGTTGTGTGCATAGAGTAGCCCGGAGGGGGAAGGGAGGCTCGAGTTTCCTCTCTCCCTTTGGGAGAGAGGTCAGAAGTGAGGGTTCGGCGCAAAGAGCTGCCGCACCGTAAAGCGCTGCTCTGCGTCGGCACAGGGGGTTCCTTGACAACCCGCCAGCGGGCTTTGATACTGGATTTCCCCTAGCTTCACCGGTACCCGCCGTGGATGACATTCCCGTTCTGACCCTCTATATCGTGTTGTTTTTGTTGTTGATACTGTCAGCTTTTTTTTCAATTTCCGAAACCAGCATGATGGCGCTCAATCGTTATCGGCTGAAGCACCTGACACACAGTGGGCATCGCGGCGCGCAGCGCGCCAGCGCGCTGCTGGAAAAACCTGATAAATTCCTGAGCGTAGTGCTGCTCGGCAACAACGTAATCAACACCGCCGCGGCGCTGCTGGTGGGTGAAATCGCACGCCGTTATTTCGGCGACAGCCAGTACGCGCTGTTGATCGCCACTGGCGCGGCAGCTTTTGCGATTCTGGTGTTCGCCGAGATTACGCCAAAGATCGTGGGCGCCCATTACCCCGAACGCATCGCCCTGCCGGCAAGTTATGTCTTGTCACCGCTGCTGCGGTTTCCACCGTTGCAGTGGATACTATGGTTCGTCAATCTGTTTGTGCAAGGCCTGCTGCGCCTGTTGTGGATACGGCCGCAGGCGACGCCGCAGGACTACAAACCCTCGGTGGAGGAATTGCGCACGCTGGTGCTGGAGGCCGGCTACATTCCACACAAGCATCAGAGCATTTTGATCAATCTGTTCGATCTCGAAGCCGTTACCGTGGACGATGTGATGACGCCACGCAGCCAGATCGAAGCCATCAACCTGTCCGCACCGCTGGAAGAAATCCATCAACAACTGACCACCGCGCACCATCGGCGCGTGGTGGCCTATAGCGGGCGCCTCGATGAGATCGCGGGCACCATACGCATACGCCACGCACTCAATCTGCTGCATCGCGACGAATTATCGGCCGCTTCGTTGCGCAAACTGGTGCGCGAACCCTTTTTTGTGCTGTCGGGCGTCCCCTTGTTCACGCAGTTGCAGAATTTTCAGGAAAGCCAGGACCGCCTGGGGCTGATCGTCGATGAGTACGGCGAATTGCAGGGCTTGGTAACGCTGGAAGATATTCTTGAAGAAATCATTGGTGAATTCACCACCCACTCGCCAATGCGCGCCGGCGGTTATTCGAAGCAGGATGACGGCAGCTATTTGATCGAAGGCAGCACGCCGCTGCGTGAACTGAATCGCAAACTGGGGTTCCATTTTCCGCTCGATGGCCCGAAGACGCTCAATGGTTTGCTGCTGGAACATTTTCAGGATATTCCGGAGGCCAATACCAGCGTCAAAATCGCCGGTGTAGCGCTGGAAATCATGCACACACAAGGGCGCATCGTCAAAGTCGTGCGCGCCTATCCCGCTGCGCAAAACGCTGTTCCCGCACCTGAATAGTCTTTACAATAGAAGAGCATAAAGGCATCATCAAAAAATCACGCTAACTCATTGGTTAGATTGGTAAATTAGAGGCACTCGATGGCGACTGCAGCGGTAGCGCGAAAAAGCGCGGTAGACCAGACAGCCACTTATTTGTGGAGCGGCAAAGACAAGTCCGGCAAATCCGTGCGAGGCGAAATTCGCGCCAACGGCGAAGCGCAGGTCAATGCCACGCTGCGCCGCCAGGGTATCAAGGTTGATTCCGTCAAAAAGCAACGCATAGGCTCCGGCGGCAAGGTCTCCGACAAAGACATTACGCTGTTTACCCGACAACTGGCGACCATGATGAAATCCGGCGTGCCGCTGTTGCAGTCGTTCGATATAGTCGGCAAAGGCCATGCGAACCCGGCGGTATCGCGGCTGCTGATGCAAATCAAGAGCGATGTGGAAACCGGTGCCAGCCTGAAGCAGGCATTCGAGAAGCACCCACTCCACTTCGACGCGCTGTTCTGCAATCTGGTCGGCGCTGGCGAACAAGCCGGTATTCTGGACAGCCTGCTAGACCGTTTGGCGACCTACAAAGAAAAAATTCTCGCCATAAAAAGTCAGATCAAGGCCGCGCTGTTTTATCCTATTTCGATTATCGTGGTGGCGTTTTTGATTACTGCCGTTATCATGATTTTCGTGATTCCGGCGTTTAAGGAGGTGTTCTCCAGCTTCGGCGCCGATCTGCCCGCACCGACTTTGATCGTGATGGCGATTTCCGAGTTTTTCGTGGACTTCTGGTATCTCATATTCGGCGGCATTGGCGGCGGCGGCTATGCGTTTTTCTATGTGTGGAAACGCTCGGTGAAAATGCAGATCATCATGGATCGCATCCTGCTGCGGGTCCCGGTATTTGGCGATCTCATCCGCAAATCCTCGGTTGCGCGCTGGACCCGCACCTTGTCGACCATGTTCGCCGCCGGCGTGCCGCTGGTGGAAGCACTGGAATCCGTCGCGGGCGCAGCGGGCAATTATGAGTACTTCCTCGCTACCAAGAAAATCCAGGCCGAAGTTTCCACCGGCTCCAGCCTCACCGCGTCGATGCAAAATTCCGGTGTATTCACCAATATGGTGGTGATGATGGTCTCGATCGGCGAAGAGTCCGGTTCGCTGGATGCCATGCTCAGTAAAGTTTCTGATTTTTATGAAGCGGAAGTGGATGACGCGGTTGCCGCGTTATCAAGCCTGATGGAGCCGGTCATCATGGTAGTACTCGGCACGCTGATCGGCGGCATGATTATCGCCATGTATTTACCGATTTTCAAACTGGGCAGCGTGGTCTAACGCCCCTGCTCCCGTTGCCAACGTTCCCCGTCGGTAACCGCGTGCAGCGCACACGCGGCGCTTGCGTGACTACCGCAGCAAGAAGGTATATCCCGTGAGTTTGCTACTGCATCCACCGCTTGCGGTATTGCTCGCTGTCGTTATCGGACTCGCTATCGGCAGCTTTCTGAACGTGGTGATTCATCGCCTGCCCAAGATGTTGGAACGGCAATGGCGCGCGGAATGCGCGGAACTCAGCCCAACCCCATTGGCGCCGGCGCTAAACGTCGACCCGCCGGCCGTGGAACGCTACAACCTGTGGACACCGCGCTCACGCTGTCCGTCCTGCGCGCAACCCATCACCGCACTGCAAAATATTCCTGTCGTAAGCTATCTCGTTTTGGGCGGCAAGTGCGCGGGCTGTAGCACACGCATCTCGCCGCGCTATCCGTTGGTCGAGTTGATTGCCGGCGCGCTGGCGGGTTATGCCATCGCGCGCTTTGGCGTCACCTTGGCGGGCGGCGGCGCCTTGATCTTCGTGTTCGCGATGGTTGCGCTGTCGTTTATCGATCTCGACACGTTTTATCTTCCCGACGACATCACGCTGCCGCTGTTGTGGGCGGGTCTGTTGTTTAATCTGGGCAGCGCCTTCGTCGATTTGCCTTCGGCGGTGATCGGCGCGGCGTGTGGTTATCTCGTGCTGTGGTTGGTGTTCTGGGGATTCAGACTCGTCACCGGCAAGGCCGGCATGGGTTACGGCGACTTCAAACTGCTCGCTGCCATCGGCGCCTGGCTCGGCTGGCAGATGCTGCCGCTGGTCATTTTATTGTCGTCGCTGGCAGGGGCGATTATCGGTATCGCGCTAATGGTATTTGCGCGTCATGGCCGTGAGACGCCACTTCCCTTCGGCCCCTACCTTGGCATCGCGGGGGTAATTGCGCTGTTTCACGGACCCGCCCTCAATCGCCACTATCTCAATTTATTCTGACATGCCCTATTGTGTAGGACTCACCGGCGGCATCGGCTCCGGCAAATCCAGCGCGGCACGCCTGTTTGCAGCGCTGGGCGCGGGCATCGTGGATGTCGATGACATCTCGCATGCGCTGACCAAACCCGGCGGCGCCGCCATCCTCGAAATCCGCGAAAAATTCGGTGTTGAATTCATTGCGGCCGATGGCAGCATGGATCGCGCACGCATGCGCGAGTGGGTGTTTGGCGATGCAGCGGCCAAGGCCCGGCTCGAAGCGATCCTACATCCCCTGATCAATACGGCCGCGCGCGCGCAAGTACACGGCGCGACACCTGCCTACGTCATCCTGGCCGTGCCACTCCTGCTGGAGCGCAATGCCTACCGCGATATTACCCAGCGCGTCGCGGTGGTGGATTGCACGGAGCAACAGCAAATAGACAGAACCATGCGCCGCAGCGCGTTATCCGAGGCTGCGGTGCGCGCCATCATGGCGGCGCAATTGCCCAGGGCGCAGCGCCTCGCCGGGGCGGACGATGTGCTGCACAACGACGGCAGCGAGGACGATCTGCGCCGGCAGGTAGCCGTATTACACACGCATTATCTCCAACTGGGGCACAGCCTAGCCGCCGGCGCAGGCCATCGCGGTTAACACAATCGCGGTTAAACCCTTTATTTTTTGGGCCATTTGGTGAATACTCGTCCGCATTATCAACTGGCACCCCGGACCTCTTGTGATCAGCTACGAGTATCCGCTTAGCGAGCGTGTGCGTACTTTGTTGCGCTTCGAGGACTTATACGAGCGCGTCGAGTATTTTCTCGCCAAGTCTGACGCCCTTGAACACCATGCGGCACTGGTTTCTATTTTTGAAATACTCGAGGTGGCGAGCCGCGCGGATTTGAAGTCCGACTTGTTGAAGGAACTCGAACGCCAGAAGCAAATCCTGGATTCGCTGCGCGATAATCCCGATGTGTCCCAAGCCGCACTCGACGACATCCTGCGGAAAATCGCCCAAGCTGCGTCGAGATTAATGCAGGTCTCCGGAAAAGTAGGGCAGGAACTGCGCGAAAACGAATGGCTGATGAGTATCAAGCAGCGCACCAGCATACCCGGCGGTGTATGCGAATTCGATTTGCCGGGGTATCATTTTTGGCTGCAGCAAAACAGCGATCAACGCCGCCACGATCTCAATCAATGGCTTGCGCCTTTCCAACCGATACGCGAAGCCATAGTCATTGTATTGCGGCTGCTGCGCGAAAGCGGCAAAAACACCACGCTGATCGCGCACCAGGGCGTCTATCAGCAAATGATGGCGGGTCGCTTGGCGCAAATGTTGTGCATCCGCCTGTCGCGCAACTATCAGTGCGTACCCGAAATCAGCGCCAACAAGTACGCGCTCAATATCCGCTTCACCTGCAACGAAGGCGCACAACGTCCCAAGACGGTCGAGACGGACGTTGAATTTGAACTGACGTTCTGTAATTTATAGTCATGCCCGAGCGTATGGTGAGTTGCCCAAGATGCGGCACCAAGGTGGTGTGGGGTGCCAGCAATCCGTGGCGGCCGTTTTGTTCCGAGCACTGCAAGATGATGGATCTTGGCGCGTGGGCCAGCGAAAGTTACCGTATACCGGTGGTCGAGCACGATGACCTGGACGACGGCGGCGAGCCCCCTATTTCCAGCGCTGGCCCCGCGTTAAATTAGGACCACGCCCCGCGCGACAGCGATGGGTAGAGTAGAGCAAGGCTCGCGCCTGCCTCCCCCTCATCAAACCGTGCATGCAGCTTTGCGAGTTTTTGTTTCGCAAAAGCCCTACTTACCCCGATTCCCGTACACGGCTTTCCGGTGCTCTTCACGCCGAGGCATGCGCATCGCCAGCCTGCTGCGGTAAGGACCTTGTAATGGAATGATGCGGTTGACTGTTCGTCCGCTGGAGTTTAGATTTGCTCTACGCTCGTCGTAACTCATCCGGCAATCCTAGCGGAGGATACGGTTGGAACAAGCCATAAAATTTTGCACCGCAGCGGACGGAGTGCGCATCGCCTATGCGCTGTCCGGCAAGGGGCCACCGATAGTCAAGGTGGCCAATTATCTATCCCACCTCGAGGTCGACCGGGAAAGCCCGGTGTGGCGGCACATGATGGCGGGACTTGCCGAGCACCGGCAGTTGATCCGTTACGACGTACGCGGTACCGGCTTGTCGGAGCGAGAGGTCAGCGACATTACGTTCGAGCATTTCGTCACCGATCTCGGCGCAGTGGTGGACGCACAGGGGTTGGAGCGTTTTCCGCTGCTTGGCATTTCTCAAGGGGGTGCTGTTGCCATAGCCTACGCCATACGCAATCCCCAGCGCGTGAGCCACCTGATCCTCCTCGGCAGTTACACGCGCGGTGCCGCGCACCGTCCGAAACAGGGTCCCGAGTTCGTGGAGATGAGACGCGCCATCATTCGCCAAGGCTGGGGTAGCACGGATCCGACTTACCGGGAAATGATCGGCAAGCAGTTTTTCCCCGAAGGCACCCCGGAGCAGCATCGCTGGTTCGGCGAACTCGAGCGGGTCTCCGCCTCCGCCGGCATTGCGGAGAAGATTTTCGTTGCGGTCGCCCATACCGACGTCCGCGAGATTGCACCGCGGATCAAAGTACCCACCCTCATCCTGAACTGCCGCGGCGACCGCTCTGTGCCGGTCGAGATGGGGTACGAGCTGGCAGCGCTCATCCCTGGGGCGCGGTTCGTAGTACTTGAGAGTAACAACCATCTCATCCTCGCGCACGAGCCGGCCAGCGATGTGTTCTTCTCCGAAATGGCCACATTTCTCGGCGATCAGAAGCCAAAGTCGTGGAAGCGCGCGGTATTCGTTGCCGAAGCAAAGCTGCAGGCGATGACCCACCATTTCGAAAGCAGCGCCACCTACAAAATTCTGGGCATGGTGGCAGCGGCCACGTCGCTCATTTCCTTTGTGGTCTGGCTGCTGGCATGAACCTCCCCCGCGACAGGAAACAGGAGATCGTCGGCGTTTTCAGCCGTTCCGCGGCTACCTATGACCGCGTCGGACCCCGATTCTTCGCGCACTTCGGCCGCTGCCTTGTCGAGCGGGCGCACATCGCGGCGGAGGCAAGCGTGCTGGACGTTGCGGCAGGGCGAGGTGCCCTACTGTTCCCCGCAGCGCAACAGGCCGGGCCTCGCGGGCGTGTCGTCGGCATTGATCTGTCACCGGAAATGGTGCGGTCGACTGCGGCGGAGATCCAGAACGCCGGGCTGTCGAATGCCGAGATACTGCTGATGGACGCCGAGGAACTGCAATTTCCGGACGCGTCGTTCGACTGCGTGTTGTCGGGATTCTCACTGTGGTTCTTCCCGCAGCCGCCGCGCGCTCTCGCGGAGTTTTTGCGCGTCCTCAAACCAGGCGGGCGCATCGGCATTTCCACGTGGGCGAAGGATTGTCCCACGCAAAGTTGGACTATGCCCACGCTACGTCAGCATCTGCCGCCGCAGCGCGAGCAGGAGCCGCAGCCCTCCCGCTTTGATAGCCCGCAGATGTTGGAGGTGGTGCTGCAGCAGGCGGGATTCAAAGATATCGGGATCACTGTGGAAGACGCGGAGTTCACCTACGCCAATGAAGAAGCATGGTGGTCGTCTCTGTGGTCAACCGGGCTGCGGCGCTTTTTTGAACAGATGGCGGTGCCGGTACTGCACGAATGCAAGGCCGATATGCTGCGCAAGGTCCAGAAATTCAAACAGCAAGATGGAATCCACAGCGTGCGCCGCGCGTTGATTGCCGTGGGTAACAAGCACTCGTAGCTCGACGGGTGGAAGACGCGTAGCGTATGGGCGCGACGGGTGATTGCAAGCGGTGATCCTGCCAAGCAGCATGGAAATTAGAGCCAGGCCCCGCGCAACATCGCCACGCCCTGCGCTCCCGCCAGCCGTGCCGTCGCCAGGTCTCGCGGCCGCATGCCGCCCAGCGCGTACACCGGTAGCGATGCGTCCTCCACGCATTGCGCGAAGCCATGCCATCCCAACACCGGCGCGCCCGCATGCGTGGGCGTAGGTGCGACCGGCCCCGCCACGGCGAAATCTACACCCAGGCGCGTGGCCGCTTCGAGCTCCGCGCGGCTGTGGCACGACGCCGCCACCCACGCGCAGTCCGGGCGCTGCGTTAGCGTCTGCAATTGTGCCGCTGTCAGATGTACGCCATCCGCACCCGCTGCTTTGGCGAGTTGCACATCGCCGTTGATCAAGACCCGCGCACCGTAGGCATGCGCATCCGCAACCACCTCTGCCGCGAACTGCCGCAACGCGTGCGCGGACATTTGTTTTTCGCGCACCTGTATTAGCTTCAAGCCGTGCGCTAACGCTGCGGCGAGCCTCAGCCTGAAAACATCGATGCCCAGCGCCGTAGCCTGCGTGATGGCGTACACATCGGGCAAATCCAGCGCACGCACAATCGGTCCGTTCGCCGGCAATAGCGGCGTGACGTTCAGCGCGCCAGCAGTCTGCCATGTAAATCGCTGCCCTTCACGCCCGTGCGGCTCGCCGCGCCACTGATAAATGCGAAAAAATCGCAAGCGCACCGCAGCGTGCGGATACTCGAAATCCCGGGTGAGCCACGGACATACGGTATCCACTTCGATGCCGAGTTCTTCCTGCAGCTCGCGGCACATCGCCGCCGCCGCGGATTCCCCCGCTTCGACTTTGCCGCCGGGAAACTCCCAGTACCCTGCAAAGGCCTTGCCGGCCGGGCGCTGCGCCAGCAGAAAACGTCCGCTGGCATCGTGTATCACCGCAGCGGCGACTTCGATGCGGCGGCGCGATGCAGGCATCGGAAAAAGTTTTACTTTTTGCGCGCGAGGCGCGTGCGTCCCGCCCAGTCGCGCGCAAATTGCCAAGCGACGCGGCCGCTGCGCGAACCGCGCTGCAGCGACCACTGCAATGCGGCCTGCCGTACTGCGGCGGAACGCGTGTCCGCCACCTGGTAGTGTTCGAGCCACACTGCGGCAATATTCAAATACTCGTCCTGATCAAACGGATAAAACGACACCCACAGACCGAAACGCTCCGACAGCGACACTTTTTCTTCCGAGGTTTCGCCCGGATGTATTTCTCCGCCGACATGCTTGTATTCAAGATTTTCCTGCATGAACTCCGGCATCAAGTGGCGGCGATTCGAGGTGGCGTAAATCAGGCAGTTGTCGGAAGCCGCGGCCACCGATCCGTCGAGCACCACTTTGAGCGCCTTGTAGCCCGGCTCGTCGGCCTCGAACGAAAGGTCGTCGCAATACAACACGAAGCGCTCGGGGCGCTTGGCAATGAGCTCAACGATGTCCGGCAGATCAACCAGGTCCTGCTTTTCCACCTCGATCAGCCGCAGTCCGCGCGGCGCATACTTGGTGAGCAGCGCCTTGATCATGGACGATTTACCGGTGCCGCGCGCCCCGGTCAGCAATACATTGTTGGCCGGATGGCCTGCGACGAACTGTCGCGTGTTTTGTTCGACCAGCAACTTTTGCGTGTCGATGCCGCGCAGGTCTTTCAACTTAATGCGGTGAACCTGATTGACCGCTTGCAGCGCGCCGCGTGCGCCGCGGCCATTATTGCCGCCGTGCGTGCGCCAGCGAAACGCTATCGACGCTTTCCAATTCGTAGGCGCGGATGCAGCGGGCACCAGCTGCTCCAGCCGCGCCAGCAGAGACTCCCCGCGCGCCAACAGGCTACTGACATCAGTCATGGTATATAACTATTTGTTTTAAAAGTACTTTACTGTTCTTAACTGCGGTAATCGGCATTGATGCTGACGTAATCGTGCGACAAATCACAGGTCCACACGGTTGCCGAGGCGCTGCCGCGATGGAGCGCGACGCGCACCGTGATTTCAGCCTGCTGCATTACACGCTGGCCATCGGCTTCCTGATAATCGGCGTGACGTCCGCCATTTTTGGCCACCAGCACATCATCCAGATACAAATCAATTTTTTCGGCATCCAGATCACCTATGCCGGCGTAACCCACCGCGCACAGGATGCGGCCGAGATTGGGGTCTGACGCAAAAAACGCCGTCTTGGTCAGCGGCGAATGCGCTATCGCGTACGCCACTTTGCGGCACTCCTCCTCGGTGTTGCCGCCGTCGACCCGCACGGTGATGAATTTGCTGGCACCTTCGCCGTCGCGGATGATAGCCTGCGCCAGTTCCAGCGCGATCTCGGTCACGGCATCACGAAACGCCGCGTACTCGTCGCTGTCGGCGCTGGTAATTTCGGGCATGGCGGCTTTGCCGGTCGCGATCAGCATGAACGAATCGTTGGTCGAGGTATCGCCATCCACGGTGATGCAGTTAAACGAACGCTGCGCGGCATAGGCCAGCGCGCGCTTCACCAGCGGCAGGCTCACCGCTGCGTCGGTCGCCACGTAGCCCAGCAGGGTCGCCATATTGGGGTGGATCATGCCCGCGCCTTTGGCCATGCCGGTCACCGTAATTTGCGTGTCACCCACAGCGTACGCGCGCGACGCTGCCTTGGGCACCGTATCGGTGGTCATGATCGCCTGCGCGGCCCGTGCCCAGTTTGCGGGCTGCAGGTCAGCTACGCACTGCGGCAGTCCGGCAATGATTTTATCCGCCGGCAACGGCTCCATAATGACGCCGGTCGAAAACGGCAACACTTGCGACGGCGCGCAGCCGAGCAATTGCGCCAGCGCCGCGCAGGTTTCGCGCGCGTGCCCAAGGCCATCCTTGCCGGTGCCCGCATTGGCGCAACCGGTGTTGACCAGCAGTGCACGCACGGATTTTCCCGGGTCGAGCAGGGACAGATGCTGGCGCGCGACCAGCACCGGTGCCGCGCAAAAACGATTCTGCGTGAACACGCCCGCCACGCGCGCGCCCTCGTCCAGGCACATCACCAGCAGATCCTTGCGCTGCGGCTTGCGGATATTGGCCTCGGCTATGCCGAGGGTGACGCCAGCTACCGCCAGCAGTTTCGCAGGATCCGGGGGTAAAAGATTAACCGGCATGGGGTGACTCCGATTTTGCGCGTTGGCATCTAGCGCCAAACGCGGTTCAACTTCAGTTGAGTTTGCCGTGGCACTGCTTGAATTTTTTGCCCGAGCCGCAAGGACAAGGGTCGTTACGCCCCACTTTTTGTCCGCTGCGCACGAACGGCTGTTGCGGTGGCGCATCGGGCTCGCCAGCGGCAGGCGCGGGTGCTGCTTCGGCAACGGCGCCGTCAAAATCGGCATGCTGGTACTGCACATTGATGGGCGCTTCGGGCTCTTCAACCGTCTGTAATTCGTCGGCGCTGCGTATGCGCATGGTCATCAGCACCCGGGTGACTTCGCCTTTGATGGTATCGAGCAGCATTGAAAACAATTCAAACGCTTCGCGCTTGTATTCCTGGGTCGGGTTTTTCTGCGCATAAGAACGCAGGTGTATACCCTGGCGCAGGTGATCGAGCGACGACAAATGCTCACGCCAGTGGGCATCGATACTTTGCAACATCAGGCCGCGCTCGTACTGCCGTATGGCCTGCGCATCGACTACCGCGACCTTGTCGCTGTAAGCCTGGTGCGCCGCCGCGACTATACGCGAACGCAGCGCATCTTCCTCCAGTCCCGCTTCATCCTTGAGCCACTGCTGAACCGGCAACGCCAACGCCAGCTCGTTGTCGAGCGTGCGCTCCAGCCCGGCCACGTCCCATTGTTCTTCGAGGCTGCCCTCGACGATATGCTGTGCGACCATGCCGCTGACCACATCGGCGCGCATCGCGGTAATGGTCTCCGACATGTCCTCGGCATCGAGCAAGTCGTTGCGCTGCTGGTATATCACCTTGCGCTGATCATTGGCCACATCGTCGTACTCGAGCAGATGTTTGCGGATATCGAAGTTGCGCGCCTCGACTTTGCGCTGCGCGTTTTCGATGGAGCGGTTGATGATGCCCGCTTCAATCGGCTCGCCTTCAGGCACCTTCAAGCGCTGCATGATCGACTTCACCCGCTCACCGGCAAAAATACGCATCAGCGAATCATCCAGCGACAGATAAAAGCGGCTGGAACCGGGGTCGCCCTGGCGGCCCGAACGTCCGCGCAACTGGTTGTCGATGCGGCGCGACTCATGGCGTTCCGTGCCGATGATATGCACGCCGCCCAGCGCCACCACCTGGTTATGCAGCGTCTGCCATTCGAAACGGATATCGTCGATCTTGCGGTTCCTCGCGGCCTCATCCAGCGTGGCATCGGCTTTCACTGCATCGATTTGCGGGTTGGGATTGCCGCCCAGCACAATGTCGGTGCCACGACCCGCCATATTGGTGGCGATGGTCACAATCTTCGGCCGTCCCGCCTGGATGATGATTTCCGCTTCGCGCGCGTGCTGCTTGGCGTTCAGTACATGGTGCGGCACCGCTTCTTTCTCCAGCAAACCCGCGAGCAGCTCGCTGTTCTCAATCGAGGTAGTGCCCACCAGCACCGGCTGACCCCGCTGGTAGCAGTCCTTGATGTCTTCGATTACCGCTTTGTATTTTTCCGGGGTGGACTGATACACCAGGTCATTCATGTCCTTGCGGATCATCGGGTGATGGGTGGGGATGATCACCGTTTCCAGCCCATAGATCTGCTGAAATTCATAGGCTTCGGTATCGGCCGTGCCGGTCATGCCCGACAGCTTCCTGTACATGCGGAAATAATTCTGGAAGGTAATCGTCGCCAGCGTTTGATTCTCCTTCTGGATTTCCACGCCCTCCTTGGCCTCCACCGCCTGATGCAGACCTTCCGACCAGCGCCGGCCGGGCATCAGACGCCCGGTGAATTCGTCGACGATGATGATCTCGCCGTTCTGCACCACATACTGCTGCTCGTGGTGATACAGCGTATGCGCGCGCAGCCCCGCGTTGAGGTGGTGCATGAGATTAATGTTGGCGGGATCGTAAAGACTGGTGTCCGGCGGCAGCATGCCCGCTTGCGCCAGCAATTCCTCCGCGTGCTGATGCCCGTCTTCGGACAACATCACCTGATGCGCCTTCTCATCGACCCAATAGTCACCTACTTCGCTTTTTTCCTCTTTTTGACGCACCAGTTTGGGCACCACCCCATTCATTTTGACGTAGAGCTCGGTGTTGTCATCGGCTTGCCCCGATATGATCAACGGCGTGCGCGCTTCGTCGATGAGGATGGAATCCACCTCGTCCACGATCGCGAAACTCAGCGCACGCTGCACTTTTTCCGCGGTCTGGTACACCATGTTGTCGCGCAAATAATCGAAGCCGAACTCGTTGTTGGTGCCATAGGTGATGTCAGCCGCGTACGCCTGCTGCTTGAGTTCGTGCGCCATCTGCGACAGGTTCACGCCCACGCTAAGGCCGAGAAAGCGATAGATCGTCCCCATCCATCCCGCATCGCGTTGCGCGAGGTAGTCATTGACGGTAACGATATGCACGCCGTGGCCGGCCAGCGCATTCAAATAGGCGGGCAGCGTAGCCATCAGCGTTTTGCCTTCGCCAGTGCGCATCTCGGAAATTTTGCCATTGTGCAGCGCGATGCCGCCGAGCATTTGCACATCGAAATGGCGCATGCCCAGCGTGCGCTTGGACGCTTCGCGCACCACCGCGAACGCTTCCGGCAATAGCTCGTCGATAATCTCGCGGGTCGCGCGCTCGCGCGCCTGCGCCAGCGCGGTTTTATCACGCGCTGCACCGGCTTCGAGCTTACCGAGGTGGGCTTTGATACGGCCGCGGAATTCATCGGTCTTGGCGCGCAATGCCTCATCCGAGAGCTTGGAAATTACCGGCTCCAGCGCATGGATAGCGGCAACCTTGCGGCGGTACTGCTTAAGCAGCCGGTCGTTGCGGCTGCCAAAAATTATTTTGAGGATTCCTGTAACCATGAACGGCTTCAAACTCCCGTGCAAATAAAAAGGGGCGGGAAATCCCCACCCCTCGCGCTTACTTTAGCCTGTAGCGACTGTCTTGAGCCGTATTCAACCCGGCAACCGCAAGAACTGGGCGGGATTCACAGCAACACCACGTTGCCGCACTTCAAAATGCAGGTGCGTTCCCGTGGCACGGCCGGTACGTCCCATTTCCGCTATTTTCGCGCCACGCAACACCATCTCACCCACTTTGACGTGCATCCGTGATGCATGCGCATAGCGCGTGATCAAATTGTTACCATGATCAACTTCCACCATATTACCATAGGCTGCGTGGTATTCCGCATACACCACGATGCCACCGGCGGCGGCCAATACCGGTGCGCCTTCGGCACCCGCGAAATCGATGCCCTCGTGATAGGAATGCTGGCCGCTAAACGGATCGATGCGCCAGCCAAAGTTAGAACTGTAGGTACCGCCGATCACCGGCATCATGGTGGGGATCAGTTTTCTTTTGGCACTTTCCAACACCAGCAGCGATTCCAGCACCCCCAGCTTGTCGCCGCGGTCATCCACCTGACGCGTGAGCTGGTCCACCTTGCTCGACAATTCAATCAGCGTAAAATCCCGGCTGGGCACCGTCGACAACGCACCGCCACGTCCGGGCGGCTCATTGAACTGAAACTCCTGAGGCTTGAAGCCGGCGAGTTTGGCGAGCCGCTCGCCCAGTGTGTCCAGGCGCAACAGTTGCGCCTGCATTTGCCCCAGCCGCTGCGCCATGGCATTGAGGCTGTCGCGCATATAGGATTCGTTCGCATGCTGCTGGGCTTGCTGAATCAAAAGCACCTGACTCTGCAAATAGGGCATAAAGTTCATCTCGGATGCATAACGCAGCACCACGAAATTGAGCACACCTGCAATGCCGACTATAGCGAACAGGGCACAAGCCGCAGCACCGGCCATGTGCTTCGCACCCAAGGTTAGCGTCCGCGCCTTCGCCAGATGCCCGGATATGAGAATAATATTCAACTTTCCCCCCCGTGCTGCAATTTATGCCGCTGCGTGATATCCGCCAACTGATCGTGGCTACGAGCGAACTCGAGGCCCTACGCAAAAACACGCGAAAACACGCAGCGTTGCAACAGGCTTTTGTAGACTACACCCTGACCGAACACGCTTACCTTACGCAAGCTAGCCGTGTCGGTTACATCAAGGCAGGCACGCTTTATTTATTTGCGGATCATGCAGCGGTTGCCGCGAAACTGCGCCAACTGCTACCGCGTCTGCTGCCCATCTTCAGTAAACTGGAAGCGCAGGTTACTGGAATTAAAGTGGAGCTGCAAGTAAATTTACCGCAGCCCAAAGCAGCAAAAAAGATTAATAAAAATTTGCTACCCATTGATTGCATTGAACAATTTGCAACACTGTCTCAAACGGTACGCAACCCGGAATTAAAAGTTGCACTCACCAACCTGGTGAGAAAGCGAATTAAATAAAGCGCGCTTAACCGCGATCCAGCCGCTACGCCGGACTACACCACAGATCAGGCGCCTGCGGCACCGAAGATTTGCGGTTGCCCGGTCAGAAAGCCAGGCGCCTCTTCGGCTTTGTCAAAACTGCAATACGCCCAAGCCTGCGCGTCTTCCAGCAACCTGCGCAGGAGTAGGTTATTGAGCGCATGGCCGGACTTAAAGCCGCTGAATGCACCGATAATCGGGTGGCCCAGTAAATATAAATCACCGATAGCGTCCAGCGCCTTGTGCTTGACGAATTCGTCGTCGTAGCGCAGACCATCGCTATTTAAGATGCGGTACTCGTCCATCACGATGGCATTGTCAAAACTGCCGCCCAGCGCCAACCCCTGCGCGCGCATCGCTTCCACGTCCTGCATGAATCCAAACGTGCGCGCCCGGCTCACCTCCTTGACATACGAGGTGGCCGAAAAATCAAAACACACAGTCTGGCGCGAACGCTCGAACACCGGGTGGTTAAACTCAATGGCCAGATCGAGCTTGAAACCGTTGAACGGGGTGAGACGCACCCATTTGTCCCCGTGCCGCACTTCAATGGTCTTGAGGATGCGGATAAAGCGCTTGGCTGCGTTTTGCTCTTCGACCCCCGCCGACTGCAGCAAAAATACAAATGGCCCCGCGCTGCCATCCATGATCGGCACTTCGGCAGCGGACAAATCCACATAGGCATTATCGACGCCCAGGCCTGCCAGCGCCGACATCAAATGCTCCACCGTGCCTATCGAGACGCCGTCTTTTACCAAACAGGACGCCAGCCGCGTGTCACCCACCGCATAGGGATCGGCCTTGATCTCGACGACCTGCGGCAAATCGACGCGCCGAAACACAATGCCACTGTCGACCGCGGCCGGACGCAAGGTCATGTAAACCTTTTCGCCGGTATGCACGCCGATGCCGGTGGCGCTGATGGTGTTTTTAAGGGTGCGCTGGCGGATCATGGGAATTAAAGCTTTGGCCGTCTACAGGCACAACCACACTGCCGTCAGAACGTTCTAAAACTATCTGTTTAAATTCAATTAGATATGAATTATAACACGCTCGGCGGGGCGACTGAAAGCGCTGTCTGGCCCAATAAAAGGCGGCGGCGCGCAAACGCGGCCGCCGCGCGTTACAAACGCACACCCATCAATCCGCCTGCTTGCGCAAAAACGCCGGTATATCCAGCGTGTCCACGCCCGACTGTCGCATCGCCTCCACTGTGGCGTCGCGATTGCGGCGGCGCAATACGGCCGGCTGCTCCAGATCGTCGTAGTTCACATCCAGTGGCTGATTGTCAGTACCGGTTTTTTGTGCCACCACCTGCAGCGGCTTCATTTGGCCGCGGACGGGTTTGCCCAAACCGGTGGCGACGATAGTGACGCGCAGATTGTCTTCGAGCGTTTCGTCGTACACCGTGCCCACGATCACCGTCGCCGAATCCGCCGCAAACGCCTTGATCGTTTCCATCACGTCATACATTTCCTGCAACTGGAAGCTCGCCTTGCTGGCAGAGATATTGATCAGCACGCCGCGCGCATCGGAAATGTTGATGTCTTCGAGCAGCGGGCACGCCACCGCCTGCTCGGCCGCTGCGCGTGCGCGATCCGGTCCCGCCGCTTTGGCCGAGCCCATCATCGCCATGCCCATTTCTGCCATCACAGTACGCACGTCGGCGAAATCCACATTGATCATGCCGGGGCTGCTGATGATTTCCGCGATGCCCGCCACCGCGCCGTGCAGTACATCATTGGCGGCCTTGAAGGCGTCATCCAGCGTCACCGTGTTGCCGAGCACCTGCGTGAGCTTGTCGTTGGGAATCACAATCAGCGAGTCGACATGCTGCGCCAGCAATTCGAGGCCTTCGCTAGCGATGCGCTGGCGCTTGCCTTCAAACGCAAACGGTTTGGTGACCACGGCCACGGTCAGCACGCCGAGTTCCTTGGCGATTTCCGCCACCACCGGTGCGGCGCCGGTGCCGGTGCCACCGCCCATGCCGGCGGTCAGGAACAGCATGTCGGCACCGCTGATGAGCTCAGCGATGCGCTCACGGTCTTCCAGTGCGGCCTGGCGTCCCATTTCGGGATTGGCACCCGCGCCCAGGCCCTTGGTCACATTGCTGCCCAATTGCAATTGCACCTTGGCCTGATTGCGCCGCAGCGCCTGCGCATCGGTGTTGGCGCAGATGAACTCCACGCCCGCCACCCCCTGCGCGATCATGTGATCCACGGCGTTGCCGCCGCAACCACCCACGCCGATTACCTTGATCACTGCTTCCTGCGATTGCGCATCGATCAGCTCTATCATTTTGTGCCCCCGTTTTGGCGTCGATTGTTAAAATAAAACCATCCAGAAATAAATGCTTGTCGCTTGTAAATAGGCTGCAAACTCACGTTAGAAATTCCCCTTGAACCAGGCCTTCATGCGCTCCAGCAACTGTTGCAGCGCGCCACTTTGCGTGCGCGCGAATTCCTGCTGCCGGTATTGGCGCATGCCGTCGATCAGCAAACCCATCGCCGTCGAATAGCGCGGATGACGCACCACCTCGGCAAGCCTCCCTTGGTACGAAGGCTGGCCCACACGCACCGGCATGTGAAAAACCTCTTCGCCCAGTTCCACCATGCCCTGCAGCATGCTGGAGCCGCCGGTGAGCACGATGCCCGACGACAGCAGGTCTTCATAACCGCTGCGGCGCAGCTCCGCCTGGATCAACGAATACAGTTCCTCGACCCGTGGTTCGATCACCTCGGCTAGCGTCTTGCGCGATAATTGCTTGGGGCCGCGGTCGCCGACGCCGGGCACTTCAATCATTTCCTGCGGGTCGGCCAACTGTGACAGGGCGCAGCCGTGCTTGATTTTGATGTCATCGGCGTCCTTAGTCGGCGTGCGCAGCGCCATGGCGATATCACTGGTGATTTGGTCGCCGGCGATGGGTATCACCGCGGTGTGACGGATCGCGCCGTGGGTGAACACCGCGATGTCGGTGGTGCCGCCGCCGACGTCGATGAGACACACGCCGAGGTCTTTTTCGTCTTCTGACACCACCGCCATGGCGGAGGCCAACGGTTGCAGCACCAGATCGCTCACTTCCAACCCGCAGCGCCGCACGCATTTGACAATATTCTGTGCCGCCGACACCGCACCGGTGACGATGTGCACTTTCACTTCCAGCCGCACGCCGGCCATGCCCAGCGGCTCGCGCACGTCTTCCTGGCCGTCGATGATGAATTCCTGATTAAGGATGTGCAAAATCTGCTGATCGTTCGGAATCTGCACCGCTTTGGCGGTTTCGATCACGCGCTCAATATCGATCGGCGCCACCTCTTTATCCTTGATCGCAACCATGCCCTGGGAATTGAAACTGCGCACGTGGCTGCCCGCGATGCCGGTATGCACCTGGCTGATCTTGCAATCGGCCATCAGCTCCGCTTCCTCGATCGCACGCTGTATCGCCGACACCGTGGTTTCAATGTTGACCACCACGCCCTTTTTCAGCCCGCGTGACGGATGCGTGCCCATGCCGATGATGTCAAACCCGCCATCGGGCTTCATCTCGGCCACAATCGCCACGATTTTCGAGGTGCCGATATCGAGGCCGACGATGATATTTTTGATTTCGCGCGCTTTGCTCATCGCATCAGGCTTTCGGTTTCGCCATAGCCGGCACTTTGGGCTGGGGCGCTGGAGGTTTCACCGCCGCCAGCTCCGGCACACGCACCGCGAAACCATTGCTGTAACGCAAATCCACGTAATCCACGCGCCGCCCCAGCGCGGCGATGGTTTGCGGGTACGCCGAGATAAAACGTGTGAGCCGCGCCGCAACCTGTTCGCGCCCCACCGCCAGGGTCATGCCGTTGTCCAGCCGCAGCTGCCAAGCGCGGCGCGGCGACAACCGCACTTCGACCGGCTCGCGCCCGATGGTGGCCAGTTCACGGCGAAACATTGCATAACGCGCCATGATTTCACCGGCTGCACCCTGCGGTCCCGTGAACACCGGCAACGTCGCGTCGGAGGCTGCGGTAAACACTTCGCCATGGGTATTGACCAGCGCATCCGCGCCCCAGCGTGCCAGTGCTTTGTGCTCCTCGATTGACACCTCAATACGATCCGGCCATTGCCGCCGCACGTCCGCTTTGCGCACCCAGGGCAGTTTCTCGAACGAGGCGCGCAGCCGCACAATATCGAGTGTAAAAAACGTGCCGTAAAAATCGCGCCGCGTGATCGCTTCCACCTGTTCCAGCGTGACCTGTCCCGGCGCCCCCGTCACGTGCAACTCATGCATCGCGAACCACGGCTGATGGATGGCAAAGCGCCCCGCCCAATACAGCACGAGCAACGCCGCAGCCGCGAACAACAAGTCCGAAACGCGATTGAGCGCGGAAGGGTTATCCCACATGCGCCGACTCCAGAATGCGCAGCACCAGATCGTCAAAAGCAATGCCGCTCGCGCGCGCCGCCATCGGCACCAGACTGTGATCGGTCATGCCCGGTATGGTGTTCACTTCGAGAAACCACGGGTGGTTGTCGGCGTCCAGTATCAAATCCAATCGCCCCCAGCCCTCACCACCGATGACGCGAAACGCCGCCAGCGCCTGCGCCTGAATCTGCGCCTCCAGCGCGGCGGGCAGACCGCTGGGGCAATGGTATTTCGTCGCGTCGCCAAAATACTTATTGTGATAATCGTAATTGCCTTGTGGCGCTTCGATGCGCACCAACGGCAACGCCTGGTCATTCAGAATGGCCGCCGTCAACTCGCGCCCGCTGATGAACTGTTCGGCGATCACACTGCGGTCGTGACGCGCGGCGAGCGCGTACGCCGCATCGAATTTTTCAATCGATTCGACTTTGCTGATGCCGATGCTGGAACCTTCGTGCGCCGGCTTTACCATCAGCGGCAGATTGAGCCGCGCGGCCACATCCACCGCCTGCGATTGCGCCGTCAGCAACGCATAGGCTGGCGTGGGAATACCCGACGCCAGCCACGCCAGCTTGGTACGCCACTTGTCCATCGCCAGCGCACTCGCCATCACCCCGCTGCCGGTATAGGGGATGCCCAGCACTTCGAGCGCGCCCTGCACCGTGCCATCTTCACCAAAACGCCCGTGCAGGGCGATGAACACCCGCGTAAAGCGCTGCGCGGCCAACTGCTCGAAGCCCTGATCACGGGGATCAAACGCGTGCGCATCGACGCCTTTGCGCTGTAGGGCCGCCAGCACCATGCTGCCGCTTTTAAGCGAGATTTCGCGCTCGGCGGAACGGCCGCCCATCAGTACCGCCACCTTTCCAAAAGTACTCAAACGTGCTCCCCGATGATGCGCACTTCGCGCTCCAACTCGACGCCAAATTTCTCGCGCACCGCGCTTTGCGCAAGATCGATCAAGGCTTCTATGTCTGCCGCACTTGCGCCGCCGCTATTGACGATGAAATTGGCGTGCTTGCGCGAGATTTCCGCGCCGCCGATGCGCCTGCCCTTCAAGCCGCAGGCCTCCATCAGACGCGCCGCGTAGTCAGCCGGCGGGTTGCGAAACACGGAACCCGCGTTAGGCTGTTGCAGCGGCTGACTGGCTATGCGTTTTGACAATAACATCTTGATTTTATTGCGAGATTTTTCACTGTTCCCGAGCGGCACACGCAGCGTGGCGGACACAAACCACTCTTCTGCCGGGCCTTGCACGCTGCGATACGCGATCTGAAATGCATCACGCCCGCGCTGATGCAACTGCCCCGCGCGGTCAATGGTGGTCACACTCGAAATCAGTTGCCATGTCTCGCCGCCAAAACATCCCGCGTTCATCGCCAATGCGCCGCCGATGGTACCGGGGATGCCGGCGAGAAATTCCGCCCCTTCCGCACCATGCAGCGCGGCGAAACGTGCGACCTTGGGGGACGATACGCCGGCCCCAGCGTGAATTTCGATGTCGCGTTCTCCCTTGCTCACCCGTGCGATTTGCCGTAACGCCCAGTGCGTAAACACGAGCGTAGCTCGCACACCACCATCGCGAACCAAGAGGTTACTGCCAAGTCCGACAAAGTACAAGCCCTCGGTACTCGGCACACTACGCAAAAAGACCGCAAGATCATCCCCATCGACCGGCGCGTAAGTGCGCGCAGCGGCACCGCCCGCCCGCCAACTGACGTGCCGGGCCATAGGCTCGTTCAACCGCAGGTCACCGCGCAGATTTTGCAAATTCAGTGTTTCCGCCATGTTCATGGGTTTGGATTTACCAACAAACCCGCCACACCGCCAATCGACCCCGCGCCCATGATCAGCACCACGTCACCATCGCGTGCTGCATCGCGTATGGCTTGCGGCATCACTGAAACGCCATCGACAAAAATCGGTTCGACCTTGCCCTGCAGGCGTACTGCGCGCGCCAGGGCGCGTCCGTCAGCGGCAACGATGGGCGCCTCGCCAGCGGCATACACTTCGCTTAATACCAGCGCATCCACCGTGCACAGCACCTTGACGAAATCCTCGAAGCAGTCGCGGGTACGGGTGTAGCGATGCGGCTGAAAGGCGAGCAGCAGGCGCCGGCCCGCAAACGCACCGCGTGCCGCGGCCAGCGTGGCGGCCATTTCCACCGGATGGTGGCCGTAGTCGTCGATCACCGTACAGCGTCCGCCGCCCGCCAACACCACATCGTCGTAACGCTGGAAGCGCCGGCCCACGCCTTTAAACTCCGCCAGCGCTTTGACGATTTGGGCGCCGGGCACGCCCACTTCCGTGGCTACCGCAATCGCCGCCAGCGCATTGAGCACGTTGTGCATGCCCGGCAGATTGAGTTCAATGGCCAAATCGGGAACACCGTCGCACACCGCGCGAAAGCGCATCTGACCGCCATTGTGAGTGACATCCAGCGCGCGCAAGTGCGCTTCGGGCGCGAAACCATAGGTCGTCACTGGCTTGGTGATCTGCGGCAAAATGGCGCGTGCGTTGGCGTCGTCCTGGCACAGCACGACCCTGCCGTAAAACGGCAGGTGCTGAGTGAAATCGACGAACGCCTGCTTCAGTTTATCGAGCGAGTGGCCATAGGTTTCCATGTGATCGGCGTCGATATTGGTGATCACCGACAGCACCGGCTGCAAATGCAGAAACGACGCATCCGATTCATCGGCTTCGACCACGATGAATTCGCCCCCGCCCAGGCGCGCGTGCGTGCCCGCGCTGTTCAAACGCCCGCCAATCACAAACGTGGGATCAAGACCGCCTTCGGCCAGCACGCTTGCCACCAGACTGGTGGTGGTGGTCTTGCCGTGCGTGCCGGCGATCGCTATACCTTGCTTCAGGCGCATCAACTCCGCTAGCATCAGAGCGCGCGGCACCACCGGAATAAACCGCTCGCGCGCCGCCATCACTTCCGGGTTATCCGCCTTGACCGCCGTGGACACCACCACCACATCGGCGTGCGCGATGTTTTGCGCGGTGTGGCCCTCGAACACCGCGGCACCCAGTTGCGCCAGCCGCCGGGTTGCGGCATTCGACGCCAGATCGGATCCGCTGATGTCGTAATTCAGGTTCAGCAGCACTTCGGCAATGCCGCTCATGCCGGAGCCGCCGATGCCCACGAAATGCACGCGTTTAATTTTGTGCTTCATTTGTGCTTTCCCGGCATCGCGGTATCGGCGGCCGGCGCAACTCGCGGACGTTCACATCCCGTCGCATACACCCGCGACGGGTCCCTGCTCACTGCTCGCAGCGCCCCGCCTCCTCCCACGAAATGCACGCGTTTAATTTTGTGCTTCATCTGTTCCTTCCCGCCAGCGCCACACAAATATCACCGACGGTGCGCGTCGCCTCGGGCTTGGCCGCGGTGCGCGCCGCGCGCGCCATTTCCAGCAACCTGTCGCGCGCGAAACTTTGCAAAAGTTGCGCCAGTTTTTCGGGCGTGCACTCCGCTTGTGGCATCAATATCGCCGCGCCGCGATCCGCCAGATAGCGCGCATTGGCCGTTTGATGATCGTCCACAGCCCACGGCAGCGGCACCAGTATCGAGGCCACACCGACCGCCGCGATCTCAGTCACGGTGGACGCCCCCGCGCGGCAAATCACCAAATCGGCCGCCGCGTAACGCGCCGCCATATCCTCGATGAAAGGTAGCACTTCGGCATCCACGCCCGCCGCCGCGTACGCCGCGCGCAACGCCGCCAGGTGCGCCGCGCCCGATTGATGCGTCACCTGCGGACGCTGTGCTGCGGGCAGCAATGCCAGCGCCCTGGGCAGCGTATCGTTCAACACCGCCGCGCCCTGGCTGCCGCCGACCACCATCAGGTTGAGCCTCGCACCGCGCGCTGCGTAACGTACCGCGGGCGCCTCTACAGCGCTGATGTCCGCCCGCGTAGGATTGCCCACCCACAGTGCCGACGGTTGGTTTTTAAACGCATGGGGGAATGTCATCAACACGCGGTCGGCGAGCCGCGCCAGCACGCGATTGCTCAGTCCGGCCACCGCATTCTGTTCATGAATCACCAGTGGACGTTGCAACAGCGAGGCCATCAGCCCGCCCGGAAACGCCACATAGCCACCCATGCCCAGCACCACGTGGGGCCGATGCGTGAAGATTGCGTAAGCGCTTTGCCAGCACGCGATCAGCAAATTAAACGGCAGCATCAGCGCGCGCAGCAGTCCTTTGCCGCGCAAGCCGGAGAAACGTATCCACGCCATCGCGTAACCCAGCGGCTGCACGATGCGCGCCTCCATGCCCGCGCGCGAACCCAGCCACACAATCTGCCAGCCTTGTGCGCGCAAGTATTCAGCCACGGATAGCGCCGGGTAAATATGGCCGCCGGTGCCGCCCGCCATGATCATCAAGGTGCGGCTCATACCTTGAACCCTCGCGCGAACAGGAGTTTTAGCTCCGGCATAACGTTCGCTGCGCGAACATTAGCCTGCACTGAAATCGACAGCCTCGTCATCTGCGCGCGCCGCTGGATGCCCATCCGCGTCATACTTTGAACCCCCGCGCCAGCTGTCGATTTTGGCTACGACATAACTTTTGCTGCGCAAAAGTGAGTCTCCGCCGAAACAGGCAGCCATCACGTTGCCCCACCACCAATAGGCAATCTGCGACCCTCATACCTTGAACCCTCGCGCGAGCTGCCTGTTTTCCCAATCGATGCGCAGTAGTATCGCTATCGCCACGCAGGTCGCCGCTATCGCACTGCCGCCAAACGACAGCAGCGGCAGCGTCAACCCCTTGGTCGGCAGCATGCCCATGTTCACGCCCATGTTGATGATCGCCTGCACACCGATCCACAGGCCGATGCCCTGCGCCACCAACGCCGCGTAGTAACGCCCCTGCAGCAGCGCGCGGCGGCCGATGGCAAACGCGCGTTGCACGATCCACGCAAACATCAGCACGATGGCCAGCACGCCCACAAAGCCGAGTTCCTCGGCGATCACCGCCAGCAGAAAATCGGTGTGCGCTTCGGGCAGATAAAACAGTTTTTCCACGCTGCCGCCGAGTCCGACGCCGAACCACTCGCCGCGTCCGAATGCGATCAGCGCGTGCGACAACTGATAACCCTTGCCGAATTCGTCCGCCCACGGATCCATGAACACCGCCACCCGATCCATGCGATAAGGCGCGACCCGGATCAGCGCGATAAAGCCCGCGATCAGCATCACCATCAGTCCGGCGAACAGCTTCCAGTTCATGCCGCCCAGAAAAAGTATGCCCATCGCGATCACCGTAATCACCGCGCAGGCGCCGTAATCGGGCTCGCACAGCAGCAAGCCGCCGGCCAGCAGCATCACAAAAAACATCGGCATAAAACCCTTGCGCAAGTTGTGCATGAACGCCGCTTTGCGCACGGTGTAGTCGGCCGCATACAGCACGGCAAACACTTTCATCATCTCCGACGGCTGCAGATTAAACACCACCAGCGGGATCCAGCGCTGGGCGCCGTTCACCTTGCGCCCGATGCCGGGCACCAGCACCAGCGCCAGCAACACCAGACCCAGCACAAACAGATAGGGTGCGCAGCGCTGCCACACCGCCGTGGGTATCTGAAATGCGATCAGGCCCGCAGCCACGCTGATCGCCACAAACAGCGCGTGGCGTAGCAGGTAATACAGCGGCTGATGGCCGGTGTTGCGGCCGGCTTCCGCGATGGCGATGGAAGACGAATACACCATCACCAGGCCCAGACCCAGCAGCAACACCGAGACCCACAACACGCTGCGGTCATATTCGGCTGCCGGCAACTGCGCGGCGCGTGATTTCAGTGTGGCCGTGTACGCCATCTCAGCCCACCCGCCGCGCGAGTTGTGCCACCGCCTGCACGAACACCTCGGCGCGATGCACATAACTACGGAACATGTCGTAACTGGCGCAAGCCGGCGACAACAACACCGCGTCGCCGGCTTGCGCCGCGCGATACGCGCTAGCGACCGCCTCAAACATATCGCCCGCGCGCAGCAAGGCTACGGCGGTGGGTTCGAGCACACGCGCGATGGCATCGGCGTCACGCCCGATCAGCACCACGGCGCGCGCGCGCGCAGCCACCCCTGCCAGCGGTGAAAAATCCTGCCCCTTACCGTCGCCACCGGCAATCAATACCACCGGCTGCCGCAGGCCGCTTAACGCCGCCACGGTGGCGCCTACGTTAGTGCCTTTGGAATCATCAAAAAAAGTTATGCCATTGATCTCATTAATTTTCTCTACGCGGTGCGGCAAACCCTTGAAGCTGCGCAAGGCGTCCGCCATCACCTCGTGCGGCACACCTGCGGCGTGACACAAGGCGCCCGCGGCCAGTGCGTTGGCGGCGTTGTGGTAACCCGCAAGCGGCAACTCAGCGAGCGGCAGCAGCGTCGTGTCGCCGTGTGCCAGCACAGGTGCCGCGCCGCGCACGCCCCACTCGCGATCGGTGTGTGGTGCCGCCAGCCCGAAGCTCATCACCTCGTGCGCGGCGCCTGTCGCGCGCGCCATCGCCAGGCTGTGCACGTCGTCGCGATTCAACACCTGCACGCCACCACCATTGAAGATGCGCGCCTTGGCCGCCGCGTAATCCGCGTAGCTGTGGTAGCGGTCCAGATGGTCTTCACTCAGGTTGAGCATGGTGGCGGCTGCCGGCGCGAGGCTGGCGGTGGTTTCAAGCTGAAAGCTCGACAGCTCCAGCACCAGGGTATCGGGCACCGCGCGGCCGTCTTCCATCTGGCTCAGCACGTCCAGCACCGGCAAACCTATGTTGCCCGCCATCACCGTGTCGCGCCCGGCGGCGGCGCACATCGCGCCGCACATCGCGGTGACGGTGCTTTTGCCATTGGAGCCGGTAATGGCGATGACCTGCGGGGCGTCGCTGCGCTCACGCAAGGCCTGCGCGAAAAACTCCACGTCACCCGCCACCGGCATGCCGCGCTGGATAGCGGCCGCCAGTTCGCCCACGCGCGGGTCGATACCCGGACTGACAGCGATCATCTCCACCGCGGCAAAATCTTCACGCTGAAAAACACCCGTGCGCAAACGCACCGCGGGCAGCTCGCGCGCGAGCAACGCCGCGTGCGGCGGCGCCGCGCGCGTGTCGGCGACAGACAGCACAGCACCCTGGCGCGCCAACCAGCGCGTCATCGACCAACCGCTGTCACCCAGACCGAGCACCAGCACCTTGCGCCCCCGCAAAGAATTCATGACCGCAACCTGACATCACGCGACGCCACCCCAAAATTCGCGTGCTTCATTTACCGTAGCTTCAAAGTTGAGAGCCCCACCAGCACCAACATCATGGTGATGATCCAGAAGCGAATTTTTTGATTTTGGCTGCAGCTAACGTTCGCTACGCTCACCTTAGCCTTCGCCGAAATCAAATGGTCATTCGCGTGGTTCATTTACCGTAGCTTCAAAGTTGAGAGCCCCACCAGCACCAACATCATGGTGATGATCCAGAAGCGAATGACCACCTGATTTTCCTTCCAGCCCTTGAGTTCGTAGTGATGATGCAGCGGCGCCATGCGGAATACGCGCCTGCCGGTCATCTTGTACGAGGCCACCTGAATAATCACCGACAGCGTTTCGACCACGAATACGCCGCCCATGATGAACAGCACGAATTCCTGACGCACGATCACAGCAATGGTGCCGAGCGCCGCACCCAGCGCCAGCGCGCCCACGTCCCCCATGAACACTTCCGCCGGATAGGCGTTGAACCATAGAAATGCCAGCCCCGCGCCCGCGATGGCAGCGCAGATCACCAGCAACTCGCCCGCGCCGGGTATGAACGGAAAGCCGAGGTAGCGTGCGAAGATCGAATTGCCCGCGACATAGGCGAAGATACCCAGCGCGCTGCCGACCATCACCGTCGGCATGATCGCCAGGCCGTCCAGCCCGTCGGTCAGATTCACGGCATTGCTGGCGCCGACGATCACGCAGTAGGTCATCACCACGAAACCGATCACCCCCAGCGGATAGGCTATGGTCTTGAAAAACGGCACGATCAACTGCGTTTGCGCGGGCAGATTGCTCGAGTATGCGATGTAGCATGCAGCCGTCAGCCCGACCACCGATTGCCAGAAGAATTTAACGCGCGCCGGCAGGCCCTTGGGATTGCGATGCACCACTTTGCGGTAATCGTCCACCCAGCCGACCACGCCGAAACCGAGCGTCACCAGCAGCACTATCCACACAAAGCGGTTGCGCAAATCCGCCCACAGCAACGTCGTCACCACTACGGCCACCAGGATCAGCGCGCCGCCCATGGTCGGTGTGCCGGCTTTGATGAGGTGGGTTTGCGGGCCATCTTCGCGCACCGACTGGCCGATTTTGTAGGCGGCGAGCTTGCGGATCATCGCCGGCCCCACCAAGAACGAAATGGCCAGCGCCGTGAGACACGCCAGCACCGCGCGCAAGGTGATGTAATTGAACACGCTGAACAAGCGTATGTCCTTCGCCAGCCATTGCGCGAGATCTAACAGCATGCGGTGCCTCCAGCGGGAAACCAGCGCCTGCGCGCTGCAGACTTATGATCGTAGTTGCGCGCGCTCATGCGTGCCCTGCTCCGGGCGCTGCCACCAGCGCCTCCACCACGCGCTCCATGTGCATGAAGCGCGAGCCTTTCACCAGCACAGTAACCTCGCACGCGAGCGTACCTCGCAACGCGTTCAACAGATCTTCGATGGTGGCAAAATGCCGCGCGCCCGCGCCGAACGCCGCCACCATGTGCGCCGACATGTCGCCCAGCGCATACAGCCGCTCGATGCCCGCCGGCGCGACCTGCCGGGCATAAGCGCCCACTTCGGCGTGACAGGCCGCTGCGCGTGCGCCCAGTTCCCCCATATCCCCGAGCACCAGCACGCGCCGCCCCGGCGCCTGCGCCAGCACATCGATGGCTGCGCGCATCGATTCCGGGTTGGCGTTATAGGTATCGTCAATCAGCGTCGCGCCACACTGCGCCGCTTTGCGTTGCAGACGGCCCTGGACGCCGCTGTAGCGCGCCAAGCCCGCAGCTATCGCCGCCAGCGGCACCTCGAGCGCCAACGCTGCGCTGACCGCCGCCAGTGCGTTGCGCACATTGTGCAAGCCCGGCGCGTTGAGGCTGACGCTCAGCGCGCCCGCAGGCGTGGTGAGGTGCAGGTCGCTGGCAAGCGCGTGCAATTCGTAACGCGCGCTGACATCGGCGTCATTTTCCAGGCCAAATTGCAGGCATTTGTTTTTGCTGCACAATTCTCGCCACAACGGCGCGTGGGCATCGTCGGCATTGAGCACCGCGATGCCGCTAGCGGAAAGGCCTTCGAAGATTTCGCCTTTGGCGCGCGCGATCGCCTGCTCGCTGCCCAGATATTCGATATGCGCGCGCCCGGCGTTGTTAATGAGCGCCACATCCGGGCGCGCCAGATGCGTCAGGCGGCTGATTTCACCCGCGTGATTCATGCCCAGCTCGAGCACCGCGCAACGATGCGTCGCGCGCAATTCGAGCAAGGTTAACGGCACGCCGATCTCATTGTTGAGATTGCCACGCGTGGCGAGCACGGCGTCGTCTCCGTCGTTGGCGGCTGCACGCAGTATCGCCGCCAGCATTTCCTTAACCGTGGTTTTGCCGCTACTGCCGGTGAGCGCAAGCAGCGGCCCGCTAAAGCGGCTGCGCCAGGCGTAAGCCAATTGCGTCAGCCCTTGGTGAGTATCGTTCACCGTGATCAGCGGCAGGCTCGGCGGCGCGTGCACCGCGCCTGCCACGTCCGCCATCACCGCCACCGCACCCGCCGCCTGCGCCGCGGCGAGGTACTGGTGCGCATCAAAATGCTCGCCGCGCAGCGCGACGAATAACTCGCCCGGCCTGACGTTGCGGCTGTCGCTGCCCACCGCGGTAAACAGCGGGTTGCCGCCGCGATGTTCGACGCCCAGCGCAAGCGCGGCTTCGGCCACGTGCATCATGCCTGCCGCCTCGCCAACGCGGCGGTTACCGCGGCAGCGTCGCTGTAGCGATGGCGCACGCCATTGATTTCCTGATAAGACTCGTGGCCTTTGCCGGCGATCAACACCATATCGCCGGGCTTTGCTGCTGCAACCGCCACACTCACCGCGCGTGCGCGCGACTCGATCACGGTGCAGCGCTTACCCGCCTCACGGTGGCGCGAAACACCCACGAGTATATCGGCGATGATCGCCAGCGGCGCCTCGGCGCGCGGATTGTCGCTGGTGACGATCAGCGCATCGGCGTGGCGCGCTGCGATGCGGCCCATGAGGGCGCGCTTGCCGCGATCGCGTTCCCCGCCACAGCCGAAAACACAGGTGAGCCGTGACGGCGGCGCGCTGCGCGCGTTGCCCGATGGCGCGTGTATTTCCCGCAGCGTCAGCAGCATTTTTTCCAGCGCGTCCGGCGTGTGCGCATAATCCACCACCACCAGCGGCTGCCTACCGCCGCCGAATACCTGCGCGCGCCCGGCTACCGGTTGCAACGCGGCGAGCAGGCGTTCGGCGTCGCGCACAGCGATGCCGCTCGCCAGCAGCACCGCCAGTGTTGCCAGCAAATTCGCTGCATTAAAGCGCCCCAGTGCGGTGCTGGTCACGCGCACCGCACCCCACGGCGTTGCCGCGTCAAAGCGTATGCCGTCTAGGCCCAGCCGCAGATTGCGTCCCTGCACGCACGGCAAAGTGGCGTTGGCGCGCTGCGGATTAAAGCTGTAACCCAGTAGGTGGGCGGCCACCGGCCGTTGTCGCGCTAGCGCTGCACCGTAGCGATCGTCGAGATTGAACACAGCCCATTGCAACGACGGCCACTGGAACAACGTCGCCTTGGCGCGCCGGTAGTTCGCCATGGTACCGTGGTAATCGAGATGATCGCGCGTGAGATTGGTAAACAACGCCACATCAAATTCCACACCGGCGAGGCGGCCCTGCTGCAAGCCGTGAGACGACACTTCCATGGCCGCGGCGCGTGCGCCGTCGCGATACCAGTCGTTGAGCTTGCCGTGCAACCACGCCGCGTCGGGCGTGGTGTTCACACCCGCTTCGAGCGCACCGGGATAACCGTTGCCCAGCGTACCCGTCACCACGCAACGCCGCTGCGACTGATTCAATGCCTGCGCAATCCACTGTGTGCATGAGGTCTTGCCATTGGTGCCGGTGACCCCCACCGTCCACAACCGCGAACTCGGGCGACCATACACATGACTGGCAATAGGGCCGATCTTGTGACGCAGGCCGCGCACCCCTAGCTGCCGCGTGCGCCAGATGTTTTTCCATTTAAAATCACTGGCTTCCCACAACACGCTGTGCGCACCCGCAGCGATGGCGCGCGCAATGAACTCACGCCCGTCACGCGCATCTCCCGGATAGGCGACAAAGGTGTCTCCCGCGCGCAGCGTGCGACTGTCACTGGTGAGCCGCCGTATGCCCAGCGCGTCGATAGCCGCCCAGTCGCTCGTTTCCACGCCAGATTCACCCAACGTCCAAGACTCGACTCCTCGCTTCACGCTACACCCTTCACGCTGTGACTCACACTTCTTCCTTGATCTCCAGCTCGGTCGCCGGCGGCAACACCAGTTTTTTCAGCGGCGTATCGGGTGCAACGCCCATCAGCCGCAACGCGCCGCCCGCCACTTCGCTGAACACCGGCGCCGCCACCAAGCCGCCGTAGTACTGGCCCGCTGCCGGCTCATCGATCATCACCGCGACCACGATGCGCGGCTGGGACACCGGCGCGAAACCCACAAACGACGCGATGTAGCGGTTGGCCGCATAGCCACGCCCTTCAATCTTGTGCGCGGTGCCGGTCTTGCCCGCCACACGATAACCCTCGACCTGCGCACGCGGTGCGGTACCGCCCGGCTGCACCGCCATCTCCAGCATTTTGCGCACAGCCCCGGCGGTTTCTTTCGAGATCACGCGTTTAGATTCCGCAACAGCATCCTTTTTGATCAAGGCCGGCGCTTTCAGTTCACCGTCACTGGCAAAGATGGTGTACGCGCGCGCCAGTTGCAGCAATGAAACCGAAATGCCGTGACCGTACGACATGGTGGCCTGTTCGATGGGTTTCCAATTGGCGTGCGCGCGCAGGCGCCCCGCGACTTCGCCGGGGAATCCGGACTGCGGCGGCGTGCCGAAACCCACGCTGTTAAACACGTTCCACATTTTTTCCGGCGGCAGGCGCAGCGCCACTTTGGCGCTGCCCACGTTGGATGATTTCTGGATCACTTGCGCCACCGTTAACGCGCCCGAAGGATGCGCGTCGTGTATGGTTGCTTTGCCGATAGTCAGTTGCCCGGCGGCGGTATCGATGAGGGTCTCGGGCGTTACCACGCCGAGTTCCAGCGCGGTGGCCACCGTGAACGGTTTCAAGGTGGAGCCTGGCTCGAACAAATCGGTGACGCTACGGTTGCGCATGCGCGCCGGCTCAGCCACGCCGCGCTGGTTGGGGTTATGGGTCGGAAAATTCGCCATCGCCAGCACTTCGCCGGTAAGCGCGTCGAGTACCACGATGCCACCGGCCTTGGCGCGATGCTCGGCCATCGCCTTTTTCAATTCGCGAAACGCCAGATTCTGAATCTTGGCGTCGATGGTAAGCATGACACGTGCACCATTGCGCGGCGCTTCAATAGCCTCGATGTCCTCGACGATACGGCCTTTGCGATCCTTGAGAACACGCCGCAGACCCGGCGTGCCGCGTAGAGTGTCCTCCAGCGCAAGCTCCAGTGCTTCTTGCCCTTCATCATCGATGTTAGTAAAACCGATGACGTGCGCCAGTTCTTCGCCCGCCGGATAGTAGCGGCGATATTCGCGTTTCAAAAATACGCCGGGGATATTCAACTCCACCACTTTCGCCGCCTGCTGCGGCGGCAATTGGCGCTTAAGAAAGACGAACGCACGCTGTTTGTCTTCAACCCTGCGCTGCAGTTCGCCGACATCGGTTTGCAGTAGCAACGCAAGCTTTTGCTGCTGGTCGCTGCTCATTTTGAGCACGGCCGGGTTCGCCACCACCGATTCCACCGGCGTGGATATCGCCAGCAACTCGTTGTTGCGATCCACAATCACGCCGCGGGTGGCGGCAATTTCCATCGAGCGTGTGTGCCGCGATTCGCCCTTGGCCTGAAGAAAACCGCTTTTCAGTCCCTGCAACTCCACCGCGCGCCCCGTCAGCAAGGCAAAACCCAGCAGCAGGCCAGCCAGCACCATCCACGAGCGCAAGCCTGTCAGCTGGGGTGTTTGCGGCAGCCTTGTACGCGGGTTCACCGCTGTATTCATCGCGCGGCCTCCCCGGGGGTAGGGGCCACGTACGGCGCGAGCTGGGTGCGCGCGGCCGACGCCGCGCGCATGTGCAGTTGTTGCGTCGCGATTTTCTCGATGCGTGCATGCACCGCCCACGTGCCCTGCTCCAGTTGCAACTGGCTCCAATCCGCTTCCAGTTTTTGCTCCAGTTCTAGTTCCGGCTGCAATTGCACGTACAGTTTCCGTGCGCGATGTTGCGAAGTCACTAGCGCCAGGGCGCAGGCAATCAAGATCAGCAGCAACACGGGGTTTAAGCGGCTCACGGGGTGTCGCGTTTTGGGCTGTGGCGCGGCACGGATTTTTGATTTACCGCAGGCGCCTGCGTACGCTCGGCCACGCGTAACGTGGCGCTGCGCGCGCGCGGGTTGCCTGCAATTTCCGCTGCATCGGGGCGCTGCGCCTTGCCCGCCACACGCAACAGGGGTTGCGGCATTTCATGCGCTCTTAGCGGCAGCCGCGCGGGCACCCGCGCACCGGCTGTCGCCGCGCGCATAAAGCGCTTGACGATGCGGTCTTCGAGCGAATGAAAACTGATCACTGCCAGGCGCCCGCCGGGGCACAACAAATCGATGCACTGCGGCAACACTAGGGACAACTCCTCAAGCTCCTGATTAAGGTGAATCCGTAGAGCTTGAAACGTGCGCGTCGCAGGGTCCTGGCGTGGCTCGCGCGCCGGGACGGCGTGCGCCACGAGCGCGGCAAGTTGTCGTGTGGTGCCGAGATTCCCGCCCGCTCGAGCCGCAACAATCGCTGCTGCAATCTGTTTAGCAAACCGTTCTTCGCCATGATTTTTAATGACCTCCCTTATTTCCGGCTCAGCCGCCGTTGCCAACCATTGCGCCGCAGTGATACCGCGGCTGGTATCCATGCGCATATCGAGCGGTGCGTCGAACCTGAAACTGAAACCACGCGCCGCTTCGTCCAACTGCGGCGAGGACACGCCCAGATCAAGCAATATCCCATCCACCCTTTCCACCCCCGCGCCGGACAACAACGCGCGCAACTCACCGAACCATCCGTGCAACAAGGTAAAACGTTTATCGCTGATCGCTGCGCCTGCCTTGATCGCCTGCGCATCACGATCCAGCGCGATCAAGCGTCCGCTGCTGCCCAGCAACTCCAGAATGCGCCTGCTGTGTCCGCCCCGCCCGAACGTGCCATCCACGTAAATGCCATCGGCACGCACATTCAGCCCTGCAACTGCCTGCGCCAGCATCACCGCCTGGTGCGTATTCAACGCTGCACGCTCACAAGGAGAAACCCTCCAGTTCCGGCGGCAAACCGCCGGGCGCAAGCCCGCCCGGAGCGTCCATGCGGCTATCCCATTGCTCCTGATTCCACAACTCGAATTTTTTTCCCTGCCCTACCAGCACCACGTTTTTTTCCAGTTGGGCGTAACGCCGCAGCTCAGGCGACACCAGCACGCGCGCGGCAGCATCCATTTCGGTATCGACCGCAAAACCGATCAGCCGGCGCTGCAATTCACGCACGCGCGCATCCAGGTTCGACAAGCCTTCGAGCTTTTGCTGAATGATTTCCCACTCGGGCAACGGGTACACCAGCAGGCAGCGGTCGGCATCCGCAGTGATGACCAGGTGGCCGCCGCAGCGTGCAAGCAGCGCGTCGCGGTGACGTGCCGGAACGGCAAGCCTGCCCTTACTGTCGAGGTTGAGCTGCGCTATGCCACGAAACACCGGACTCCCCTAGATTATCTGAGTGCTTATGTGTGTACTCACTTACAAAAACAGTTGTCGCACGGCTTACAACTGAATTCCAGTGGTATTTCCCACTTTTTACCACTTTCCCCCACTAATATGGAAGTACTTTTTAGAGCTACCTGAGAAATGGCTATTTTCTTTTTATTGACAATGACTTATGCATGCAAAACTGCTCCAAAATAAAAATGTATTATAAAAATAAATAAGTTATAAAACAGATAGTTATAGTTTTAACTAAAAGTTAAACTTTAGATGTTTGCGCTGGGCGTACAAAAACACAGGAAATTGCGGTACGTTGCGCTACCGCAACATAAATTGGCCGGCGTGGTGGCGCGGCACCGGACTAAGGGCCCGGATAGGCAGCAAGGGCCGGAGGCGGCAGGATGTTCCTAGTGCTTCACTCTATGCGGCACTTATGCAACGGCACGGCACCAGCGAAACTCCTCCCCTTTCAAGGGGGAGGCTGGGAGGGGGATGGGGTAATGTCGCGCGAATGCCACCTCATCCCCACCCCAGCCCTCCCCTTGAAGGCTGGTTAGTACCCACATTTTTCTTTTGAATTTCATGGAGATAAGCATAGAGCACTTGTACTTTTGCTGACGCGATGTTAACTTGCGACCAAATTCTATCGCACACTCTAATTCTTGACGCAAACGAGCAGCGAACAAGACTGGGC
>CAMDRT010000046.1 GCA_945906815.1 Bordetella parapertussis
GCAGATCAGACTAAAGGCGACAAAGCACGTGTTGTGTATGTGGCAGAAAAACTACGCAAAGAACTGCTGAACTATGTTCGCACTTACCCGCAGACTAACCCAACACGCCCCTTGTTTTACACGCAGAAACGCGACCACTTCACAGCAAATACTTTGGCACAGCACTTTTTCTGGTTATACAAAGCGGCGGGGCTAAACGGGGCTTCGTCACATTCTGGCCGACGGACTTTCATAACAACTCTGGCAAACAAGGGGGTCAGTGTGCGGTTACTGCAAGCACTTGCTGGTCACCGTTCAATTACCACTACCCAAGTGTATATCGACGTAAATGACGCGATGAAGCGGGCGGCGGTGGAACTGGTGTGAGTGTCGTTTTGAAAGACACTTATGCACGGTCTGCTGTGGAATCAGGCTAAAACTTCGGTGTGGGAGTTTTGCCGCTGCAATCTTGTTGAGATTGCTGCAACCGTCCAGCAACAAGACGGTTGCACTTCGAAACATTATTTCTTTTTGCTGGGAACCACAGACAAACCGCACTGCGCTGATTTCGCAACAGTAGGTAGGGGCGGCAGTGCCAAGCCGTTACGAGCCAAGTAGATGAGTTCATCCAGCTTGTTCATGTAATCGCGCAAGTCGCCTGTTGACTCCACCAGTTGCAAACAGTACAGAGCCTGCTGATCCGACAAATGAACGTCTTCGCTCTGCAGAATTAATTGCGCTCTAGTTAGAACTTGACGTGCGCTCAAAGCAGGGAAATTTATCAGGCCACAGCGCGAACGCAGACTTTTGTGAATGTTCATCGCATCGTTGGTCGTGACAATCAACATGACTCTGTCCTGCACGGCATCAAGCGCTTTCCAAAAATTGGCGAAATCCCCTTTTAGGGTATCTAGTTCCTCCGCCACGATAAACAATTTCTCTCCCTCCTCAAGAAATATAACGGAGGTCGCGCTCTGTAAATAAGTACGTAGATTTTTCATGCGCACGAGTTCTTCCATGTCTTTGTGTTCAATTCGTGCGTGTGCGCCGCCGATAGCCACTGGCAGTAAACGCGCCGCTGTACTTTTTCCAGTACCGTTCGGCCCCCAAAGCAAGATGTTTCCTTCAAGTGCCTTGTTTGCATAGGCGTCAATTCGGGTTTGCACAGCTAGGCTGGGGTAGATCACATCGCCAAGTGACTGGGGTGCGTATTTGATAGCGGTTTTCATGTTGTGTGTTCCTTTGTGTAGTGGTTTTTTTTGTGTATGTCGAAAAGGGGAGTTGCCTCCCCCTTTCGGTCATTAAGCTACTTTTGCGAAAACATCCGCGTTGGCCGCCATCCCCAACAAATCGCTAGCCTCTTTGTTGAGCGCCTGATCTGCATCTTTTTGACCAGCGCGAACTTTTGCCATGCGTATCAGCAGTGCCTGAACGAGAGCTTCGTTGATGTCGGACAAAACACCCACAATAGAAACCATGCCGTCTGGTGCAGGTTTAGCCAGCAAAACAGCGTAATCCCCAGTGACGCCCGCCAGCGACAGCGTTGCCAATGGAGTAATTGTCGCTAGTTCCACGTTCGCTTTGACTTCGCCAGTAGCCGAAACAATCGCAGCACGTTTCGCCTGTGCCGCTTCTGACACCACCATATCGCGTTTGATTTCTTCGATGCCGCCTTGTTCTGCGATGTAAGCGGGCAGATCGTTAGCGGTGATAGCTTTAGAAATCGCCGCTTTGAGCACGTAGGCATAGCCATGCGCACGTTTGCGATCTGAGCTGAATACGAAACGCACGAACATCGTGAGTGTCGTCGTGTTGCTCTGCACTTTGACTCCATCCGCTGTAAGCCGCGCACAAAGCTCATTGCGCAGCGTCTTACGGCTGTTGCCATCAGCGTTTACGAACTTGTTTTGGAATACGTCCAAGCAGCCCGCAAGCAACGCGTACAGCCCATCATTAGCTTTCTTGTAGTCAGTTATTTCCCACTGCTGACGACGCTCAGACAGAGCGTCCAGAGACTGGACGATGCCATTTGCAATAATCATGTTGTCGTTCGACGGGGTAAAGGCGGTTTTGACAGATTTGCTCATTTTGATTCTCCGATTTAAAAGTCGGCGCGATGCTGGTGGCGGAATTGCCAGAAGTTGTATCGCGCTGACGAATAGGATTAGATCACTAAGAACTAATAAATCTGTCAACAACCAATAATCAGTTATTATCTGTAGACATATGAAAGAACAATTGCTTCCGTGGTATCTCCGTAGCGCGGATTTCTACAAACCGAACTGGCACACACGGCCTACGATTGGCTTTGAGTTGCTGTTTGAGTTTTTGCGGCTCAGCCCTAGCTATGAACTGGCCCGCAAAGCCAGCATGGAAGGGCTAAGCACTGCTGACCAGCTACTATTGCCGCCAGATTTTGAGCAGGTAAAAAACACCTATCAGCTCTTGGGCGATGTGCAAAAAATCTTGTTTCGGCAATGGTGGATCGCAAGAGGACTCAGCACCTTTGGCAATCCCTACGCACACCCAAAATTGCACGCAGTCGCACAACTGGCAGGTGGGAAAGATATTTCGGCTGAAACCCTCGTAGGTAACTTCGAAAGTTACCTAGCTGGAGCGCGTCATGAGGAAGGACTAGTGGATAGCGTGCTCATCGCAGTCCCTTTGGGCCTACGTCAATCAGAAATCCGCAAACAGATGTCCGCTATTCTTACTGCCTATTCAGGCCATGAGCAAAACTCACTGCAAAGTCCATTGATAAAATTGCAAGGCAAGCGGCTGCGATCAAAGGTGCTGTTCAATGGCCTACGACTGCTTTGGTTTAAAGCTGCAAAACCCCAATGGGAACACTGGCGGCTGGGTGCTAAATCAAGATTCAGCGTCACCTATTCCAAAGAACTCAATCCTGCCAATCCCCGTAGAGTGGTCAGCACGCTGGAATCGTACGATAGAGAGATGATGACAAAAATCACCAATCGCGCGCTGAAGAAATTCGAATCCATTGCGGAGAACGCAGCAAGAGGGCGATTCCCTTCGCAAGACCCAGTCCATCCAGTAGATTTTCAGTATCCGTTTCTTGCCAAACGAATACAGCGCAAAAACACATGGGAACAAGAGGAGAAAGCACGGTTACTGGCGGCATTCCGCAGCCGTCGGCATTAGTGCAAGACCGTCCCGTTGCTGGACGCTTGCTGAACGTAACAGCACAGCACGACCCAGCCCACTCACGCTTTCCGTCCCCATTCTGTACTCGGTTCGGCGGCGATTTTGGTTTGATGCTGCCACAGAAGGCTGTCGTGCAAATCCGAAACTCAGGCTTTCTGCCGCTTCTTCGTCGGTTTCATCGACTGCAATTTAGCCACGTTCATTTCGTTCTGGTAATGACTGCCGTAGAAACGTGTGATCATTTCCGCGCTAGTTCTGGCATTTTGCGCCAACGTATTCCAGTCGATGTTGTCGCCCTTAGTAATCCGAAACATGATTGCTGTGTGACGCAGGCTATACAACGTGCGCACCGTACTTTTCGCATCCAGTCGCAAATCAGTCACTTCTAGCAAGTGGTAAAACAGTCGCACCAGCTGTACATAAGCGTAGTCTCTGTTGCGATGCTCTGGCATAAAAACATAATCGTCGTCATTCGCCAAATCCCGTATAGCTTGATATTCTCGTTGCCGTTCATACACTTCAACGGCGATGGGCATACTGATGAAGGGCTTGTTGTGCTTTTTGGTGGTTGGGGGTGACAAGCGCAAATACGTGTTGTCCTTTCGCACTACTGCCACATGCGAATGCTTCAGCACCTTAATATCTGATGGCCGCACGTAAGTGTTGACCATAAACAAGATCAAGTTATGCAGCTCTTGCGTAAACCGCATCCGCCGCTCTGCCTTACCTTGCTCATTACGGATTACGATCTCAGTGCCGATCAATGCCTTTGCGTTGCTTTGAAGCTTGGTATATTCCCAGCTATTAAAATAGCCCCGCGGGTCATCTTCTATAGTGATGGTGGGAAACGCGGGCAGATGCGGGATGATTTGCTTGCGGTGGGCGTGCTTTAACACCTTACGTAGTAGTGATTCGTGTAGCTTCAGCGTTGCGACCTTCAGCCCTTTTTCCGTCAGCGTATTTAAGTAAGTCTCTATAACCGTGTAATCAATCTGCCCCACATCGTATGTGCGGAAATACGGCAGCATGTGTACACGCAGACGGCTTTGTTCGTTGACGTTGATGCTTGCGCTGAGTTCACCGCGCTTGATGCGTGACTCTTGCAACTTCAGCATCTCTTTCGCGCAAACCTCAAAGCGCGATGTCTTGCCAATCATCATGCCGCCCGTTTTACGCACCAGCAATTCTTCGTAAAAAGCGATGGCCACCTTCACCGCATCTTGCGTCTTGTCAGTCTTAGTGCTGCGCTTATATATTCTGCCGCTGTCGTAGTAGCGTACCCAATAGAACGGCGACGCAGCGATGCGAAAGATGACTAATTTTGCGGGGTATTTTGGAACGGCAAGGATGCTGGTAGGGATCGGCACAGTTTTGTGCCGCCCGTTTACCAAAGCATTTTTACTGCTCGTTTTCACATTAGTAGTATAGCGTCAACTATACTACTGTCAAAACGTAAGTCCTTGATTCTTGGTGGAGACGAGGAGGATCGAACTCCCGACCTTCGCATTGCGAACGCGACGCTCTCCCAGCTGAGCTACGTCCCCGGATTGGAACAGATAAGGGCGCGGAGTATAACAAAGTACCGCCGCGCCTGCTACTCGAACGCGGACTTGTGCAATGTATTCATGATCTTGCGCCCACACGATGCGGCGCTGCCCCGAAGGCACGCCCCAGATACGGGCCAGCGCATCGACCATCGGAATGACGAAATGGAGATTTTAGAGGCACCCTTTATTTCTTTTCCGTTGACGCGAAGGTTAACGCTCCATGCCGGTCGCGCCGGCCGGCACATCGTAGAAGGCGAGCGTCATCGAGACGCTGGTGTAAAAGCCCATCAGGGTGATCACGTCGGTAATGCCGACATGGCCGAGGGCTTCGACCGCGCGCTCATAAAGACCTTTCGCCACCCAGCGCGATTGGCTAAGGCAGATCGCCATTTCATAGATCACCTGCTCGCGTGTGTCGGAGAACGAGGTCGGCAGGCCTGACAGTATTGCCTCGACCTTGTCGTGCGGCAGCCCGGCTGCCTTGGCGGCACGTTCATGCGCATTGGTGGGGTAGGCCGAATGCCAATGACTGTTGATGACGTTGACCGCAATCTCGCGTTCGCGCTCGCTGAGCGAGTAGCCCGTGCGGAAATGCGCTCCGAACGGCCCTATCACTTTCGCCAGCTTGGGGTTGTGCACGAAGATCTTGTTGGGCCCGGGCAGCCGGCCGCGCGACTCGATCATTGAGCGATAGCCTTCCTGCTGCTCCGGCGTCATCTGATCATAGGGAATCTCGGCATAGCGTCCGAAAGTGGGTGTCTCGGCCAAGGTCTGTCTCCAGAGGTTAGTGATTGAGGCAAGCATAGTGCTGCAGGTTGCGAACATCAACCATACCGCATTAATTACGACTTTGGCGAAAGCTTGTCGAATCTCAATTCCGCCACCGCAAAACTTGACGCAAGGCCCCCATCGCAGCTATAACTACGCGCAGTAGATGTAGCCGTGCAGCACCCAATCCACCCGCATCAAACGCCTTCAAAACCATCAAGGAAACCATCATGAAAAAATTATTTCATCGGCTGGTCAGTTACTTGCTCGTTTTCAGTCTTGCGGGTTTGCCGTTCACGGCGCACGCCGGTTTGATTGGCACCGGAGAGGCTGTTGCACAGAGTGAGATGCAATCCGAGCGCGCCAGAGTGCGCGATTTTCTGGCGCGCGCCGACGTTCAGCAGCAATTGCAACAGCATGGTGTGACGGCGCAAGCCGCCCAGGATCGTGTCGCTGCGCTGACCGATATTGAAGTCGCGCACATTAGCGGCAAAATCGATGCGCTGCCCGCGGGCGCCGCCACCGGGGGCGCCGCCGTCTTTGGCGTGACACTGCTGCTGGTGCTGATCACTTATGTGATCGTGCGGATGTTCTATCCCCAGAAGTAACACGCGCCGTGTACTGCGTGAAGGCCCGCTACCCGGCGGGCTTTTTGTTTTTGTGGCTGGGCGCACTGCTCGGCGGTTGCAGCGTGTTCGCGCCGCAATCTAGCGCGCTGCGAGGCGCGATGCCGCCCGGTCTGCCGCTCAGCGCCGAGATTCGCGATGCACCGTATTTTGCGCAGACCGAGCATCACTGCGGGCCGGCGGCGCTGGCGATGGCGCTGAACAGCGCTGGGGCCACAACCAGTCCCGAACAACTCACCGCTCTAGTCTATCTGCCCGGCAGAAAAGGCAGTTTGCAGGTTGAAATGCTGGCGGCGGCGCGGCGCCATGGCATGGTCGCCTACCAGCTTGAGCCACGTATCAGCGATGTGTTGCAGGAAGTCGCGGCCGGCACGCCCGTCATCTCACTGGAAAACTACGGCGTGCCGTATTACCCCATCTGGCACTATTCGGTGAGCATCGGCTTTGATCTGGAACGTGCGCAAATTATTCGCCACTCGGGCGCGCTCAAGCGCAATGCCACGCCGCTGTCGGTGTTTGAATATTTCTGGCGGCAGGAAGGCCGCTGGGCGATGGTCGCCACACCGCCCGAGCGCGTGCCTGTGACCGCGACCGAACAGCGCTACGCGGACGCGGTAATCGCACTCGAAAAAACCGGGCACACAGGGCCTGCTGCGCGCGCCTACGAGGCCATGCTCAAGCGCTGGCCGGACAATCTCGCCGCGTTGCTGGGGCGCGGCAACACCGCGCACGCGCTGGGCGATCTGGCATTGGCGGAAGCGTCGTTCCGGCAAGCCAGCATGGCGCACGCCGGTTCCGCCGCCGCGTTTAATAATCTGGCGCAAACGCTGCTGGACCGCGGCAAGCTGGACGAGGCGCGCGCAAACGCCGAACATGCGGTCAAGCTGGGTGGGCCGTTACGTGCAAGAGCACTGGCCACGCTCGTAGACATTCAGAAACAACAACGCACTGTGGAAAAAGTTAAATGAACCGCTCGCTACTTTCGTTGCTCGCCGCAACCTTGTTCGCCATCACCACCGACGCCCTGAGCTACCCGCAGCGGCCGGTGCGCTGGGTGCTGGGTTTCGCGCCCGGTGGCTCGCCGGATTCGGTGGCGCGCATCGTAACGCCGCAGTTGACCGCGCAACTCGGGCACTCGATGGTGCTCGATAATCGTCCCGGCGCGAACGGCATATTGGGCGCGGATATCGTCGCCAAATCCAACCCCGACGGTTACACGCTGCTGATTACGCCTGGGGCTTTCGCCATCAACCCCAGCATCGCGCGCACGCTGCCGTTTGATGCGATCAAAAGTTTCGAGCCGGTGACCAACATTGCAACCTCCGAAGCCTTGTTGCTGGCGATACATCCGGCGCTGCCGGCGCAAACCATACAGGAATTGATCCAGCTCGCTAAACGGCCGGGCGCAAATTTGGCCTATGGCACAGCAGGTGTGGGCAATGTCACGCACCTCGCGGTAGCGCTGTTTGCGGCGCGCACCGGCATACAACTGACCCATGTGCCGTACAAGGGCGGCGGTCCGATGAGCGTCGCGCTGATCAGTGGCGAAGTGCAGATTGCGATCTCCAATCCGGGCACACTGATCGGCCAAATACGCGCTGGCCGCGTGCGCGCACTGGCCTACAACGCTCCAGCACGCTCAAAGCTGCTGCCCAACGTGCCCACCATGATCGAAGCCGGCGTCACCGGCATGGAAATGGATTCCAGTTGGTACGGCGTATTCGCGCCGGCGAAAACGCCCGCCGTGGTGGTGTCGAAGCTGCACGCAGAGATCAGCAAGGCGCTGGCTACTGCTGTGGTACGTGAAGGCTTGGCCGCGATCGGCATGGAGCCGGTGGGCAACACGCCAGACGAATTCAGGAAGTACGTCGCAGCATCGATCAAACGCTACGCCGCGTTGGTCAAGCTCGCCGGACTGCAGCCGGAGTAACATGCAAAAATAAATGCGTAATAACAATTGGTTACGTTATTTCAGCGCAGCGCCGCATTGCGCCCGTCCCGCCCCATCTGCTAAACAGTGGTGATGCAAACCTCGTTGTTCCGGCACGCCGCCTTCACGCGTTTCTGGGTGGGCGACATCGCGTCAACCATCGCCAATCAGATGCTGGTGCTCGCCGTCGGCTGGCAAATCTACGACCTCACCAACAGCGCATTGAGTCTGGGGCTGGTGGGGCTTGCGCATTTCGGTGCGCAGTTATTGTTTACCTTTCCTGCAGGCCACGTCGCCGACCGCTACCACCGGCGGCGCGTCGCTGCTCTTTGCCAGGGCATCCAATGCGCGGCGGCGTTGACGCTGGCTGCGGGCCACGTCGGCGGCTGGATCGGCGCCGAAGTTATTTACGCCTGCGTGGCGCTGAGCGGCATGGGGCAAACGTTTCAGAACCCGGCCCTGCGTTCGCTGTTGCCGTCGCTGGTGGGGGTCGAGCTGCTGCAGCGCTGCATCGCGTTTCACGCGGCGGCGAAAAAAACCGCAATCATCGTCGGCCCGGCGCTGGGCGGTGCGGTTTATTGGTGGGGGGCCAGCGCGGTGTACTTTGGCGCCGCGGCATGCTTCGCCCTGGCAGGCGTGATCATCCTCTGCATCCCCTCGGGGGTCGAGCAGCGCACGCCTGAACCGGCGACCCTGCGTTACGCGTTTGGTGGACTCCATTACATCCTGGGCAAGCCCATCATCCTCGGCGCGATCTCGCTGGATTTATTTGCGACCTTGCTCGGCGGCGCGGTTGCCTTGCTGCCGATATACGCGCGCGACATATTGCAAACCGGGCCGCTGGGGCTGGGCCTGTTGCGCTCGGCGCCCGCGGTGGGCGGCGTGCTGGCTTCGCTCTACCTGGTGCACTCACCGCTCACCCACAGTGTAGGAAAAGTTCTTTTCCTCTCGGTGGCGCTATTCGGCGTCACCACGGTAGTGTTCGGATTATCCACGTGGCTGCCCTTGTCGCTGCTGGCACTCGCGCTCATGGGCGCAGCCGATATGGTGAGCGCGGTCATCCGCCTGACACTGGTGCAACTGGAAACCCCCGCCGCGATGCGCGGTCGCGTCAGTGCCGTGCATTCGCTGTTTACCGGAACCTCTAACCATCTCGGCCAGTTTGAATCGGGCGTCACCGCCGCATGGTGGGGCACCGTGCCCGCAGTCGTCGTCGGCGGCGTCGGCACGTTGCTGGTGGTCGGGCTGTGGATGCGCTGGTTTCCGGACCTGATCAAACGCGAGACGATAGTGCAACCGCGTCAGTGAACCTAGAAAAAGCATTTGGCCACAGCGTCTCCCTATCCTGCGCGTGGGTTAGGCGTTCGCAAACCAACATGGAGCAGAGTGTTTTGTTTCTTGTGAGTTAGCGTAGGGTGGGCAAAGCGCAGCGTGCCCACGCGGTTCCTCCGGGTGAGATTAACAGTGAAGAAGAAGGTGGCGCCGGTGGCAAGACTGCGCCGGTAACGTGACATGCGGCGATGCTAATCCGCGCCTGTTCGCCGCGTGGGCACGCTGCGCTTTGCCCACCCTACGGCGAAGCCTTATGCAACGACGCGGTACCAGAGAAACGCCTCCCCTTTCAAGGGGGAGGATGGGAGGGGGATGGGGTAATGTCGCGCGCATGCCACCCCATCCCCACCCTAGCCCTCTGCTTCGCTTCAAGTGTGCCCTTGCCCTTGAACGGCAAGGGCACACTTGAAGCGGAGCAGAGGGAATGTCTCATGAATTGCGAAGCACTACACTAGAAAAAGCATTTAGACACCGAGAACACAGAGTTTACAGAGGTCAATCAACAAGTCGGAGCGATTGCCCCTCTCGCCAAACAATTGCGTGTGACGAGCGCGTGCAAGCACTTGTTTGCTCTGTGTTCCTCGGTGTTCTCTGTGGCTGATTTGCCGGTTTGACGCTACAGGCCTGCCTGCGTCACAAACTTCCCGACCAGGTATGGCTCCAGCGCTTCAGTGCCGCCTTCCGAGCCGTAGCCTGAATCCTTCACCCCGCCGAACGGCACCTCTGGTAGTGCAAGGCCCAAGTGGTTGATAGTGATCATGCCGGTTTCGACTTGTGAGGCGATGGCGTTGGCGGTTTTCGCCGAGCGCGTCCACGCGTAAGCTGCGAGGCCGTAGGGCAGGCGATTGGCTTCGCTCACCGCATCGTCGAAAGTCTTGAACGGGTTGATGATGGCGAACGGGCCGAAGGGCTCGGTATTCATCGCTGCTGCGCTGGTCTCAAGTTCAGTAAACACGGTGGGCTCGAAGAAGTTGCCTTTTTCACCGATAGGAAAGCCGCCGGTTTGCAGTTTGCCGCCGTGCTTCTTTGCGTCTTCCACGTTGCTGATCATCGCGCTTTGGCGGCGCGGATTGGCGAGGGTGGCCATGCGGGTATCGGTGTCGAAGCCGTCACCGACTTTGACTGCCTTGCTGCCTTCGACGAACTTCTCGACGAACTGTTTGTAGACGCCTTCCTGCACCAGAAAGCGCGTGGGGGACACGCACACCTGCCCCGCGTTGCGGTACTTCATGAACGCCATGGTTTTCGCCGCGATGTCGATATCGGCGTCGTCAAAAATGATCACCGGCGCGTGGCCGCCGAGCTCCATGGTGGCGCGCTTCATGTGCTGGCCGGCCATGCCCGCCAGCAATTTGCCCACCGGCGTGGACCCGGTAAATGTGATCTTGCGTATCACCGGATGCGGGATCAGGTAGCTCGAAATTTCCGACGGGCTGCCGTAGACCAGATTAATCACGCCCGCCGGTACGCCGGCATCGACGAACGCGCGCACCAACTCCGAGGGCGACGCGGGTGTTTCTTCCGGCGCTTTCAGAATAATCGAGCAGCCGGTGGACAGTGCCGCGGACAACTTGCGCACCGCCTGATTGATCGGAAAATTCCACGGGGTAAAGGCGGCCACCGGGCCCACCGGTTCTTTCACGACTAACTGATACACGCCTTCCGCACGCGCGGGGATCACGCGTCCGTAGGCGCGGCGGCCTTCTTCAGCGAACCAGTCGATGACATCCGCACCAGCGAGGCATTCCAGCTTGGCTTCGGCCACGGGCTTGCCTTGCTCCAGTGTCATCAGCGGCGCGATCTTGTCGGCGCGCTCGCGAAAAATGTCCGCGGCCTTGCGCATGATCTTGCAACGCTCGAATGCGGACACCTTGCGCCACACTTTGTAGCCTTGGTCGGCGGCCTCGAGCGCACGGTCGAGGTCGGCTTTTTCAGCGTAGGCGACCGTGCCTATGTGCGCATGCGTGGCGGGGTTGACCACGGGCAACGTGCGGCCTGATGCGGCGGGACCCCACACGCCGTTGATGAATAGCTGAGTGTCTTGATAGGCGGGCATGGCGATAGTCTCTGGTGGTGTTGAGAAATAAGGTGAAAGTGAGCGCGAAGGATACTTGAGAATGCGCAAACGTGCTCTTGTTGCGAGCTTTCGGTGTAGTCTCGGTATACTTGCGGTTTCCAGTCTGTCGATATTCAAAGGGAGAATTCAAATGCATCTGCAAGGAAAAGCAGCAGTAGTGACGGGAGCGGGCCGTGGCATAGGGCGCGCGATAGCAATGTTACTGGCCAAGGAAGGCGCCAGCGTGATCGTGGTTGATCCGGGCGTGGGCCGTGGCGGCGAGAAAACCGAGGAGCGGCCGGCCGATGACGTGGTCGCCGAAATCGTCGCCGCCGGCGGCAAGGCGCAGGCCAATTATGATTCGGTGTCCGATTACCTCAAAGCCGGGCTGATGATCAAGCAGTGTGTGGATGCTTACGGCAAGATTGATATCCTGGTCAACGTTGCTGGCAATCTGCGCGAACGCATGATCTGGAACATGTCCGAAGACGATTTTGATGCGGTGATCTCGGTACATCTGAAAGGCAACTGGAACACCTGCCACCACGCGGTGAAATACATGCGGCAGGCCGGGCATGGACGCATCATCAATTTCTCCTCCGACGCCTTCAAAGGTTCGGTCGGGCAGTGTAACTACAGCGCGGCCAAGGCCGGGATCATTGGCCTGACACGCTCGATTGCCAAGGAAACCTACAAGAATGGCATTACTGCTAACGCCATCTGCCCGTCAGCCGATACGCGCATGACACTGACGCCCGAGGTGAAAGAAAATCGCCGCCGTAAATTCGAAGCGGGCTTGATGACCAAGGAGCAGTACGATCTCACGCTGGTCAATCGCGGCCCGGAATACGTCGCGCCGATGGTGGCGTATCTCGCGACGGACCATGCGGATTACATCAATGGTCAGGTTATCCACGTCGAGCGCGGACGCATTAACACCGAAATTTTTGGCGACGACTTCAAATTCCTGCATAAGGGTGACGACGGGATGTTCACGATAGACGAGTTGATGGAGACCGTGGCGGGCTCGCTGATGAGCGGCATTGTGCCGGTGGTACCGCCGGTGAAAATGGCGGACGCAGTCAGCGCCGGCGCGGCGAAGCGGGAAAAGGCGGCTTGATTGAGCGAGAGGCCCGATGAAAAACATTTCCAACGACAGAGTCGGGCTCAGCGCAGGCGAAGCACAAACACTGGCTGAAGCAGTGCTCGGGCGTATCGGTTACGACGCCGAGGAAGCGCACATCATCGCCGAGCATGTGGTTGACGCGGCGCTGTGCGGCTACGAATATTCGGGGCTGCCCAAAATACTCAATGTCGCAGAGCATCGCCAATTGCGCGAACCGCGCCGACCCATGCGCGTGCTGCGCGAGACACCCAACTCGGTGCTCTACGACGGCGGCAACAACAATGGCATGGTCACCATGTTCCGCGCCACGCAAGTCGCCATCGCCAAGGCGCGCGAGCAGGGCATGGCGGTGGTGGGTGTCAACAATTCCTGGGTCAGCGGCCGCAGCGCGCACTACGTCGAAATGGCCGCACGCGCCGGCATGGTGGGTATCCACAGCGTTAGCAGCAACGTGCATGTGGCTGCGCCGGGTTCGATCGGCGCTGCCACCGGCACGAATCCCATCGCCTTCGGCTTTCCCACGTTGCAGGAACCGTTCGTCGTGGATATGGGCGCTGCGGCGTTCATGGGCACCGATCTTATTTTTCAGCAGCGCCGCGGCGGGGTGTTGCCCGAAGGCGTTGCGCTTGACGCGCAGGGCCAGCCCACGCGCGACCCCGCGCAAGTGGCTACGATACTGCCGTTCGGTGGTTACAAGGGTTTTGCACTGGCGATGGCGATGCAGGCGCTCGGCGTGCTCGCGGGCGCGGGTCTTGGCGATGACAAAACCTATGGCTACCTGATCATGGTGATCAACCCCGAACGTATGCTGCCGGGCGATGATTTTCGCCGGCACATGAGTGAGATGCTGGCAAAAGTCAAAGCCGTGCCACGCCAGCCCGGTGTCGATGAAATACGGTTGCCGGGGGAGCGCTCGGCGCGCGAGCGCAGCCGCCATGTGCGAGACGGTATCGAGATCGACCGCAAGATTTACGAGGCGCTGCTGGCGCTGCCGCAGGGGACGTTGCCGCAGCGTTAGTCCTGCACGCATTACATACTTCCGCGCTACTGGCCTGCGATTGAGCGCTCGCCAGTCGCGGGATACATTGCCCACTCAAGGAGAACCCAATGAAGCGCGCCTTTCATCTCATACTGATGCCCCTGTTGTCATGCACTGCAGCGGGTGTCGCCGCAGCGGACGCCGCGACAGACTATCCCAAGCGGCCGGTGCGCTTCGTCGCGCCGTTTGTGGCTGGGGGCCCGAGCGACATGCTGTCGCGGCTGCTGGGCCAGAAGATGTCCGAAAAGTGGGGCCAGTCGGTCATCGTTGACAATCGCGGCAGCGCAGGCGGTCTGGTCGGCTTCGAGATCGGCGCGAAGGCGGCGCCGGACGGCTACACCTTGCTGCTCGCCAACGGCGCAGGGCTCACCATTAACCCGAGCGTGTATCTGAAGCTGCCCTACGATCCCCAGCGTGACTTTCAGCCCATCACGCAGGTCACCTCCGGGGCGTATTTCATGGTGACCCCGCCATCGGTCCCGGCTAAATCCGTGCCGGAGTTCATCGCCCTCGCCAAAGCCAAGCCGGGGCAGCTCAATTTTGCGGCGACTGGAACCAATAACCTGCTGGCGGCAGAACAGTTCAACTATATGGCCGGCGTCAAGACGGTGGCCGTGAACTACAAAGGAACCGGGCAGGCGCTCACCGCCATCATGAGCGGGGAAGTGCAGATGTTTATTATCAGCCCGCTGATCGCCATCGCGCAGGTCCATGCGGGAAAGCTGCGGGCGCTCGGAGTGACGGGATTAAAGCGCAGCCCCGCGCTGCCGGATGTGCCGCCCATCGCCGACACTTTGCCTGGCTACGAGAACATCACCTGGCACAGTGTGATCGTTCCCGCTAAAACGCCACAGCCGATCGTCGCCAAGCTGTCGCGCGAGCTGATGGCGATCATCCGGCAGCCAGAGGTGCAGGAGCGCTTATCCACACAGGGCCTGGATGCCGTGGGCTCTACACCGGAAGTTCTCGCTGCGCTGATCAAGGCCGAAACGGTGATGTACGCCAAGCTGGTCAAGCAGATTGGCCTGCAGCCCCAGTAGTAACGACCTACGCGAGCGTGGGATGCCTGTACACCCACGGGGTCGCCTGCTGGTAGGCATGCGCCACGCAATAAATCAGCGCCTCGCTGAATGGTTTGCCGACCTCTCGTGTAGCGCGAAGGCTTCGTTGGTGAGGATGGTGCGGTTACACGCGCTATATTGCCGGAACTTTGACAGGTTTTCTGCCCCGTCATTGACAATAGTGCCGCCTCTGAAAGTGCGTTATTATTCCCAATATATCCGTATTTGCGGCGTTTTGAGGAATAATTAATATGGTGGCCGCCATCCAGCCAGAGATACGTCTTCGCCTTGATCGTCTAGATGCCGAAAAATTTAAGCAAGTCGGTGCCGCTATTGGCATGAGTGCCAATGATATGGTGAAGGTCTTCGTCAAACGCACCATCGCCGCAGGCGGCTTGCCCTTCGACATGAAATCGCCGGCCAACGACAACCGCAGCGGCGAGCGTTTCATGCCGCTGTTCGGGCAGCCACCGGCACTGCTGGCCGACGTTGCTGCCACTGCCGCGCGCGCGGCCGCGCTTGGCCACATTCAAGCGGGCCGTTTGCCCGGCACACGCACATCAAGCCCAGAAAGCGACGTCGCCGCCGACCGGCGCTAGGCGTGGCTGACAACGCGCCCCGTTTGGTCATGGTTGCTGGGCCCAACGGTTCGGGCAAAAGCACCCTCATTGCCGCGATCCGCGCCGATCCGCGTTTTGCATTGCCCGCGTTGTACATCAACGCTGACGACCTGCAACGCGAGCAGGACATCCGCGATGCGCGCGATGCGCAACATCTCGCTACCGACCTGCGCATCCGGGCGCTCGCCAAGCGGCAAGACGTGATGTACGAAACCGTCATGTCGCACCCGAGTAAAATCGGTGAATTGCAGGCAGCGAAAAACGCCGGCTACCATATCACCGTGCTGCTGGTAGCTACCGGTGACCCGAACATCAACGTCCAACGTGTCGCTGTTCGCGTAGCCGCTGGCGGCCATGACGTGCCTGAAGACCGCACGCGCAGCCGTTACATCCGCACACTTGCGCTGGCGCCCGTTGCAATCGGCTATGCCGATCAAGCGTTCGTTTTCGACAATACCCACAGCGGTGAAGCAGGCGGCGGACTCAACCAGCAAGCCGGGTTGGCCGGCGACCGCCTGGCAATAACAGGCCACACTACGGCATCCTGGGTAACCCTGTTGATCGAACAAGTCAGCGAGCGCGTGGTCGAAATGAGCGCATTGACAAAACACGCACGCAGCAGCGGTCTACTGCCGCAGCTCGCAGGGTTGCAAGACAGCCAAACTGCCGGGCCGCTGATTGAAGTCGGGAAACACTATGTCATGCAATACGACGAGCTATCCAACACTTCGGTGTTGCACGACCGCGCGTTGCTGGGATCAATGGCCGCTCGTTTCGTCGCAGGCCTAGTGGTTGATATCCGTTATCACGAAGGCGTCGCTAGTGAGCGCGCACAGTGATTTCCGGTGCGTGCGACACTCAGGTAACGGCGTCGCTAGATCAACGTCGGATGCAGCGTAACCCACTCTGTCGCCTGCTCGTAGGCATGCGCCACGCGATAAATCAGCGCTTCGCTGAACGGTTTGCCGACCATTTGCATGGCCAGCGGCAGGCCGCTCGTGCTGAAGCCCGTCGGCACCGATAACGCCGGGCTGCCGGTGAGGTTGAACGGCGCGCGAGATTGCCGCCCGTAGGTGTACTCGACCGCTTGCGCATCGTCGATGCGGCAGGCGGGGTCCATCGAGCTGGAGGTGATGATGACGTCCACATCCGCGAACAGCGCGTGGAATGCGTGGGTCAATTTGCGGCGCAGGCGCGTGGCGTTGACGTAATCCGCGGCGCGCACGAATGCGCCCGCCATCAAACGCTCGCGCGCGAGTGCGCCATAATCCTGTGGCCGCTCACGCATCCAATTTTCGTGTATCGCGAAGGCTTCGCTGGCGAGGATGGTGCGGTTGCAGGCGCTATAGACGCCCAGCGGCGCTGTGGAAATTTCGCACACTTGCGCACCGAGTTGCGCCAGCTTATTCGCGGCTGCTTCAATGGCATCAGCCATTTCACGATCGGCCGGCATGTCGTGCGTGTAGAAGTGTCTGAGCACGCCGACGCGGATGCCTTTGATGTCGCGCCCGAGTTGCGCGGTATAGCCGCCGCACGCGTGATTCGCGCTGCCGGGGTCTTGCGCGTCGTAACCGGCGATGAGGTCGAGCATCAGCGCGTTGTCGCGCACCGTGCGCGTGAGCGTGCCCACGTGATCGAGCGAGTACGCCAGTGGCGCCACGCCGCGCCGGCTGACCAGTCCGTACGTCGGCTTCATGCCGATGACACCGCACAGCGATGCCGGATTGCGCACCGAGCCGCCGGTATCGGTGCCGATCGCGGCGGGCAGGAAGCCCGCTGCGGTGGCCGTGCCCGAACCGCTCGACGAGCCGCCGCAAAAGTGATCGCGGTGCCACGGGTTGCGCGCGGGCGGCCATGGCAAATCGAACGACGGCCCGCCGATGGCGAATTCATGGGTCGATAATTTGCCCATGAACACGCCGCCCGCCGCGCGTAGTTTTTGCGTCACCACGGCGTCCGCCGTGGCGACATTGTTCTGCAGTATCTTCGAATGCGCGGTGGTCGGCAGCCCGGCGTAATCGACGATGTCTTTGAGGCCGTAGGGCACGCCGTGAAACGGGCCGCGCCATTCGCCGCGCATGATTTCCGCCTCGGCGCGGCGCGCGTCTTCCAGTGCCAGCTCCGGCGTGGCGCGCAGATACGCATTGTAGTTTTTGTCGTGGCGTTCAGTGCGTTCGATTAACGCCTTTGCGTACTCGACGGGCGAGAGTTTTTTCGTGCGCAACAAATCCGCCGCGTCGGCGAGCGTAAGCCAGGCGAGGTCGCTCATCTGTGGTCTCCTGCAGTCAAGCTGAACACATGCGCGGGTTCATCGGCGTAGGTGAGCGTGCCGATGGGCAGCGCTGCGCGCCGCGCTTGCGCCATCGCGGTGGCACGCAGCAGTTCCTGCAACTGTCCATCACTCAGGTGCGTCATGCCGATGTCTGCGGCCATCTTGCGCACATCGTCCACGGTGAGATTGGTGGTGGTCACGTGTAGTTCTCCTTAATACCTGCCGCCCGCATGGTCTCGAACCGCTGGTGGGTTGCAAACGCCATCATGAGGGCATGCACCCTACGAGGCTCTCGCTGAGTTTACCGCTGCGCCGCTCGAAGCGGCATGCTGTTTGCGGTAGGTGCTTTATTGTGCGCAATAATAGTGATTTAAAACAAATGCTTACGATGTTTTTGTGCGCGCGCAGCGTCGCCACCCCGCAGCCCTGCGGAAAAGTTACACTGCTAGGGTTCACTACCTGGGGAGGATGGGATGAGCGCAATCCAGTTTTTCAGCAAGGTTGCTTATTCAATTTTTGCTGTGCTGAGCACGCTGCTGTGCGTGACAACGTTCGCGCAACCGTATCCGAACAAGCCGATTGAATTGGTGGTGACTACGTCGGCGGGCAGTGGTGGCGATGTGGTTTCGCGCACGGTCGCCGAAATTATCCGTCGTGAAAAAGTTTTGCCGCAGTTGCTCCAGGTGAACAATCGCGTGGGCGGGGCGAGCGTCATCGGCTACAACTATTTCAGGACCAAGCGCGGCGATCCGTACAGCATGATGTCGACGACAGGCACCATACTGCTGATGGCTTACCGTCCCGACGTCAATATCGGCCTGGAGAATTACACCCCGCTGGCATTGTTCGCGATCGATCCGCAGACCATCATGGTGCACGCCGATTCGCCGTACAAGACCTTCAAGGATTTGATGGACGCCGTGCGGCGCGATGCGGAGTCGCTGGTGGGTGCGACGACCTCGGCGGCGGGCACCGGCCGCATGGTGATCTGGCTGATGGAAAAACAAGTACCCGGGGCGAGGATCAAGTTCGTCAATTTCAAGGGCGGCGGTGAAGCCGTCATCTCCGTGGCCGGCGGGCATACCACGTTCACCACCGAAAATCTGAGCGAGGGTCTGAGCTTTGTCGAAACCAAGAAGCTGCGCGTATTGGCGATCGCCTCGGACAAGCGTCTGCCGCAGGCGCCCGATGTGCCGACGCTGCAGGAACTGGGGTATCCGATCACCGCCGGCACCATGCGCGGTTTTAGCTTCACTGCCGGCGTGCCGAGGGAAGCGGTGGTGACGATGGAGGGCGCGCTGAAAAAAGCGCACGACACGCCCGCGTGGAAGGAGTTTGCACAGCGCAATATCTTTCAGGATGTATACCTGGGCAGCACGGAGTTTGCGCAGTTTCTGGTTAAACGCATGGGCGATTACAAGGATTTTTACGACGCCATCGGGATCGGCAAAAAGCAGTGAGTTTCCCGAACAGCGCAACACTGCAACACCGCAACGCGAGGGAACGGCTACACTGTCATCGTTCGCAATTAAATGGATGACTGAGATGCACCCCTTAAGATTTTCGCGCAAGACCGTTGTTTCAACTTTCGCTGTACTGGCCGCGCTGACGTGCGTGGCGGTGCAGGCGCAAACCTATCCGATCAAGCCTATAGAGTTGGTTGTTCATACTTCGGCGGGCAGTGGCGGCGATGTGGTTTCGCGCGTGGTGGCGGAGATTATCCGCAAGGAGAAATTATTGCCGCAACTGCTGACGGTGAACAATCGCGTCGGTGGCGCGGGCGTGACCGGCTGGAGTTACTTCAAGACCAAGCGCGGCGATCCGTACAGCATGATGTCGGTAACCGGAACGATGCTGGTTATGGCGTACCGGCCCGACGTTAATATCGGGTTGGAGAACTACACGCCGCTGGCACTGTTCGCGATAGATCCGCAGACCATCATGGTGCCGGCCGATTCGCCGTACAAGACCTTCAAGGATTTGATGGATGCCGTGCGGCGCGATCCGGAGTCGCTGGTGGGTGCGACAACGTCGGCGACGGGTACCGGCCGTATGATGATATGGCTGATGGAAAAACAGGTGCCCGGCGCGAGGATCAAGTTTGTCACTTTCAAGGGCGGCAGCGAAGCGGTCACCTCGGTCGCCGGCGGGCACACCACATTTACCACCGAAAATCTGAGTGAGGGCCTGGGGTTTGTAGAAGGCAAGAAACTGCGCGTGCTGGCGATTGCTTCCGACAAGCGCCTGCCGCAGGCGCCCGAGGTGCCTACGCTACAGGAGCTGGGTTATCCGATTACGGCGGGCACCATACGCGGCTTCACCTTTACCGCCGGGGTGCCGAAAGAGGCGGTGGTGACGATGGAAACCGCACTCAAAAAAGCGCACGACTCGCCCGAATGGAAAGAAATCGCCAAGCGCAACATCTTTCAGGACATATTCATGGGCAGCAGCGAATTCGCGCAGTTCCTCGCCAAGCGCATGGTGGAGTACCGGGCGTTTTACGACGCCATCGGGTTGGGGAAAAAACAATAACCGCAGCGTAGGGTATTTCACCCGGTTGCTGGTCAGTTGCCGCTCAGTGACCAGTGAGGCCCGCGTCCCGCGCGAGGCGGGTGAATTCTTCCGTGTGTTGGCGCAGAAAATTGGCGAACTCCTCGGGTGCGTTGCTGCTGACCAGTTCGATGCCGAGTTCCTGATAGCGCTTACGCAGTTCTGCCACAGCGGCGGCCTTGACTACTTCTGCGTGCAATCGTTCAATGACCGCACGCGGCGTGCCTGCCGGCGCCATCAAGCCGTTGAACGTCGAGTCCTGAAATCCCGCCAGGCCGGCTTCGTCGATAGTGGGCACCTCGGGCAGTAGCGCGGAGCGTTTGCGGGTGGTGACGCCGAGTGCGCGCAGTTTGCCGGAGCGGATGTGTGCAACGGATGTGCTTACCTGATCGAAACGCAGCATGACGTGGCCGCCGACCAGATCAATTATGGCGGGTGCGGCGCCCTTGTATTGGATGTGCAGCAGTTTGATACCCGCGCGCCGGCTGAACATTTCCGCCGCGACGTGGCCGGTCGAGCCGCTGCCCGATGACGCGGCGGATATTTCACCGGGGCGTTGTTGGGCGAGGGCGATGAATTCTTTCACTGTGCGCACCGGCAGCGCTGGGTTGATCGCGAGCACCAACGGCGTGTCGCTGGTCATCGACACTGCCGCGAAGTCCTTGCCGGGGTCGTAGCCCGACTCCTTGATTATTGTCGGCGTGCGCGCGAAGGTGTTGGAGATCACCAGCAAGGTGTAGCCGTCGGCGGGCGAGCTTTTTACAAAGCGTGTGCCCACGATGGCGCTGTTGCCGGGGCGGCTTTCCACCACGAATTGTTGTCCCAAATTTTTGCCCAACTGCTCGGCATAAGCGCGCGCCACGATATCCTGGTTGCCACCGGGGGCCACCGGGTTGACGATGCGCACCAGCTTGACGGGATAGGGCGCAGTCTGGCCCCAACTCATCGATGTAAACAGTGCCGCCATGACTGCGATGACTGCGGTTTTCATCGGCTAAGCATAGCAGATGAAGCGGTGTCGGCGAGCCATGACGCTATTCCAAGCAATTGTAGGTTGGTGGTGAGCTTGCGAACCCCAACAAACCCATTAACCGCGGAATACACGGAACACACGGACAAATCCTGCTGGCTGTTCTTTCCGCGTATTCCGTGTGTTCCGCGGTTGAAATTGTTTGATGATGCGGTTCCTTCATCACCGGCATCCTACTGAGGTTGGCGCCATGGGTGTCAGCGGGTATTCGCCGCTGCATCGAGACGCCACAACTGCGAGCGCCAGCGCAGGACCACGATCACCATCAATAGCAGCGCGACGGTGCCGTAGAGCGTCGCCATCAGCGGATACCCGACGCGCTGGATCAGCCAGCCGGCGAGCAACAGGCCCGGAATATTGCCGTAGATCGCCAGCATGCGTATGCCCATGAGGCGTCCGCGAAACTGCGGGTCGCAATTACGCATCAGCATCGCCGCCATCGGTATTTGCCCCAGGCCTTGTGACAATCCGGCGAGCAGCAGAAACGGTATGCCCATCGCGGGATGCGTGGTGTTGGCAAAAAACATCAGCGCCAGCAACCAGCCCGCGCTGAAAACTATCATGGTACGCGCCGGGCGCACGCTATGCCCGATGCGGCTCATCACCACCGAGCTCATCAGTGCGCCAAAGCCACCGGCGGCAACCAGATAGCCGAGGCCGGTTTGATCGGTGTGATAAATCTCTTTCGCCATTACCGGCATGAGTCCGCCCATCATCGGGAACGCGCTACAGTTGAGCAGGAAGGCAAAGCACATCGAGGCCAGCAGCAATGGCGTGTTCCACACATACGCCATGCCCGCGCGCAAATCGCCCCATGGTGAGGCGCGCATAGTGGGCACTACACGGGGCGCCGCCAGCGGATTTGCGCCTTTCAGTGTTAGCACTACGCTCACCGCGTAAAAGCTCACCACCACGGTATAGGCGGGGCCGATGCCGAGCAACGCGACCAGCCCTGCGCCGGTGAGCGCGCCCGCCACCTTGGCCGAATCCTGCGTGGTGCGCTGGATGCTCATCGCACCCATCAGCTTATCGGGCGGCATGGTGGCGCCCACCAGCGCGTTGCGCATACCGATATCCGACGGACGCACCAGACCCATCACGCCGGCGATGGCCAACACGTATGTCGGCGTGAGCAGAGCACAGTAGGCGAGTGTCATCAGTGTCAGCGCCAGCAGGGTGTATACCGCGCGCATGGTGGCGAGCACCCGGCGCTGTCCGATACGGTCGCCCATGACGCCGAACATGGGCGCCAGTAAAGTGCCTATGTGCTGGAGTGAGGCAAACAGCGTGAGCATCAGCACCGAGCGCGTCTCCACCAGCACATACCAGCCGAGGATCAGCGTTTCCATCTCGAAAGCCCAGGAGGCCGCCAGATCGGCAGGCCACTGAAAGCGAAAGCTGCGCACACTGAAGGGGGCTAATGCCGGCGCGCGCGCGGGAGGGTCAGAGTCAGAATGTAATGCCATGCTGTTATGGTTAATGTTTTGCGCGAGCGCTGGAAGAGTCGTTGACGATACCAGCAACCGTGCAGCCTGCGCGCATCCCCACCACAACCCTTGGCCACATAATGGAGTTCAGTCGCACTCACGCACGGTCAGGCACGCTCTTCGCGCGTGAGTACAGGGAATACTCACGGTAGAATAGCCACTGGGGCCGGGTTTGCAGGCTGCTAGCGCATATCATAACTAAAACGTCGTAGGCCTTTACTGTGCATGACGCGATACGGGCGTCTACAGATAAGCATTTGTTTTTATGAATAAAACACACGAGGTGGGGATGGACTCGCATCACAATGCTCAATTATTCACGGTCGCTGGCGCGCGGCTTTCGCGGCTGGAAGACATGCGGCTGATCACCGGCAACGGCAAATATTCGTCAGACTGGAATGCGCCGGACCAGTTGCACGCGTGTTTTCTACGTTCAGATCGTGCGCACGCGATCATCCAGTCGATCAACAGCGACAAGGCGCGCGCCGCGAAAGGTGTGCTGGCGGTGTATACCGGCGCTGATGCGCAGGCTGCCGGCTACCTGCGCCCGCCGAGTTTCCTGCCGCCCACCGGTAAGGGCGGCATGAAAGCGCGGGTGCCGGAGCGTCCGTGTCTGGCCATCGGCAAAGTGCGCTTTGTCGGCGACGCGGTGGCGATGGTGATCGCGCAATCGCATCTGGCCGCGCAGGATGCCTGTGAGCTGATCGAAGTGATCTACGAGGATCTGCCCGCCATTGTTGATCCGCTAGCAGCGCTCGCGCCCGGCGCACCGCAGTTGCACGACGATGTGCCTGGCAACTGCCCGGTTGAGGCCGAAAGCGGCAACGAAGCTGCGGTGACCGAAGCCATAGCCCAGGCCGCGCACGTGACCCGGCTCACTGTCGATTGCACCCGAGTCACCGCCAGCCCGATGGAGCCGCGCGCGGCGTTGATCGAGTATGTCGCTGCCGACGACAGCTACATCGTGCACACGCCCTCGCAGGGCGTTAACATGACGCGCAAGCAGTTTGCCACCTATGCCAATCTCAGCGAAGACAAATTCCGCGTTGAAATCAAGGATGTCGGCGGCGGTTTTGGCCAGCGCAGCACGGTGTATCCGGAATATGTATCGATGATGATCGCTGCCAAGGCGCTGCGCCGCCCGATCAAGTGGGTGTCCACGCGCACCGAGAGCTTTCTCACCGACACCCATGGCCGCGCCAACCTCATTAGCGCCACGCTGGCTATGGATAAAAACGCGCAGTTCACGGGCTTGCGCATCGACTGGATCACCGACCAGGGCGCGTATCTTTCGCCCACCGGTCCGGCAGGACACATCCGCAACGGCAGCACGTGCATGAACGGTGTCTACAAAATTCCCGCGCTGTATGGGCATTTCAAAGTGGTAATGACCAACACCGGGTGGGTGGCAGCCTATCGCGGTGCGGGCCGCCCCGATATCGCCTACGCCATTGAGCGCGCGGTCGATGCTGCGGCACTCGAACTGAACATGGATCCGGCGGATCTGCGCCGCAGAAACTACATTCCTGCCAACGAATATCCGTACAAGTCCGCCACCGGTTCCACCATCGAAATGGCCGATCTGCCGGGGCTGTCGGTCAAGGCGCTGAATCTGGCCGACTGGACGGGCTTCGAAGCGCGCCGCGCGGCCACTGCCAAAAAAGGCAAACTGCGCGGCATCGGCATGTCGGCGGTGATCGAACCCACTGGCGCGGGCACCTACCCCAGAGATGAAATCGACATCAGTGTCGATGCCCAGGGTGTAGTGACCTTGCACACCGTAGCGCACTCGCAGGGCCAGGGTCACGAAACTTCATTTGCCATGGTGGCCGCCAACGCGCTGGGTATCGCCACCGAGCGCATCAAGGTACGCCAGGGCGACCCGGATCGCGCGCCGACGATGGTCGGTAATCACTCCGGCGGTTCACGCACCATGGTGGGCGCCGGCACGGTGTGCCACATTGCCGCCCACAAGCTGATCGACGCCGGCAAATCGCTGGCGGCCGAAGACCTCGGGGTGGAGCCGTCGCAGGTGAGTTACAGCCAGGGTGAATTCTTTACCCCGGATAGCAAGAAAAAAATCACTCTCGCACAACTGGCGGCGAAAAAAACGCTGGCTGCCAAAGGCGAAGGTACATTTACCTCAACCTTCCCCAATGGCTGCCATATCGCCGAAGTGGAAATCGATCCGGAAACCGGGGTCACCGAAATTGCGTCGTATCTGTCGGTGGATGACTGCGGCCATGTGGTGAGCCACACCATCGTCGAAGGCCAGATGCACGGCGCGGTGGTGCAGGGCATGGGCCAGGTGTTCGGCGAACACATCGTCTACGACAAGGATAGCGGGCAGATGATCACCGCCAGCTTCGGCGATTACATCATGCCGCGCGCGGGGCAGCTCAAAGCCATGCAGATGGAAGAATACACCACGCTGTCGAAGGTCGGCCCTCTGGGCATCAAGGGCATGGGCGAATCGGGCTGCACCGCGTCGCTGCCGGCGCTGGTCAACGCAGTGGTTAATGCGCTGGGGGTGAAACACCTGGATATGCCGCTCACGCCGTCGAAAGTGTGGAACACGATTCAACAATCCAAAGCGCAACCGGCAACCCACTAAGGACTGACCATGCATACCTTCAGTTACGTCAAAGCAACATCCCTCAAACAGGCCGGCGAACTGCTGGCGGCCCATGCCGACGCCAAGCTCCTTTCCGGCGGCATGACCCTGATTCCCACTTTGAAAGCGCGCTTGGCACAGCCTTCGCACCTGATCGACATTGGGGGCATCGCAGAGCTAGCCGGCATCGCAGCCAAAGACGGCAAGCTCACCATCGGCGCGGCCACCAAACATGTGGAAGTCGCCACATCGGCGGTGGTTAAAAAAGCCATACCCGCACTCGCCTATTTGGCGAGCCAGATCGGCGATCCGCAAGTGCGCAACCGCGGCACTATTGGCGGCTCACTGGCGAACAATGATCCCGCGGCGGATTACCCGTCAGCCGCATTGTCGTTGGGTGCCACCATCGTCACCAACCAACGCGAAATCGCGGCGGATGATTACTTTCAGGGCTTGTTCGCCACGGCACTCGGCGCCGACGAGATGATCGTCAAGATCGTGTTTCCGGTGCCCGCCAAAGCGGCCTACGAAAAATTTCCGCATCCGGCATCGGGTTACGCGATGGCGGGCGCATTTGTTTCGCAGAATGCCAAAGGCGTGCGCGTCGCCATCACCGGCGCGGGGCCGGGCGTGTTTCGCTGGCAAGAGGCGGAAGCAGCACTCGGCAAGAAACTCGCCGCGGCCTCAGTCGAAGGACTTAACGTCGATGCCACCGATCTTAACGAAGACATGCACGGCACTAAAGAATACCGTGCCAATCTCGCCAAGGTGATGACCAAACGGGCCGTTACCAAAATCGCACAACCCTCCGGAAAATAATCATGGCCAAAGTCGAACTCAAGATCAACGGCACGCAGCACGCCTACGAGGTTGAAGACCGCACTCTGCTCGTCAATCTGATACGTGACAGCGCGCAACTCACCGGCACCCACGTCGGCTGCGACACCAGCCAGTGCGGCGCCTGCACCATACACATGAACGGCGTGGCAGTGAAATCCTGCACCGTGCTCGCGGTGCAGGCCAGCGGCGCCGATATCATCACCATCGAAGGCATGGCGAAAAACGGCAAGCTGCATCCGGTGCAGCAGGCGTTCACCGAATGCCACGCGCTGCAATGCGGCTTCTGCACGCCGGGCATGATTATGGCGGTGGCGGGATTGTTGAAAGACAACCCCAAACCCAGCGACGACGAGATTTACCACGGCCTCGAAGGCAATCTGTGCCGCTGTACCGGCTACATCAACATCGTCAAGGCAGTGAAGCGCGGCGCCGAGTTGATGGGCGGTAAATAGTATTTAGAGCTTGAGCTCCAGGCGCCGCACGATCTCACCTTCCTCCTCGTACATCTTGCGGGCGAGCTTGGCGTAGTCCTCGCCGCTGAGATAGGCATTCTCCTGATCGAGGCGGTCGAGCGTTTTCTGGAACTCGGGGTCTTCGAGCGCTTTCTTGAGCGCGTCGTGGAGAATGCGCACGGTGCGCGGATCCATGCCCTTGGGGCCGGCGATGCCGTAGGGCGAGGTTTGCACGATCGGGTAGCCCAGTTCCTTGAGCGTCGGCACGGTCGGCCAGCGCTTGGTGCGTTTTTCGCCCCAGGTGACCAGCAGGCGCAAGCGCCCGGCGTCGACCATCTCACCCCAGCCTGTCGAATCTGCCGTCGCGTTGACGTGGCCGCCCATCACCGCCGCACCGTTCTCCGCGTAGCCCTTGAACGGTACTTGCAGCCATTGGATGCCGTCACGGCGCGCGATCTCTTCCATGGTGATATGCAGGCTGGTGCCATGTCCGGGGCTGCCGTAGGTCACCTTGCCCGGGTTCGCCTTGGCGTGGGCGATGAATTCCTGCCAGGTTTTCCACGGCGCATCCGCTCGCACCACGACGCCGAAGGTGTATCCGGTCAGATGGATGATCCAGGTAAAGTCGGTCAGCGGCTGAAACGCCGTCTTCGTCATGTGCGGATAGCGGAAAACCGTGATCGGCATCTGCGCAATCGTGTAGCCGTCGGGTCGCGAATTGTTTGCCATGTAGGAGGGGCCTAGCGTGCCCGCGACGCCCGCGCGGTTTTCGATCACTATGCGTTGACTCAGGGTGCGGCCAGCGATCTCGCCGAGTATGCGCATCGCCACGTCGGTGCTGCCACCCGCCGGCCACGGCACGATCAGCGTGATGGGGCGTTCGGGGTAGCCTTGGGCGCGTACGGGTGCCGTCAGCAGTGTCGGCGTGAGCAGGCTCGCCGCCAGCAGGATTAGTTGTCGACGCGATGGCATGATGCGTTTCTCCTCAGGCGGCAGGGTGGTCACGAACGGGCAATATAGCCACCGGCGGTAGAGCAGTCAATCAACAACCGTTAGAATAACGGCAGCGGTGCGTCGTGTCCCGCTGGTGAAGGCGCGCTAAAGCGCATACCCAACCACAGGATTACCCAGATGCCAGACTTTGATGTCATTGTCGTCGGCTGCGGAATCGCCGGCCTTGCGGCGGCGGTCGCCGCGCAGCAAGGCGGCGCGCGCGTCATCGTGCTGGAGCGTGCGCCGATAGACGAACGGGGCGGCAACACGCGTTACACCGGCGCGTGGCTGCGCATGAAAAGCGTGGATGAAGTGTCGGATGATTTCATCGAACACTTCGCCGCGAACGCGGGCGGCTATCTCGATCCCTCGCTGGTGCATCTCACCGCCAAGGACCGTGAAAATTGGCCGCCCACGCTGCGCGCGATGAGTTTTGCCGATCCGGAAGTGGTGGCGACGTTCGCCGAGGAAGCGCCGCGCACGCTGCAATGGTTGCAGGGTTTCGGTGTGCGTTTCGAGAAACTGGCAACGCCCTTCCTCACCGCAGTGCAGCCGCGCATCGCACCGCATGGCGGCGGATACGCGCTGGTGGAAGCGTTAGCCGCTGAGTTTGAAGCCAAGGGCGGCGTCATGCATTACGACACCGCCGCGCAAGCGTTGATACAAAATGATGAGGGCGAAGTCGTGGGTGTGCGTGCCACCGGCCCGCGCAACAAGCCGCTTGCCTATCGCGGCGGCGCGGTGATCCTCGGTTGCGGCGGTTTTGAAGGCAACGCCGAGATGATGAGCCGCTACCTCGGGCCGCGCTCGCTGTATCTGCGCTCGATGTCCAGAGGCTGCCACTACAACAAGGGCGAAGGCATCGCGATGGCGCTGGCGATAGGTGCGGCGCCCTGCGGGGACTTTGGCAGTTTTCACGCCTCGCCGATGGATCCGCGCTCGGATCGCGCCGGGCCGTCGATTTATATTTACCCGCAGGGCATCCTCGTGAATCAGCAGGGTCAGCGCTTTGTCGATGAGGGGCCGGGGCCGACCGATGAAACCTACGAAGGCGTGACGCGCGAAATCAACGCGCAGCCGGGCGGCATTGCCTACGCCATACTCGACACCACGCTGGCGAAGGTCGAGCATCCCGAGTCGGTGGTGCGCAGCGAAGTGCCGCCGTATCAGTCCGACACGCTCGCGGGCCTCGCTGCACAATTGAAGATTCCCGCCGATGTGCTCGAAGCTACAGTTGCGGCCTACAACCAGGCCTGCGTGCCGGGACGCTACAACGAAGCCGCGATGGATGGCCTCGCCACGCGCGGCATCGCACCGCGCAAATCCAACTGGGCGCGGCCGATCCAGGCGCCGCCGTACATCGCGTATCCGATTATCTCGTCGATGGTGCTGACATTTGGCGGACTCAAAGTGACGCCACGCGCGCAAGTGGTCAACCAGCAGGGCGATGTGATCCCGGGCCTGTATGCGGCGGGCGAGACGATGGGTTTGTATTACCGCTCGTATACCGGTGCAACTTCGGTGTTGAAGGGGGCGGTGTTTGGGAGGCTGGCAGGAATGGATGCCGCACAAGGTCTGCGTGCCTGAGAATATCCCCTACCCCTAATCCACTTTTGCCCCAGAGTCCTTCACCAGCTTCGACCACTTGGCCAATTCGGATACCGTGTAGTCGTTGAATTCCTTCACGCTCATCTGGCCGATGTCGAGCCCAATGGCGGTGAATCGCTGCCGCGTATCGGCGTCTTTCAGAATGGCGGTGGTGACGTGGTACAGCTTATCCACCACCGGGGCCGGTATGCCGGCCGGGCCGCTTAACCCCCACCAAGGCTTGATCTCAAAACCGGGAATGGTGTCGGCAATCGGCGGCACTTCCGGCGCCAGTGCGCTACGGCTACGCGTTGCCACGCCCAATGCGCGCAGCCTGCCTTCCTTCACATAGGGGTAAATCACCGGCACGTGGTAGAAGCTCGCGAATACCTGGCCGCCGACCAGATCGGTGAGGCCCTGTGAAAAGTTCTTATAGGGCACGTGCGTGATGTTGATACCGGCAACCGACTTAAGCAGTTCGCCAGCCATATGCGGTGACGTGCCGGAACCGGCGGAGATGTATGTGAGCTTGCCCGGATTGGCTTTTGCGTATGTAATCAACTCCGTCATGTTGCGCACCGGTACTTTGGGGTTGACCACCAGCATATTCGACGCTGAGGTGAGCAGCGTGATATGCGTAAAATCCTTGATGGCGTCGAACGGCAGGCGCCCGTAGAGCGCGGGGTTGGTGGCATGCACCGCGCTGGTGGACAGCGTGATGGTGTAACCATCGGGCGCCGCGCGCGCCACCAGCTCGCCGGCGATGTTGCCGGCAGCGCCCGCACGGTTATCGACGATGATAGTCTGCCCCAGTGCGTCACCGAGCTTTTGCGCGTAGAGGCGCGCCAGCACGTCGGTGGTGGACCCGGTGGAATAGGGCACTACAAGGCGGATGGGTTTGGTGGGGTAGCCTTGAGCGTGGACAGGAGCCGCACCGGCAAACATCAACGTGGCTGCGACGCAGGGTAAGCGAAATGAAGTAATGAAGCGCTGGGTATACAAGTGATTCTCCAAGAGCCGGATGTTGTCGAAATTTCTGTGAAATCTTCTCACTTGCAGGCCATCACGCGCTGCCCGCTCACTTCACTCTAGTTCCGCCCTGACGATGGCTGCGCCTTCAGCCATCGCTTTCAGTTTGCCCAATGCCACCTCGCGCGGCAAATATTTCATGCCGCAGTCGGGCGCTGCGATCAGGCGCTCGGCGTTCACGTGCTTCAAGCCATTGCGTATACGCCCTGCAATCTCCTGCGCGCTTTCAACGCGCGCGCTGCCCAGATCAATGACGCCGAGCAGAATCGTCTTGTTCGACAGTTCCTTCAACATGCCCAGTTCGAGCGCGGGTTGCGCGCACTCGATTGAAATCTGCTGGGCCGTGCTGTCGGCCAACTCGGTTAGAAACGAGTAACCCGTAGGTTTTTGCCCGGGCACTACCGCCGCATAACCAAAGCACAGATGCACCACGGTGGTTACCGTCACGCCCCGCAACGCACGATTGATTGCCTTGACCGCAAAGCGCCGCGCGGCGTGTGGGTCGTTGCGCAGCCACGGCTCGTCGATCTGGATCACATCCGCCCCCGCGGCCTGCAAGTCCAGCGCTTCCGCGTTGACGGCCTCGGCAAATGCCATGGCCATTTCTTCCTTGTCGCGGTAGAAGTCGCCCGCCGCTTGCTGCGCCATGGTGAACGGGCCGGGCAGCGTGATTTTGATTTTGCGTTCGCTGTTGGCGCGCAGGAATTGCAGGTCGTGCACCGTCACCGCATGGCGCCGGCGTATCGGCGCAAACACGCGCGGCACCTCGGTCCGGCGGCCGGCCGCGTTGGTGATGACGACCGGGCGCTCCATATCCACGCCGTCGAGCGCGGCCACGAAATAGTTTGAGTAACTTTCACGGCGGCACTCGCCATCGGTGATGATGTCGATGCCGGCGCGCTCCATATCGCGAATCGCTAGGCGCGTGGCGTCGTCCTGCGCCCCTTGCAAATGTTCGGCGGGAATGCGCCACAGTTCATGCAGATTGACACGCGGCACGCCCTTTGAGAGCAATGCGCGATCCACCAGCCAGTCGGGCTGCGGATAACTGCCTACTACCGTGGTTGGAATGAGCGGGGAGTGTTTCATGGGTACATGGCGTGGTAGTCGAATTTCCTCGGCCCGATCCGCCGCTTAACCTTGCGCCACAATCTCTGCCGTCCGCTTCGCATTCACCTTGATCACATGCTCTTGATACGCCGGGCGCGCCGCCAGCCGCTCATACCAGGCGCGCACGTTGGGATGCGCGGGCAGCGCTTCCTTGGGTGTCCAGTGGAACCACCGGTGCGTCAGAGAGCCGGAGGGGATGTCTGCCATGGTGAAATGGTCGCCGCACAGGTACTGCCTGCCGGCAAGATGCCGTTCGAGGATGTTCAGCCACGGCACCTGGGCCTTGGCCGCGGCAAGAATAGCGTTGCGGTTTCTCTTGTCCGCAGGGCCGAAATAATGCTGCAGATAGACGCTGTTGAACTGTGCGAAGTTGAGCGAGCTCCAGTCCATCCATTTTTCCGCGTCGGCGCGGCCGCGCGGTGTGTCCGGGCATAGATTGCCGAGACTGTGCTTCATGCACAGATAACGCACCACCGCGCCCGATTCCCACAGTGTCCAGCCGTCTTCCTCTTCGAGCGTCGGCAGCCGTCCGTTGGGGTTTTTGCGCCGGTACTCCGCGTCGTCATTGCCGCCGAACTCGCCGCCCCAGTCGATGCGCTCGTGCGCAAGCCCGATCTCGCCGATGCACCACATGGCCTTGATGACGTTCGAGCCGTCCGCGCGCCCCCATATTTTGAACATGTCGCCTCCTTACCTTGGTTGTTGGATTGCCGTGCAGTATAGCCAACGCGTGTTTCGCCTGCGTCCCGTATGCTGCGGTTTCTATCTACTTCGTTTCAAACTCACTCGCCAGAATCTTGCGTACGTCCGCGGGCGGAATCGCCCACGCTCCCGCCTGATAGCGCGTGATGCCGATAGGTGCGAGCTGCTGCCGCAGTTCGGCCATTTTGATGCCGATGGCGAGTGGATCCATGATGATGGCGCCGTCCACTTCGCGTATGTTTTGGTCGATCAGCCATTGGCTTAGGTACAGCCCCGCGGGGTAGAGTGAGGTGGCACCGCGCGCCACCAGCGCTTTGGCCACGCGCATGAACTCATCGATAAAAGGCTGCGGGTTATGCCAAAGGTTTGCGTAGTTGGTGAACGCAAAATCCACGTAGCCGCCGGGGATCATGCGTTCCGTCAGCTTGTAGCGCTCGCCCAGCGCCTGAAAAAAATGGTGCAGGCGCACGTTGTTGACGATAAACGCAAAATTTGGCGCCAACTGGCTGTAGTAGGCGAGTGTCGCCTGTGTCATGAAGACGACGGGGATATCGACCATCTCGCGTAGTTCGTTGTAGCCCAGGTCCAGGCATTGGGTGACGAAGACGTCGAATCCTTCTTTTTGCGCACGCATGGCGCTACGAATCGTTTCGTGCGCGACGAAATGCAGGTGTGTCATGCTGCGCGCCGCACCGGGATAATTTTTGCCGAGATTCGGAAACGCCACCACCGTGTCCGGCGCGGCCACGCGCTGCGCGTGCCGCTTGAGAGAATCGTAGTACGGCTTGTAGATATCTGATGTGCCTAGCGGCGTGCCGCTTTGAATGCATATTTTCATGCTGTGGCCTTGTGCTTTACGGCGGAGAGGGAATTATATCCGCCGCTTTCATCATACAACGATGAAATGCGGATGAACGGTTTGATGCGTCAAACGTGATTTATGAGGAGAAGCAATTATTTTGCGTTTGATGCATGCAACGCGAGAATCACATCGCTCACGCGCCGCTGCGACAATCCAAGAACGTGCCGGGCGCATGTACTGGCATCCGCATCAAAGTGGCCGTAACCAAAGCAGTCCGCCACTTTCTCAATCAACTCCGCATCGCTCAACGGATCGCCCGCATCCCCGCGCGCCGTGTTCACGCGCTGCTCTAACACGCGGCCATCGGCAAGTTCAAGTTGCACGTGCGACCAGCGCGGCAGTATTGCACCGGGTGCTTCCCGTAAATGTACCTTCGGCAAAAACGTTCGGATTTCAGGCCGCATCACCTGCGCATCATCAAAGCTCGCCAGCCGCATCCCGCCATCGAGCAGTGCAGCGGACATGCAATAGGCCATATTGAATTTGGCTTCGAGTCCGTTGGCCGGCGGCTGCGGCAGCAAGGCATCAAGGCCGCCGGCGCTGTTGGTGATGGCGATGCGGGAGACATTGGTGGGCGTGAGCGCATGCGCCTGGCGTAGCGCCAACAGGCCGTCGAGCGCGCGGTGTATGGCGTAGCAGCAGGGATACTTCTTGATATCGATGCCCATGGCGTCGATTTCGAGCGGCGCCGTGCCCAGCGCCGCCAGCGCCGACGAGGCATCTTCGCCCGCGCCGTAGAGCGCGAGATAGCCAAACTGGCCGTCGATGGCATCGGGTGATGCCGTGAAGCCCGACTGTGCCATCAACACCGCGCGCACCGCCGCCGCGTTGCATTGCCCCGCCTGAAATGATTTTGCCATCGCACCAAAGTTCTGGCGGCTGCCCGCGGCTTGTGCCACGGCCAGACCCAAGGCGTGGGACGTTTGGGTTTCGTTCAGTCCCACGAGCACGCTGCACGCCAGCGTGGCGCCCAGCACACCCAGCGCCGAGGTTGAATGCCAGCCGCGGCTGTAGTGCGGGAGCGCCATCACCCGCGCGAGTTTCGCCATCAACTCAAAGCCCGCGAGGTAGGCGGTGCTGAATCGCTCGCCACTGGCACCGGTGGTCTGCGCCAGCGCGGCCAGCGCCGGTGCCATGGCAACACTGATATGCCCGCGCATCGGTGTCATGACGTCGTCGTAGTCGAGCACGTGCGCGGTGACGCCGTTGACGAAGGCGGCGCATTCGGGGTGCGTGGCTACGCCGGTGGCCCATACCGTCGCGCGACCAGTGCTCGCAAAGCTGCGCATATAGTCCCCGGCGAGACGTGATGCTCCGTCATGACGCCCGGCGAAGGCGCAGGCGATGGTATCGAGCAGCGCGCGATAAGCCTGATGCCGCTGCGCATGCGTCAGTGGCGCGGACGCAAAGCGCGCGCCGAAAGCGGCAATCTGGTGGCTGGCCGCAAGCGCGCGAACTTTTCCGGACTTCACCTGCGGCAACCCCGTCGGCATCCTAATGTACTGCTTCGCAATTCATGAGACATACCCTCTGCTCCGCTTCAAGTGTGCCCTTGCCCTTCAAGGCTAGTCTATGCACACATCTTTGGCGTTCGTAGCCCGGAAGGAGGCCATGGTTTTTCATGGCCGTATTCCGGGGAGGCGCAAAAACGTCAAGACCTTCGACACAGATTTCGCAGATGAA
>CAMDRT010000047.1 GCA_945906815.1 Bordetella parapertussis
TACTGATACCAACAACACTCGTCACCCCGGCGTAGGCCGGGGTCTAGAAACGTACTGGATGCTGGCCTACGCCAGCATGACGAGGTGGTTTTAATGAGAGCTGCGGTAAAGTATTGATGCTCACAAGAACGCTATTATTCACCACCCCGCCCCATGTTCCTTTGCGAACGCCTGGCCAGCGCGCGGGATTGGGAGACTCTGTGGCTAAATGCTTTTTCTAGGTTAACCGATGCTCGAAGCGGAGGGGGTCTCACGCGCAAACTCGCGCGGCGTGATGATGCGAAAGGGCAGCGCTGTGACTTTGCGCGTCGCCAGTGCGAGCAAGTCGCGGTCTTTGGTGATGAGCGCATCGGCGCGGCAGTCGCGTGCCAGCTCCAGAAACATTTGATCGTCGGAGTCTGCGCAGCGCGGCAGTTCGGCAATGGTATGGGATACGTTGCAGTCCAGTACGTCGCTAGCAATCGCGCGGCATAGCGCCAGAGCCGTAGCCTGTGCCTCAGTGCTCAGTGCGCGGCCGGACAAAGCATAGCCGAGCACGCGCACCAGTTCGGCCTCGCAAGCCGGCGATATAAAAACGGCAGCAGCTCCCCGCGCGACAGCGTTTTTTATAGGCGCGGCGCCGGCATCGGCAAACACCAGCCAGTCGAGCCACACGTTGGTGTCGAGCACCAGGCGCATTACGCTGGACGTCTGGTCACGCTGCGAGTCTCAATACGCGTAGCTGTTTACGGCCTTGCTCCGCATGCCACAAGTCGTACTGCGTCTGTTGATTGATCCAGCTTTCTGCGGAGGTATCAAAGGCAATCGAAAGGCGGACAGCCATCTCCGGGCTGATACCGGCCCGGCCATTCAGAATGCCGGACAGCGTTTTCCGGCTAATGCCGAGGCCTTTTGCCGCCGCGGTCACAGTGAGGTCAAGTGGATCGAGACAAAGCGCCTTGATGATTTTCCCGGGATGTGGGGGATTGTGCATTCTCATGATTTAGCCTCAGTGGTAGTCCTCGTAATCAACGTCGTCTGCGTCCTTTCCTATGAAAAAGAATGTTAGCGCCACTGTATGCCGCAGTTCCATACTGGACTCAGTGCTTCGCCACCGGCAGATCAAACAAATACCGCACGCCCACCCACGCCATGCGCGGTGCCCCTGGTGCGTAAAATGTGGATTGTTGCAAAGGGAAGTCTCCGCCCGCGGTGGCGGGGAACGGGCGCGCGATGAAACGGCCGCTGGCGGTGAGACCGGTGGGGCCGAGTTGCGCTGCGGAATGGTATTGCCGGTCAAACAGGTTGTTGATTTGCGCGAACCAGCGCCAGTGTTTGTCCACCGCGTAAGCAGCGCTCACATTGAACACCGCATAGCCGCCGGTTTTGCCGCTGCCGAGGTAGTTAACGCCATCGGGCGCATGTAGATTATTTTCATTGCCGCGCGCAAACGCGCTGCCGATGGCGACCATGTTTAATCCCGCCGAGTATCCACCGGCAAACTGGTAATCAGCATAGGCCTTGAACAGTTGCCGCGGTATCAGCGGAATACGGTTGCCGGGCAGGATGCGTATATTGCCGTCGAGGCCCTTGTCGCCTGCGACTGCGCTATCGTTACTGCTGTTGCCGCTGCCGTTGATGGTTTCCGCCGATTGGTAAGTCGCATTGAGCCAGGTATAGTTCGCGCCGAAATGGAAGGCGCGGGTGTTGCCATTCAGGCCGACCTCAAGACCCTCGCGCCGCGTCTTGCCAACGTTTTTGAAGTAACCGAATTGGGTGTTGGCGGGCGCGGCCACAAACAAAATATCGTCCTTATTTTCCGCTCTGAATAGGCCGGCGTTCCAGCGCCAGTTGCCGGGCAGCGTGCCATGCAGCCCGGCTTCCCAGGTCTGGGTTACCACCTGCTGCAATGGCGGATCGCCCGCCAGCGAGTTGGGCAGGCGGCAAGGGTTCACGGGATCGGCGCAGCCGAGTTCAATCGCGCTTGGCGCACGACTGCCTTCGCTGTAGCCGAGGTAGGCCTTGAATGCTGTGCTGGGCGTGAAGCTCACACCTGCCGCCGGATTCAAGCGGCTGTAGGTGTGGTTGCCGTCAAGTGAACCGGCGCCACCACCGGGATTGATTTGATCGCGGTTGCTCACTGTGGTGCGGTTGTAGCGGCCCGACAGGGTGACATGCACCGCGTCGCTGAGCGACATCGTATCGGTGGCATAAACGCTCCAGGTATGGGTGCGGCCGTTTAGATCCACTCGATTATCAAACGGCGCGCCGTCCACCACTCCGCCACTAACGCCATCGGCGTAGGCATTGAGCGCGGTGAGGCTGCGGTCCGGGTTGAGATAGGCCAACTGCGTGGACTGGCTGAATTTCACGCTGCTCGCGTCATAAGCAGCGCCGCCGGTGAATTGATGCTTGTGACCTGCAAGCTGGCCGAGCACGGTGAGTTGCCCCGACAGGCCGTAATTATTTTGTGCGGTTGTGGAGCGATTGATAAGACCGCTGCATTTTTCACCGGGTTCGTCGTTGAGCAACACGTTGGCAATGCAGCGCCAACTGGGAAACGCTGCGTTGGTGGCGTTTTCACCTGCCAGCGGAAAGCCGCTGTAGCCCGCCGCCGTCAGCGCGGCTTGCTCGCCCGCGTTGGGCTGATACAGATTTTGATCGAGTGCGCCTTCGTTGATATCCGCGTTCAAAGTGCGGGTCGACATTTTGCGGTAATACAGGTTGCCGGAAAACATCACGTTGTCGTTGATGCTGTGGTTAAGCGCAAGATTCAAAAGCGTGGATTTGTTTTCGGTAATATCGGGTTTGGTGTAGATGCCGTTGTAATCGAGCTGGAGTAAACGTGCTTCCTGCAAGGCATTGCCGGTGAGGTTGCTGTCGGCGTGCGACACGCTGACTTTCACGTCGGTGGCGGCATTGCGCCAGCCGAGCTTGCCGAACAACTGTCCGACGCGCGTAGGCGAGTCTTCGCGCCAGCCGCTTTCTCTAAAAATAGTGCCGGTCACAAACCAATCCAGTGCTTGATGGTGGCCGCCGTATTCGATTTCGGTGGCCCCGCGCCGGTGCATGCCGCCATAGGCCTGAATAGCACCGCCGGGATGGCTGCGGCCATCCTTGGTTTGTAGCGACAGCGCGCCGCCCAGGGTGTTCAGCCCGAATAGGGGATTGGAGCCGGGTATCAGATGGATAGCCGCTATGGCCGATTTCGGTATCATGTCCCAACTCACCACATCGCCGAACGGCTGATTCAGCCGCACGCCGTCCATATACACCGACAAGCCCTGCGGCGTGCCGAGCAAAGGCGATGCGGTAAAGCCGCGGTAATTCACGTCCGGCTGAAACGGATTGTTCTGAATCTCGTTGATATGCACGCTGCCGATGTTGCGGCTGAGAAAATCAGACAGGTTGATGGCATTGCCGCGCTGCATGTCGGCGCCAGTGGCGGATTGCACCGGCGCGGGTATCAGGTCGCGGGCGAGGCCCAAGCCCGGCAAGGGTGTGGTGCCGACGACTTCGACCTGGGGTAGTTGCGTTACGCCAGTTTCGGCTTGCGCGCCTAATGTACCCGTGTAAGGCAGCGCAAGGACGGCAGCGTACAGCCCCAGGCGATGCAGGGCCGTGCGGGTGTTTGGGAATGCCATGGCGGGGTGGGTGGTGCTGTTTAAGCGGCGTTGCGCAGCCGGGGCCGAAAAATAGCGGTGTGCACAATCTCCACCACCGTGCGTTGCTCGCAGCGTATCGCAACATACAGGCGCACAAATTCGTGACCCTTGTGATTCCATTTTTCTTCGGGGATGGCGCGCACTTCATAGTCGGGGCCGACGCGCAGCGCTGCATAAAACGACATGCGGCTGGCCGCGTGTATCCACGCCGGCAGTATGAAGCGCGTGCGCAGCACCAGGTTGGCCTGCCGCTGGATCAATCCGGGATGCAGCAAAGGTGCCGTGCCTACACCATACAGCGGCAGCGCATCGCGCGCATCGCTGCACCATAGGCGGTTTTCTTCGAGCGTGGGTGTCCACGCCAGCGCGGGAAACGGCGTGCCGACTTCCATCAGGTCCCAGGTGACGACAGAGCGCTCCCGCAGCGGCGGGGCGGGCGCTATGTCGCCGCGGGGGTCTGGCTGCGCGGCGGCCTCCGGCAACGTCGCGCTCATGCGCGCGAGTTCCACTCCTTGCGGGTTCAGGCAGGTGACGGCGTGTGATGCGGTGCCGGTATCCGCAGTGTGTATGCTGAGCAACTCGCCCTCGTACGCGGGTTTGCTGAAACTCACATCGGCAGTGCCACGTGCAAGCCAGGCCTCGCCGTAACGCGCGACCAGCGGTTGCGTCATGTGACTGAAGACGGTGACGCCGGGCACCAATCCGCCTTTGAAGCCGAATTGGCGCGCGACATCATCGCTGTGCATGCGGTTTTCGGATTGTGTGGAGGGGTTGTGCGTGCGCACCTGATAGGGCGTGGTGTCGGTAGCGAGTGTCATATGTAAGATATTGTTTTTAAAAGGTTATTTAACCATGCCCAAAGCCGCCAAGCCGGCGCGCATGGCATCTTGCTGTTGCGCCAGCGCCTGGCGGCTGCCTGCGGCGCCCACGAAACTATCCGTCCACTGATGCTGTTCCAGATGTGTTTGCCACTCGCTGGTGCGCACCACGCGCGCGAACGCGGCTTCCCAATACGCGCTCTGTGCCGCGGTCATCGCCTTGGGGCCGATCACGCCGCGCAGATTATCGACCACCACGTTGATGCCTTGCTCGCGCCAGGTGGGTACTTGTGCCAGCGTGCCCGCGTAGCGCTGCGGCGCGGACAGGCCGATGATACGAATGCGCCCGGCACTGTGATGTGCCAGCAGGTTGAATGCGGGTGAGGTGATCACATCCACATGACCGCCCAGCAGGGCGGTGACACCTTGCGACACCGATTGAAACACCACCGATTTGAGCTTCTTCGCCTCGCCGCCTGCGGCTTGTGTGATCATCGCCAGTGTGATGTGGCCGGTATTGCCGAGGCTGGTGCCGATGGCGATGCTGATACTGCTGGCATCGGTTTGCAACAGTGCTGCGAGATCGCGCCCACTGCGCAGCGGTGAATCCGCGCGCACCGCGACGGCTAGCGATTCGCTGAACAGTTGCGCCACCGGCGTGACATCGGTGTAGTGCAGCGTGCTGCGCCCGCTGATGTGGTTGGTCAGCAGGTTAGCGGTGCTGATGGCCAGATGGTGGCCGTCCAGCGGGTTTTGATTGAGGCTGCTCCACGCCACTACGCCGCCCGCTGCCGGTTTGTTGAACACCGTTAGCGGCACCTCGATAATCTTTTGTTGCTGAAGGATTTTCTGCAGCAGTCGCGCAATCGTGTCCGAGCCGCCGCCCGCCGCCGATGCGGCGACCAGTTCAACGTGGCGCGAGGGCTTCCATGTGTCCGCTGCCTGCGCTGCTGCCGGCGGTGAGAGCAATGCGGCAAGCGCGGCGTGGACACACAGGGCGCTAAGGACGCGCGAGTACATCAGTTTTCAAGGCCCTGCTGGATTAGCCATGCGCGTATCAGCCGCGCGACGTCGTCACTGTTTTTATCCATCATGACCATATGACTGTTGCCGCGCACACCCATTGCAGGCAAGTCGATGGTGTCGGCGATGCCGCCCGCCGCACGGACGGCGCCGGTGTAACGCTCAACGTTGTTACGATAGGTGGTCCAGATTTTGCTGTCCTTGACGTAATCGCCCCACACCACCAGATGCGGAATGTGCTTTACGTTTGCGCCGCTGAATTTGGCAGGTTCGAGGCCCGATGCAGGCTCGACCATGACCACGGCTTTGACTTTGTCTGGGGCTGCCTGCGCTGCGCCAAACACGAACATGCCGGCCTGACTGTGGCCGATGATGATGCACGGGCACACGCGCTGCACCAGTTCGTTATAGGCTTTTTGTATCCATACGTCGCTGGTGGTCCAGCGCGCTACGAATTGGCGGGTGAATTGATCGATGTTTGCTGCGGGAAACTGCTGACCCGGATGCACTTTTTGTTGGGCGGGGTCCGAGGCGTAACCACCGACGGGTCCGAAGCGGAATATGTCCCACGCCTGATCGGGCGTGCGATGTTCCGGCTCGATCTTGTTGATTTGCGGATAACGCGCCCACGATGAACGGCCGCGCTCAACGGCATCGGAAACATAGGTGTCGTAACCGGCACGCATAAAAAATTCATGCCAGCCGGAGCGCCCGTCGGGTGTGACTTCCCAGGTGACGCCGGTCAGTCCGCCGCCGTGCCATAGCAAGATCGGCACCTTGCCCTTGGGCGACACCAGTGAGAACTGCTGCACATAGAGCTGGCCGACCATATAGTCGCCATTCGGATCGGACATGCGCGCCACGGCCTGCGGGTTGGTGCGTACTTCGCGCAATGGCAAGCCCGACAAGCGCACACGTTCGCCGCCGACATGAAAGCCGCGCACGCCTTTCAGCGCAATGCTGCCGTCACCGGACGATGGGCCGGTTGCTGCGCAACCACCGAGTGTGGCCAGCGCCAGCGCAAAAATTGACATCAGGTAGCTGTGCTTCATCAAAACTCCTCGTTGTAACCTATTGATATTGAAAACGTTTTTATTTGTTCTCGCGCGCTACAAAGGGTGGTGGATCGAACGCGGTGACGCGCGGCAGGTCGCCCTTGAATAACTCAACTTCAACCAGTGCGGTGTGCGCGCTGCAACCCTGGGTGAGTTTCGAGGTGCCTTTGTCGAGCGTGAGCACATTGGGGTTGCCGTGTTTTTCGAGCGAGTCGTTTTGGGCAGGGTCGAGCGGATCGAACCACGCGCCGGTGGGCAGTACTGCGACGCCGGGACGCACGCCATCGTCAATTCTCACGCCGGCCAAACACGCGCCACGATCATTGAACACGCGCACCACATCACCTGCCTTGATGCCGCGCGCCGCCGCGTCCTGTGGATGCAGCGTGATGGCTTCGCGGCCTTGGATCTTGGCAGCCAGACTTACGCTGCCGTGATCGTACTGGCTGTGCAGGCGCGTAGACGGTTGGTGCGACAGCAGGTGCAGTGGATATTTTTGGGTCAGCGGGCTACCCAGCCATTCGGCGGGCGCGAACCACGCCGGGTGTCCGCGACAGTCGTCGTAGTTAAACGCGGCTATGGTGGTTGAGGTGATCTCGATTTTTCCTGACGGCGTGGGCAGTTTGTGGGTGACCGGGTCCGCACGAAACTGGCGCATCATCACCGGCGGTTCCAGCGGCGGCGGCATTTCGATAAACCCTTGCGCCCAGAAAGCTTCGAACGACGGCAGCTCGATAGCGAATTGGCGCGCACGCTCGCGCGATTCGTCATATAAATGGCGCAGCCAGGCATTTTCGTTACGGCCTTCGGTGAATTTTTCCCTGGCACCGAGGCGCTCGGACAGCGCGGTGAAAATAGCGTAGTCGTTGCGTGCTTCGGCTACCGGATCAATTGCGCGTTTCATCGCGATCATGTGGCGATCGCGCGAACTGGAGCCGATGTCGTCGCGTTCCAGCATGGTGGTGGCGGGCAACACGATGTCGGCGAACTTGGCGTTGGGATTCCAGTATTGCTCGTTGACGATGATGGTTTCCGGTTTGCTGCGCCAGGCGCGCAGCAGGCGATTTAAATCCTGATGATGATGAAACGGATTGCCGCCGGCCCAGTAGATCAGGCGGATGTCGGGGTAGGTGCATACCTTGCCGTCGAAATCGTAGCTGCCGCCCGGGTTTTCCAGCATGTCGGTAATGCGCGCCACGGGGATTGGTGTCTTCACCGCGTTTTGACCTTGCGACAATACCGGGCCAGAGAATGGGCGCGCGTTGGCGCCCTCGATACCCACCGGGCCATAGGCCAGCGCAAACCCCCCGCCGGGCGTGCCGATTTGTCCGAGCAGGCAGGCGAGTGTTACCCCCATCCAGTACGGTTGTTCGCCGTGATCGCCGCGCTGCAGCGCCCACGCGACGTTGATCATGGTGCGGCTGGCGGCCATGCGGCGCGCCAGCGTGGTGATGGTGTCGGCGGGCACATCGCACAGGGCGGCAGCCCATTGCGCTGTCTTGGGCACGCCGTCTGTTGCGCCCATCACGTATAGCCGGAAGGGTTCGAAATCGGTGCAGTAGCGCGCGAGAAAAGCTGTGTCGTGTCTGCCCTCGGCAATGAGGGTATGGGCGAGGCCGAGCATGAATGCGGTGTCGGTATTCGGGCGCAGGGGTATCCACTCGGCACCAAAATTACGACCGCCCATAGGGCCGGGTGCGTCTTCAAAATCCTGGCGCAGCGGGGAGACGTTGATGAACTTCACCCCGGCGGCAGCCAGGCGCTTTAACATCGGTCGCACTTCGTGCTGACTGATGCCGCCGGAGTTGACTTGCGCATTTTTGGCGGGAACGCCACCGAACGCCACCAGCAACTCACAGTGCTGCTCCAGCGCTACCCACGCGGTTTGCTGCGAGCGCATCACATCCATGTCCATGAGGATGCGCGGCAACAAAGTGCGTGCAGCGCCCAGACTGTAGGTGCCCAGGTGCGCCACATAGCCGCCGATGGCATTCATGAAGCGGTGCACCTGGCTTTGCGCGTGATGAAAACGCCCGGCACTAGCCCAACCGTAGGAGCCCGCGAAAATCGCGCTGTTGCCCCATTGCGTGGTGACGCGTTTCAATTCTGCGGCCACCAGATCCAGTGCTTCGTTCCAGCTCACCTCGACGAATGCTTCCGCACCGCGCTTGTTGCGTGCAGCGCCGGGTCCGCCTTCGAGATAACTCTTGCGCACCGCTGGGTGGCGCACCCGCAGCGGGCCGGTTACCGCACCGGGCAGCGCGTTGCCTAGCGGTGAAGGATCGGGATCGCGCTCAAACGGCGCTATGCCGGTAATGACGCCGTCAGTGACAGCGACATCGTAGACGCCCCAGTGGGTTGAGGTGAGCATGGGTAGTTTCTCAAAACAGGTTAATAAGGTTTTTATGGTTGTGATGCCTAGTGATTTTCGCCCACCTTGAAGCTGGCCTTGTCCTGTTCGTCCAACTGTGCGATCAAGCCGGTTTCCCACGCCAGATATTGCTGCATCGCCTCGCGATTGCCTAAGTGACGATCATGCACGAAAAACAGATAGTCGATGCACTCGGCGTCCGCCGGTGTTTGCGGCGAGGCTTGCAGTGCGTAGCCTGCGCTGGTCCACGTCGCGAGTCCGCCTTCCAGGAGCTGCACCTGGGTGATGCCGGCCTCCGCGAGATCGATGGCGGCCGCCTGTGCCACTGCAGTATCGCGTGTGATCAACACCACGTTGTTCGCGCCCGCCGCGTCTTGCACAATACGCGAGCGGATGCTCCAGCGGCTGCCCGGCACATGCTGCTTGCGGTAATTCATGCTGGGGCCAAGGTAGAACGCGCTGCACGAGCCGGCGGCGAGGGCTTGCTTTAATTGCGCAGCGGAAATTTTCGGCAGCGCGGGCAGAGGGGCTTTTGCGGGCAGCGGTAATTGCAGGCCCGAATACACACCGTCTTCAAGCACATAGACATCGCAGCCCAGTTGTTTTAACCACGCAGCGACCACCGGCGCGCGCACGCCTTCGCCGTCCGCCAGCACTATGCGCGCGTTGCGCACGCCCACCCATTGATCGGTGGCCTGCACCAGTTGTCCGCCGGGCGCGTGGAGCGCGCCTGGCAGTGACCCCGCCTGAAATTCTTCCGCGGTGCGCACGTCGAGCACGCACAGCGAGCGGCTGCTGTCAGCAAGCCATTGCGTAACTTGTTTTGCGGTGACGGTCTGCACTTTGAAGCGCGCCAGCAATTGTTTGGCGCTGGCTTGCAGACCGGGCACAGCGGCGGCGTTTAGGGTGTCGGGATACTTGCGTGTAGCGCCACGCTCCAATTCAAAGCCGGCCAGCACCCAGCCCTGCGTGCCGTTTTCCAGCGCATACACCGGATTTTCGATGCCGAAATTAAGCAGCGTTTGCGCGCCCATGATGGAGCGCGTGCGTCCGGCGCAATTGACGATGATTTTGGTGTTGGGGTTGTTGACGATGGCACTGATGCGATAGGGTAGTTCCGCGTTGGGGCAGCAGATGCCGCCGGGGATATTCATCTTGTGGTATTCGGCGTAGGGCCGACCATCCACGATAATGTAGTCCTCGTTGCGCTGCTGCATCTGCGCCAGTTCGGTGACGGTGACGCGCGGCGTGTCGTACACATGCTCGACCAGTTCACCGAACAGTTTGCTGGGCACGTTAACACCCTTGAAAATCGCATAGCCCGCTGCGGCCCACGCCGGATTGCCGCCGGCGAGCACCGACACATCGCTATAGCCGATGGCAGCAAGCCGCTTCACGGCACGCTGCGCCACGCCATCGCCGTCGTCGCACAGCACGATGCGCGCGCTGTGGCGTGGCACCAGCGTGACTATGCCTGTCTCGAGCCGGCTGTACGGCAGCGGGGTGGCAAACAACAAATGACCTTCGCCGAACTGGCCGTCTTCACGCACGTCCAGCAGCGCGAGCTCGCCACCATCGTGCAGCATGTTTTTCAAATGAGTGGCGGTTACTGTTGGGGCAGTCATCGGAGATTTGCCTTAAGGTACGGGTGGGGCACAGATTATAGCGTCGTGACGTGCTATTGATTCGAAGCACTACGCAAGCAATAATTGGCGCTAATCCATTCCACCGTCCAAAGGAGTTGTTTCATGAGGGTCATTTTTCGCGGCGTTGCTACTGTCGCGTGTGTGATTGCGCTGTCGCATGCCGCTGACGTTGCAGCTCAGGGGCAAAACTATCCACTGCGGCCCATCCGTTATGTCGTCGCATTTGCACCCGGCGGCCTTAACGATATTCTTGCCCGTATCGTCGGGCAAAAGTTGACGGAGAGTTGGGGGCAGCCGGTGATCATCGACAATCGCCCTGGTGCCGGTGGCAATCTCGGTACGGAGCTGGTGGCGAAAGCAGCTCCCGACGGCTATACCATCCTGAATATCAGTACCGCGCAGGTGATCTCGCAATCACTCTATGCAAAACTCGGTTACAGCCTTGAACGCGACCTGACGCCGGTGGTGCTGCTGGCCTACACGCCGCTGGTGGTGACGGTGCACAATGGCATCGCGGCAAAAAGCGTGCGGGATCTGGTGGCCGTGGCAAAAAGCATGAAGCTGGTCAATGCGTCCGGCGGCCATGGCACCATCAGCCATCTTTCGGGAGAGATGCTGAAACGCGCGGTGGGCTTTGACGCCACGCACGTGCCATACAAGGGCAATGGACCGGCGATTCCTGACATGATGAGCGGTCAGGCGCATCTGCTGATCAATGGTATTCCCGATCTGCTGCCCGCGATCAAGTCGGGCCGTGTGCGCGCCATCGCCATGATGGCCGACAAGCGGCATACGTTTCTGCCGGAAGTTTCAACCATGGCGGAGCAGGGGTACAAGGATTTTGTGCTCGGCAACTGGGTGGGCATTGTGATGCCTACCGGCACGCCGCAGCCGATCATCGACAAGATGTACCGCGAAGTGGCGCGGCTGATGAAACTGCCTGAGGTGGCGGAGAAGATTGCGCAGCAGGGTTTCGACCCGGCAGTCAGTGCGCCCGATGAATTCCGCAAGCGCATCAAGGTGGAAACCGCGCGTTTCGCGCAGGCCGTTAAAGAGTCGGGCGCGCGGGTGGATTGATCGTGTCGTCTCAGGCCGGCAGACCGTTGTGCCGCGCCTCTTGTTCGAGATAGCTATTGCGGTAGAGAGTGGTAGCCCGCTCATGGGTGGCCACACTCTGTGCATCCAGTTCGGCGCGTGGCGGTTCCACGCGCTCGAAATGGTTATAGCGGTCAACGCCACGCACCAGCATCGCTGCCAGCTTGATGGATCCCACCGGGCGCACCGATGCCGGTATGAAGTTAAATCCCATGCCGATGCGGCGATGATTCGAGGTATTCGGGCCGGAGCGGTGCGCGCACAGGCCGTGGTGCATGGAAAACGATCCGGCCGCTAGCGGCATGGCCACGGGTGTGCCCTCATCCAGCGGCTCGGTGATCACCTGACTGGCGCGATTGACGCTGTTTTTGACGACACGCGACAGGTGGCTAAACTGCCGCGGCTTGCCGCGGAACGAAAGCGCATCCATGCAGCCGGCAGCTTCATTGGCTTCCGACAGCGCAACCCATACGGTGAGCATCTCCTTGGGTTCCAGGCCGAAATAGGTTGAGTCCTGGTGCCAGGCGGCAATGGTGGGCGAGCAGGGTTCCTTGATGAAAAATGTACCGGTGAAAATCAGGAGGTCCGGGCCCAGCAGGTCTTCGACCACATCGAGGATGCGCGGGTCGCACGCGAGTTGCGCCGCCCACGGCAAGGTGAGGTAGGGCATGGTGCGCCACTTGAGTTCCGCGGTGGCGTTGACCGTCGCACCCAGCCATTTTTCCAGCCGCGCCAGTCCGTCACGGCAGGTCTTTAGTTCTGCCGCGTCGAGCAGCGGAAACGGCGACAGGAATCCGTCATGCCGCCAGCGGGCGATCTGTTGCGGGCTTAACGCGCTCATGAGTGTAGTTCCTGGCTATAACGTCCGGCCCGTGACGGCCGCTGCAAGCGTTTAGAATTTGTAGGCTTGACGTACCAGCAATTTCCACGCGCCGCCCTGTTTTTGCCAGACCATCATCGCAGGCATGTTGGCAGTGCCGGGCTTGCCATCACGCTCGTTTTCACCCGCCATGATATGGCGCGAGACCGCAGTGTCGCCACTGAAGGTGTTGGATTGATGCGCGCCGTAGATCGACTTCCACTTTGTTTTTGGCTCCATGATGTTGGCGATGAACTGCGCTTTGTCTTCTATTCTGCCGGAGGAGTGGCCGTAGGTCACATCCGACGTGAGCAACGGTTCAAAGGCGGCGGCGTTTTTGTCGCGGATGGCGTTGTAAAAGTTTTCTATGGCTTGCGTCAGTGCGGCACTGTCGTTGGCGTTGCTCATGGTGCGTTCCTGGTCGAATCACTGATCACAGACGAAAGGCCTGGCGCGCATACAGCCGCCACGTGCCGGCTTCCTTGGTCCACACCAGCAGCACGCCGATTTTGGTGGTAGTGGTCTTGCCGTCCAGTTCGCTCACGCCGTTGTAGGTGTTACGCACCACGGCCGTGTTGCCGGTGACTTTGACGGTCTGGTCGGTGAACGTAAGCGATTTCATCACCGCCTTGTTTGCTACGTTAACCTTGATGAATTCCTGTTTGTTTTCGATGCGGCCCGCTGAATGGCCGTAGCTCACATTTTCCGATATCAATGCCTCGTACTGCTTTGCGTCCCTAACGAGCATGGCCGCGCGCAGCGTCTCCATGGCTTGCGTTACGGCGGTTTCGTCGGCGGACTGGGCGTAGACTGTTTGCATGCCGGTCAGCAGCGTGAAAAACAGGACCAATAGGGAAAGCAATTTTGTGTGCATAACATCCTCCACGTGAGCATGATTTTGGGTAGCGCTCGACCGTCATGTGAACGCGGCTATGGCGATCGATCAGCGCTACTGTATCACAGCGCATAGCGGGTGTTGCGCGTACTGCTCAGGACAGGGACATAATGGCGCTTGGCGCCAGGTCTCAGCTACTTGCGCTGTGCGGAGAATCCGCCGAGCAGCGCGGCGACCGGACGTGCGCCACGCCGTGGCGGCGGTGCCGCCGGTGGTGCGTCTGCGCTGGCTGCATCGCCGTCGGGTTGGTACGGTTTGCTGAAGTCGAAGCCATCGGCGGCGATGGTTGAGGCGGGCGTGTGCGGCGCCCGCGCACGTATCGGACGATCACCGCGCAGGTCCGACAATTCCGCGCCACGCTGCGGGCGATCCTTGCGGTCAAGGCGATCCAGACGCTGGTGTTCATCGAGGCCGTCCACCGGCACGCGGTCGATCGCGCGCTTGAGCAATTTTTCGATGTCGAGCAACAGCTTGGATTCATCGTGACATACCAGCGAAATCGCTTCGCCCGGCAGACCGGCGCGGCCGGTGCGCCCGATGCGATGCACGTAGTCTTCGGGCACATACGGCAATTCGAAGTTGATCACGAACGGCAATTCTTCAATATCAAGGCCGCGTGCGGCGATATCGGTGGCGACCAGCACAGTGGCACGGCCTGCCTTGAAATCCGACAGCGCCTGCTCACGCTCGGCCTGCGTGCGGTCACTGTGGATGGCGGTGGCTTTGATGCCGTCGCGCTCCAGCTCGCGTGCGAGCTTATTACAGTCTTTTTTCATGCGCAGAAACACCAGCACCTGCGTCATGTTGCGCGTGCGTATGAGGTTGGCGAGCAGCGTGCGTTTGCGTTCAGCGGCGACTTCATACACCCGATGCGACACCAGCTCCGAGGGCGCGTTGCGCCGCGCCACTTCGATCGATAGCGGGTTGCGCAGCATCTGGTTGGCGAGCCGCTTGATGTCGTCGGAAAAAGTGGCCGAGAACAACAAGCTTTGGCGTTGCGCCGGAATCAGCGCAATGATGCGCTTAAGGTCGGGCAGGAAGCCCATGTCGAGCATGCGATCCGCTTCGTCGAGTACTAAAATCTGCACTTGCGACAGGTTGACGGTTTTCTGCTGCACGTGGTCGAGCAGGCGGCCCGGTGTCGCCACCAGAATTTCCACGCCCGCCATCAGTGCCTGTGTTTGCGGCTTCATGTCCACGCCACCATAGACCACGGTGGAGCGTAGGGGCAGATATTTGCTGTAGCCCTGCACCGATTCATGCACCTGCGCCGCGAGTTCGCGCGTGGGTGTGAGCACCAGCGCGCGCACCGGGTGACGCGCCGGCGAGGGGCTGTTGCTGGCGTGCGGCGCCAGTAATTGCAGCAACGGCAGGGTGAAGCCTGCGGTCTTGCCGGTGCCGGTCTGGGCACAGCCCATGAGGTCGTTGCCGGCCAGCACGGCAGGTATCGCCTGCGCCTGTATCGGTGTGGCTTCGGTATAGCCCTGATCCGCGACAGCGCGTTGCAGTTCCGGCAGGAGATTAAGCGTCGCGAAAGACATCAGACAGGCGCGTGTGGCAGCGGCGCGATGACCAGGCAGCGGGCGCTTGCCCTGCTTGGGGCGCGGGGAGCCAAGGGTGCGTGGGATGCGACGGAACGCGTGCTACGGGAGTATGAATTCACAGCCGCGAAGTATAGCGCAATGCACTATCTCAGGCATAGTGGGTTCAAAATTTTCATAAATCTGGTAGATTGTGGCGCATAGACGGAAATCGCAGGTGGGTGCATTGGATTGATAATGAACCAGATCGTCGTCGACCCTACGCTAGTCCCGGCGCAGCGCAGCACCTTGCCGCTGGTGTTGACGCTCGACGCCCACGGCGTGCCGCACCGCTGGATTACCTGGCAGCACGCGTGTTTTTATTATGCCAAGGATCAAGTGGCGTGGACACTCGGCGAACCTGCCTTTACGGTGTTCGGTGGCACCAACCGCATGACCGGCAAGCGCTCTGAAATCACCGCCAGCAGCATCATCGCAGTCAAGGGCAAGGCGATGGCGATGAAGTCGTTCAATCAGGTGCCGCCACTGAACAATCGCGAACTGTTTCATCGCGACCGGCAGATTTGCGCCTACTGCGCGCATTCGTTTGCGGGCGCCAAGCTCACGCGCGACCACATCAAGCCGTTTTCCAAGGGTGGCAGAGATAGCTGGATGAACGTGGTTACCGCCTGCCGCGCCTGCAACGAACGCAAAAGCGATCGCACGCCCGAAGGCGCGGGCATGGAACTGTGTTACCTGCCGTATGTGCCGAACCGCGCTGAATACTTGATCTTGACCAATCGCCGCATCCTTACGGATCAAATGGTGTTTCTGGCGCAGCATGTGCCGGCGCAGAGCCGGTTGCACATGAAGGGCTAAAATCTCGCCGCGCCGGCGCAAAGGCGCAGAGCTTACGCAGAGAAACTGCTGTTGCGCGCACACGGTATCACACACCCACGTCGTACTGACGGCTGACGCGCTGCTAACGGGTTTCTGCTATGATGCGCTCCGCGCAATCTAACTATTTGTTTTAATTATGTTATTTTTATATGCTGGATGTTGATTTACATAGCCATTCCAGCCATTCCGACGGCCTGTTGACGCCCGTGGAACTGGTGACGCGCGCGTTTGCGCGCGGCGTAAAAGTGTACGCGCTAACCGATCACGACGCATTAAGCGGTCTCGCCGAAGCACGCCAGGAAGCTGAAGCACGCGGCATGAAGTTTATTGCGGGTGTGGAAATTTCGGTGTCGTGGGCGACAGCAACGCTGCACATCGTGGGTCTGAATTTCGATCCGCGACACACGGAAATTGACGAGGGCTTGCAGCGCGTGCGCGCGGGCCGTCATGCGCGGGCCGAGCGCATCGCCGCGGATCTGGCGCGCGCGGGCATCGACGGCGCGCTCGCGGGGGCGCAGCGCTACGCGCGCAATGCGGATTTGCTGAGCCGCACGCATTTTGCGCGCTACCTGGTTGAGGGCGGTTACGTGAAAGACACCAACGCCGCGTTCAAGCGTTATCTCACCGCAGGCAAACCGGGTTATGTTGCGCATCAATGGGCGACCCTGTCACAGGCGGTGGGTTGGATCAACGCGGCGGGCGGCGCAGCGGTGATCGCACATCCGGGGCGCTATAAATTAAACCCGCGTGAGCGTGAGGCCCTGCTCGGCGAGTTTTGCGATCTGGGCGGGGCAGGTGTCGAGGTGGTCACCGGCAGTCATACCGCGGCTCAGTATGCGACGTGGGCGCGTTATGCCCAACGCCACGGCTTGAAGGCTTCGGTGGGCTCAGATTTTCACGGGCCGGGCGAAAGCTATCTTGATTTGGGCAAATTGCCGGATTTGCCTTATGGGCTGACTCCGGTTTGGAGCGATTTTTGAGTTGAGCGTTCGGCGTTGAGCGTTGGCAGCAAACCGCTCAACTGTGCCGACACCGGGGTTACTCCAACCGCTCAACTCTGAACGCCCAACTGCACTCATGCAATACTTCACCATCCATCCCGTCGATCCGCAACCGCGACTGATGCGTCAGGCCGCAGACCTCGTGCGCGCGGGCGGCGTGATTGTTTATCCCACCGACTCGTGTTACGCGCTCGGCTGTCACATCGGTGACAAGGCGGCGATGGCGCGTATGCGTAGCATTCGACAGGTGGACGAACGCCACCATTTTTCGCTGGTGTGCCGCGATCTGTCGGAGATCGCCACCTACGCCAAAGTCGATAACCGCCAGTACCGCATGTTGAAGGCTGCGACGCCGGGCTGTTATGCGTTTATTCTCGAGGCCACGCGCCAGGTGCCCAAGCGCTTGCAGCATCCCAGCCGGCGTACCATAGGCGTGCGCATTCCCGATCATCCGGTGGTGCGCGCGTTGCTGGCGGAACTCAACGAGCCGCTGTTGTCATCCACACTGACTCTGCCCGGTGACGAGGTGCCGCTCAACGACCCGGAGGAATTTCGCCCGCGGCTCGAACATCAGGTTGATTTAATACTCGATGCGGGCTGGTGCGGCGTTGAGCCCACCACCATTGTGAATCTCACCGGCCCCGAGCCGCTGATCACGCGCGTGGGCAAGGGCGATACGGCGTTGTTCGGGGTTTCAAGTGCAGGACTGAGGAGTGAGGACTGAGCGCTGAGCACGCGGGATTGAGAGCGTTGCGTGGCTTGCGCTACACTAGCCCTTGCCGGTTCGCGGCTGGCTGCCCTATCAATGAACGAATATCAAATAAAAACAAATAGTTACGGCGCAACCGCGCCCGTGGCTCCAGTACCACTCTAGTACCAATAAGGCGCGCATGGAATTAAATGTGATTCAGGTGGTTGCGATTTACGCACTCCCCGTCATCTTTGCGATTACTTTGCACGAAGCCGCGCACGCGTATGCCGCCAAATATTTTGGCGACTTCACGGCGTATGCGCAAGGGCGTGTGAGTTTGAACCCGATACGCCACATCGATCCCATTGGCACGGTGGCATTGCCGCTGGTGATGCTGGCGGTTAGCAAATTATTCGGAGGCGGATTCATCTTTGGCTGGGCCAAACCGGTGCCGGTGAATTTTGGCAACCTGCGCCACCCCAAGCGCGACATGCTGTGGGTGGCGGCGGCGGGTCCGGGCGCCAATCTGGCGATGGCACTGTTCTGGGTGCTGATGGTGAAGCTGAGTTTCAGCGATGCCGCGGGTGCGCTGCCGTTTGCATTGCCGCTGGCGCTGATGGGTGCGGCGGGCGTGATGGTGAACGTGATTTTCATGGTGCTGAATCTGCTGCCGATTCCACCGCTCGACGGCGGACGTATTGTGGCGAGCCTGCTGCCGCATCGACAGGCGTATCAGTTCTCGCGCATAGAGCCCTATGGGTTTTTTATCATTCTCGCGTTGATGTTCACTCACGTGCTGGATGTGGTGTTGTGGCCGCTGGTGACCATCGCCATTCAGGGCGTCGCTGCACTGGCGGATATTTCGGTGCTCGACCTGTATAAACTTTTGAAGCTTTTGTCCAAATAAGATGATGTTTTCAAATCGCGTATTGTCCGGCATGCGCCCCACCGGCGCGCTGCACTTAGGCCACTATCACGGCGTGCTCAAAAATTGGGTGCGCCTGCAACACGAATTCGAGTGCCTGTATTTTGTCGCCGACTGGCACGCACTGACCACGCACTACGATGACCCCAGCCAGATCGCACCCCACGTGTGGGACATGGTGATCGACTGGCTCGCCGCTGGCGTTGATCCAGCGCATGCCACGCTCTTCATTCAATCGCGGGTGCCGGAGCATGCCGAGCTGCATTTGCTGCTGTCGATGATTACCCCGCTGGGCTGGCTGGAGCGTGTGCCGACCTATAAAGATCAGCAGGAAAAACTCGCCGAGAAAGACCTCGCGACCTACGGCTTTCTGGGGTACCCCTTGCTGCAAAGCGCGGACATTCTCATTTACCGCGCCAACCGCGTGCCGGTGGGCGAGGATCAGGTGCCGCATATCGAAATCACGCGTGAAATCGCACGCCGCTTCAACCACGTGTTTGGCAAAGAAACGGGCTACGCGGAAAAAGCCGAAGCCGCCATTAAGAAACTCGGTTCGCGGCGCGCCAAGGTCTATCGGGAGCATCGCTCGAAGTACCTCGAAAAGGGCGACGCCGAAGCGCTGGCCGCGGCACGCGAGCTGCTCAATGAAACGCAGAATTTGACGATGGGCGACCGCGAGCGGCTGTTTGGCTACATCGAAGGCGGCGGCAAAGTGATCCTCACCGAGCCGCAGGCGCTGCTCACCGAGGCGTCGAAAATGCCCGGCCTTGATGGGCAGAAAATGTCCAAGTCGTACCACAACACCATAGCGTTGCGCGAGGACGCCAATAGTGTCGCCAAAAAAATCCGCACCATGCCCACCGACCCCGCGCGGGTGAAGCGCACTGATCCCGGCGACCCGGAAAAATGCCCGGTGTGGCAGTTGCATCTGGTGTATTCGGACGACAGCCAAAAGCAATGGGTGCAGCAGGGCTGCCGCAGTGCGGGTATCGGCTGCCTTGAGTGCAAGCAGCCGGTGATCGATGCGGTGATCGCCGAGCAGCATCCCATGCGCGAGCGGGCGCAGCGCTACCTGGATGATCCTACGTTGGTGCGTAATATCGTCGCCGATGGCTGTGAGAAGGCGCGCAAGATGGCGCAGGAGACGTTGCGGGAGGTGCGGGAGGTTATGGGGTTGGGGTATTCGTAGGTCGTAGGTCGCAGTACGCCGCGGTTCCGACATCTACTTCTCAATGCCGCCAACGCTGGCGGAACTGCTGCGCGTTCCGAACCCAGTGTTGCGGTCTGCAATTTTCGTTGCACCGCCCCTCTCAGCAGCAGGCAAGCATTATGCGCAAGCCCGCGCCGCACGGCGCTGTCTATGAAGATGCTTTCAAAATCAATCATTTAACCTACCTATTGCGATCTGGTTTATAGAAAACACTATATGTTGTGGGTTTTTGCGAGATTTAGGGTAAAATGCCACAGGTGCTTTGTTTGATGTGCAATAAAGAGAAAAATGTTTCATAAAAACATAGTCTTATCTATTACTTCCGCTGCGGCGCGGTGCGTACGATGAGCGCTGTAATGGATACGCTTGCGCCGGGGCCTATGCTGCCCCTAGACGCGCCCGCCGAGCACATCGCCAAGGTCTACGGCGAGCCGATGCTGGAGATGCCGCATGACCTTTACATCCCGCCGGACGCGCTGGAGGTTTTTCTCGAACAATTCGAGGGCCCGCTGGATTTGCTGCTGTACCTGATTCGCAAAGAGAATATCGGCGTTCTCGATATCCCGATGGCGAAGCTCACCAAGCAATATCTGGAGTACGTCGAGCTGATGCGCACCAAGAAGCTTGAGCTGGCGGCAGAGTATCTGCTGATGGCGGCGATGCTGATCGAGATCAAGTCGCGCATGTTGTTGCCGCGTCCATCGGGCATTACGCTGGAAGAGGATCCGCGCGCGGAGTTGGTGCGTCGTCTGCTCGAATACGAGCAGATGAAAAAGGGTGCGCAGGACCTGGGTGAAATGCCGCTTGCCGGGCGCGATTACATGCCGGTGAATGTGCTGTTCGAGCGCGATGTACTGATTCCGCCGGAGGTGTCGGCCATCGATCTGAAGCTGGCATGGCTGACGATATTAAATCGCGCCAAGCTCAACGGTCATCACAAAATCACGCGCGACCAGTTGTCGGTGCGCGCGCACATGACGCGCGTTTTGCGGCGTTTGCGGGACGCGGAGTTTGTGGAATTCACGCAGCTTTTTTCCGCGACGGAAGGTTTGCCGGTACTGGTGGTGACGCTCATCGCCGTGCTTGAACTCGCGCGCGAATCGCTGGTGCAGATTACGCAGCAAGAGCCCTACGCACCGATCTATGTCAAACTGGGCAGTGCCGTAGCGGAGGTGTCGCCATGAGCGAAAAAACAGAACCAACCGTTGCCCCGGAGGTAGTCGAAGCTGCATGCCCAGCCGAGGCGCTGTATGAAATGCCGGCGGATGCTGAAACGTCGGCGGACGCCGCGGACAGGGATGCGCCTGACGCGCCGCAAGCGTTGGTTGACGCCGCTGCTCTGGATATCGATCTGATCAAGCGCGTGCTGGAAACCGCGCTGCTCACCAGTGCGGAGCCGCTTTCGCTCAATGAAATGAAGCGCATGTTCCCGCGCGGTGAAACCAGCAACGAACTGGTGCGCAAACTGCTGGACGACATACGCGTGTCGTGGGAAGGGCGCGGCGTGGAATTGGTGAACGTGGCGTCGGGCTGGCGCTTTCGCTCGAAGCCTGAGTTGCAGCGTTATCTGGATAAATTAAATCCGCTGAAAGCGCCCAAATATTCGCGCGCAGTGATGGAAACGCTGGCGATTATTGCGTACCGCCAGCCGGTGACGCGTGGCGACATCGAGGATATTCGCGGGGTGGTGGTCAGCAGCAATATTATCAAATCACTCGAAGCGCGTGGCTGGATCGATGTGATCGGCCATCGCGAAGTGCCAGGGCGTCCGGCGATTTACGCTACCACCAAGCAGTTTCTGGATGACTTGAGTTTGCGCTCGCTGGAAGAACTGCCGCCGCTGGATGAGCTGGGCGCGCTGGTGGAGACCAGGGATGCTGCGCAGTTGGAGATGAACATGCCAGAGAGCCGTGGCGCATCTTCCTTATCGGCCGGCGAAGGCCTGATGGATGATGATCTGGGCGACGAGTTGCCTGATGCCGTGGTTGCCGCCGCGGATGAAGCGCCGCCGCCCTCGCAGCTGCATTGAGTCGCCAACAGCAGCCCTGTGATGCAGGACGTGGTTGCCGATGCGATGACGGTGGATAGCCCGGCTATCCTTAAACCAGCCTGAACATCAGTACGCCAGCCACCGTGAACGCTATGCCGATTAATTCCAGCATGGTGATCTTCTCGCGGAAATAGAGCCACGAGATGGCCAAGGTGAACACCGCTTCGATTTGGCCAACGGCGCGGACATACGATGCATTCTGCAGTGCGAAAGCTGAAAACCAGCCCATCGAGCCGAGGGCGCTGGTGATGCCGATGAAACTGGCAATGCCGCGCAATGGCCACATGCGTCTGAATACTTGCGGTTCCTTGGCCGCGAGCCAGATGCCGAGGCAAACGGTTTGCAGCCCCGTTACCAGTACTACTGTCCACCCGGCGCGCCACAAAAAATGCTGTTGCGCACCGAGCACCAGCATGGCTTCGCGCAGGAACAGGTACGACAGCGTGAACAACAGCGCGCACATCAGGGCGACAGCGGTAGCGCGTCCGAAAATGAGGCCCGACAAGGTATCGCCACTGGCGCGGAAGGCCGCGCTGCCCATCCTGCCTAGCAGCATCAGGATGACGCCGCAGAACACCACCAGCAGTGCTGCCCAGCCCAGTGGCGTCAGTTGTTCCGAGAATAGTACGCTGCCGATGAGTGCCGTCATGATGACGTCGGTCTTGGTCAGCATGGTGCCGACGACAAAATTCTTCAGGCGGAACATGTAAATCAGCAATGCCGTCGCCAACACCTGGGTCAGTGCGGCTGCGGCGCTGTAGCACAGGAAGGCGGCATCAAAGCGGGGAACGCCGAGTCCGCTATACAGCATGGCGGCGCCGAGGAAAATGAGCAGCACCGGCATGCCGAACAGCGAGCGCACGTAGGTCGTGCCCATGGTCGAGAGGCTTTGATTGAGTGTCTTTTGCGCCGCCGTGCGCACCGCCTGCATCAGCGCGGCGAAAACCGCGATCGGTATCCAAATCCAGGTGAGTTCCATGACATCCTTGCGGTGCGGTATCTCGATCAAGGTTGGGCGTGCGCCGCCTTGCCCAGCGGCAGTTAGTCGGCAGGCTCCAGCCGTGCCAGCACGCCATTCGGCGCATCGGTTAGCAGGTAAATAAAGCCATCCGGCCCTTGCCGCACATCGCGGATGCGGCCCAACGCATTTTTCAGCATGCGTTCTTCGTGCACGACTTTTTCGCCGTCGAGTTTCAGGCGCACCAGCATTTCATCCTTCAACGCGCCCACAAATAAGTCGCCGCGCCAGCGTGCAAATTTGTGGGCGGTATAAAAGGCCATACCCGATGGCGCGATCGAGGGCACCCAGCGGTGCAGCGGCTGCGCCAGGCCGTCTTTTGCCGTGCCCTCGCCAATTTTGGTGCCGGTGCCATAGTGCGCGCCGTAAGTGATCACCGGCCAGCCGTAGTTGACGCCGGCGCGTATCACATTGATTTCGTCGCCGCCCTGCGGGCCGTGTTCGTGTGTCCACAGCATGCCGGTTTGCGGATGCAGTGCCGCCCCCTGCATATTGCGATTGCCCAGAGTGAATTTCTCCGCACGCCAGCCGGGCCGGCCCGCGAATGGATTGTCTTTGGGCACGCGGCCATCGTCGTGCAGGCGTATTACCGAGCCATTGTGGTCGCCGGGATGTTGCGCGCGCTCCATTTCGCCGCGGTCACCCAGGGTGAGGTAAAGATAACCCTCGCGGTCGAACACAATGCGCGAGCCGAAGTGATAGCCGGTGCGCAGTTTGGGTTCCATGTGAAAAATGACCTGCACGTTTTCCAACTGTTTTCCACGTAACACGCCGCGCGCCAACGCGGTGCCTATGCCATTGCGATCACCGGCTGAATACGACAAATAAAGCACATGGTTTGCGGAGAATTGCGGATGCAGCGCCACCTCCATCAACCCGCCCTGGCCGACCGCCGCAACCGCGGGAACGCCGCCGACAGGCTGTGGATCGAGTATAAAATCCTTGCCGATGATGCGCAGGCGCCCTGCACGCTCCGTGACCAGCATCCGACCATCGGGCAGGAACGCGAGCGACCACGGGTGATGTAAACCCTCGGTCAGGGTGACGGTGCGAAATTTGTGTTCCTGCGACGCGTGTGTTTGCGCCCACGCGCCTGAGGCGGCGAGCAGAAGACTAGCGACAGCGCCGATCAGCCAGCTACGAAGTGTTCTCATAAGATTTTGTTTTTAAAGCTATAGTTGCAGTTATCCCGTTGTCAGCCGGCGGTATATTTCCGCCACCTTCAGCGGTAAACGGGAGACGTCCTCGACCAGCGTCCAGTTCACCGCACCATACATATGCGGTAGATAGTCGCGCGCTTGATCATCTATCGTAATGCAAAATGGTTTAATCCCCGCGCGCTGTGCTTCGAGCAGCGCCTGGCGCGTGTCTTCGATGCCGTATGCGCCGCGATAGTTGTCGCTATAGTCGTCAGGCTTGCCGTCGGAGAGCGTGATCAACAATTTGGTGCGCGCATCGATGCTATCCAGCAGTGCGCTGAGATGGCGAATCGCCACGCCCATGCGCGTGTAGTTCCGCGGCGCAACACCTGCGATGCGTTGCTGCACCAATGTCGAGTACGGTTCGTCGAAACGCTTCACGCGAAAAATCTCGCAACGCTTGCGCGTGATGCCCGAAAAGCCGTAAATCGCGTAACGGTCCCCCAGTACTTCGAGCGCTGCACTCAGCAACACCAGGGCTTCGCGCGCAGCGTCGTTGATCCAGCCTTTGGTCGAGCCGCTCATATCGACCATGAACATCACCGCCAGATTGCGCTCGGTTTTACGGCGTTTGGTGTACAGCCGCTCGCTGAGTTCGTAGCCGCATTGCCTATCGGCATAAGCGGCGATCACGGCATCGAGGTCGATAGTGTCGCCGTGTGTCATGCGCTTTAGCAGACGGTCATCACCGCGCAGCATTTCGAAACTGCGTTTGAGGTGTGCCACTTGCGGTGCGTATTTTTTCAGGGTGGCGTTGACAAAATCAGCGTCGCCCGCGGGCACATCCTGCTCGCGCAGCACGCACCAGTTCTTGCGGTAGTGGCGGCACTGGTAATCCCATTCGTTGTAATAGAGCGCGTTGTCTTCGGCGCGCAGGGTTGCGGCTTCATCGGTGTGTGCTGGGATTGCATCGGTGCCTGCCGCTGTGAGGTAGTCGCCGGGGATATCGCCTAAATCCTGCACGATGGACTCGAGCAGATGGCGTATGGGGCCGGGCGGCGCGAGGGGTTCACCGCCAAAATACAGTGTGCATTCGTGCTCGCCGTCGGCATGGGTGTTGATCGAGGCCGTGAATGGGGCTGTCGCATCAGCGGCGCGCCCGTGCGCGCCAGGGTTGCTGCTGCTCTGCTCATCCCGCAGCGCGGCGAGGGCCGCTTGCAGCGCGGTTTTTTCACGTGCAAGACGCGTGGCGCGCAGGGCGGCGGCTTGCGCCGGGCGCAACACGCCCATCCACGCAGGGCGTGGCGGCTCGTCGCTGAGTGGCAGTGTGTTTAACAGGGCAATGCTGTCTTCCACGGTTGCGCTGGGCAGGTGTAGCCGCGCGTAGTGCGTGGCGCTATCGATGCTGCTGCCGCGTAGTGGCGCGAGGTCGCGCGCGAGTCCTGGTAATGCGCGCGCGATGTGTGCTTCCAGCCGCACGCACTCCAGGTAATTCAGCCATGCCAGCGCGCGCGCGGGATCGGCGTGGTGCTGCGCCGCAGCGTCGAGATCAGCGTTAAAGGTGCCGTAGCGGTTTTGCGCCCACAGCAGCGTGCTGATCATTTTGTAGATGAGAAAATTTTGTGCGCGATTCGCGCCTGCCGCCATGCGCAGTGGCAGGTAGAGCGTTTCGGTATCGGTCCATGCGAGCGCTGCGGCGTCAATTTTCATGCGCCGTCCGGACAGCGCGCTCACGTAAAGCGCCAGCACGGGCGCAACTTCTGCATAATCCACTGCGGCTTTGGCGTCGGCGCGTGTGGCAAAAGTAGAAAAGTTTTTGCATACCGCGGTGCCCTGATACAGGCCTACGCGATCATAGGTGTCCAGCGCATGAATGACCCACGTTTGCGCGGCATCGTCGTCCAGGATAGTCAGCGCGGCAGGCGCCGCCGCGGCAAATTGATAGGCCAATTCGTAATTGCTGCGGGCGATGACTACCACCCAGCGCAGCGTGAAATCCTGCTGTGGGCGCGTGGCTGCAGCGAGTCCTGCCGCAAGCGGCGTCGCCGTGCGGCGTGATGACAACACCGGGTTCAGCAGCGCGTCGAGTTGGTCGTCAAGCTCGGCTACGGTCAGCGCTGTCACGATGGCTTAAGAACTGCTTTTTTTCCGCAGATGAACACAGATAAACCCAAGCGCTTTGCATTGGAGGCGTGCAGTAATCCGTGTTCATCTGTGAAATCTGTGGCGAAAGATGTTTGCCTCAAAATATCGACGAAGCCAATTCGTCAAGCGCCCGCAAGGTTTCCGCGTCATCGGTGAGCGCTTCGGCGATAGCGCTGTGGCAGGCGCTGCGCGGCGCAATGCCGCGTTGCATCAGTTTCGCGGCATGCACCAGCAAGCGTGTGGATGCGCCTTCGTCTAGACCGTTGCCCTTGAGGTTGCGTGTCAGGTACGCGAGTTTGAGGAGCTTGTCCGTAAGGGCGGCGTCCAGCGCGGATTCGGTGATGACGATTTTGGCTTCCAGCGCTTCGCAGGGATACGCAAACTCGATGGCGACAAAGCGCTGGCGCGTGCTCTGCTTGAGTTCTTTCAGCACGCTCTGGTAGCCGGGGTTGTATGACATCGCCAGCACGAACGTTTTTGGCGCGCGCAGCAATTCGCCGTGTTTTTCAAGGGGCAATATGCGCCGGTCGTCGGCCAGCGGGTGTATGACCACGGTGGTGTCTTTGCGCGCTTCGACCACTTCGTCGAGATAACAAATGCCGCCGACGCGCACGGCGTGCGCCAGCGGCCCGTCCACCCACACGGTTTCGTTGTTGGTGATGAGATAACGTCCGACCAGATCGCTGGCGGTCAGATCATCGTGACACGATACCGTGATCAACGGGCGCTGTAATTTCCACGCCATATATTCCATGAAGCGTGTTTTTCCGCAGCCGGTGGGGCCTTTGAGCAGCACCGGTATCTGGCTTGCAGTGGCGGCTTCAAACAGTGCGATTTCGTCACCGGTCGCTTCGTAATAGGGCTCGTGCTCGATCAAGCGCGCTTCGGGTTGCACGGCTAGCGCGCTTGAGGTGGTCACTGTGCGCAGTGGTTTAGGCATAAAAATATAAATAAATACAATAAGTTATAAGTATTTTAGGCTGCGCATAAAATCACCGATGGTGGCGTTGAGTCACGCGGGTTTTTCCACCTGTGTAGCAGCGAGTACAACAGGTTGGGCGCGCTGCCGGTGTGCTGGCGCTCGACGCATCGCCATGGCTATCTGTGCAGGACATGGGCGCCATGTTACGTGATTCGCGGGCCAGGACGCTTGTGCTGCGCTTGTTGCTGCATTTTTTGAACAGCGCAAAACGTGCTGTTGCCTCCTGTCCAGTGTGCGAGCATAACTGGCGACTATGACTAAATTTTTGATTCATAAGTAGTTTTTCGTAGGAATGCTTATTTGGGCGTTTAATTGGTGTATTTTCTATGGGCCACTTTATGGACCTGGTGGCGAGAGCGGGTAGTTTTAGGGCAAAATAGTCAGGAATAGTGCTAACATGAATTGTTTATTAATCAACAACTAACACCGCTTCGGTGGAAAAAGAACGTCAACATGAGGCATTTCGGAGGATGGAACAGGGCCGCCTGCATGGGTGCCTTGTTGATGGTGGGTTCGACCAGCGCAAATGCCGAGTGGTGGCAAAGCGTGCTGAGCAAGGATTGGTGGAAAGATCCGTTTGCAGTCGAGATAAAAACGGCTCCGGCACCCAATCAGCGCTGGAAGCCTGAGCAACCGTTGCCCACGGTGCCTGCGCCCAAGGCGGGCGAGCCGCTAAAATCGGCTGCACCGCTTTCACTGCCTGAACTGACCGAATTCGCTTTGGCGAATAATCCGCGTACGCGTCAGGCGTGGTTGGCCGCGCGCGTAGCGGCATCGGCGGTCGGGATTGCCGAGGGCGATGATTTGCCGACTATCAGCGGCGGCTGGTCGTTCTTGCGTCAACGCCCGGTATCGGGAACCAGCGGCTTGATATCGCCTTTTATCAATCGTTGGGGACCTTCGATCAGCTTGAGTTATGGCATTTTTGACTTTGGTCTGGGCGACGCGCGCCTGCAGGCGGCTGAAGGCCGCATGCTTGCGGCCAATCTCGCCCAAAATCGGGTGCTGCAGGAAGTCATGTTTCAAGTGGAGCAGGCGTACTACCAGTTGATCGGCACGGAGGCGCTGACCCGTGTCAACGAGCAAGCGTTGAAAAATCTTGAAACCTCGCTGGATGCGGCACGACGCCGTCGTGATTCAGGCGTGGCAACCGTAGCCGATGTCTACCGTTCGGAAACGCAAGTCGCGCAAGCGCGATTGACGCTGACGCGCAGTCGTGGCGAATTCGAGAAGTCGCGCGGCCAATTGGCTTCGGTGGTGGGACTGCCGGTGAACAGTTCGCTGCGCGTGCAAACTTTGTCGGCACCACCGCAGCCCGATCAGGCTTTGCAATCCATCAACGGTTATCTTGAAACTGCCAAGCTGGTGCGCCCTGACCTGGTAGCAGCGCAGGCGCAGGTCGAGGCGTTCCGTGCGTCGGCGCGGGCGGCCTCGAAGGCCGGATTGCCCAGCATCGAGTTTAACGCGGCTATCCAGCATTCACGTTGGGAGCAGCGGGATCTGTTTCGGCCTAATACGCAAACGTATCAATCGGGCATCAACGTGCGCATTCCGATTTTTTCAGGATTCAAGGATACCTACGCGCAGCGGCAGGCCGAAATGCAGGCGCAACAAGCCGAAGCCGCGCGCGACATACTGTACCGGCAATCGCAGTTGGAAGTGTGGCAGGCCTACTATGATTTGCAAACTGTCAGCGGCAGCATTCGCAGTACCGAATCGCTGGTGAAATCAGCGGAGCAGAGCGCGCAGGCGGTGCTGGCGCGTTATCAGGGCGGTTTCGGCACCATACTTGATCTGATTACGGCGCAGCAGGATGAAACCAGCGCCCGCACGCAGCGCGTTCAATCGTATCTGGATTGGTATACGGTGCTTGCGCGTTTGAATCTTGCGGTGGGTGCCAGTGAGGTGATAACAACTAAAACAGAGACTAAGCAATGAATCGATTAATCATGGTGGCGGTGTTTGGCCTGATTGCTGCGGTGGCGGGCGGGGGCTACTGGTACTGGCAAAAATCCGCTGGGGAAGCCGCAGATGCCAACAAGGCAGCCAAGACGGTGGTAGCCAAAGACGGTAAGGAAGCTCAGGAAACGAAGGGCGGCAAAGACGCCAAAGGCAAGGGCAAGGGGCGTGGCGGGCCGGTTGCGGTGCGTACGACTACTGTCAAACGTCAGGCGATGCCGGTGGTGATTGATGCTGTAGGCAGTGTCGAGTCAGAGCACAGTGTGGCGGTGCGGCCGCAGGTGGGTGGCACGCTGACGGCTGTGATGTTCAAGGAAGGCGACTACGTGCGGCAGGGCCAGGTCTTGTTTCGCATAGATTCGCGTCTGATGCAGGTGTCGGTGGCACAAACGCAGGCGGCAGTTACGCGCGATGAGGCGCAGCTTGCCCAGGCGCGCGCGCAGGAGCAACGCTTGCGTCCGCTGGCGGACAAGGAGTACATCACGCGCCAGGAGTATGACGTGGCTGCGACGCAGGTGAAGTCGCTCGAAGCCACTGTGACTGCCAACAAATCCGTGGTGGAGGCGGCAAAATTACAGCTGTCGTATTCGGAAATCACCTCGCCGATTTCGGGACGCACCGGTGGCCTGAGTGTGAAGGCCGGCAATCTGGTGGCGGGTGGAGTGGGTGGCGCGCCGTTGGTGTTGATTAACAGCACCAAGCCGATACTGGTGGCATTGAGTGTGCCGCAGCGCAATCTTGACGACATCAGAAAAATTGGCGGCGGCAAGCAGCAGCTTAAAGTCGACGTCACGCCGAGCGGTGGCAGTGGCGTCGCGGCCACCGGCACGCTGGTCTTTATAGACAACGCAGTGAATCCGTCCACCGGCACGATATTGGTCAAAGCGCGCATCAAGAACGACAAAGAAGAGTTGTGGCCGGGGCAATTTGTGTCGGCGAAAATTATTCTGAGCATCGAAGCCGATGCTGTCACACTGCCTGAGGCCGCAGTGCAACCGGGGCAGGACGGACCCTTCGTGTTCGTGGTCAAGGAGGGTCGCGCGCGGGCGCAAAACGTCACGGTGGATCGCCAGCTTGGGCAACAAGTGGTGATTAGCAAAGGCTTGCAGGGTGACGAGCAGGTGGTGATTGAGGTGCCGCCGACACTGACCAATGGCTCACAGGTAACCTTGGCTGGCGAGGGTGGTTCCAAAGGCGGTAAAGGCGGCAAAGGCGGTAAAACCAAGGCGGCCGATGGAGAGGCAGCCAAGTCGCCTACAGAAGGTAAGGTGGCAAGCAAGTCCGAAGGTGATAAAGCCGAAGGCGCTACGAAGGCTGGCGCAGACGGACAGCCCGCTAAGCCCACCGAGGGCGGCAAGGGCAAAAAGGGCGACAAGAAGGCAGACGCAGTCACGAATTAGCAGGTCTTATAAGTAGGAGCCGGAGCATGAACATCTCACGAGTTTTCATCGAACGCCCAATCGCCACCAGTGTGTTTTTCGTGGCGATCATGTTTTTTGGTTGGCTGGGGTTTAACACGCTGCCGGTAAACGATTTGCCAAACGTCGATTTTCCGACGATCACGGTGAATGCGCGCCTGCCCGGTGCCAGCCCAGAGGTGATGGGCAATACGGTTGCGTTGCCGCTGGAACGTGAGTTCAGCCGTATTTCGGGCGTGGATGAGATGACGTCTTCTTCGTCCAGCGGTAATACACGCATCACATTGACGTTTGCGCTGTCGCGCGATATCGACTCCGCCACGCAGGACGTGCAGACGGCGATTTCGCAGGCGATACGCCGCTTGCCGGCCGAGATGCCGGAACCACCAACACTGCGCAAGCTGAATCCGGCGGATGCGCCGGTGCTGATACTGGGCGTGTCGTCCAAGCAGGTGCCGATGTCCAAGCTGGACGAATTCGTTGACTCCAACATCTCACAACGGTTTTCGACCATCAGCGGCGTGGCACAGGTGCAGGTGTTTGGTTCGCAGAAGTATGCGGTGCGCATTTTCGTCGACCCCAACGCGCTCGCTCGGCGCGGTCTTGGCATTGAAAAAGTGGTGCAGGCGATTCAGGGCGCGAACTCCAATATTCCGTCGGGCGCATTGCAAGGCGCGGCGCGCACGTATACCGTGAAATCGCAGGGAAAATTTCAAAATGCCGAGGATTTCAACCCCCTGATCATTGCCTATAAGGACGGCATGCCGGTGCGCTTGTCGGATGTGGGGCGCGCGGTGGACAGTGTCGACAACGAAAAAATCCGCAGCTGGTTTAATGGTGACCGCGCGTTGATCATGGCGGTGTACCGCCAACCCGGTTCGAATACGGTGGACGTGGTGAGCAAGTTGAAGGAAATATTGCCGGATATCCGCAAAGAAATGCCCGCCGGCGCGAACCTGGAAGTGTTGGTGGATCGTTCCGAGTTCATTCGTGATTCCATCCACGAGGTGAATTTCACCCTGGTGCTGTCGATCGTGCTGGTGGTGGGCGTGATCCTGCTGTTCCTGCGTAATCTGCGCGCAACGCTGGTAACGGCGATGGTGCTACCGGCGTCGGTGCTTGGCACCTTTGCGGTGATGAGTTTGCTCGGTTACAGCCTGAATAACCTGTCCTTAATGGCGATTACGCTGGCGGTGGGCTTTGTGGTGGATGACGCGATCGTGGTGTTGGAAAACATTACGCGTCACCTGGAGATGGGCAAGGATCGACGAACGGCCGCGTTCGAAGGGGCGCAAGAAATCGGCTCCACGGTGATTACCATGACGGTGTCGCTGTCAGCGGTGTTTCTGCCGATATTGTTCATGGAAGGCATGGTGGGCCGGTTGTTCCGGGAATTCGCGGTGACGGTGGGTATCGCGGTAATGATTTCCGGCGTGGTGTCGCTGACGGTTACGCCGATGTTGTGCAGCTTGTTGCTCAAGCATGAGCATACCCATGGCGCATTGTTTAATTTTTCGGAAAAGTTGTTTGAGTGGGCGCGCACGACTTACGTCACCACCTTGCGCTGGACGCTAAAGGTGCGAGGCTTGGTGCTGATCGGTTCGGTACTGGTGCTGGTCGCGACCGGGATGCTGTATGACATAGTGCAAAAAGGTTTTATTCCGCGTCAGGATACCGGTGTGATTTTCGCCAATACCCGTGCGCGCGAGGGCGTAACCTTTGCCGAGATGATCCGCTATCAGCAGCAAGTGGCTGAAGTCATTCAAAATAACCCCAATGTCGAAGCAGTGATGTCCACTGCGGGGCAGGGCACCGGCGGCGTAATCGGTGAAAATGTCGGGCGCCTGATTGTTCGCTTGAAGCATCGTGATCAGCGGGATTCAACTGCGGATCAGGTGATTCAGCAGATACGTCGGGATTCTGCCGGACTGCAAGGTGTGCGGTTGTTCTTGTCGAATCCGCCGGCTATTCGCATAGGCGGAACGCTTTCAACCAGCGATTATGTATTTGTCCTCACGGGTACGGACCTTAAGAGTCTCTACAAGCCCGGTGAAGAGATGGAGGCGCGGCTGCGTGCGCTACCGCTGGTGCGGGATGTGTCCAGCAACCTGGAGTTGCGAAATCCGGAGATTCAGGTGCGGGTGTTGCGTGACCGGGCAGCGGCATTGGGTGTCAGTTCACAACAAGTGGAGCAGGCGTTGTTTAACGCGTTCGGCGGCCGCCAGGTGAGTACGCTCTATGGCCCCTCCGATCAGTACGATGTGCGGCTGGAAATAGACCGCAAGTTTCAATCGGATATTAACGCGATGAACAATCTGTTCATCACCGCGCCGGGAGGGGTCATGGTGCCGTTGAGCAGCGTCGCGGAGGTGAAGAATGGCGTGGGCCCGGTATCCGTGGCGCACGCCGGACAATTGCCGGCCGTGGTGTTGTCATTCAACCTCGCGCCGGGCGTGTCAGTAGGCGATGCCGTGACCGCGATTCAGGAGCTCGCGTCGGAGGTGGCGCCAGCGGGGGTGTCAACGGCGTTTTCAGGAAGTGCCAAGGCGTTCCAGCAGGCCTTTCGTTCACTGCCCATATTATTGCTGGTGACGATCATCTTGATCTACATGATTCTGGCGATTTTGTATGAGCATTATGGTCATCCGATCACCATTTTGACGGCGCTGCCGTTCGCCGGATTTGGCGCGTTGGCTACGCTTATCCTGTTTGGCGAGGAACTCAATATTTTCAGTTTCGTGGGCGTGATTCTGTTGATCGGCCTGGTCAAGAAAAACGGGATTATGATGATTGACTTCGCACTGCAAATGCAGCGCGAGAAAAATATGAGTCCGCAAGAAGCGATTATCGAGGCGTGCAGCGTGCGCTTCCGTCCGATCATGATGACCACCGCCGCCGCGATTTTTGCCACACTACCCATTGCACTGGGCTATGGCGCAGGCGCTGAAACGCGTCGCCCCTTGGGTATCGCGGTGGTGGGAGGGTTGGTGTTCTCGCAGTTCCTGACCTTGTATGTCACGCCGGTGTTTTACGTGAGCATGGAGTCATTCGCGCGCTTCTTCCGCAAGAAGACGTCTGCTACAATACCCGTGGTAAGTGCAAGGCGCTGATTCGTTTTTAGAGTAAGGCTGCTTCTCCGGATTTATTTCCCCTGTTCGTGAAATAAATTCTAAACAAGTGTTGACAGCCCCCTAAATTCACTTCATAATTCGGCCTCTTAACTGAGTCGTATCACTGGCGCGGGGTGGAGCAGTCTGGCAGCTCGTCGGGCTCATAACCCGAAGGTCATAGGTTCAAATCCTATCCCCGCTACCAAATGTAGTTTTGTTTTGAGTGTGCAGTAAAGTAATGATTCGAATGGCATCGTCCTTTCGTTTTAGCTAGCCGGTTACCGCAAGCAGGGTTTCTGGTTTAGATGGCTCTTTAAAAATATACAGCCGATAAGTGTGGGCGCTTGGTTTTCAAGGCAAGCGCAACGGCCAAGAAGTTCTGGCCGTTGCGAAAAAGTTTTTGAAATATTGAAGTGCTCGCACGATAGTAATAACGTCAAGCGAGAGAATTACTTTGCAGAGATTAAACTGAAGAGTTTGATCCTGGCTCAGATTGAACGCTGGCGGCATGCCTTACACATGCAAGTCGAACGCGAAAGCGGGGCAACCCGCAAGTAGAGTGGCGAACGGGTGAGTAATACATCGGAACATTTCCAGTAGCGGGGGATAACCTGTCGAAAGATAGGCTAATACCGCATACGCCCTACGGGGGAAAGCGGGGGTTTTCGGGCAACTGAGGACCTCGCACTATTGGAGTGGCCGATGTCGGATTAGCTAGTTGGTGGGGTAAAAGCTCACCAAGGCTACGATCCGTAGCTGGTCTGAGAGGACGATCAGCCACACTGGAACTGAGACACGGTCCAGACTCCTACGGGAGGCAGCAGTGGGGAATTTTGGACAATGGGCGAAAGCCTGATCCAGCCATGCCGCGTGAGTGAAGAAGGCCTTCGGGTT
>CAMDRT010000048.1 GCA_945906815.1 Bordetella parapertussis
AGCACCAGGGGCAGAGGCCCCAGCGGTAGCACCAGCACCCGGGGCAGCAGCGCCCGCGTCCGCTCCGGCGACGCTAGGGTAGTGCTTCGTAATTAATGGAACTAATGAGCTTCTTGCAAAAGTCCCTGAGCGAACGGTCGTGATTTGCACGGCTCGCTGCTCAGGGCTATTTTTTTGTTGATCAGTCCTGTTTCTACGGCCTGCCTAAACCCAAAACACTATTTTCCCCTCGTCAAGGCAATCTCGATCTCACAAACGGGATGCGCATCGCTGCGCTCACCAATATCGCCGACGATTCCCGGACCATGCTCTGTGATGGCCTCGCACTACAGCGTCCAGAAACGCCGCAGGCTCGCACCAATGAACTGTCGGTCATCTCGGCACTGCTATTCACCTTTTAACGCAAATTCACCACCCCGCCCATGTTTCTTTGCGAATGCCTGGCCCGCCGCGCGGGATTGGGAGACTCTGTGGCTGAACTGTCGGGCGTTTAAAGTAAAGCACTACCCCCGCTTCAACTCCTGAATCGACTTCACCAGTTCGCCATCCGCCCGCTTCAGCGCCCGCGTCACCGCACGCGTGTTGCCGAAGGTCGGCACGTACTGCGAGTGTTTGCCCGCGCCGCCGGTGACGATGACGATCAGGTCTTCGGGCTTGGCCCACATGTGCACCGCCGTATCGAGCGCGGCATGCGCGAACTGTTCCCCGAGTTTGCGGCGGAAACGGCGCTCGATGCCTTCCTGCGAAAACTTTGATAGCGGTAGGGTTGCCCGCTCCCACAGCCATTGCCGCACTTCGGCTTTGCTCATGCCTTGGGATGCGACCGTGGCCGCATGCTCAGGGCCAAACGCCAGCACCGGCTGTCCGGCGTAGTAGGCATTGTTGGAGCCGGTAATCGCCATGGTGCCCGCGATCATGGTGAGTATGCCTTCGGGCGTGATGCTCTCGTGATCATTGACGTTGTGCGGGCTTTCCGCCGCGATCACCGTCACCGCGCTCGCGTCTCTGGGAAAGCCGCGTTCTACGTGCAGCGGCTCCCACGGCGTATTGTCTTCATTCTCGGCCACGCAAAACGAAAATTTCGCCGGCGTGCCCGTCGTCGCCATGTCGCCGGTACCCGGAATCGCGGCACCGATATTCACCAGCGACAGCCGCACCGCGCGCCCGATCACCGCGTTGGCGCGAAAGTAGTTGCCCATCGCGTTGTGACCGGAGTTGATGCCGACTTCTTTGGCCACCGGGCCATTGAAAATCAGCATCGGCGTACACGGATGCGTGGTGGCCTGCGTGCCATACAGGTTGTATGGCTCTTCGGCCAGCGCTTCCAGCGCCAGCAGCACCAGCGGAAAATATTCCGGTTTGCAACCCGCCATCACCGCGTTGGCGGCGACACGTATCGGTGTCGCGGCGCCGAAGCGCGGCGGAATCTTCACCACCGGCTGATCGAAATCGCGATCGCAATAGCTCAGCATGCGCTCGACGCGCTCGGGCGTGGGCGGAATCACCGGCAGTCCGTCGCTCCAGCCTTTGGCACACAACATGTCGAACACCGCTTCGGGATCATCATCACACTCGACCAGGGCGCCGGGCGCTTGCAACATCGCAGCCAACGAACTCATTGCTGTTTCTCCTGCTGTTTTTCTTTAACGACTCTCATGACACTAAGCAACTGCGGCAACGCCACCGCCGCGCGCTCAACCACCTTATCCATATTCAGCCCGCCCAGCGGATGCTGAATTTTCAGCAACGGCAGATCGGGCACGCCAAACACCTTGGCCTGCGCCGTACCGAGTTTCATAAAGGTATCCGAGCACACCACCGCGGCGATCAAACCGCGCTGGGTCAACTGCGCCATGTCGTGGACACTCCACGACGTGCAGGAGCCTCAATCGGCCATGGCGCTGATCACCAGATCAGCCTCATTTGCCAGTTCGTCGAGTATCTGATCCGTCGCCGGTCGGCTAGACGTGGGCTTGCGTTTGATCACCACCGAATCGACTTTGAATTCTTTCTTCACGCCTTCCACAATGAGATTCAGCAAGTGGTCCGCATTGGCCTTGCTGTTATCCAGTATGCCGAGACGGATGCCGCCACTGCCCAAGCTGCGGTTGGATTTCAACTGTGCGACATCTTCTATCGGCGCGTCGGGTACTACGAGAAATATCTTGGCCATGTTGGCTCCCTTTCAACGAATTACAAAAAAACTCAAGAACATTTTAACCACAGATGAACACAGATAAACACAGATAAAAGCAAACCCCAAAGGAATGTTTTTGTATTTGCGGTTCTATCTGTGTTCATCTGTGTTCATCTGTGTTCATCTGTGGTTAGAAAATCAATCCAGTTTGATGCTCATCTGCTGCTGCATTTTTTTCCATGCGACAAACCGCCACTAACGCATCGCACGCCGCACATGCGGCCCGCGCACCTCCGGTTTGGCATGTCGCAGCCAGCGCTGGGCGTGAGGCCGTTTGGCATACACTGCGTCAAACAAGGCTTCCAGCCGCACATGCGTGCCGCGCATGGCATCGATCACGGATTTCGCCCAATCAAAATATTCGATCTGGCGTTTCAGCGGCCAACGCGCAGGCGGATTCGCCGCCACATCGCGCAGATTGCAGATTTTATCCGCCAGCTTGACCAACTGCGCTTTGCGCGTAAGGTGCGGGCCGTGCTTGACTTGCAGTTCCTTGCGCTTGCGCTTCTTGAGTTTTTTGTTGTCGCTGACTTCAAGCACGATGTCGCGCACTTCGTTGCCGAACGCTGCGGCAAGCTCAGCGGGCGTAGTCGCGGTATCTTCGAGCGTGTCGTGCAAAATAGCCGCGATCAACACCGTGGTGTCCATCACGCGCGCTTCCTGCACCAGCACATTGGCGAGATCTATCGGATGATTGATATAGGGTGAAGCTTCGGGATCTTTGCGCCGCTGATGACGATGCTTTTTCGCAGCGAAGGCTATGGCTTTCAACAGCAATGGGTAGCGCGCCTGCATACCTCAACCTTCCGCATTGTAAGTATTTGTTTTCATTGAACAATGATATCATCACTCGCACCTGTAGAGCTACACGATAGAATGCCGTCCTCCTTCAAAAAACGCCGACTTGAACTTCCCTATGGCCCCCGCTCACCCTAGCCTGGAGCATCTGCGCGTACGCCTCGCCGCTTTCGCTGCAGAGCGCGATTGGGATCAATTTCACAACCCCAAAAATCTCGCCATGGCGCTGGCCGGTGAAGCGGGGGAACTGCTGGAACATTTTCAGTGGCTGACCTTCGATGAGGCGGCCAACCTGCCCCCCGCGACCAAGGATGCGGTGGCGCTGGAGTGCGCGGATGTGCTGCTGTTCCTGCTGCGGCTCGCCGACAAGCTGGATATAGATCTGGCCGCGGCAGCGCAAAAGAAGCTGGAACTCAATGCGCTGAAGTATCCTGTGGAAAAGTCTCGCGGCGTTGCCACGAAGTATGACAAACTCTAAGGACTGTGAACGAGTTAACGCGTGAGCGGGTGAACGCGTAAAACCCTTCACCCTGCCCTCGCCGCCACTCGTTCACTCGTTAACCCGCTCACTCGTTCACCGCCGTTAAAAAATGCTCTCCTACCGCCACTTATTCCACGCCGGAAGTTTTGCTGACGTATTCAAACACGTGCTGCTGACGCGACTGCTATTGGCGCTGAACGAAAAAACCAAGCCGTATTTTTTCCTCGACAGCCATGCCGGCACCGGCCTTTATGATTTGTCGCATCCGTGGGCGCAAAAGGGGCGTGAGTTCGAAAGCGGCATCAAAAAACTGTGGGATCGCGAGGACATTCCCGCGGCGATGAAACCCTACATGGACATGGTGCGTGAAGAAAACACCGACGGACACTTGCGTTACTACCCCGGCTCGCCACGCTTCGCGCGCCGCCTGATCCGGCCCATCGACCGTATCGCGCTCAGCGAACTGAACAAGACCGATTGCGCCGCGCTGCACGAATTATTCGCGCGCGATCGCCGGGTAAACGTGCAATTGCTGGACGGCTATCAGGCACTCAAGGCGCACCTGCCACCCAAAGAACGGCGCGGCCTGGTGTTGATTGATTCGTCGTTTGACCGCGCGCGCGAATTTGCACGTATTGCCACCGCGCTGCAGGAAGCGCATACGCGCTGGCAAACCGGCACGTACGCCATCTGGTATCCATTGATGGGCGCGGGCGTGATACGCGGCTTCGAGCGCGCCATTGAAGACGCTGGCATCCGCAAGGTGTTGCAATTCGAGTTGTCGATCCTGCCGGAAGATGCATCCACCATACCTGGCTGCGGCATGATCATCGTCAACCCGCCGTGGAAATTTGACACTGAAATGCGCACGCTGCTGCGCTGGCTGTGGTCGGTGCTGAACGTCAAAAGCGCAGGCGGTGTCAAAGTGCATTGGGTGGTGCGGGAGTAAGGCGTTACTGCAGCGCATTCCAGAACTTCTCCAGCCGCTTGTAGGACATCGGATACGGCGTTTTCAATTCCTGCGCGAACAGCGACACGCGCAGTTCTTCAAGCTGCCAGCGCACCTGCTGCAAACGCGCATCGACCGCGCCGGCTTGCGTCTGTTTTTCCAGCAATGCGTCGTAGCGCTTCCACCAGCCACCGATAGTGGCTGCATGCCGCGCATCCCGTTCGTAGTCGCGTGGATATTTTTCCAGCCGCTTTTGCATCGCCTGCAGATAACGCGGCAAGTGCGAGAGTTGCTCCCACGGCGTGGCGGCGAACCAGCCCTTGAAAATCAGCCGCGACAGTTGCGCTTTGATATCCGCTGCGGGCCGTGCCAGTGGCCCCCTCGTAACAGGGTCCGCGCCTACCGCCAGAGACAACTGGTGATAGGCCACGCCTATGGCCGCCAACAGTCGGCATGCGCCTTCGCTCACGGCCGGCAGGCGCGTGCGTGCGCGCTTGAGTTGCGCTTCGTAATCCTTCAGGCTGCGGGGTAACGCATCTTCGCCGATAAACGCGCGATCGGTGATGGCGGTGATGACGTCTTCTCGCAGATCATCCACGCCCGCCACGCCGCGCAACTGCATGGCCGCCTGCTCAAAACCGCGTAAATTCTTTTGCAGTTGCTTCATTTGCTCTTTGAGCGCCAGGCGCATGAGCCGCGCGACACCCAGGCGCATGGCCGCGTCCGCCGCGGATTTCACGTCAAAAAGCTGAATCGCGACGCTGTCACCCTGATCTACCAACGCCGGATAACCGGTGAGCTTGCGGCCATTGCGGGTGAACGCCAACTGCTCTGGCAGATCGCCACAATCCCACACGCGAATGTTGTCGCGCTCAAGGCCGGTTTCGGCTTTAGCGAAGGTCAGTTGCGCCGCCTGCCCCAGTTGCGCTTTGAGTACCGCCAGATCGCGCCCGCCCGCCAGTTCACGCCCGGCGTCATCGATCACCTTGAAATTCATTTTCAGATGCGCCGCTATCTCGGCGCCATCCCACACATCCGCGGCAACAGGCTGACCTGCACGTTGCCGCACAAAGTTCGCCAGCGCCGCGACAAACGGCCGGCTGGCGTCGCTGCCGGTGAGAAACGCCGTCACCTGCTCCGGAATCGGGAACAGATTGCGGCGCAGGGTTTTGGGCAGCGCCTTCAAATACGCAGCCACCTTGTCGCGTATCATTCCTGGCGCCAGCCAATCGAATGGCGTGTCATCCAGCGTGTTCAACAGATGCAGCGGCACCGTGACCGTCACTCCGTCAAGTGGATGCGCGGGTTCAAAGCGGTACTGCAGCTTGAATGTCACATCCCCCACGCGCAGCGTTTCAGGAAACTGCGCTTCGGTGATATCCATCGCCGAGTGGCGCATCAGGTACTCGCGCGTGAGATACAGCAACTGCGGATGGCTCTGCTCAGCCTCGCTGCGCCACGCGTCGAACGCTGCCCCATTGTGGATATGCAGCGGCACTGCGGCGTCGTAAAACGCGAACAACGTGTGCTCGTCGACCAGCACATCGCGTTTGCGCGCCTTGTGCTCCAGCGCTTGCACTTCCTTTATAACCATTTGATTTTGACGGAAGAATTTAGCACTGGTAGCATAATCCCCCTCGACCAGCGCACGCTGGATAAAGATCTCGCGCGCCTCGCGCGGATTAATCGGGCCATAGTGCACGCTGCGCTTGGGCACGATGGTCAGGCCATACAGCGTTACGCGTTCATACGCCGCCACCATCGCCCGGTCTTTTTCCCAATGCGGGTCAAAATAATGGCGTTTCACCCTGTCGCCCGCGATACGCTCTATCCAATCGGGATCGATCTTCGCCACACAGCGCGCGTAAAGCCGCGTGGTTTCCACCAATTCAGCAGCCATCACCCACTTGGGCTGCGCTTTGCGCAACACCGAACCGGGAAAAATCGTGAACTTGATGCCGCGTGCCCCGAGATATTCGCCTTCATCGTTTTTGAAGCCTAGATTGCCCAGCAGCCCGGCCAGCAGCGCACGATGGATTTGCTCAAAGGTGGCGGGGATTTCATTCTCACGCAAACCCATTTCGCCAGTGAGGGCGGCGAGTTGCCCGTGGATGTCACGCCACTCGCGCAAGCGCCGCTGCGACAGAAAATGCGCCTGCAACTGATCGGCCAGCTTGCGATTGGATTTGCGGTGTTTGATCGCCTCGTCAAAAAATGCCCAGATTTTCAGGTACGCCATGAAATCCGAACGCTCGTCCTGAAACGGCTGATGCGCGCGGTCAGCCGCTTCGGCGCGATCAAATGGCCGGTCGCGCGGATCCTGCACCGACAACGCGGCAGCGATGATCAGCACTTCGGCCAGGCAATTTTCCTGTTTGGCGGCGATAACCATGCGTGAAATGCGTGGATCAATCGGGAATTTCGCCAGTTGCCAGCCCACCGCCGTGAGTTGATTTTCGTCATCCACCGCGCCCAGTTCGGCCAGCAATTGATAACCGTCGGCGATCATGCGCGGCAGCGGCGGCTCCAAAAACGGAAAATCCTCCACGTCGCCAATTTTCAGCGACTTCATGCGCAGAATGACCGATGCCAGTGACGAGCGCAGAATTTCCGGATCGGTGAATGCGTCGCGCGCGGCGAAATCCTCCTCGTCATAGAGACGGATGCACACGCCCGCAGCCACGCGCCCGCAACGCCCGGCACGCTGGTTGGCCGAGGCACGCGAAATTTTCTCGACTTGCAACAGTTCGACCTTGTTGCGGTAACTGTAGCGGTTCACCCGCGACAACCCCGGATCAATCACATAACGTATGCCGGGCACCGTGAGCGAGGTCTCCGCCACATTGGTGGCGAGCACAATGCGCTGCCCGCTGTGCGGCTTGAACACACGATCCTGTTCTTCGAACGACAGCCGCGCGAACAGCGGCAGGATTTCCGCACCGCTGGGGTGATGTTTGCGCAGCGCCTCGGCGGTTTCGCGGATTTCACGCTCGCCCGGCAGGAACACCAGTATGTCCCCTCCCGAGCGCTCACGCGCGAGAGCGTCCACTGCGTCGAGGATGGCTGCCTCAATATCCTCATCGATCGATTCTTCTTTCGCGCGAGCGAAAGCTCGAACCTCCCCTCGCCCTTTGGGACTAGGGAACACTTGTAGCGCAGCAGAGGGGTCGGGGGTGAGGGGGGCCGACTTTTGTCCAGGTTTGTCTTTTGTTTTCAGCGGACGATAGCGCACCTCCACGGGGTACATGCGCCCCGAAACCTCAATCACCGGAGCACCGTTAAAGTGTGCTGCAAAGCGCGCGGCATCAATGGTAGCGGAGGTAACGATCACCTTCAGATCCGGCCGCTGCGGCAGCAGTCGCTTCAGGTAGCCCAGCAGAAAATCGATGTTGAGGCTACGCTCGTGCGCCTCGTCGATGATCAGCGTGTCGTAGGCGCGCAGCTCCCGGTCACCCTGCGTTTCAGCCAGCAGAATGCCATCGGTCATCAGCTTGATGTAGGTGTTGGACGACACCTTGTCCGAGAAGCGCACTTTGTAACCCACCGCCTGCCCCAGCGGGCTTTTCAATTCCTGCGCAATGCGCATCGCCACGGTACGCGCGGCGATGCGCCGCGGCTGGGTGTGCCCGATCAAGCCCTGCACACCACGCTGCAATTCCAGACAGATTTTCGGCAACTGCGTGGTTTTGCCCGACCCGGTTTCGCCGCACACGATCACCACTTGATGGTCCCGTATGGCACGCGCGATGTCCTCCCGCATCGCCACCACGGGCAAGTCGTCCGGGTAAGCCGGTCGCGGCAAATTAGCCAGCCGCGTTTCAATTTCAGCCGGTGTGCGTCGAGTCATTTCTGGGCCACCGTGTCGCAACAGGCGCGCATTTTACAGCAGCGGCTTGAAGACGGTGAGCGCCAGGCTTGAAGTTGCGCAAGGTGATCAGGTTCGTAGCGGCGCCCACACGCCGCAAGCATGCTCCGCTTCCATCCGTTCAGGGATACCCAAGGTCTCCACACTGGTGGGTGATGCCAGGGTGAAAGTCGCATAAAATGCCATCGTCTTCTGACGGTGCAGGTCAGGCGACTCGCGGGCAGCCGCGACACTGGGCCGAGAGGCGCTTAACCAGAACGGAGGCAAGGTCATGTCAGTGAACCTGAAAACGATGAACGAGCGGGCCGACGCAATCGAACTGCAGCAGATGGAAACGATGGACAAACGTATCGTCGCGCGCTCGATGTTGTATTGCCTGGCTGCCGGCGAGGACTCGATGGGGCCGCCCATCAACTACGGGCCAGGGGCCCATCTGCAGATGGGCGAAGACCCGCGCCTGAAGAAAATGCCGGAAAAACCCACGCTGCTGGATTTTTTCCGCCTGCGCCTGTCGCCGGGCCGGGGCTTTCAGCATCTGCTGCAAAGCGCCAACCTGGCGCAAAAAAACGGCATGCCGGAGCAGACCGTGTTCGCCTGCCTGCTGCACGACATCTCGGTGGTGGGTTTCATCCGTTCCGATCACGGTTATTGGGGAGCGCAAATGATCGCACCCTATGTGGAGGAGGAAGTGAGCTGGGCCATACGCGCCCATCAGGCGTTGAGATTTTATGCGGATGAATCCGTGGGTTATGGATATCCCGACATGTACGTGCGTATGTTTGGCGAAGGCTACCGTCCGGATGCCTATATCGAAGCGGCCTATCAGGAAGCCCGGAAACACAAATGGTATATGACCGCGCGCATGATCTGCGTGAACGATTTGTATTCCTTCGATCCCAACATCGAGATCAAGCTGGAGCAGTTCGAGGATGTGATCGGGCGCAATTTCAAACAACCTAAGGAAGGCTTGGGCAACGAGAATTCGCCCGCCTCGCACCTGTGGCGCACCCTGCGCCGGCCCAGCAACGCGCTGTGATTGGCGGTAGATGCAAGGTCAAGAACTGACCCCAACGGCTAATCAATCGTCGTCAGGCCGAGTTCCCGGATCAGCTTGCCGAGCCTGTCGTGGTCCGACTTCAGTAACTGGGCGAACTCCCCGGGCGTCAAGCGGCTCGGATCGAGCAGCACCAGGGTGTCGAGCTTCGAGGCGACATCCGGGGCATCGAGCGCCCTCTTCAAATCAGCGTTGAGCTTGTCGATGATCGGCTTGGGTGTTCCCGCCGGCACAAAAGCACCCATCCACGATGTAAAAGCGTAGCCCGGGACGGTCTCACCGATAGCCGGCACGTCCGGAAACTGCTTCAGCCGATCGGCTGAGGTCACCCCCAACGGACGTACCCGTTTCGACATAAGGTGCGAATAGATGTCTGAGATTACGGCGTACATCGCCTGCGTCTCCCCGGACACTATAGCGATCACGGCGGGTCCACCGCCCTTGTACGGCACGTGCACCACCTTGATCCCCGTCATAGAGAGGAGCTGAGCCATCATCAGATGCAAGGTGCTGCCGCTGCCGGCGGACCCATAGATCACCTCACCAGGGCGCTTCCCTGCAAGCGCGATGAACCCCTTCATCGATGTCACCGGCAACGACGGGTGCACAATCAGCGCGCCCACCTGCCGCGCGAGCGTCGTCACGCCGATGAAATCGTTGATCGTGTCATACGGCAGCTTCTTGAAGAGGTGCGGGTTGGCGACATGTGTGGCGGAATGCACCATGAGCGTGTAGCCGTCCGGCGCGCTTCTTGCGACCGCAGCAGCACCGATGGTGCCCGTCGCGCCGCCGCGGTTCTCGATGATGAATTGCTCTTTCAGCATCTCCGACATCTTTTGGAACACGATGCGCGCCGTGACGTCGTTGGCGCCACCCGGGGGCCACGGGACCACCACGCGCACCGGCTTTGCCGGGTACACCTGCGCGAGTGCGGCCAACGGCCAGAACAGCACGACGAGAACCAGCGGCACTACCATGTGCGGGTACAGTTTCATGGTTCCATCCTCGGTAGTCTTAGCGGGGGAAATCCGACCGGGCAACCATGGGGATTGGCATTTTAAACATCATTTTTCACCGACCCGCAATCTATATCCCGCGAGGGGCGCACAGTCAATCACGCAAACGTTCGCAAAGCCCCGCTGTTTTCCTCCCACAACGGGGTCAAATCTCCGCGTTTTCCGCTACACACTAATCGAGCTTCGCGGCGACCTGGCGAAACAGCTTGCCTATCGTCTCGTAATCCGTCCTCATACGCTGCGCAAGCTCTTCCGCTGGCCTGTGCGAGGGGTCGAGCGTCTGGGAAGCCATCTTGGCTGCGATATCAGGATCTTTCAGCGCCTTCCCGAACTCGGCGTTGAGTCTATCGATGATCGCCTTGGGGGTTCCCGCGGGCGCAAATGCACTAACCCAAGTCGACGATTCGTATCCCCGAATGGTGTCCGCGATCGTCGGCACATCCGGGAGTTGCGCTACCCGCTCCGCCGAAGTCACCCCCAGCGCGCGCACGCGATTCGCCTTGATGTATGCGATCAGTTCGCCGATAGCCGCGACCTGGGCCTGCGTTTCCCCTGATACCAGGGCTATCACCGCGGGCCCGCCACCCTTGAACGGCACCTGGATCATGCGTATGCCCGCTCTGGATTCGAAAAGCACCCCGTTCATGTGGGTGAAGCTGCCGTGGCCGGAGTGCCCGTGGAGAATTTCTTGCGGGCGTTTCTGTGCCAGCGCGATAAACGCCTTCACCGACTGTACCGGCAGCGAGGGATGCACGGTCAGCACGCTCACCACCCTGGCGATGGGGCTTATCCCGACAAAATCACGTAGGGCGTCGTACGGCAGCTTGTTGTACAGGTGCGCATTGGAGACATGGGAAGCGACGGTTTGGATGAGCAAGGTATAGCCGTCCGGCTTGCTTTGAGCCACTATGGCCGAGCCGATCGTACCCCCCGCGCCAGCGCGATTTTCGATGATGAACGACTGCCCCATCTGTTCCGAGAGCTTAGGCAAAACAAAGCGCGCTACGATGTCGTTCGCCCCACCCGGAGGAAAGGGGACAATCACGCGCACGTGCTTGGCGGGATAAGCCTGAGACCAGACCACTCCCGAAGCGCAGAGCAGGCCAACGAAGGATGCGACAAAAAATCGAACTGCATTCATGCTATTCCCCTTGGTAATCGTGGCGCGTAGGCAACAAAGGACCTTTATCGGCAATGCTTCGATAGGTCTCTACGAGTGTAGCTTAACAGGCTGGCAGGGTAGCAATTTTAAACACCCTTTTCACTCAACGGCAATCTCATGCAAGGTTGGCGGGCAAGAGGCAAGACCTGACCCCACGCGCAAGCCGGCGGGCGCGGCTAATCGAGCTTCACGCCGACCTCGCGGAACAGCTTCCCTATCCTCTCGTAATCTGTCTTCAGGCGCTGGGCGATCTCTTCCGGCGACCTGTGCGTGGGGTCGAGCGTCAGCCCGCTCAGCTTCGAAGCAACCCCAGGGTCGCGCAAGGCGTTGCCGAGTTCGGCGTTCAACCTATCGATGATTGCCTTGGGGGTTCCTGCCGGCGCGAAAACACTGATCCAGGTCGTGGCTTCGTAACCCGGGTAGGTTTCCGCCATCGTCGGCACATCCGGAAGCTGCGTCACCCGCTCCGCCGAGCTTACCCCCAGCGGACGCGCGCGATTCACCCTGATGTGCTCGATAATTTCGCCGACGCCCTGGAATATGGCCTGGGTTTCCCCAGAGATCAAGCTTACAACAGCGGGTCCACCACCTTTGTACGGTACCTGGGTGATCTTGATGCCCGTCGTGGACTCCAGGATCACCGTGGTCAGGTGGCCAAAGCTGCCGAAGCCGGCATGGGCGAAAGCGATTTCGTTCGGGCGTTTCTGCGCCAGCGCGATGAACTCCTTCACCGACCGTGCCGGCAGCGAGGGATGCACGCTGAGTACCATCACCACCATCGCGAGAGGGGCTATGCCGACGAAATCGCGCAGGGCGTCGTACGGCAGCTTGCTATACAGATGCGGGTTGGAGGTATGGGAGGCGGTGGTTTGCATCAGCAAGGTATAGCCGTCGGGCTTGCTTTGCGCCACGACGGCCGAGCCGAGCGTGCCCCCTGCGCCTGAGCGGTTTTCGATGACGAACGACTGGCCCATCTGCTCCGAGAGCTTCGCGAAAACGATGCGCGCCACAATGTCGTTTCCTCCTCCCGGAGGAAAGGGGACGATCACGCGCACGAGCTTGGCGGGAAAAGCCTGAGACCAGACCGCCCCCGAAGCGCAGAGCATTCCAGCGAAGCATGCGACAAACAGTCGGGCTGCATTCATGCTATTCCCCTTGGTAATCGTGGTACGTCGGCAGGCTAGACCCGTTAGCGGCTATGCTTCGACAGGAACCTATGTGTCGCGTGACTTTTCGCTTGACCTACCCTGCTGCGCGTAGGGCGTTGCGGCTACTGCGTGCGGCTAAAATCCGCCTGGGGAATGGCAGGGCGCTGCGGTGCGGGGGCGGCAATGTCGATCGGCTTGGCCTGACCAGGGGTGGCCTTCATGAAGGCCAATCCTTCGGACTGACTGCCGAAAGTATCGCAGAACAGCTCCATCATGATGCCGTCCGGATCGAGAAAATAAACACTCAGTGACATGCCGTGGTCGACCATGTGATCGATGATCGCATGCGCCGCCACCAGGCGCTGGTGGGCTTGCTGCAAAGCGAAGTAACTCTCGACCTTGAAGGCGAAGTGATTCAGACCGATCTGGCCTTTCTGGCGTGGCTGGGCACCGGCAGGCGCTTGGAACAGGGCGAGGTTGTGATGCATCACGCCGCAAGTCAAAAAAGCGCGGTTGCCCTCAGGCCCGTAGCGCGACACCTGGAATCCCACGACGTCGCGATAAAACGCCGTCGAGCGCGCGACATCACTGACGTTGAGTACAAGATGACCGATTTCCTTGGGTACGCTCATCGTAGTCTCCTGAAAATTGCGCAACTGTGACGCCGGAATACAAATCATAGCACGCTGGCGGAGGGTGCAACCTCGGACGCGGCCTCGGGCGTGTAACCACGCAGCACCGCGTCGCGCGCCGCGCGATCTCGTTGCGCCAGGGCTTTCACTGCCGCAAAAAATTTGGGCAAATCACTGCCGTGCTCGCGCAACATCGCCTCAAACGCTGGCACCCACTGCGTGTAAATCGCCACCGACGCCAACATTGCGTTGTTCGGCGCTGGCGCGAACCAGCGGTCATAACCCGCAAAACCGCCCCACGACGTTTTGAGTTTTGCGTAATCGCGCCGCATCTCATCGAACAGCCGCTGTTTGGCTGCGCGCAGTGGCTGCGGCGCGCCGCCTTGCCGGTACAAGGCGTCGAGCCGCATGCGGTAGCTTTGCACCAAGCCTACAAAATCCGCGTGACGCGCCTGCATTTGTTCGTAGCTCTGCCGCTCCTGCGGATTGCCGTGCACGGCAATCCAGCGTCTGAGGCCTTCGCGTTCCACCGCGACCGCGAACGATTCATTGAATACGGAATCGTCCTTCACATACACCACCTGATGCGACAATTCGTGAAAGATGAGGCGCGCCAGCGCCACCGGCGCATAGCTCACGAAGGTGTTGAGCACCGGGTCGGCAAACCATCCGAGAGTGGAGTACGCCGGCACCCCGCCGATGTAAACGTCGTGCCCATCGGCAGCGGCGGCAGCGGCAAACGCGTCGGCGTCCGCCTTGGCAAAATAGCCGCGGTAATTCACGCAGCCCGCCATCACAAAACACCACTGCTGCGGCCGCGTTGAAAACTCCGGCGTGGCGAATACATTCCACAGCACAAAAGGCCGCTCCAAATCGGCATAACGCTGGTAACTTTGATTTTGCGGCAAGCCCAATTCACTGCTCGCAAATGCGCGCGCCTTTAACACCAGCGCCAGTTTTTCGCGTAGTGCCTGCGGTGTAGCCGCGTCCTCCATCACCGCCTGAATCGGCTTTTCGCGGCGCCAGATATCCCACTGGCCGCGTATCGATTGCGCGTAATATCCCATTTGCGCGCAGCCGCAAAACGACAACAAAAACAATAAGATACACAATAGCTTCACGCCACGCCGGGCGTTCACGCGGCCTCCCCGTGCAGGAATTTTCCGTGCTGCAAAAACGCACACACCTGCCGCACTACCGCATTCGACATCACCATTTCGCTATGGCTCACCCTGAGCACGATATGATCGCGCGCGCCCGGCACTTGGGTTTCTGCAACGCTGATGGTGCCGTCATGCGGCGCCGGCAAACCGGGCGCGATCATCACGCCAAGACCGACACCGCGGCTGCCCGCGATCACGCCGATTTCATAACGCGCGATATTTTCGGGCCGCGCACCGAGTAGCCACTCGGCGATCGACGCGCCCACTGCCGCACGCCCCATGCGCGCGCGCGACAAGCAGCGGGCGGCATAACTATCGTTAAAAGGTGACCCCATGAATACCACGCGCCCCACCTCCAGCCGGTGCGCTTGATCGAGCATACGCGCAATCAGCAATCCGCCCAGACTGTGGCCCACCAGATGCAGCGGCCGCGCGCCCAGCGTCTGGCAATACGCCGCCAGACGGCTCGCATTCTGCGCCAGGTTCAGGCGCACCGACGGGTAACTATAACAATGCACGGTGTACCCTGCGCGCGCCATGCGCCGCGCCACCCACAACATCAGCGCGCCGTGCGTCCACAGTCCGTGAACCAGCACCACCTGTACGCTGGCGGGCATGGTTACTGGGTTAAACTGCGCGGCCTTCGTAGCGCGTCACGCCCACCTGAGCCAGATGCGCCACGTCGCCCCACGCCACTTCAAGCCAGGCACCGCCCTCATGGCGAAACGTATTCAGACTGGCATTGAGCAGCGGCGCATCACGCTTTTCTTCCAGCGACATGTTACGCGCTGCACGGTGGAGCGTATCCAGCACCAGGCCGTGCGTGACCACCACTGTGCACGCGCCGGCATGCGCGTGCACGATGGCATTCAGGCACGTAAGACTGCGCTCAAAAAACTGGCGCGGGCTTTCGCCACCGGGCACTGCGTAATCCGGGTCACGCGTGGCGAATCGCGCGTGCGCCTCGGGATAACGCTGCGCCATTTCGTCGTAGGTCAGCCCCTCGAAAATGCCAAAGGTGCGCTCGCGCAATGCCGGCTCGCGCCGTATTTCACGGCCGCTCGCGTGCGAAATCGCCGCCGCGGTATCCCACGCGCGCGACAAATCGCTGCTGTAAAGCGCGGCGAACGGATGCTGCGCGAGACGCTCTCCCACTGCTGCGGCCTGCGCGCGGCCCACCGCGGATAGCGGCGTGTCGGTCTGGCCCTGCATGCGCCGCTCGCGGTTCCAGTCGGTTTCGCCGTGGCGTATCAAAATCAGTTCGGTCATCACTATCACTCTTTGACGTTAGGGGGCGCAGCCTTATGCTGCTCAGGTTTTTTCAGCGTTGCCGCACGCTCGGCCGCTTGCTGCTGGCGTATTTTAACGGCCTCTTCACGTTCAGCGGCGGTCAGTTCCTTTTGCTCGCGTTGGGCGCTGCGCACTGCATCGCCGCGCGCGCGTGCCGCTGCGCGCTCAGCGCCGTCGCCGTCGCGCGGCGCAGTGGCCTTGTTCGCGGCATCCTCACGCTGCGCCTTTTCCGCAACAGCGCGCCGCTGCTCGCGTGCGGTCGTGGCCTCTGCCCGCGCGCGCGCCTGCGCCGCGCGTGCGGCATCACCGCGCGCTTGGGCTGCCGCCAGTTCCGGCTTTTCCAGCAGCCTCAAAGCATCCTGCCGCTGCTTGAGCGCGGTTTGACTGGCGCTCAACTGCCGCTGACCGGTGCGCACACGGCTGTTGGCGGCCTCGATCTTCGCTTTGTCGCCGGTTTTGCGAGACGTTTCGAGCGCCGCGCGATCCTGCTTGAGCTGTGCGCGATCTTTTTCCATGTGCTGGCGTGCAGAAACAACCGCCGCGGCCGCCGCGGCTGTGGTGGGTTCGGCGGCGGACAGCGGCGCGCAGGCGCTTAGCAGCAGCCCGGCCAGTAACAAGGGAATCATGTGCCTCATGGATACGCGCTAAAAATGCAAGTGACTTGCAGCTAACGTGTGATTGTAATGGTTCTGGTTATACTCGCCGCAGGCCAACGTGTAGCGCGCCACCCGCCATGCCCAGTCTAGACATTCTGATACTTACGCCGCTGATCGTGCTGATTGCCTATTTGATCTTCGGCATGTCAGGCTTTGGCTCGACCCTGATCGCGGTGCCTGTACTCGCGCATCTGATGCCGCTGCAATTCGTAATTCCGATGGTGGTGCTGCTCGATTGTGTCAGCGCCATCAGTATGGGCATGAAACTGCGCGCGGACGTGTGGAAGCCCGAGTTCATGCCCATGCTGCCGTTTCTGCTGGTGGGCGTGTGCACGGGTGCGTTGGTACTGGTCAGCGTGCCCCCGCAATGGCTGCTCTTAGGTCTGGGCGGATTCGTACTGCTGTTCGGCGCCTACTATTTGATCAACCACAAATCGATGTGGCGCTTGCCGCAATGGGTGGTGGCACCGCTGGGTTTAATTGCCGGTACCACCTCAGCGGCACTCGGTGTCGGTGGCCCGCTCTACGTGTTTTATTTCGCTGCACGCGGTGCCACACCGCAGCAGATACGCGCCACTGTGCCCGCCGTGTTTTCGTTCACCAGCGTCGCCCGCATTGCCATTTTCGCCGGCATGGGCTTGTTCAACGCGAAGGTATTGATGGCCGCAGCAGCGCTGTTGCCGGTGATGGCGTTGGGCCTGTGGTGCGGCCACCGGCTGCACGGGCGGCTGACACGGGATCAGGCGCTACGCATCATCGGCGGCTTGTTGCTGTTCAGCGGGGTTTCACTGGTGCTGCGGGCGCTGGCCGGTTGAACCTGCCTTACTTCATCTCGCCCCCCTGTATCGCTCACCGCGTCGCCAGGTAGTCGCCCATGCGCCGCACCCCCTCGCGCAGACGCTCTACCGGCCGCGTGTAGGCAAAACGCACGTGTTGATGCGCCCGATGCACGCCGAAATCAATGCCGGGCGTGATCGCTACGCCGGCGCGCTCCAGTAAATCGAGTGCGAAATGGTGGCTGTCATGGGTCAGGCGCGAACAATCCGCATACACGTAAAATGCACCCGGCGGCATATGGGGTATGGTGAAACCCAGGGCGCGCAGCGCGGGCACCAGATAATCACGCCGCGCACGAAATGCTTCGCGCCGTGCTTCGCAGATCGCCAAGGTCTCGGGTTGGAACGCCACCAGCGCTGCCAATTGCGCCGGCGTGGGTGCCGAAAGAAATACGTTTTGCGACAACTTATCGAGTTCGCGCACATAACGCTGCGGCGCCACCATCCAGCCCAGGCGCCAGCCCGTCATATTGAAATACTTGGAAAAGCTGTTGATCACGAACACGTTGTCGCCGGCATTCGCGGCGGTGTGGGTAAGCCCTTCATACACCAGCCCATGATAGATTTCATCAACGATCAAGGCGCCACCGCGTGCCTGCGCAAAGGCCGCCATCGCGGCGCACTGCGCCTGTGAAATCAGCGTGCCGGCGGGATTGGAAGGTGTGGCAATCAGTGCCGCAACCGTGCGGCTGCTCCAATGCCGCTCGATCAATTCTGGTGTCAGCTGATAGTGGCTGTCAGGTCCGACCGCGATGCCGATCGCCTCGCCTTCCATCATGCGCACAAAATGCCGGTTGGCGGGGTAGCCCGGGTCTGCCATCAGCACCTGGTCGCCGGGATTGACCAGCGCTGCTATGGCCAGCAACAAGGCACCCGATGAACCGGTGGTAACCACCACGCGTGAAGCATCCAGCGTCAGGCCATAACGCGTGTGATAGTAGCCGGCGATAGCCTCACGCAATTCGCGCAGACCCAGGGCCGGCGTGTAAAACAATTCGCCTTGTTCCAGCGCGCGTATGCCGGCCTCGCACAGCGGGCGTGGCGTGGCAAAATCTGGCTCGCCGATTTCCAGATGCACAATGTCGCGCCCCTGCGCCTCCAGCGCCTTGGCACGCGCCAGCAGTTCCATCACCTGAAAAGGTTCGATCCCGCGCATGCGGCGCGCGAGCGGCACAGCAGATGGGGGTGCGCTCACCGCATTCAGAGGTTCGGATTTTCTCAACGGTTTGGGTCAGCATCCACGCTGCACGCGCCACTGCCCATGCCGAGGATCATCAGCAGGGCGCCGATAATGGCAAGGTTTTTCACGAAGTGATGAAACTGGTTCAACTGCAGCGCCTCCGGGTAGCTCCAGTAGCCGTGAAAATAAAGCGTTGCCGGGATCATGAATGCAATTAATGCCAGCGCGCCCCAGCGCGCTTTCCAGCCGATCAGAATCATGATGCCGCCGATAAACAGTGCCGCAATCGCCAACGGCAACAGGATCTGCGGTTCAGGTAGCGCGCGCGCGCCCATCAACTTCATCACCTTGTCGTAGTTGAGCACTTTATCAAAGCCCGACTGCAAAAAAATGAACGCCAGCAAAATGCGCCCTAGCAGCGGCGCATAGGACTTCGACAGATTGCATAAAAAGCCCATACATTCCCCTTCACAACCGATGACCATCGGGATAAAAAACGCCCGCTACTGCATGCCGTAGCGGGCGTTCGGTGCCGCTGCCGGCTCGCCTGGATTAAGCCCGGACGCCGTTTTTCCTGAACCAGGCTAGACAACGATCCCACGCGTCCCACGCCTGCTTTTCGCGGTAGCTCGCGCGGTAGTCGGCAAAAAACGCGTGTGGCGTATCGGGATACACATGAATATTCGACGGATCGCTCATCAATTTTGTACGCAACGCCGCGTTCATGGCGGCAACGGATTTGACGGGAATGCCGGTATCATCACCACCGTAGAGGCCGAGCACCGGTACGCGGATGTTGTGCGCCACGTCGATCGGGTGCAGTGGCGTCATCGCGTTCTTGTCGCCCTCCAGGCGGCCGTACCAGGCCACGCCCGCCTTGACGTAGTTGTTGTGCGCGGTATACATCCAGGTGATGCGCCCGCCCCAGCAAAATCCGGTAATGCCAAGTTTGTAACGGCTGCCGCCATTCAGTTCAGCCCAGCGCACGGTGGCGTCGATGTCGCGCATGACCTGCCAGTCGGGCACTTTGCTGACAATCTGCGCGAAAATTTCCTTGTTGTCTTTGAGTTTCGTGGCATCGCCCTGGCGGTAAAACAAATCCGGCGCGATCGCCAGATAACCGAGTTGGGCAAAGCGGCGGCATACATCTTTTATATGCTCATGCACACCGAAAATTTCCTGCACCACCACCACAATCGGCATAGAGGACGGCGAGGCCGGCGTTCTCATCACCCCTGGCATCGCGTAGTAGGCAGGGATGTTGCCGTTGTCGGTGGGCACCTGCACCATGCGCGCATGCATGTTGAGCGCTTCGGTATGGATAATGGTTTGCGCGCTCAGCGGTTGCGCAGCCAGTGCAAATCCCGAGGCAATGGAACCCGCCATGAAGTCGCGGCGCGACCAATGCGGCTTATTCGTGGTTAGCGCCAGCAAGTCCTCACGCGCGTCTTTATTGATCTTGTTCATGTCTGCCCCCAAGGCTAAGGCAAAGAATACATTATGAAAAATCAGACATCCACCTGACACCCGCCGCGTTTGCGCTTCGAACCCGCGCCAACTCACTTATGACATTATGCCAAACCTCTGAGGTTGGCAAGCCCTGTTATTCAAGGCGGCTGCGGTGGCCCTGGAAACGGCAAAACTGTCGCTATTTTTCGTGCTATTTCTCCCGCTCCTTCGTGCGCTGACGGCGTGGCGCCCTGGCGGGTAGCGGCAGCGCCGTCTTGTACTTGACCTGTTTCAGTGCAAAACTCGAGCGGATATTGGACACGCCCGGGATCTTCGCCAAATAATCCACAATAAACCGCTCCAGAGACTGCATATCCGGCACCACTACCCGCAGCAAATAATCCGCATCGCCCGTCATCAGGTAGCACTCCATCACCGCGTCGCGTGCGAGCACCGCGTTTTCAAAAGTATCGAGCGCGCCGCGCATCTGCTTTTCCAGACTGACTTGGATGAACACGCTCACCGTCAGCCCCAGCTTGAGCGGGTCGAGCAGCGTCACATAACGGCGTATCAGACCGGCCTGCTCCAGGTCACGCACGCGGCGCAGGCACGGCGAGGGCGACAAAAACACGCGCTCGGCAAGATCCGCGTTGGTGAGGCGCGCGTCGTCCTGCAGCGCGGCGAGTATGCGCCAGTCCGTGTCGTCCATGGCTAATGCCGCAATTTTCTGCGTTTGTTTAATCATTTCCAGCAATCTTATTGCTTAGCAAGGGGATTTTCAAGTCAAAATAGCAATCCCCTAGCGGCGCGAAACGCCTACCATCAACGTACCCGCCACACCCTGTCAAAGTTGAGTCCAGCATGAGCGCCTTATGAACTACCGCAGCGACCCTGATCCTCAAGAGACCCGCGAATGGGTGGAATCACTACAATCGCTGATCGCCAATGAAGGCGAAGCGCGCGCGGAGTTTCTGCTGCAGCAATTATGGGATACCGCACGGCGCAGTTGCCGTGGCCTCAAGTTCAACGCCACCACCGCCTACACCAACACCATTCCGCTCGCCGAGCAACCGCCCTATCCCGGCGACGTGGCACTGGAAGAACGCATCACGGCACTGGTGCGCTGGAACGCGCTGGCCATGGTGGTACGCGCCAATCGCGAGCATCCCGAGTTGGGCGGGCATATCGCCACGTACGCATCAGCGGCCGATTTATTTGAAGTGGGCCTCAATCATTTTTTTCGTGCGGGACAGGATGGTGATCTGGTTTATTTTCAGCCGCATTCGGCCACCGGCATTTACGCGCGCGCCTACCTCGAAGGACGTCTGAGCGAAGACGCGTTGATGAAATACCGTCAGGAAACACGCGGTGGCGGGCTGTCGTCCTATCCGCATCCGTGGCTGATGCCAGATTTCTGGCAGTTCCCGAATGCGTCCATGGGACTGGGGCCGCTGAACGCGATTTATCAGGCGCGCTTCATGCGTTATCTCGAGGATCGCGGTATACGCCCGGCCTCGGATCGCAAAGTGTGGGCATTCGTCGGTGACGGCGAGATGGACGAACCCGAATCGCTCGCCGGCCTGTCGCTGGCCGCGCGCGAAAAACTGGACAACCTGATCTTCGTCGTCAACTGCAATCTGCAACGCCTCGATGGCCCGGTGCGCGGCAACGGCTCGATCATTCAGGAACTTGAGGGTCTGTTTACCGGCGCGGGCTGGAACGTGATCAAACTGCTGTGGAGCTCGGATTGGGATGCGCTGTTCGCACGCGACAAGGAAGGCGTGCTGTTACAACGGCTGCACGAAACAGTAGATGGCGAACTGCAAAAATACGCCGCTACCGATGGTCGTTTCAACCGCGAGCATTTCTTCAACAAATATCCGGAACTGCAAGCGCTGGTGGCCGATCTCTCCGACGCGGACATCGACCGCCTGCGACGCGGCGGCCACGATCCGCTGAAAATTTATGCGGCGTATCACGCCGCCTCGCGCAGTCGCGGACGCCCCACGGTCATTCTCGCGCAAACCAAAAAGGGTTACGGCATGGGCCAGTGGGGTGAAGGCAAAATGACCGCACACCAGGCCAAGAAGCTGGAGACCGATGCACTGCTGGCATTTCGCGACCGCTTTGCGCTGCCCCTTGCCGACGCCGATGTGGCTGCGCTGCGCTTTTACAGACCGGACGAAAACTCGCATGAAATCAAATACTTAAAGTCCAGGCGCGCTACGCTGGGCGGGGCGATGCCGGCGCGCGTGCGTAGCGCCCCAGCGTTGCCCGCGCCCAAGCTGGCGCTCTTCGCGCGCACACTCGAAGGCTCGCCTAATCACCCTGGGCGCGAAGAATCGACCACCATGAGCTTCGTCTCCGTGCTGTCGCAACTGCTGAAAAGTGCGGACATCGGCGCGCACGTGGTGCCCATCGTCGCCGATGAAGCGCGCACCTTTGGCATGCAGACGCTGTTTCGGCAGTTCGCGATTTATTCCTCCACCGGGCAGATGTACGAGCCCGAAGACCGCGACGAATTGCTCTACTACAAAGAAGCCAAAAATGGCCAGATCATCGAGGAAGGCATTACCGAAGCCGGAGCGATGTCATCCTGGATCGCCGCTGCCACCGCTTACAGCGCGCACGGCGTGACCATGCTGCCGTTTTATATTTTCTATTCCATCTTCGGTTTTCAGCGCGTCGCGGATATGATCTGGGCTGCGGGCGACAGCCGCGCGCGCGGCTTTTTGATCGGCGCAACCTCCGGACGCACCACGCTAGCGGGCGAAGGTTTGCAGCATCAGGATGGTTCCAGTCATGTCACTGCGGCCACCTTCCCCAACTGCGTGTCGTACGACCCGACCTACGGCTACGAACTCGCGGTGATCATTCAGGAAGGCATGCGCCGCATGCTCGAGCAGCAGGAAGATGTGTTCTATTACCTGACCGTTAGCAACGAAAATTACCGCATGCCGGCGCTGCCCGTGGGTGCTGAGCCAGGCATCCTGCGCGGCATGTATCTGCTGCGCGAAGCCGGCAAACAAAAACACCGTGTGCAACTCATGGGCAGCGGCACGATCTTGCGCGAGGTGCTGGCTGCCGCTGCAATTCTTGAGAGCGATTACAACGTCGCCGCCGACGTCTGGAGCGTCACCAGCTTCACCGAACTCGCGCGCGACGGCATGGCGGTTGAACGCTGGAACCGGCTGCATCCCGAAGCCTCACCGCGCACGACGTGGGTTGAGGATGCTTTGCGCGATCATGCCGGACCCGTCATCGCCGCCACCGACTACGTGCGCGCTTTCGCCGAACCGATACGCGCGTGGGTGGCTCGGCCTTATACCGTACTGGGCACGGATGGCTACGGCCGCAGCGATACGCGCGAACTGCTGCGCCGTTTTTTTGAAGTGGATCGCGCACACATCACCGTCGCTGCATTAAAAGCGCTGGCCGATCAAGAGGTGGTGCCTGCAGCTTTAGTGGCAAGTGCTATGCGGAAATTTGCTATCAGCGGGGATAATATAGAGCCGTGGCGGGCGTAGTAGCCGTCGTGTGGGCCCAGCGTAGCGCGCCCACCCTCCCGCTGCTGGTTTGAATCGGGTGCAGCGCGCTAAATCTACTGCGCTCCCATCCCCGCCTCTTTCACCAGCCGCGCGTAACGCTCATATTCGGTTTGCATGAGCTTGCCGAAGGTGGCCGGCGCGGTGTCGTTCGGCACCTCGGCGCCGCCGCGCGCCAGCGCATCGCGGATTTTTGGCTCGCGCAGCAGCTTCGCAATATCACCATGCAATTGCGTGACGATGGCCCGTGGCATGCCCGCCGGGCCCACCAGCCCGAACCAGCCATCCGAGGTGGCTTCCGGCAGACCGGCTTCCGCCACCGTGGGCAAATCGGGCCACACCGACGAACGCTTGGAGCCGCTCACTGCCAGCGCGCGCAGCCGCCCCTCACGCACGATGGGCGACGCCGAGGGCACGGTGAATAAAAAGTAATGCACCCGATCCGCCATGGTTTCGGTGAACGCGTCACCCAAAAATTTGAACGGCACATGCACTTGTTTCGCCCCGGCGGCGCGGTTAAAAATTTCGCCGCCGATATGCGCCAGCGAACCCACGCCCACCGAAGCAAAGTTGTATTTGCCGGGATGGGCACGCAGCAGAGCTGCCAGTTCCTTCACCGATTTCGCCGGCAGATTGGGCGACACCACCAGCAAATTCGGCACCAGCGCAATGCCCGCCACCGGCGTGAAATCCTTCACCGGATGGTAGGGCGGGTTGGGGTTGAGCAGCGTGGCCATGGTGTGCGGTGGTGCAACCATCACCAGCGTGTAGCCGTCGGGCGTTGCCTTCGCGGCGAGGCCGCTGCCGATCAAACCTCCCGCGCCGGGGCGGTTGTCCACCACAATCTGCTGTTTGTAAACCTCGGACAGCGGCACACTCAGGGTGCGCGCGATAAAGTCAGTGGCGGTGCCCGGCGGCAGCGGCACGATCACGCGGATCGGCCGTGTCGGATAGTTTTCAGCCGCACCGACAGCGCCGCTACACAACAACCATCCTGCTGCGAATAATTTTCCTAACACTCTGTTTTTAAACATTTTTCACAACTCCTTATGCTCCGATCCTGCGCCAGGCTATGCCTGCGCAACGGCGATCCACTACGGCATTTGTCCGCCGCATAATAATGCAGCGCCGCGTGCACGCCGCGCTGCAGGTGGGGATTGTCCCACACCACAAAGGCGCTTTCGCGCCTGATTGCAGCGAACCGCGCACACCGCTACAGTAGCGCCAACCTGGAGGAATCACCGTGGCTATCACCATCAACGAATGCACCGTCGCCGCCGAAAGCATTGCCGCCAAAGTCAAACGCCAACATCTGCTCACGGCCAAGCATACACAGGACGGCAAAGTGCTGCTCGACCGGCTCACCGTCGACGCGGGTGGCACACACACGCTTAACATAGCTGCGGGCGATCTCGCCTGGGTGCAAATTCTTGAAGGATCAGCCACACTCACGCACGCTCGCGCGACGGAATCGCTGACCGCAGCGCATATTGTGTTGCTGCCGGCGGGGTTCAGCGCAGCACTCGCCACTGAAGGGGGTGTCACGCTGATCTACGCCACCGTGCCCGACGCCGCGCGTTTCGACGCGGCGTTTGCACAATCACCGCCTTGCTTCAAAATTGTAGATTGGACGCGCGAGCCGATGCTCGATTCCGAGCACGACGCGCGCAAGCGTATTTACGTGGTCACGCCCAAACTCTTCAGCACCAAGGCCATCAAAGGCGAAATGATTATCTATCCACCGGGCACGCAAGCCTCGAATCACCACCACGAAGGCGCGGAACATTTCATGTATGTATTGAAAGGCCAAGGCACTGCTTACGCCAACGAGTCGCCGATCCCAGTGCGCAAGGGCGATTTGATTTACTACGACGACCGCGAGCGCCATTATTTGCGCAGCGAAGGCGATGAGGAATTGGCGTTCGTGGAGTTCTTCGTGCCAGGGGAATACAAAACCATCTGGGCACCGGGCGCCGCCATTTGCACCTGGACGCCCACCGGGCGCAGCATCAGCGGCATGCCACCCGTGCGGCAGATCGCCAGGCACAGCTCGGCGGATGTGGCCAGTCCGGCGGATGTTTAACCCACCTTGATCTATGCCCGTTGCCGCCCCGCGATGACTCGTGCGATGATGGTGCTGGTAGCTTAAATTCGGTCCATATTCCGCTCCGGAGCATCCCCTATGGCGCACCCCGCAACGACACCCCACCTTAATGCCGGGCCTCTGACGTTTATCGTCAAACATGAATTGTGGGACGGCAACATTCAGGACCACGCGGATCAAGGTGTATCCATCGACGTGGCCGCCGAGATCGACGGCAAGCAAACCGCCCTACTACGGTTTCACTGTTTTGATCTCGAACGTAGCTATATTTATGGACCCGAAAATACCGATATGAAGCTTGAAGGGCCGATGATGCTGGGTGCACGCACCCGCGGGCGCCAAACCACAGGCCAACTCTACCGGATGGATCCGATCGCTGACGGCAATCCTATCGGATGGACGGTCCGCACCCTGGAACAGAAGCTCCCGAAAATGCTGGAAAGAGCGGGCTACCCGCAGCTCGCCGCGGCAACGGATATGGCAGCGGTGACGCGCCTGCTGCCCGAGGTCGAAACCTATGCCAGGGAGGTTTATGCCCGCAAGAGGAATACGGTCAAACACAATCGCGGCACGCACATCTTTGCGGCAGGGAATATCAAATTTGGGTTGGAGATGCGCCGGCAAGCGGGCGGCGACGGCGGTTTGGCCATCCACGTGATGGCAGATCTACTCGGTTCGACCGAAAGTTCGTATGTGGAAGAAACCGAGATTCTCGCCTTCGATTGTTTTTGGAACGGCCCGCATTACCACTACGGCCCGCGCAACAAGAACCATCGCATCTATTGGGACAGAACGCTGGTGGAGGACCCGCTGACCTGGGTGCTCGAACAGTTCGATAACCGGAAACTGGGAGCTATGATCGAACGCGCAGGTTACCCCGGTGTAGCGGCGGATCTGGATCTGGAAAAAATCGCCTCCGTGCTGCCAGCGCTAAAAAAGACCGCGCACGAGTTACAAGCAGCCGGCATGGCCGCAACCGGCCATCCCGGATTGCCGTTGGAAGTAACGCCCAATCTCGTGCCGCGTTAGATTTTTGCTGCTGTACAGGCCGCGCGCGCAGTTCCTTGAACACCCGTAGACAGGATGTACAGGCTAGACCCGGTTGGAGGTTTTATCCTGTAATCCTGTAAATCCTGTCGCAATGTTCTTGCGGTTGGCTAAAACAAATGCACAGCGGTGGGCGCCAAAAATCCGATCAATGCAAACACCACGCCCAGCGCCCCCAGTCCCATCGCGCCCCACATCAGAAACACCGCGCCGGTAATGATGTTCGCCGACGCCAGCACAATCGCGATTTGCAGCGCGCCCGAGGCCACTTCGTATTGATGGTACGCCGCCAGCGCGCGGTCGCGCTTCTTCTCGGCATCCTTGGCGCGCACCACAAGTTCCTTGCGGCCTTCCCGCGTATCGGGTTCGCTTTCATAGCGATCGGCGGTTTTGCGCCAACTGACGACACGCTTTTCAATCAGCGCTTTGGCTTCCGGGGTAGCGGCCAGCGCCGCATCCACCTCCAGCGACTCGGCCGCCGTGCGCAGCGTGGTCAGCCGTATGGTCTTGGCCTGAAAGAACGCCCACAGATTCGACGCTTCGATATTGCGGCTCAGTGCCTCGGTTTGCGCGCTGCTACCCAGCGTTTCCGAAAACGCCAAAAACGCGGCAATCACGGCAATCAGCAGTGCAATTTTCTTGTTGGATGGATCGATGTGACCTGCGGCTGACATATTTTTCTCCTCGGTATGATTAAAGTTGCACTACCCAAGCTTACCTCATCCACGCTGTTGCGCTGCTACCGACGCCTGCTGCAGCAGCTGCAGCAGTGCACGCGCCTTATCAAAGCTCTCCTGATATTCCGCCGCCACCTCGGAATCGGCAACGATGCCGCCGCCCGCCCAAAACCGCACCGTGCCGTGCGACAGCGTGAGCGTGCGTATCGCGATGTTGGTATCCATGCCGCCATCAAAACCGATGTAACCGATAGCGCCGCAATACACGCCGCGCCGGTTGCGTTCGACTTCATCGATGATTTGCATGGCGCGCAATTTCGGCGCTCCGGTGATCGAACCGCCCGGGAAACAGCCGCGCAGCAAATCCACCGCATCGCGACCCGCGCGCAGGCGGCCGCTCACAGTACTCACCAGATGATGCACGGTGGCGTAACTTTCCACATCAAACAAACGCGGCACCGTGATCGAACCCAATTCACAATTTTTGGATAAATCGTTGCGCAGCAAGTCCACAATCATCACGTTTTCAGCGCGATCTTTTCCACTCAAGCGCAAGCCTTCGGCGAGCTCGGCATCGAGCCGTGCGTGACCCGCGCGTGGGCGCGTGCCCTTGATCGGCTTACTTTCCACCGCGCCGCCTTGCACCCGCAAAAAGCGCTCCGGAGACGACGACAAAATTTGCGCATAAGGCGTAGCAAGATAGGCCGAGAACGGCGCCGGGTTGATCACGCGCAGCGCCTGGTACGCGAGCCACGGGTCGCCCTGCGCCTGCGCCTCAAAGCGTTGCGCGAGATTGACCTGATAACAATCACCGTCACGTATGTAGTGATGGATGCGGCGAAACGCGCGACCATAGGATTCACGGGTGTGACTGCTTTTTACGTTCGAGGTCACGCGAAACGGCGCGCGCGCTTTTTCCGGCGCGAGCGCGGTAAAGCGCTCCACCAGCGCATTCCATTTGATATCGGTTTCCGCATCGCGGCCCTGACCCACCAGCCAACTGCGCTGCTCCAGATGATCGACCACCACCGCCCAATCGTAGATGCCGATGGCCATGTCGGGTATGCGCTCTACCGCCGCGGCGCGCGACGGCAGCCGCTCTATGCGCCGCGCCAGATCGTAGCCAAAATAACCGATGGCGCCACCGCAAAAAGGCAAGTCACTGGCCAGCGCCGGATCGATTTCCAAATGGCGTTTCAGCAACTGAAACGGGTCGTCGCGCGACAGCGTAATGCCGTCGCTGTGCACCTCCGTCATCTGCCCGCGCGTGAGCAGCCGGATGTAGGGCTGCGCGGCGATGATGTCGTAACGCGACTGACCGGGATGGTGCCGCCCGCTGTCGAGAAACACCGCCCATGGATTATCCGCGACCGCTTCGAACAGCGCGCTGCTGTCTTCACGGTAAGGCAGTTCGCTGCGCAGCGGTGCGGTCATTGCTGAGTTAAGCGTTGGGCGTTAAGCGTTTGGAGCGCCCACCATCGCGAGCTTACGCCCTACTCGAAACGCTGAACACTAAACGCAAAACGAGCGCTCGATCAACGTCCGCGAAAACTGGAATACGAGTGTTCCGGCTTGCCGCGTGACGCAGCCGGGCCGCCGGCGGGCTTGCTCCAGCGTGCGCCGGCACCCGGCGCGGGACGGCCACCGCCACGCCCAGCATAACCACCGCCACTCTTACCCGGACGCGCGGGCGGTTTGTGTGCACTGCGCTGCGGCACTTTGGGTTCCATGCCCGTCACCACGTGCGCGGCGATGGCGTGGCCGGTATAACGTTCGATTTGCCGCACTTGCCAGCTATCATCCGGCGCCGCAAACGAAATCGCTATGCCGTTGGCGCCCGCGCGCCCGGTGCGCCCGATACGGTGCACGTAGTCTTCAGCGATTTTGGGCAGATCGTAATTGATCACGTGCGAGATGGTCCGCACATCGATGCCGCGCGCCGCAACATCGGTGGCCACCAGCACGCGCACATTGCCGCTGCGCAATTTGGCGAGCGTGCGATTGCGCTGCGATTGATTCATGTCGCCATGCAGCGCTGCCGCCGCGTGGCCGTCTTCGTAAAGCTTGCTGGCGAGACGATCCGCGCCGCGCTTGGTGGCAGTGAACACGATCGCCTGCTCCAGCGCCACATCGCGCAAAAAGTGATCGAGCAGACGGCCTTTGTGACTGCCATCATCGACATAATGCAAGCGCTGTTCGATATTCTTATGACTCTCCTTTTGCGCGGCCACTGTAATCAGCTTGGGGTTACGCAGCAGACGTTTGGCGAGCTGGGCAATGCCGCCGTCGAGCGTTGCTGAGAAACACAAGGTCTGACGGGTAGCGGGCGTGGCCGCTGCGATCATTTCCACCGGCTTGATAAAACCCATATCGAGCATGCGATCGGCTTCGTCCAGCACCAGCAGTTCAAGGCGCGAAAAATCGACCTTGCCCTGCTCCATGAAATCGATGAGACGGCCCGGTGTGGCGACCAGAATATCGAGCGGGCTGTCGAGCAGCTTGCGCTGCTTCGGGTAGGGCATGCCGCCCAGCACGGTGCCGGTGCGCACTTGGCGCATACCGCGGCTGTATTTGGAAACGCCGTCGGTGATTTGCAGTGCAAGTTCACGCGTGGGGGTCAATACCAGCACGCGCGGTCCGCGCCCCTGCTTGGCGGGGGCCGTGACCAGCCGTTGCAACGCAGGCAACACAAACGCGGCGGTTTTGCCGGTGCCGGTGGGCGCGGACACCATCAGGTCGTGGCCGGCAATAGCCTCGGGTACGGCTTGCGCCTGAACTGCGGTAGGTTGGGTGTAACCAGCGGCGGCAACAGCCTGCGCGATGGCGGGATTAAGGTTCAAGGTTTCAAAAGACATTTTTTACTTTCCATAGGTGCAGCACACCACAGCCCCACAGGTGTCGGGGACTGGCGGTCTAATAAGCGCAGACAATAAGGGAACGGCTGTCGCAAAATTTTTCGACAGGCGCGCACGGTCAGCGCACGGGTATCGTCGCTAACCGTGGCAATGGCGGCTGCTCGAAAGAGGAAAGCCGCAACGGTGGGTCAGGGACAGATGCAACTCTACAATCGCGGCAATTCAGGTTCTGGCGACTGCGAGGTGCGCGGATGATACTCGTAAGTTACCTAAATTGCCAATCATTTTTTTGCAGCGCATCATTTTTACGAAAATACAGCTTTCTCAGAATATTCAATAACATAGCTAACACGATCCACATGGGTTTGAGGTGCCTGTGCTACAATCGCGCCCTTTTTATGAGCTGGCTCCCCCCTGCTTCCAGTCTCTCACTATCGAGAATATGAACACTCTTTCCCCCACTTTGCCTACCGACGATCCTGCCAGCCTCCAGCTGCGCGCGCCAGGTTCAGCCCGTCCCATCCGCAACATCGCCATCATCGCCCACGTCGATCACGGCAAGACCACGCTGGTGGATAAGCTGCTGCGCCAATCAGGCACTTTCGCTGCGCACCAGCACATCGAAGAGCGCGTGATGGACAGCAACGACATTGAAAAAGAGCGCGGCATCACCATCCTCGCCAAGAACTGTGCGGTGAGCTGGAAGGGTACGCATATCAATATCGTCGACACCCCCGGCCACGCCGATTTCGGCGGTGAAGTCGAACGCGTGCTGTCGATGGTCGATAGCGTGCTGCTGCTGGTGGATGCCGTGGAAGGTCCGATGCCACAAACGCGCTTTGTCACGCGCAAAGCGCTGGCGCTGGGTTTGAAACCCATAGTGGTGGTGAATAAGATTGATCGTCACGGCGCACGGCCGGATTGGGTGGTGAATCAGACCTTTGATTTGTTCGACAAACTCGGCGCGACCGAAGAACAACTTGATTTCCCGGTGGTCTACGCCTCGGCGTTAAGTGGTTATGCCAGCCTGGACTCCAGCGCGCGCGACGGCACCCTGGAGCCCTTGTTTGACGCCATACTGCAGTATGTGCCGGTGCGTACCGACGACCCCGACGGCCCGCTGCAATTGCAAATCTGCTCGCTGGATTATTCCAGCTACGTAGGCCGCATCGGCATCGGCCGTATCACGCGCGGACGCATCCGCCCCGGCCAGCAGATCATGGTGATGCGGGGCCCGCAAGACACCGCACCCAAACTCTCAAAAGTAGGCCAAGTTCTTGTTTTTAAAGGGCTTGATCGCACACTAGCGGATGAGGCTCAAGCCGGCGATATCGTCCTCGTTAACGGCATTGAAGATGTCGGCATCGGCGTCACGCTCACCGACCTGGCAACCCCCGAAGCGCTGCCGCTGTTGAAGGTGGACGAACCGACGCTGACCATGAACTTTCAGGTCAACACCTCGCCCCTGGCGGGACGCGAAGGCAAATTCGTCACCAGCCGCCAGATACGCGAGCGCCTGCAACGCGAGCTGATGAGTAACGTTGCGCTCAAAATGGCGGAGACTGCGGACGCGGACGTGTTCGAAGTGTCGGGACGCGGCGAGCTGCATCTGACCATATTGCTGGAAACCATGCGGCGCGAAGGGTACGAACTCGCGGTATCGCGTCCGCGTGTGGTGATCCGGGAAGTCAACGGCGAAAAACAGGAACCGTACGAATTGCTCACCGTGGATTGCGAAGACGCCAATCAGGGCGCAGTGATGGAAGCGCTGGGCGGGCGCCGCGGCGATTTACAGGATATGCAATCCGACAGCAAAGGCCGCGTGCGTCTCGACTATCGCATCCCCGCGCGCGGGCTGATCGGTTTTCAATCGGAATTTCTGACAATGACGCGCGGCACCGGCCTGATGAGCCACGTGTTCGACGACTATGGCCCGATCAAACCCGACATGGAAGAACGCCGCAACGGCGTGCTGATCTCGGCCGAGCACGGCACTGCCGTGGCCTACGCCCTGTGGAAACTGCAGGAGCGCGGCAAAATGTTCGTCAGCCCCGGCGACCCGCTGTACGAGGGCATCGTCATTGGCATCCACAGCCGCGACAACGATCTGGTAGTGAACCCGGTCAAGGGCAAGCAGCTCACCAATGTGCGCGCCTCTGGCACCGATGAAGCGGTACGCCTGGTGCCGCCGCTGCAAGTCACGCTGGAATCGGCGATAGAATTCATCGCCGATGATGAACTGGTGGAAATCACGCCCAAGTCGATCCGTATTCGCAAGCGTTTTTTGCTGGAACATGACCGCAAGCGCGCCTCGCGCGCGGCAGCATAAGAAAAACCTCACCGCAGAGGCGCCTTTGCGCTGTGGCCCTGCGGTGATTCAACCTTAAAACGGCAATTCAGCCACAGAGAGCACCGAGGAACACAGAGTCTCCCAATCCCGCGCGCGGGCCAGGCGTTCGCAAAGGAACATGGGACGGGGTGGTGAATAATAGCGTTCTTGTGAGCATCAATACTTTACCGCAGCTCTCATTAAAACCACCTCGTCATGCTGGCGTAGGCCAGCATCCAGTACGTTTCTAGACCCCGGCCTACGCCGGGGTGACGAGTGTTGTTGGTATCAGTA
>CAMDRT010000049.1 GCA_945906815.1 Bordetella parapertussis
TCTTTCCGTGTGTTCCGTGGTTAATGGTCTTGAAGTTCGCCGTTGCGGGATGCGCATCGCACGTGTGCCACCACCTCATAAGAAACAAAACACCCCGCTCCATGTTTGTTTGCGAACGCCTGGCCCGCACGCGGGATTGGGAAACTCTGCGTTCAATGGCACTATCTTAAGGGCGATTTACCACGGAACACACGGAATACGCGGAAAAAACCAGTGCGCGAAATCTTTCCGTGTGTTCCGTGTGTTCCGTGGTTAATGGTCTTGAAGTTCGCCGTTGCGGGATGCGAATCGCACGTGTGCCACCACCTCATAAGAAACAAAACACCCCGCCCCATGTTTGTTTGCGAACGCCTGGCCCGCACGCGGGATTGGGAAACTCTGTGGCTAGTGGTTCGTAGTTTCCTGTTTGCCCTGCCCACGTAAACCATGCCGCCCTAAAAATTCCAGCGTAATCCGCGCACAGTCATCCGGGTCGGTGGCACCCACGTGGTAGCCATCCACCGCCAGCGCAACAATTTCCGCCTGCGGCAATTTCTCGCGATACAAATCGCGGTCGCTACGACTGTAGCCACGGCGCGGTGATTCTGTAGTGAGCACCAGCGCCGGGCATTTCACCTCATGCAGCGTGGCGCCGACATCGATGTTGCTCACCCAGCGCATGTAGGCGCGCGCCGTTTCTATGCGGGTAGACCCCATCAGATTGACCCACCACTCGAACCCTTCCGGCGGCATGCGGCTGCCGAGACGCGGCGGCATGGTGTCGCGCGCCCAGCTTTTTACGCCATGCGTCTCCATGTGCTGCAGCCATGGTTGCGGCTGCGGCGGCGCCAGCGGCACCGAGGCCAGTGTGATGGTTCTCACCGACGCCGGCTTGAGGCGGGCCAGTTCTATCGCCACCAACCCGCCGCTTTTGGCGCCGATCACATGCGCGCGCCCACCCCCAAATTCGCTGATGAATCTTGCCGCATGATCCACAAACTTTCGCGTGCTGAATGCAGATTCATTCGGCACCGAGCTCGAGCGCCCGAAGCCCTGCTGATCAAAACGGATCACACGATAGCGCCGCGCCAGATGCGGCACCCACGCCCGCCACGCGGGCGTGCTTTCGGTGAAGCCGTGGATCAGCAGCACCGATTCCGGGTTGGTCCACGGATCGCTATAGTCGTGGATTTCGTAGTACAGCCTGCACTCTGCTGCGGCAATGTAAGGCATTGTTTTTATTGATTAGATTATTTAGAGCGGCGTTTGCTGTCGCTGATGATCTGCGCCCACTTCGCACTGTCCGCGCGGATGATGGCAGCGAATTCAGCAGGCGTGTTGCCGACCGCAATCGCGCCCTCACCCGCCAGCGCCGGCACCATGTCAGGCGAGCGAATAATTTTTACCAGCGCCTGATTGAGCCGCTCAACGATGGCGCGTGGCGTGCCGGCCGGCGCGAGTATGCCGTTCCAGCCGCGCGCCTCGTAACCCGGCAGCGTGTCAGCAATCGGTGGCACGTCCGGCAACGATGCATTGCGCTGTTTCGCGCCCACCCCCAGCGCGCGTATGCGGCCCGCCTTCACCTGCGCTACCGCCGTGCCCACCGAACCGATCAAGTAAAACTCGATTTCACCCGACATCAGCGCGGTCAGTGCCTGTGGTGCGCCCTTGTACACCACCTGCGTGAACTGGATGCCCGCCATCGCACCCAATAAATCCGCACCCAGCGAACCCATGCTGCCGCTGCCGGTAGAGCCATGATTCAACTGCCCCGGCCGGGCCTTGGCCAACGCGATAAGTTCCGCCACCGAGCGCGCCGCAGACTGGCTGCCGACGATCAACACCGGCGACACCGCGCTCACCAGCGTAATCGGCGCGAAGGCGGCAGCGGTGTCGTACGGCATATCCGCAAACAAACTCTGATTCACCACATGCGATGGAAACGCCATCAGCAGCGTATGCCCGTCCGGCGCGGCCTTGGCAACGATCAGCGAGCCCACGATGCCGCTGGCGCCGGGCCGATTGTCGATGACCACCTGCTGCCCCAGCGCGTCACTCAACTTGGGTGCGATATTGCGCGCGAGGATGTCGGTAACGCCGCCCGCGCCGCTGGGAATAATCAGCCGGATCGGGCGACTGGGAAATGGTTGCGCAGCAAGGGCACACTGTATGGACAGTAAGCACAGCACGGCTGCAACCAAGCGGGGCAAGGGAGTACGCATAAGAATGACAATAGCGCGAACTTGCGCTGCGCGCGCCCGCAGTGGCTGGATTGACCGTCGCGTTTCGCATACCATGCAAACCTCTCTGGAGATCATGCGATGAAACTCACACTCTGCTACGCCCCGCAAACCTGCGCTACCGTGCCGTTTATCACCCTCACCGAAGCCGGCGCGGATTTCGAGGTGCAAAATCTGAATTCCCGCGCAGGCCAGTTGAAGTCGCCAGAGTTTCTGCGACTCAACCCCAAGCACAAAGTGCCGGTGCTGCTTATCGATGGCGAGGCGCTCACCGAAAATCTGGCGCTGCAAGTGTGGATTGCACGCCATTTTCCGGCGGCAAAACTGCTACCCACCGACCCGAGCACGGAAATCAAAGCCCTCTCGCTGATGTCCTTTTTCGGATCGGGCATCCATCCGCACCTCACCCCCAACGCGCGCCCGGAAAACTACTGCGACCTGCCCGGCTCTGCCGAAAGTGTAAAACGCGTCGGCAACAAGCTGTTGTTCGAGGATTTTGCCGTAGTCGACCAGCTGCTCGCAGGCCGTGAGTGGTTCTTCGACCACTTCACCGCGCCCGACGCGTATTTTTTCTGGTGTTTTCGGCGCGCGCTTTCGTTCCAGCTCGATTTGACACAGTTCAGGAACTGCACCGCACATCTGGAGCGCATGCACAGCCGCGCCAGCGTGCAAAAACTGATCGCGCATGAAAAGCGCGTGATGGAGGCGTTTGCGAAGGCGGCTTAGTGTCAGGCCGAAACCTCCAACTCTGATTACAGCATCAGTATCGATTGCTTAATTTCCTTAGATGCCGATTTCTTTAACTGTGCATCGAAGGTCGCAAATTTCTCGCTTGCGTGGCTGGAGGCCAAATGCAGCGCATCGGCGAAATCCATACCGCTATCACACCATTGCAGCGCCTGTGTAACCACCAACGGATGTTCAATCTCAACGTTGGTAAGCCCCGACACCTTGCGAAAAGCGCTCACCACGGCCTTGCGTTCCAGTCGATACAGGCGGCGTAATACCCATTCCGTTTCCAGCAGAACGGTTTTAGGAATATAAATGGCCTCTTTTTTGAAGAGTGCAGCTGCGCGCTTCGTTTGCTCAGCATCATCGCCCGTGAGTAGCCTCACCAACACATTGGTATCAACCGCGTGCATGGCGTGATTTTATTTCCGCAGTAATGGCCGCATCCATGTCCGCAACACTATGTGCCTTGCCCGTATAGCCTGCGCAGCCGATGACCTCATCAAGCGTTGTGGTGGCCAGCGGTTTGATGGGCCGCAGCAACACGCCATCCGCCGTGCTCTCCACCGCGAATTCAACGCCCGCCTGCCATTGCTTAGCCAGTCGGATCGACACCGGCAAAATAACCTGGCCCTTACTGGATAGCTTGGTGGTTTCCATGCGCGCACGCCTCACGGCCGATTCTAGGTAAGAAATAAGTAAGACATGCTACCGCAAGCGGCGCCCAGCCGCAAGGCTCTCCGTTCTGCCGTGAATTCAACCAGGTTCCAAGCGCGCACTCGGGTCGAACTGACAGGTGGAATCCCTTCAGTTCGACGCGATTGCGCTGAATGCGTGGAGCGAGAATGCTGGACGCTCATTCGTGATTGAAGCGCCGCGGCGGCTCAAAGTGTCCGCAATACACGCGGAAAGAAAATATGCAGCAACACGCCGCGCCCCGCCAGAAATCCGCCTACGGCGATCCACAGTCCCGCGTTGCCGATCAAAGGCATGAGGGTATAAAGCAAGGTCAAAAATATCATGAACGAGGCGATCACGGTGTTGCGCATGATGCGCGTGCGCGTGGCGGCCAGATAAACACCGTCGTAGGTGTACGCCCACACGGAGGCCAGCGGCATCAGCACCGGCCACCACAGGTAACTTGCAGCCGCTGCGCGCACTTCGGGAATACTGGTCATCAGCGCGATGATGGCGTGCCCCGCCACGGCGTAAATCACGATGTTGATTAATCCCACCACGCCCGACCACAGGAACACCACGCGCCTGTCATGCATAAACGCGGCGCGGTCGCGCCGCCCCACCGATTCGCCAAGGATGGCTTCGGCGGCATGTGCCACACCGTCAAGCGCATAGGAGGTAAAGATCAGAAAATGATGCAATACCTGATTGGCCGCCAATTGCACATCGCCGAGTTCGGCGCTTTTCGCCATGAAGAAACCCAGCACCGATACCACGCAGATGGTGCGCAACACGATATCGCCATTGATCGTCACCATGCGTTTGAGTTGCGCCGGGTCGAGCAACCGCGCACGGCGGCCATCGTCCGGTAATGCACGCAAGGTGCGCCACACGCAGTAGAGTCCGATCAGCAGGCCGGTATATTCGGCTATCAGCGATGCTGCCGCGACCCCGGGCACGTCCCAGTGAAACACGAACACAAAAATCAGCGCCAGCACGATGTTCAGGCAATTCACGAATACCTGGATCAGCAACGGCGTGCGTACATTGCGCAGGCCATAAAACCAGCCGATGATGGCGTAGGAACCGAGCACCGCCGGCATCGACCACACACGGATCAAAAAATACTCGCGCGCGTAGAATTCGACCTGCGCGCTGCCTTGGATAATCCAGAACGCAAAGTTGATGATCGGCAGTTGCAGAACAATGATCACGCCGCCGATGACTCCCGCCAGCAGCAGTGCGCGGGCAATCATCGCGCGCACCTGCGGGTAGTCGCCCGCGCCGCGCGCCTGCGCCGTAGGCGCGGTGGTGCCCATGCGCAGGCAGTTGAACAGGTGATAGATGTAATTGAACAGCATCGCGCCCAGCGCCACCGCGCCGATGTAATAAGGCTCGGGCAGATGGCCGACCACGGCGGTATCCACCGCGCCCAGCAGCGGCACGGTGATATTGGCGAGGATGATCGGCCACGCCATTGCCCACACCTGGCGGTGGGTGCTGGTGCGTGGGAGGGCATCAGTCACAAAAAGTTCATAAAAACAAAAGGTTAAATATCATCAAACAGCGTCGGCGCAAATGCGGCAGGCGCGGACTTCACGCTGACTGCGGCCGCACCGGGCTTACTCAAAGTGCCCACACGCACCCCCAGCAAGCGTATGCGCCGGTCCAGCGGCACGCGCTTTAAACACTCGCCCGCGGCGCGGCGGATGATGGCCGCATCACCCGTGGGTTCGTCTAGGGTGCGATCACGCGTCACTGTTTTGAAATTGTCGTAACGCAGTTTCAGGCCTATGGTTTTGCCGACCACACCTTTGCGCTTCAGATCGTCGGCCACGCGCAAGCACAGATCCGTGAAAATACGCGAGAGTTTTTCGCGGTCGCGCACCGCATGCAGATCGTCTTCAAAGGTGGTTTCGCGGCTGATGGACTTGGGTTCGCTGTAGGTGACCACCACGCGCGGGTCGCGCCCCTGTGCCGCATCGTGCATCCACGCGCCGTAATTTTTGCCGAAGTTTTCGATCAGCAGCACAGGATCGGTGCTGGCCAACTCGCCGACCGTGCGTATGCCCAGCGCCTCCAGCCGCGCGCTCGCTTTGGGGCCGATGCCGTTGACCTTGCGCACCGGCAGCGGCCAGATGCGTGCAGGTATGTCGTCCGCGGTAAGCACCGTTACGCCGCCGGGCTTGTGCAAATCCGAGGCAATTTTTGACAACAGCTTGTTGGGCGTGACGCCGATGGAACACGACAAGCCTGTCGCGACGCGCACCGCGCTTTGCAGTTGCAAAGCGATGTCGCGGGCGTGCGCCCACGGATCGATGGGGTCGCCTTCCTCTACCCATGCGGTGAGATCGATATAAATCTCGTCGATGCCGCGATCTTCAACCAGCGGCGCTAGCGCGCGCACGGCCTCCTTGAACAGGCGCGAATAGCGCCGGTATTGATCAAAATCCGCAGGCAGCAGCCACGCATCGGGCGCGAGCTTTGCCGCCTTCATCAAACCCATGCCGGAATGCACGCCCAATGCGCGTGCTTCGTAAGTGGCGGTGGTGATGACGCCACGCCCTGTATAGGTGCGCAGCGTGGGAAACCTGGTCTCTGCCGACGCCGCCTCGGCGCCGCGCCGCCGTCCGCCCACCACCGCGGGCTGTCCGCGCAGTTGCGGATAGCGCAACAGTTCGACCGAGGCATAGAACGCGTCCATGTCGAGGTGCGCGATGTAGCGGGCGCTCATACTGTGGCCTTACTCCATCCGTATGCCCGCATCGCGGATGATTTTGCCTTTGCGCACGATGTCCTCACGGATGATTGCGGCGAATTCCGCTGGCGTGTTGCCGACGGCCTCAATGCCGGCTTTGAGCAAACGCTCTTGCGCTAGCGGCGTGCGCAAATAGCGCGCGACTTCCCGGTACAGCACATGCACCACCGCAGACGGCGTTCCCGCGCGCGCGAGGATGCCGATGGTTGCTGCGCACTCGTATCCCGGCAGTCCTGCGGACGCCACCGTCGGCAGACCCGGCGCTACCGGCGAGGGCTGCGCGGAAGTTACCGCCAGCGCCGCTAATCGCCCCGCGCTCACGTGCGGGCCTGACGCATTCGCGGTGGCAAATATCATTTCGACCCTGCCGCCCACCACGTCGGTCAACGCCAGCGCTGCGCCACGGTAATACACGGCCGCGATGTTCACACCGGTCATCGCCTTGAACATCTCGCCGGCGAGGTGATTGGAATTGCCGATGCCCGACACCCCATAGTTGAGCACGCCGGGTTTTTGTTTGGCGAGTGCGATCAATTCCGACACCGATTTCACGCGCAGTGAAGGATGCACCACCAGCACATTGGGTGAACTGATCGCCATGGATACGGGCATAAAATCGCGCACCGCATCGAAGGGCACACCCTCGCGCATGAACGGCGCCAGCCAGATGACGAAACCCACCATCATCAGGGTGTAACCGTCGGGCTGCGCTTTGACCAGGATCTCGCCGGGCGTGACGCCGCCGGGGCGATTGTCGATCACGATTTGCTGGCCGAGGCGCTGCGTGAGTTCCGTTGCGATCAAGCGCCCGGCGAAATCACCCGCGCCGCCCACGCCGGAGACCAGCAGGCGGATGGGCTTACTCGGGTAAGCCGCAGGCAATTTTGTCGCGGCCGCAGGCGCGGGTGCGGCGTTGGCCGCGGCTGCGAACGCCATACACGAGGACACGATTAACATGTTCATGCTTGAAGCATGGACTGCGCGCAACGCCACGAACACCCCACTGTGTTTCATGCAGGCTCACCCCTCTGGAAATCCGTACAATTCCTGCGGATTGGTCACGAGAATGCGCTTGCGCGTGGCCTCATCCGGCGCCCACACACGGAGCAGATCGAACAAGATCGCGTCGTCAGGATGCGCCTTCGGGCCGGGATGCGGCCAGTCACTGCCCCATACGCAGCGCTCCGGCGCGGCTTTGACCAGTGCTTGTGCCACCCGCGTCGCATCGGCGTAGGTGGGTGGACCGACGTGGGTATTGGAGTAGGCACCAGAGACTTTTACCCAGGCGCGGCGTTGGTCCAGCAAATTCAGAATGATGGCATGGGAAGGATGCTTCACACCCTGCTCGACAGGCGGCTTGCCCATGTGATCGAACACGATGGGCGTCGGCAGACGCCGCAGCATGTCGGCGTGGGCTACGATTTTTTCGCAAGGCATGTTGAGCTGCACATGCCAGCCGTAATCGGCGATGCGTCTGGCGAGCGGCTCTATCATGTCGATGGACACCACCGCGGTGTGCGGGTCACCCACGGTGAAGCGGATGCCGCGAATGCCGCCTGCGTCGAGTTTTTTGAGTTCTGCGTCCGTCACCGTGGGACGCAGCACGCCCACGCCGCGCGCATTGCCGATGCCCAGTTCCCTGATCGCAGCGGTGGTCACGGTGTTGTCGATGGCATAACAACGCGGCGTCACAATCACCACGCGCGATACGCCGATGCGCTTTTGCAGCAGGCGGTAATCAGCAAGCGTGCCACCCGCAAGCACAGGCGAAAGCGCCGGATAGCGGGCATCATAGATGTGAATGTGGCAGTCGGCGGCATGCGCCGGGGCGGCGAGTTTGGGCGGCTCGGTGCCGGTGGAGTTGGGTACTGCTTGGGTTGTGCCTGACATAGAACCTCGCTGACAGTTAGACCTAAAAATTGCGTGTCCCAACCCGCAAATCAGTCAATCTTGATGCCTGCCGACTTCACCAGTTTTTCGTATTTCACCACATCCTGCTTGATAAACGCGGCGAATTCCGCCGGCGAATTGCCGATCACATCGACGCCTTGCGCCGCCATGCGGTCGATGACGTCGGGCAGGCGCAACACGCGCATCACTTCGCTATTCAAGCGCGCGATCAGCGCCTGCGGCGTCGCAGCAGGTGCGAGTAAGCCATGCCACGCCGATTGCTCAAAGCCGGGCAGCGCGGTCTCGGACATCGTCGGGATATCGGGTGTGGCGCGCGAGCGCTGCGCACTGGTCACCGCCAGCGCGCGCAAGCGTCCGCTGCGTACATGCGGCAGGGCGCTGGGCGTGGTGCCAAAATACATCGACACCTGCCCCGCCAGCAAATCGATCACCGCTGCACCGCCACCCTTGTACGGCACATGAATGATGTCCACGCCCGCCATGATGCGAAACATTTCGCCGGACAAATGATTGGAGCTGCCAATGCCGGCGGACGCAAACGTCATTTCGCCGCGCCGCGCTTTCGCCAGCGCGATCAGCGCTTTCACCGAGCGCACTGGCACCGACGGATGCACTGCAAGGATGTTGGGCGCAAGGGTGGTCTGGATCACCGGCGCGAAATCCCTCACCACGTCATACGGCGGTTTCCTGAACAGCGTCATGTTGGCGGTATTGGGCACGCCGCCCAGCAGCAGCGTATAGCCATCGGGCGCGGCACGCACCACCAGTTCAGAGCCGATATTGGTGCCGCCGCCGGGACGGTTTTCGACGATCACCTGCTGGCCGATAGTCTCGGAGAGTTTTGCCGCGATGATGCGCGCCACGAAATCGACACCACCGCCCGGCACATAGGGCGCGATGAAGCGGATGGGGCGGGCGGGATAAGTTTGTGCGTGTGCCGTATCCGTTGCAGCCGCCAGCAGCACGACAGCGAAGGCCATCGCCAGCGTGCAAAGCGGCTTGCTGTAGCGCGGTGTGGTGAAGGGTAGCCGATCTGCCCGCTGCCACGCCGGCACGAGCAACCACGAACGACCGTGGTGAGTGTTCACGCCGTTCTCCGTTGCATGAATGGGATGCACGATGTTGTGACCGTGGGCTGGGGTTGTCAAGCTATGAGTGCACGCTATGAGTACACGTTCACTGGCTTGCATCCACTGCACTGCAGGGATGGCGGCCACAAACGCTGTGATAGCATAAGTGCGGTAAACCACCTCCAGGAGCAGCCGCATGAGCGCCACCCTGTTTCATTTTTCTTTTGCCGTAAGTGATCTCGATCTGGCGCGTAAATTCTACGGCGAGATTCTGCAATGCCCGGAAGGCCGCCAGCTGAAAGGCCGCATCGACTACAATTTTTTCGGTCACCATATCGTGGCACATCTCGCACCGGAAGACGTGGTGGGCAATCAGGGGCGCAAAATCGGCGGCGCGCTGGCCACGCCGCTGCGCCATTTCGGTGTGGTGATGACGCTAGACGATTTTCAGAAGATCGCCCATCGCGCGGAACAGCTCGGCGCGCAGTGGATCAACAAGCCCAGCAACACGCAACCCGGCACCGTGCGTGAACAGATGCTGATGACGTTGAGCGACGGCTGCGGCAATGCGATTGAGTTCAAGGGACTCACCGCTATTGCCAACGTGTATGCGGTGAAAGAGAACGAGACTTCGATGGCTTGAGCACTGCGGCGCACATTCCCTCCCAGCCCTGCGCGCACGCGTAGGTTGGGCTGAGCTTGCGTAGCCCAACATCGCAACTTGTGCAACCCGCCACTTTCGCTGCGTTGCAATGAGCCGTGGTGGTGGGCTTCGCCTAAAATAGCCTCATCGTAAGCGGAGAACAACCATGCTGCTCGGATGCGGAGTGATGATTAACTGGAACAACGTCGCACCCGAACATCGGCCGGCGTACGACGCCTGGCATTGCGGCGAGCATATGGTAGGGCGGCTCACTATTCCGGGCTTTTTGCGTGGCCGGCGTTACATCGCAGCCCACCCGGAGCAGGCGCGGCGTAATTTTCTGACCCTGTATGAAGTACAAGACCTCGCGGTACTCACCGGCACCGATTATCTGGCCAAGGCCAACAGCCCCAGTCCGCTGACCCTGCGCACCACCCCGCTGGTGCTGGACAGCGTACGCGGACTCGCCGGCGTGCGCGCCTCGCACGGCGCGGGCATGGGCGGCTTTGCGCTGACGCTGCGCTTTGACCCGCAACCCGGCGCCGAGGATGCACTCGAACGCCATATTACACAGCGGGCTCTGCCGCAAATAGCACAGCGCCCCGACATCGTCGGTGCGCATCTGATGGTGGCAGACAAAACCGCGAGCGCGATGACACCGGTGGAACGGCAAGGGCGCCCCACCACCATCCCCAACTGGATCGTGATGCTGGAGGGGTTCACGCTGGCTGCCGTTACCCATGCGGGCGAGGCGGCTGTGTCCGATGCCTTGCTGGTGGCGAACGGCTGCGCTAACCAAATTGAGCGCGATGCCTATGCGCTGCAATTTACACTGAACAGCACACACATCGCGCGCGAGGTCTTCGCGGAAATGCAAGCCAAACAAGGATAGTCATGATGATCACACTCAACGTTTGTTCCGGCAACGGCATGTCCGCCTCGTTCCGCCAACTGCTGCCGCAGTTCGAGCGCGCCCACAACTGCCGGATCGCCATGACCTTCGAGCCGGCGCAAATCCTGCTGCGTGAAATCAAGGCCGGCAAAGCTTTCGATCTGGGCATCCTGGGCAAGGGCGTCATGGATCAGATCGTGAACGACGGCTATGTCGCCGGCGACAGCGTGCGCGTGCTAACGCGCAACGGCATCGGCGTGGGCGTATTAAAAGGCGCGCCCAAGCCGGACCTGAGCAACGTTGAATCGTTCAAGCGCGCGCTGTTGAATGCAAAATCCGTGGCCTACACCACCGAGGGCGCCAGCGGCATTTATTTCGCCAGCCTGATCGAAAAGCTGGGCATCGCCGATGCCATCAAGGCCAAGGCCGCAACCCAACCCGGCGGCCTCGTCGCCGAACTCGTGGTGAAGGGCAGTGCCGAGATCGCAGTACAGCAGATACCCGAAATCCTTGCGGTGCCCGGCGCGGATTACGCGGGGCCATTGCCGGCGGAAATTCAGAGTATTTCAGTGAATGCCGGCGGTGTTTTTTTGCAATCGCCGCAGCGCGCACTGGCGCAGGCGCTGCTGGATTTTCTGCAATCGGCGGAAGCCGCACAGGTATTCAGGGCGGGCGGGCTGGAGCCGGAGGGCGGCTCATGTGTGGCGTGATGAAATCCGGGTCTATATTCGCTGCAGCAATCCTGGTGGGCGGTGCCGCACCAAGTCCGCCCGCCCTGTCGCAAAATTATCCCGACCGTCCCGTGCGCGTGCTGGTCGGACTTGCGCCCGGCGGCGGCACCGACTCCGTCGCGCGCATCCTGACGCAGAGACTCGCCGATACTTTCGCACAATCGTTCGTGGTCGATAACCGGCCCAGCGCCGGGGGCAACGTCGCGGGCGAACTGGCTGCACGCGCCACGCCCGACGGTTACACGCTGATCATCGTGACGCCCACGCATGTCATCAACCCCAGCCTTTATCGCAACCTGCTGTTCGACGCGATCCAGGATTTCGCCGGCGTCGGCCAGATCGTAGATGCACAGTACTATCTGTCGGTCGCCAACGCGGTGCCGGTGGCCTCGGTGAAAGAACTGGTCGCGCTCGCGAAAACGCGCAACCCCCGCCTCACCTACGCCTCTACCGGCATCGGCAGCGCCAACCATTTGTCGGGCGAGTTACTGAAGACGATGGCGGGCATTGAAATGACGCACGTCCCCTACAAAGGCGGCGCACCGGCATTGAGCGCGCTGATCGCCGGCGAGATACAGGTCTCGTTCACCAGCGGCGTGATCATCCCGCACGCCAGAGCGGGACGGGTGAAAACCATCGCGGTCACCGGCGCAAAGCGCACGCCACTGGCGCCGGAAATCCCCACCATCAACGAAGCCGGCGTGCCGGGTTACGAAGTCGTGGGCTGGTACGGCATGGCCGCACCAGTAAAAACACCCAAAGCGATCATTGAGCGCCTGAACGGTGCGATGCACCGCGTGTTACCCGAACTACGGCCGCGCTACGCCGCGCTGGGCATGGATCTCGCCGGCGGCTCGTCCGCCGCTTTCGACGCGTTGTTGCGCCGCGAACGCGATAAATGGGCGCAGGTGGTGAAACAGTCCGGTGCGAAAGTGGAGTAATGAAAACTCACATGGATTGAGGACGCCGCTCCATGCCCGGCTTTTCGAACTACGGCGACTACGGCGCTTTTGTCGCCGCCATCATCGTGTTTTTGCTGATTCCCGGTCCGGGAAATCTGGCGCTGATTACCTCAACCGCCAAAGGCGGCATCCGGGGCGGGCTGGCAGCGACCCTGGGCGTGATCCTCGGCGATCAAGTCCTGCTGTGGCTGGCGGTGGCAGGTGTTGCCGCCGTATTGACCGCAACCCCTGCCGCTTTTTATGCAGTGCAGTGGCTGGGCGCGGCCTATCTCGCGTGGCTGGGCGGAAAAATGCTGTTAGCCAAAGCGGGTGCGGCGCCGATACTGAATATCAAACCGCACCACTATCTGCAGCAGGCACTGATGATCACGCTACTCAACCCGAAAGCCATTGTGTTCTACATGGCGTTTTTTCCCCTGTTTGTCGATCCTGCGCACCAACCCGGGCTGACGGTCTTCGCTTTCATGGGGCTGACGATAGCCGTGCTGACCTTTGCCTATGGCCTGGCGGTGGTATTGCTGACGCGCTTTTTGGCCGGGCGTCTGCGTGCCAATCCGCTGATATCGCGTACGCTGGAAAAACTGGCAGGCCTGTTTTTGATTGGGTTTGGCATCAAGATGGCTCTGAGCCGATAGCCACCACAGCGTGCCGGATCTTGTTCGTCACGTTCCCTGGTCCTGCTCAGCGCTTACCTGACAACGCCTGCCCGATCAGAAATTCAATTCGCGAATATTGCTCGCGTGTTGCTCGCGTTGACAACGCCTGCAAGTGTTGCTATCGTAAGCAACATGAAAACAGTCCCGCTGCTGGACGAACGACGCGAAATCGCAGAGGATCGCTTCGTCGAACTGGTGGTATGGCAGGCGCCCCAGCCGGTGCGCGCATCGACGCACCGGTTCAAATATCGGCTGGCGTTCGTTGTCGGCGGCTTGTGTGTGCTGCGTTATGACAACGAGGCGGGCAAAGGTGACCACCGGCACGTCGGCGCGATGGAATCGCCCTACACCTTTACCACGCCGGAACAACTTTACGCCGATTTCATGGCTGACGTGACGAACTGGAGAATCTGAGATGAAAACAATGACAATTTCAGTGTCCTCGATGGACGAAACCAAGCAGCGGTTCCTGGCGGCCTTCAAAGGCAAGCCGCAGGGCGCGCATATCTCATTCCCAACCGTGGAACTGCTGTGGAAGGTGCTGTCACCCAACCGCATGGCGCTGGTGCGTGCGCTGACCGGCGCGGGGGTGTTGTCTATTCGCGAGGCCGCGCGGCGCGTAAACCGCGACGTGCGTGCGGTGCATTCCGACGTGACCGCGCTGATCAACGCGGGCTTACTCAACCGCACCGAGAACGGCATCGAGTTTCCGTACGAGGCGGTGCATGTAGATTTCATACTGAAGGCAGCGTAGGAAGCCGTGCTGCCGGGTAGGCTGACGAGGTGCCGCAGCCGCCTCAAGTCGCGCTCATGCAGTCTTCACCCTACCCACCGCCACCACGCCCCAATGTATCAGCAGCGCGAACACCGAAGCCGTCATCGCAATCGCGCACACCGCGAGCCAGCCGTAGAGTGCAAACGCGGTGCTGGTCAAAAATGCGCCCACCGCGTTGCCGCACCACACGTGCATACCGAAAATGGTGTTGGCGCGCGCGCGTGAATCCGGCACCGCGGCATTCACCAGTGTCTGGTTGGCCACCATCGCGGCGCGCAGACCGCAATCGAGCAATAGCGCGCCCAACACCACGAAGGCTATCGACCAGGCGGCGAAGCCAAACGCCAGCCAGGCGGCGATCATGACGCACACGCCGGTGGTCACCACCGGCACAGCCCCGGAGCGATCCATCCAGCGCCCCGCCGGGCGCGCCACCAGTATGCCTGCCGCGCCGGGGATGCCGATGAGGCCGGCTTCCGCCGGCCCCACCTGATGCAGTGTCGCCAGCATGGGGGCGACCACCGCCCAGAATCCACCATAACAAATGCCGAGCAGAAATTGAATGGACACCGCGCGCCGTACGTTGCCGTGCTGGCGAAAGATGGTGAATATCGACCACAGCAGATTGTGGTACGCCATCTGCGTGGTCGAGCGTGTGTGCGGCAGCCAGGCCAGCAGCGCGCACAGCAGTACCAGCAGCAGGCCGGTTGAGAACACATAGCTCCAACGCCAGCCCAGATACGCGGCGATCAGGCCACCGGCAATGCGCGCAAACAGGATGCCAATGAACATCGCCATCAGTTGTGTGCCCACCGTTCGCCCGCGATGTTTCTCGGGCGCGATTTCAACCACGATGGAAATGAACACCAGCCCCACCGACGAACAAATACCGGTAATCAGGCTGGCCACCGCCAGCACCGTGATCGACGGCGCCATCGCCATCAGCGCCTGCGCCACGCCGAGCATGCTGATCATGGCTATGATCAGCCAGCGTTTGCTGACACGGTCGCCCAACGGCACCAGCAACGCGACGCCCACCAGCATGCCGCCGAACGACAGCGTGGGTATCCAGCCCACCGCCGCCGGACTGGCCTGAAACTCGGCAGCGATCGTCGCCAGCATCGGCGTTTGATAATGAATGCCGCCGGCGATCACAAACGCCGCGGCTATCAGCAGTGCGATCAGTGCACGGTGGTCGGTGGCGCTGGCCGTGGTCGTATGGGGCAACGCTATGCCCTGTTGCAGACGCTCAAGGCGCGTCGAATAATATTCAATAAAAACATATACTTACACTTTAACTTGCGCCGGAAACGCATCGCGTAGCGAGCGCGCCGCATCGCTGGATTGCTCCAGCGTCGCGACCACATCCGCCAGCCGGTCGACCGCGGCGGCAGTTGCACCCAACCCGAATTCGAGACAGCCGCGCACCTTGGCGCGCATCTCGACGTCGCTCATGGGATCCTGCGGGCTGCCCTTGATGGTATCGCGCTTCAGCTCAATGACTTTGCCGCTTTTCAGGGTGAGTTTCACGCGCGCAGGCTCGAGGGCGGTGGGGGCTATGGCGGGATCGTCAACGACCTGGGTGATCGCGGTCAGTGCTGCGATGCCACGGTCGGTGATCGCCGGTTTGCGATAGCTGTGCAAATCCACCTTGCCGTCACTCAGCGCGCGCGCAAAACTGTAGGCAGCGTTGAATTGCGCATGCACGACCTCGTTGCGCGAAGGATCGTAAGGCGCGCCCACGGTGAGCCAATTCACATTACCCATGCCCACTTCAATGGCCGCAACATCCGCGGGCCGAATGCCCTTGCTGTGCAGTTCGATGCCGATGCCGATGGGTGTGTGGTTGCAGCGGCAGCAGGGATAGGGCTTGAAGCTGTACTCCGCTACGCGCCAGTCGGCACCGAGACCAGCGGTGAGCATTTCCGCTTTGACTTCGTTGCGCTCGTACAGCGCGAACAACCCTGCGTTGCCTTCGAGCGTGGCGCGCGTGCTGGTGAGTCCGTCGGCGGCAAGAAACGCCGCCATCACCGCATTGCGTGCGGCGAAGCCCGGCCCCAGGCGTTTGGACAGCACGCCGTCGCGCATGCTTTGCGCCGAACCGCTGGTCTGATGAAACGCCATGCCCAGCGCATGCGCCAACCCGTTGGCGTCGAGCTTGAGCAGCTTGCCCGCGGCGACACCCGCGGCGATGGTGCCGAAGATCATCGTCGGATGCCAGCCCTTGCCGAGGCTGTTGTAGCAGGCGAGGCCGAGCCGCGCGTGCAGTTCCGCGCCGATGGCGTAGGCGAGGAGAAAGTCTTTGCCGCTCACTGCTCTACCCTCATAGGCGAGGTCTTCGGCGGTAGCGAGCAAGGCGGGGAGCACCACGCAACTGGTGTGCACGCGCGCCGGATCATGCTGGTCGTCGAAATCCAGCGCGTGTGCCGCGGCGCCGTTAGCCATGGCGGCGGTGGGCGGCGAGTAGCGGTGTTTGCCGATGAGGCCGGTGGCGGAGCCGGTTTTTTCCCACCGCGCAAGGCGGGTGTTGAGTGCCTCGATACCCGGTGCATGCGCGGCGCCACCGATCACACCCAGCGTATCGAGTAGCAGCGCCTTGACGTTGCGCAGCACTGGCGCGGGCAGCGTATCGTAGGTCCACCCGGCGACAGTGGCGCACAGCGCGCGGCTGTAACCCTCGGGCAGCGGCAGTGTATTAGCCGTGAATAGCGCTTTAACATTCGGACTGTTCATCACCAGACTCCGGCGGGTTTGAAACGGAACGCTACCATAAACGATAACGGCATGTTCGGGGATGCGCGGTGCATGATATTCTTCAACATCAATACATTGGAAGCCGCGGGTACGCCGCAATACGATTCTCTCCGCCGCGTCATTCCAGCGCAAGCTGGAATTCAGGTCGTTGCGTTATGCCCAGCATCTGCAATGGTGAACCTTCGGCTGCAGTGACGCACTAGATTCCGGCCTGCGCCGGAATGACGGTGGTTTGTTTCGGTGTACTCCATGGCGGGCGTTACTTTATGGTCACCCAGCACAGCGTGAGCAAAATCTTCGTAGGCATCGACACCGGCGGCACTTTCACCGATCTGGTGGCCGCTGATATCCATGGCGGGCGCTACTGTTATCACAAGGTAGCCACCACCACCGGAGACCCTGCGCGCGGCATCCTCGAGGGCATTGCCGAGTTACTCGAGCGCAATGCCATCGCGCGCAAGGATGTCGCTTTTCTGGTGCTGGGCACGACGCTGGCGACCAACGCCGTGCTGGAAGGCAAGTGGGCGCGTACGGGGTTGATCACCACCGCCGGATTTCGCGACGTGCTGGAACTCGCGCGCCAGCGCCGCCCGCATTATTTTAATCTGGATATTCCCAAACCGATGCCGCCGGCCACGCGCGATTGCCGGCTGGAAGTGACGGAACGCGTGGCGCCGGATGGTTCCATCGTCACACCCTTGGTGGAAGACGATGTGCGCCGTGCGGTCGAAACCCTGAAGGCCAAAAACGTGGCCGCGGTAGCGATTTGCTTCATGCACGCCTATGCCAACGCCGATCACGAGCAACGCGCGCACGCACTGGTGAAATCGCTGTGGCCTGAAGTTTGTCTGTGCACGTCAAACGAAGTGCTGGGCGAGTTCCGCGAATTCGAGCGCTTTTCCACAGCCACCGTCAACGCCAGCCTGATGCCGGTCATGGATCGCGCCCTGGCACAATTTGAGCAAGGCGTGGCGGCGCTGGGCATACCGCACACGCCGCGCGTGATGCAATCCAACGGCGGCGCAGTGTCGCCGGACGCGGTGCGCAAGCTGCCGGTGAACACGTTTTTTTCGGGGCCAGCGGGCGGTGTGATCGGCAGCGTGGGCCTGAGCCGTCTGCTGAAGGCGCCGCACCTGATTACCTTCGACATGGGCGGCACGTCCACCGACGTGTGCCTGATTCGCGACGGCGAGCCCGCCAGGAAAAGCGAACGGCAAATGGGCGGCTTTCCAGTGCGCACACGCACGCTCGACATCCACACCATCGGCGCCGGCGGCGGCTCCATCGCATGGATAGATGCCGGAGGCCTGCTTAAGGTGGGACCGCAAAGCGCGGGCGCGGTGCCGGGACCCGCCGCCTACGGACGCGGTGGCACGCGCGCCACGGTGACCGATGCCAACGTCACGCTCGGACGCCTGAGTCCGAAATCACTACTCGGCGGGCGCATGGCCATGCACCCGGATAAAGCGCACGCTGCCATTGACGATCTCGCGCAAGCTCTCGGCGTGGATGCGGTGAGGGCGGCCGCGGGCGTGATCGAAATCATCAACGTCAATATGATGGGTGCGGTGCGCGTGATCTCGGTCGAGCAGGGTGTAGACCCGCGCCACTACACGCTGGTAGCTTTTGGCGGCGCGGGACCGCTGCACGCGGCGGATGTGGCGCGCAGCATGGGTATAAAGAAAGTGCTGGTGCCGCCGCGCCCCGGCCTGTTGTCGGCGGTCGGACTGCTGCATGCGGATGTGCGCGGCGACTTCAGTCTGACGCGATTGCTACGCGCTGAACGTGCAAATGTGGATGCCTTTAATGCGGGCTTTGCCGCTTTACACCAGCGCGGCGCCACATGGTTGTGTGGTGAGGGAGAAAAGAAAGCGAGGTTCGAATTCTTTTTGGATATGCGTTACTTGGGCCAGAACTTTGAATTGATCATGCCGCTGGCGCGTGATCGATTGACGGCAGCAAGTCTGCAGCGGCTGGCCGGCGCATTCCATCGCCGCCATAAGGCGTTCTATGGCTACGACATGCCGGCACAGCCGGTGGAGATCGTGAACCTGCGGCTGGTGGTCACCGCGGCACGCCAGGCGCCGCCCGCTGCACCCGCTGTAAAAATAGTTCGCCAGCAAATAGTGACTGAAAAACGCCGGGTGTGGTTCGCAGGGACGGGATTCGTGAAAACGCCGGTGTACCAGCGCGATCAGTTGCCCGCCCGCTGGCGCTGCGCCGGGCCGGCGATTATCGAGCAAATGGACGCGACCACTGTCGTGCCGCCCCAAGCGAAGTTGCATAACGATGGGTTCGGCTATCTGCATATGCAGTTGTTTTGAATTAAACAAGGTTGGTGATGAAACGCAAAATCGACCCCATTAAGTCCGAAGTCATCGCGCGCTTCCTGCTCGCCACTGCCGAGGAAATGGCCGCAACGCTGATGCGCACCGCGTTTTCGCCCAACATCAAGGAGCGTGCGGACTGCTCTACCGCGATATTTGATATGGCGGGCGAGGTGATTGCGCTGGCGCAGCGCGTGCCGATCCATCTGGGGTCGATGGTCGGTGCTGTGGGTGAAATTCTCAAGCGCTTTCCCCTAGGCGAAATCCTGCCCGGCGACATGTTCGTCGCCAACGACCCCTATAACGGCGGCGGCACACATCTGCCCGATATCAATGTGATTGCGCCGGTGTTTGCGGGCAAAACAATGATCGCGTTCGTCGCCAACATCGCGCACCACGCCGACGTCGGCGGCATGGTGCCGGGCTCCGAAGCCGCGGTGTGCAAGTCGATTTATCAGGAAGGCTTGCGCATTCCGCCGGTGCGCATCCTGCGTGAAGGCAAAGTCAATCGCGATGTGTTCGACATCATTTTGCTCAATTCGCGCACGCCCGATGAACGTGTCGGCGATTTGCATGCGCAGTTTGCCGCCAACACCGTGGGCGCACGCAGCGTGGTGCAATTGTTTGAGCGTTACGGCATTAAGGACACGCAGCAAGCCATCGCCGGCTATCTCGGTTTTACCGAGCGGCGCTTCCGTGCCGCGATCAAACGCTTGCCGCGCGGGCGCTACCTGGCGGAAGATTATGTCGACGGCAATACTGCCGGTGAAACTTGTGCCATCAAACTGGCACTCACCATCGGCAACGGGCGCATGGATTTCGATTTCACCGGCTCGGGCAAACAACTCGACAGCGCGCGCAACATTCCCTATCGCGCGCTGCTCGCCACCGTCTACACCGTGGCTAAGGCAATGCTCGATCCCGAAGTGCCGGCCAACGCCGGTTACTATCGCACGCTGCACATCCACGCGCCGCCGGGTAGCGTGGTGGGGCCGCTGCCGCCGGCGGCGATCGGCTGCCGTTCCATTTCGGCCAGCGTGCTGGGCGACGTGATTGCGCATGCGCTGTCGCAGGCGATGCCCGACCAGGCGTTGGCGGGCAGCGGGCCGCACCATTTGTTTGTGTTGTCGGGCACCGATCCGCGCAGCGGCATTTATTTTGTCGATTACGAAACGGTGGCCGGCGGCATGGGCGCGCGCGCCCATCGCGACGGCGTGGATGGCGTGCGTGTGCATGCCTCGGGTTCGTCCAACCTGCCGTCCGAAGCGCTGGAGCACGCCTATCCGTTTCGCGTGGAACGCTATGCGCTGTGGGATGAATCGTCCGGCCCCGGCCAATACCGCGGCGGTGCGGGCGTGGTGCGCGATTACCGCGTGCTGGCCGACGATATCGTGGTAAGCCTGTCGTCGGAGCGGCAGCAGGTGGCGGCAAAGGGCATGGCGGGCGGCGGCGCCGGTGCGTGTGGCGCGTTTGTGCTGAATCCGGGCACACCACAAGAGCAAAAGCTGCCGTCAGCGGCCGCCGATGTGCCCTTGCCACGCGGCAGCGTGCTGCGCATCTGCACACCGGGCGGTGCGGGGTATGGTGAGTCGAAACAGCGTACGATTACCGCGGTGGAAAAAGATGTTGTTGAAGATCGGATTTCGGCGGATTATTCATCTCGGATTTATTTGGAAGGATCGTAAAACAACAGTGTTTTAGTCAGGTGGATTTTCGGAGTGAAATCATGAATAAACCCAACACCGAATTCGATGTGTTCAGCGCGTTTCGCGCGGGCTTTCCGGCACTCGAAAAATGGACCTATATGGATGTCGCCGGGCGTGGCGTGCTGTCACGCGAGACACGCGCGGCACTCGACGCCCATCTCGATGATCGCATGATGAATGGCGGCGACAAAGACCGTTTCTTCGCGCTGATCGAGCGCGCACGCGGGCGCTTTGCGCAGCTCGTGAACGCACAGCCGGCGGAGATCACCTACACCAAAAATATCTCCGAAGGCCTCAACATGGTGGCCACCGGCATCCAGTGGAAGGCGGGCGACAACGTCGTGCTGTGCCCGGCGTTGGAGCACCCCAACAATGTCTATCCGTGGCTGAATCTGCAGCGCTTCGGTGTCGAAGTGCGCAGGGTCAAGCCGCGCGACAACCACATCCCGATTGCTGAAATGATCAGGCATATGGATGCGCGCACGCGCTGCGCCACCGTGTCCACCGTGACCTTTGCGCCGGGCTTTCGTACTGACATCGACGCGCTGGGCAAAGCCTGCCGTGAACGCGACGTGCTGTTTCTGGTGGATGCGGCACAGTCGGTTGGGAAACTGCATACGGATGTGCAGCAATCGAATATCGATGCGTTGTCGGTGTCCACCCAGAAGGGATTGCTGGGACTCTACGGCATGGGCTTTCTCTACTTGCGGCGCGCCTGGGCGGACAGGCTACAGCCGGTGTATCTCGCGCGCTTTGGCGTGGACCTGGGTGAGGCGCACGAAGCAGCGATGGGGGACGACACTTTCCGTCTGGCCGACGGCGCGCGGCGCTTCGATCTGGGCAATTACAACTTCGCGGCCACGGCAGCGGTGGATGCCTCGATGCAGCAGTTGCTGGATATCGGCACCCAGCGCATAGAGCGTCATGTGACAGGCCTGTCGCATGCGCTGGTCCAAGGCTACCTCGACATGGGCGTGCCGGTGGCGGGCGGCAAACCCGGTGCGCATCTCGCAGGCATCGTCACCATAGGCAATATGAGCGCCAACCACTACGGCAGCGATAATGAGCGTTTCAACCAGCTTTACCAATACCTCGGCGATAATCAGGTAAAGCTGTCGATACGCCGCGGCATGTTGCGGTTTTCGCTGCATGCGTATAACAACCTGGATGATGTGAACCGGGTGCTGGAATTGAGCCGGAAATCCTTACGCTAACCCCTTCACCGCAGAGGCGCCATCCCGCCTTCGGCCCCCTCGCTGCGCTCTCCCCGACCCTTCTCTCGGAGGGGCTAATCTATGCACACAACGTGTAGCCCGGAAGGAGGTCACGCAAAGCGTGGCCGTATTCCGGGAGAAATTACCGTAACTTCAAAACCATTGACGCAGATTTCGCAGATTTTCACAGATGGTTTTGCAGTTAATCTGCGTTCATCTGCGAAATCTGTGTCGAAGGTCTTGACGTTTTTGCGCCTAACCCCTTCACCGCAGAGGCGCAGAGAACCCCCGCAGAGAAAAGCAATTCTCTGCGTAACCTCTGCGTCTTTGCGCCTCTGCGGTGAGCATTTAAGTATTTGTTTTTATTCATGCATTACATAGACCCCGCCACTGGCGCCACCTATCCGCTTGACCGCGCCCGTTGGTGTTCCGACAGCGGCGGTTATCTCAATCTCAGTCCGTCACCGGGATTGAAGCGCAGCGCTATTCAAACCTCGCGCTACTCGGTATGGCGCTACGCCAAAGCCATAGGGGTTGATGAAAAGCATGCCGTGACTCTGGGCGAGGGCTGGACACCGCTCACCTGCGGCGAGTGGCCCGGTGGCCCACACCGCGCACAGGTGATGTTCAAGCTCGAGTTCATGATGCCAACCGGCTCGTTCAAGGATCGCGGCATGACGGTGTTGGTGAGTTACCTTAAGAGTCTTGGGATTAACAACGTGCTGGAAGACTCTTCCGGCAATGCAGGCGCGTCTTTGTCGTCGTATGCCGCCGCGGCGGGCATGCGCTGCCGCATCCTGGTGCCCGAGACCGCGTCGTATCCCAAGATCGCACAGATCGCCGCCGGCGGCGCGGATGTGCTGACCATACGCGGCACGCGTCAGGACGTGGCCGATGCCGCGTTGCGCATGAGCCGCGATATTTTTTATGCCAGCCACAACTGGCAGCCGTTCTTTGCCGAAGGCACCAAAACGCTCGCCTACGAATTGTGGGAGCAATTGGGATACACAGCGCCGGATAACGTGGTCGTGCCGCTGGGCTACGGCAGTAACGTCGCCGGCTGCGAACGCGGCTTTGGCGAACTGCTGCGCAACGGCGAGATTGCGAAAATGCCGCGTATCTTCGGCGTGCAGGCGGCGAATTGCGCACCCTACTTCAACGCCTGGCAGGCCGGTGTTGAACATCTGGTGGCGACGGAGGTGACGCCGACCATCGCCGAGGGTATCGCTTCCTCCAGGCCCACGCGTGTGGTGGAAGCGCTGCGTGCGGTGCGCCACTCCGGTGGCAGCATTGTGGCCGTTAGCGAGGACGAGATTGTGGCTGCGCTCGGCGTGCTCGCGCGCAAGGGGCTTTATGTCGAGCCGACATCAGCCGCTGCGGGGGCTGGCTTGACGCAATTGCTGGCCAGCGGCGCGATCAAGCCGCATGAAACGACGGTGCTGGTGCTGACCGGCACTGGACTTAAAGCGTCGGAGAAAATCGGGCAATTGCTTAAACTGCGGGCGCGTGATGCTGGTGCTTAATGGGTTGCAAGGTTGCGGCCAGTGTCCACAATGCTAACGATTGAATGACATACGTTGTGTCCGCTATAGTCTATTGACTAGTGTAGTGCCTCACTCTATGTGGTTCTTATGCAACGGCACGGCACCAGCGAAACTCCTCCCCCTTCAAGGGGGAGGCTGGGAGGGGGATGGGGTAATGTCGCGCGAATGCCACCCCATCCCCACCCTAGCCCTCCCCTTGAAGGGGAGGGAATGTCTCGTGAATTGCGAAGCACTACACTAGAATCGGACATCACTCGCCTTACCTCAGCAAAGGAACCCGCATGGCCCAACTCCTGCTCACCGGTGACATCAACCTGATGAACGTCACCGATCCGACCGTGCCGTTTCGCAAAACCATAGCCGAATTCAAAGCGGCGGATGTGCGCTTCAGCAATATGGAGTGCTGCCTCTACGCGCCGCCAGGTGGGCAAGTATGGGACAACGAAGGTTTTTTCGCCGCGCCCAGCGCGGCAGGTGAATCGCTCAACTACGCAGGCATCGACGCAGTGGGCATCGCCAACAACGTCAATTACGGCGAAGCGGCGATCAATGCCTCAGTGGCGCGGCTCGATGAAATCGGCGTCAGGCACACTGGCGCCGGCGCCAACCGGGCCGCGGCTTATGCGCCGGTGATCCTTGAAAAAAATGGCGTGCGCTACGGTTTTTTGCAACGCACTTCCGTCTACTGGCCCACTAACCATGAGGCCACCGCGCATACCGCCGGTGTCGCCACCCTGCGCGGACATACGGCCTACCAAGTGCCGATGCACAAAACGCGGCCGGAGATTCCGCCGGCCAATCGTCCCGGCATTCCGCCGGAAATTCTGACCTGGCCTGATGCCAAACATCTGCAATTGTTCAAGGACGATGTCGCCGCGCTGCGCCAGCAAGTCGACATTCTGGTCGCCTCCTGCCACTGGGGCCTGCGTAAGGACGTGCTCGACTACATGCCCATGATTGCGCACGCCGCTATCGACAGCGGCGCGGATATCGTGATGGGGCACGGCCCGCATTACTCGCTGCCGACGGAAATTTATCAGGGCAAAACCATACTCTACGGTCTGGGCAGTTTCTCGTTCCACACCGGTCACGGCGGCATCGCGCACGGCGACTGGCTGGGCATGATCGGGCTGGTCAGTGTGGAGCATAAAGCCATCTCCAAAGTCAGGATCAAATTCGTGCGCCACAACACGGCGAACGAAACCTACTTCTGCGACCCGGCCAATGAAGGCGCGGAACTCGGCGAACTCAATGTGCGCGGCGCGAAGCTCGGCACCAGGCTGGTGGCGCAGGGCATGGAGCTGGAGATACAAAAAGCTTAGCGCGGCGCGGAGGGTTACTACGCGAGAGTCGACTTGCAGAAAAACGTAGGGGAGAAGGAGCATGGAATGGCGCAGCTAAAAATCGTCAGGGCGGATGAGGTTCAACCACAGAATATACGCGGCCAGGGTAAAGAAGCCGGGCAGATAAAACGTATCCTTGCCACGGAGAAGCTTTTTTTCAACGTGGATGAAGTGAGTCCGGGCTACAGCCCTCACCATTGGCATAGGCATACCCAATACAAGACTGAGGGTTACCAAGTCGAATACCTCGCTGATTTTGAAGAAATCTATTTCATACTCAGCGGGCACGGGGTGATGCAGTGGAAGACCGAAAACAACGAAATCAGTGAACAGGCCGTGGGGCCCGGTGACACCATACATATGCCGCCAGGCGTGGTAGAGCATCAACTGCTCAATAATGGCAGCGAACCGATACGCATGGCCGTGGTGGGCGTCCCGCCACCCAAACGCACGCCGCTTTAAATTCCCGGTCGTCAATCCCTACCTACCTCGCGAACGACAAGGAGCAATCCAATGGCGCCCACCGGCCCGCTTGCGGGCATGCGCATACTCGATCTCACCAGCGTGCTGCTCGGGCCCTATGCTACCAAAATTCTCGGCGACCTCGGCGCGGACGTGATCAAGATCGAACCCGTGGAGGGCGAGGGGCGCCGCGTGTCCGGCCCCCAACGCAACCCGGGTATGGGCCAAACCTTCCTCGTGCTGAATCGCGCCAAGCGCGCCATTGCCATCAATCTGAAGGCAGCAGCAGGCCGCGATGCCTTTCTACGCTTGGCCGCGACTGCCGATGCCGTCGTGCATAACGCCCGTGTGCAAGCCATGGTGCGTCTGGGCCTGGACTACGACGGCGTACGCAAGGTCAAGCCCGACATCGCGTACTGCTACGCCGTCGGATTCGGCAGCAAGGGCCGTTATGCGGGGCGTCCGGCCTACGACGATATCATCCAGGGCCTTACCGCCCTGCCGTCCCTGCTGAGCGCGAGCGCCGGCAAGCCCGTGTTTGTGCCCATCAATATGGCCGACCGCGTGTGTGGCGTCTATCTTGCCAATGCCACACTGGCCGCGCTGCTGCATCGTGCGCGCACCGGGCAGGGGCAGCAAGTCGAAGTCCCGATGTTCGAAATGATGGCTGAAATGGTGCTGTCCGAACACCTGTGGGACAACTATTTTGTGCCGCCCACCAAAACCAAAAACAGAAATCGCATGTTCGACCGGCGGCCCTACAAAACCCGCGACGGTTACATCTGTGTGATGGCCGGTGGCGACAAGATGTTTTTCACCTTCTGTGATCTGATCGGCAAGCCCGAACTGAAAGCGGACCCGCGCTTTGCCCTACGCGCGCAGCGCGCCGCCCATTCCAAAGACGTCTACGACGTGATGGAAACGGCGCTGGCGGCCCGCACCAGCGCCGAATGGTTAACCCTGCTCACGCAGGCCGACATTCCCGCCGCACCGGTGCACACCATCGACAGCCTCCTCGCCGACCCGCACCTAGATGACGTGGATTTCTTCCAGATCGAAGAACATCCGAGCGAAGGCAAAGTACGCGCGATGAGGACGCCGCTACATTTCTCGGCGTCACCAGCAATGAATCGCCGCCCGACGCCGCATATCGGCGAGCACACGGTCGAGGTGCTGCGCGAAGCCGGTCTGAACACGGCGGAAATCGACAAGCTGCTCGCCGACGGCGTGGTAAGGGCGAGTTCCCCCACGCAGCCAGTGGGTTAAAGAGGGTGACTGGGTAGTCGAGGAAAATTCCGCTCTAAGAGCGTCCAACAGCCCGAGCGAGCAGACCACCCTGGTCGACTTCCTCGTTAGAACTTTCTCCAATCCTTGGCGTCCGGAGGACGGCGGGCGATGCGATTGACGTGGTGATACCATACGCAGTGTGCCGTGGAATCCAGCGGTACCGGCCTAAAAGGACGAAAGCTGGTTCACATGTTACTGGACGAATTACGTGTAAAGAGAAACGCCATTTTCGCCCTGGGCAACCAGTATGGCGCACAGCGTATTCGCGTATTCGGATCGGTCGCCAGAGGAGAGGAGCGGCCTGACAGCGATATTGATTTTCTGGTGGATTTGCCGCGGGGTTACGATCTGTTTGCCCAACGACTCCCGCTCACCGAACGCCTGCAGAGGTTGCTTCAGCGCCACGTAGAGTTAGTGCCCGAATATGAATTGAACCGGCATATCCGAGATCAGGTTCTCAGGGAATCCGTGGATCTATGAACAAATCATGGCAACCCTATGCACGGCACATCCTTGATGCCATAGATAGAATCAAGGTCATCCAGACGCGAGGGGACCTCGTGCATGATCAAGTGCTGGAAGAGTGTATCCGCGCCATGCTAACTGTCGAACAATGATTGGGCCGGGCGCAGCTTGCTCCCTTGTCATGAATAGGCAAAAGCCACCGCGAGCGTGGTTCGATCCGCACACCATTACCGTATGGATAGCAGGCGGGGCGTTGGGGGATAATCATCACAGGCAATGCCGCGCCGACCGCGTCAACCGCGCACGGTCGGCGCATGGCAAGGAGAACTAGTGAGCGAATTTTCTAAAGTCATCGGCCAGCGGCAAGTACCTTTGCTGGGCGCACTTCGCGCGCCTAGCGCTGATGAGCGGGCTTGGGTAGCGCGCATGGCACCCGCGCAAACACGTGTGCCCAAGGGCGTCTTTCGCTACACCAGCCTGCACCAAGCGAGCACCGATTGGGAGCGCTGGCAGACCGATGCCATCACGGCGGCACCCCAGCCATGAGCGAGTCACGCTTTACGCGTCCCGCGCAGTGGGAAGATGTACAAGCACTCGCTCGCAGACTCAATCACCACGGCGCGCGTTATGTTCTCGTAGGCGGCTATGCGCTGGCCGCGCACGGCCTCGTTCGTATGACAACCGACATTGACATCGCCGTTGCGGCAGACCCCGACAACAACCGGCGCTGGGTCGCGGCGCTCGCCGAATTGCCCGATGGTGTCGCGGCAGAGCTGGCGAGCGAGTCCGATCCATTCGCCGGTGATCTGCTTCACGCCATCCGCATCAATGATGAATTCACGGTGGACATCATGCCGAGTGTGGCCGGGGTGTCCTTTGCAATCCTGGAACAACACGCAGAACAGTTGGTGATTGACGGTGAGGCTATCCCGGTTCTCGATCTACAGGGACTGCTCGACACCAAGCAACAAAGCGAACGACCCAAAGACCAGGCAGATGCTGTTCTTCTGCGAGAAGCGCTCGCACGCCTGTCGCAACTGCCCCAATCCACGTCCTGAGCAAACCCAGGAAATTCGGCGAGACTAAACCCATCAAACTGGACTTGCCCCACTCAAGCACGCGCTTGTCTCCGGTCACAAACAGGTAGGCGCCTCCTGCCATTGCGCTGCCGCCGGGCCGGATTGTCATCGCGTGACCGTCATTCCGCCTTTACCTGCGCACTCCGGGTGTCTCCACGTGCAGGCCCTGCGCGCGCCACGCCAAAAACAACTCCAGGTCGAGCAAATCCTGCGATCCCGCCGGTGGCCGCTCGGCGCGCACGCCAAAAAAACACGCGCGCAAGCGGCGGTGCAGTGAGCCGACGGTCTGCCATTCCAGCCGGTACGCCGGATAAGGGTTGCCGTGGCCCTGACTGATGGTGTCGTTCAGGAGTTTGCCGCCGGCATTGCGATCATGGCAATGGGTGCAGGCGAGGTTCATCTGGCCCATGCGGGTGTAAAAAATAGCCTTGCCGCGCTCGAAGTTGAGCTGGTTTTGGGTGTCTAACGCCACACGCAGCGGCAGGCCGCGCGACTGCATGCCGACATAGGCCGTCAGCGCCAGCAGTTCGTCGGTTTCATAACGCAGCGGTGCGGCACGCTGGTTTTGCACGCGGCACTGATTGATGCGCCCTTCCATGTTGGTGAGCTGCGCCGTGCCAGACTCGGCCTTCACATACTTGGGATAGTGCGCCGACACGCCCTTCATGCTGATGCGCGCGTCCTGATGACAGCTCGCGCACGATTGGTTGCTGGCACCCGCCGGCTCATGCCAAAGGTTTTCGCCCCGCGCCGCCCACAACATTGCCGGGCTGGAAAACTCGTCGCGATGCAGCGCGCGCACTTCGGCACCGGCGTACTCCAGGCCGGATTTAAGGGGCGAGGGGCGTGTGGAGTCTTGTGCGCCCGCGGCGCTGAATGCCATGGCATAGAGCAGCAGTAAGAAGGTGAACGGGTGAACGGGTGAACGAGTGAACGGGTAAACCCACCGCTGCGCGCGGCTAGCGCTTTTCACTCGTTCACGCAGTAACAATAATCACCGCGCTGGCGAAACCCGTCTCGCCGCGATCGTCCACCCACGAAAACTCGACCTTGCCGCTGTCCTGCGCCACCAGGTAAAACTGCAAATAGGGATTGGCTGCGATGCCCGAACCCAATTCCGCGCGAAACACTACGACACCGTTGTAGCGGCACAGCAAATCATTGACGGTATTCTTGGGAATGACTTTGCCGTTGTTATCCATGCGAAAGCCGGTTTCCATCGGATGCTGAATCGCGATGCGTATTTCCAGCATTTCGCCGCGTTTGGCTTGCGGCGGCACGAGGATTTTGGCGAGGCTCATTTCAGACGGCGTTCGATTTGCGTGCGTTGCATTCAGGTGATATCCGAGGCATCCAGACACGCGGTTTCGGTCACGATCACATCCGCCGACGCCGCCCAGAACGAACCATCCGACATGTGCGCCAGCGCCACCACGTACTGCGCACCCGACAGGCGTATGCGTGTGGTCAGCGCCGCACGCCCCGTGCCGGGCGCCATGCCGATTTTGGCGATTAGCGGGCGCGGATTTTTTTCAGCCAGCAAGTACAGTGTGCGCACATGATCGGCTGGTGTCATCGGGCTATCCACCGACACCGTCAGCGGCACCAGGTGACCATTTTCCGCCAGGTGCGGAATCTCCAACCTGACGCGGCTCTCACGCACCGGCGCACCGCCAGTGAGGGTTTTCAGTAGCGGCACCAATTCGTCCAACGGCGGGCGCACCGCGGTGGGTAGTTGCGCGAACGCCGGCGACGGCAGCAGCGCGGCGCCTACAATGCTTTTCAACACGCGGCGTCGGCCGGCGTCCGTGTCGCGTCGGTCGGTGTAAATATCGCGTCGGTCGGCGGTGTTGCAGCGTCGGTCGTTGCTGTCGGGTTGCGGTTTCATTTGAGTGTCAACAAATAGGCTATCACATCTTCGATTTGCACCGCGTTTAGCACCGGCATTCCACGATAGGTTTCTGCGACACGGTGCAATCCGTCAACGCGGTAATACGCCGGCATGATCGATTCCCGGTTGAAAAACAAAGGGTCAACCAGGCGCAGCCGCATTTGCGCGGCGCTGAGCCGCGTGCCCACGCCCGACAGCGGTGGCCCCAGATTGCCAAAAAAACGTTCGCCGGTTTCCGGCACCGCATGACACAGGATGCAGTTGCTTTCGCGGCTAATGAGCAGCGCGCGTCCGCGCGCGCTATCCGGCGCGGCGGCGGTCGCTGGGGTCAGCGGGGCGCTGATGCCGTCGCCGCTGACGGTATAGGGCGCAAGCGCGCCGGGTGTGGCGCAACCCATCAGCGCCGCCAGCGCCAGCACCACTGAAATTTGCGCAGCCCGCATCAGGTCAACGGCGCATCAGCGCATTCAGAAAGCGGCTTCGATCCATGCTGTGCTCCGGTTACAATGCCGTGATTATGCCGCAGTCCATGAACAATAGATTCCTGTGCGCCGCCGGCGCGAGGGTGGCGTTATGATCCAGCTGTGGTCGATCCTCGGTAATTCGCAAAGCCTTGATGGCGGCGCCATGTTCGGCAACGCGCCGCGCGCACTGTGGTCGCGCTGGCTCAAACCCGACGCCGAGAATCGCGTGCCGATGGCCTGCCGTGCGTTGCTTGCCACTGGCCTCGGCGACAGCGGCGACAAACGCGTGTTGTTTGAAACCGGCATTGGCGCATTTTTCGAACCCAGGTTAAGGGAACGTTACGGCGTGGTTGAGAGCGAACATGTGTTGCTCGCCTCACTCGCGCAGGCCGGGTTTACCCACGAAGATATCGACGCGGTGGTGTTGTCGCATTTGCACTTTGACCATGCGGGCGGTCTGCTCGCGCCGTGGCAAGCGGGAGTTTCACCTAAGTTATTGTTTTCAAATGCGAAGTTTATTGTGGGTCGCGAATGCTGGAGGCGTGCCCTAGCGCCGCATGCACGCGACCGCGCGTCATTCATTCCCGAATTGCCGGCGCTGCTGGAAGCCAGCGGACGGCTGGAAATTGTTGATGGTGAGCACTCGCCAACATTAGGGGAACATGTGCGCTTTGAATACAGCCATGGACATACGCCGGGGTTGCTGCTAGCAACCGTGGGCGGCATGAATGGGGTCACGTTTTGCGCCGATCTGATTCCGGGCCGGCCGTGGGTGCATGTGCCTATTACCATGGGCTACGACCGTTATCCCGAATTACTGATCGACGAGAAAACTACCTTCCTGAACGACAAGCTTGCGTGCGGCGTGCGGCTGTTTTTCACTCACGACGCGGGCTGCGCGATGGCAGCGGTGACGCGCGATGCCCACCACCGCTTCGGCACCGCCGATGAGATGGCGGCATTGAGCGGGTTCGCACTGGCCACATAGCGTGACCCGGCTCAGGGTCGTAGTGTAGACTTGACTAGCTGACAACTTCCGGGATCCCATGTGGGAAGCCGCAACCCACTAAAACCTAGAAACGGCAGTTGACCGCTTGGCGCTTGTTCAAACTCTTGATGAATAGATACTTTTTCATTGTGTCGACTTTCACCAGTTGGGTGAGAGCGCTACGGGGCGGATCGCACGGTTCTGACGGCGCATGGCTGCGTTGCAACTCCTCGGAATACATTAAGTATTCCTCGTCGTTGCGCCTTGCCCTGCACCGCCATAACCGCACGCTCCACCCCGTCCAACTACCGTTTCTAGGTTAAACCGAGATTATTCATTAGGAAGTATAAGTCGCTAAATCCGGGATACGCGGCGGGTCAAGCGCCGCACTCCACAGCCCCGAGAACCACGCGCGACGCTGACGTGGCATTGCCACGGTATATTGATCAGCGCGCGGGCCGTTTTTATCACC
>CAMDRT010000050.1 GCA_945906815.1 Bordetella parapertussis
TGGCAACATTGCGGCGGATCTAAACGTGGGGGGGGGCGGTTCGGGCGCTATACGGCGGATCTTTCAGAGACGGCGCGACTGTGGGATCCGATGTCCGTTGGCACGGCGGTCCCGGATGGGGCAGGCGTGGGCGCATTTTATAGCGCTCGATTACCGGACGACATTATGACGACTCAGGGTTTAGCCTGATAGCCTCGGGGTGATTCCGTGATTGCGTATCCCCCCTGCACGCGCCCACCTCCGCCAGAGACCGCTGCACTCCAACGCCCGAGCATCCGTGGCCGTTTCTGGTGCCCGGTTGGCGCCAGCCTGCTCATAAAGCTGCTGGAGGATGCGCAGCACAGTGGCCTAGAGCGACGGTTCCACGCACTCGGGAAAACACACCGGGGGCGCACGTTGCACATCAGTTTCACGCTGCGCGAGGACGGCACGCAGCTTCGCGTGATCTCGGCGCGGGACATGCACCGCAAAGAAAGGAGTTTCTATGGTCAAGCCAACTAAGTCACTGCCCAAGTTTAGGAACGAGGCAAAGGAACGCGCGTTTTGGGAAGACAAGGGCAGCGACTCGACTGACTATCTCGACTGGACCAAGGACCAGCGCGGTGTGCTGCTGAACCTGAAACATTCGGCCAAGACGATCTCGCTACGTCTGCCGCAGCACCTGCTCGACGCGATCAAGTCGGCGGCGAACGTGCGCGACCTGCCGTATCAATTGCTTATTAAGGTGTGGTTGCAAGAGAAGGTTGAGCGTTCCTGATCGCGGGTGCGCACTGGAGAGCATGAACTGACGACATGGCATTGCCTTACCTGAACATACTGCGCCAACTGGTTGACCAGCAGCAATTCGAGTTGTTGAAGGTCAATGCCCAGGGTTACTGGGCTGAAATCTGTGACCCGGCGGCGCTGCCGCTGCTGGCGCTGGCCTGCGCCCACCTAGGCGAGCGTCAGGCCGCCGAGGATGCCCTGGCGCGCTTGACTGCCTGCCTCACCGCGACGGAATTTGATTCGGATGCCCGGGTCGATCTGGCCGCCGCGCATATCCTCACCGGGCGTCTGCCCCGGGCTGCCGTGGCGCTGGAGGCAGTGCTGGCGGAAAACCCAAAACACGCCCTGGCCTTGGCGCGCCTGGCCTTCTGCCGTATGCAGGCCGGCAAGGCCGATGCGGCGCGCGATCTCTACCAGCGCGCCATCGCGCTCTCTCCGCACCGCCTACCGGTGTGGAGCGCCCTGGCGCGCCTGCACCTGGAAGCGGGCGATGGGGCGGCTGCACAAACTGCAATCGACGCGGCCAGCGCCCAACTGCAGGCGCAGCAGGCCGATCTGCCGGAACCGGCGCAACTAATCTTCACCACGCAATTGCGCCTGCTGCAATTGGAGCAATGGATAGCCGTGGATGAGATCGGATGCGCCGAGGCCTGGCTCACCGAGCGTCGCGAAACGCTGAACGAAGCGGATTGGGCCGAGCTGGTGCTGGGCTATGCCACCCTGTTGGCAGGCCACGACCAGCATGGCGCGGCCGAGGATGCGCTGCGCAACGCCCTGGAGCAGTACCCCGACAACCTTGAGCTGATCTCGCAGCGGGCCGAACTGGCGCAGATCCAAGGGCGAACTATGCAGGCGATCCAGATCCTGCGCCGCGCGATCCGGGTGGCCGAGAAACAGGAGCAACCCGTGGTCGAGCTGTGGGCGCGCCTGTCAGGTGCCTGCCTGCACAGCCTGGATGCCCAGGCACGCATGGCGGCGGAGCAGGCGATGACGCTGGCTGCTGCGCTGATCGCGAGCGACGCTCTACCTGAAGCGCGCATTCGCAGCCTGCGCTTACGCGCCAAACTGGCGCTGGCCCAGGTCGAAAGCCAGGAACAACATTTCGATGCTGCCGAGGCTTTGTTCCGGGAGGTGCTGGCCGAGGCGCCGTATTCGGTCGCCGCCTTGCAAGGGCTGGGGCAGCAACAGATGCAGCGCGGCCGCCTGGACGAGGCGGTGGAACTGTTCGAGCGCATCAAGGCAATCGATCCGGCCAAGGGCTACGCCTCGCTCATCAACGCGCGCCAGTTTCCCGAGGACGATGCAACCCTCGCCCGTATGGAAAAACTCGCCCGTCAGCCCAGCCTCGAGGGATCGGTGCGCACAAGCCTCCTGTTCCAGCTCGCCGCTGCCTGGGACAAGCGCAAGGCCGATGACAAGGCCTTTGAGATGGCCGAGGCAGCCAACGCCGCCAGCCGCAAGTTCCTGCGCTACGAGCCCAAGGCCCACCGCCAGTCCTGCGCGCGTATTCGCCACGCATTCGGTAAGGCGCTCTTTGAACACCGCGCCGATTGCGGCTATCGCGGCGCCGACGAAGCGCTGCCGGTATTCGTGCTGGGCATGCCGCGCTCAGGCACCACGCTGGTGGAGCAAATCATCGCTGGCCACAGCGAGATCTTTGGCGCGGGGGAGCTGGGCGTGATCCCGCAGCGCATCCAGGGGCTGAACCGCTGGGAGCGCCATGTGGGCTCTGGCCGCAGCTATCCAGACTGCATTGACGACCTTAACCCCTACGCCACGGCCGGCATCGCCCGCGGCATCCTTGACGAATTGAAAGCGCTGGCGGCGCAGGACAAGCGCAGCGCGAAACATGTGGTGGACAAGCTGCCGCACAACTTCGAGAACATCGGCCTCATCAAATTCTTGTTCCCCAAGGCGCGGATCATCTCGGTGCGGCGTGACCCGCGCGACATTGCGTTGTCGAACTATTTCACCGACTATCAGGCCAAGCACGGCGGCATGGGCTTTGCCTATGACCTGAACTGGATCGGCGAACAACTGGCCGACCACAACTTGTTGATGCACCATTGGCAGCAACTGTTTCCCGGCGAGATTCTGGAGATCAGCTACGAAGATGTGGTGGAAAACACTGAAGCTATGGCCCGCAAGATGCTCGACTACATCGGCGTGGGCTGGGAGCCGCAGGTGCTCAATTTCAACGCACTCGAGCGCCCGGTGAAGACGGCATCCGTGTGGCAGGTGCGTCAGCCCATCTACAAGACCAGCCAGGCGCGGTGGCACCGCCATCAAAAACACCTGGCCCCGTTGTTGGCCGGCACCAACGCGAAGATCACGTCGGCGCCGATCGAAGACATGGTGACGCTGCCCACGCCGGCGCTCCTCACCGACGGCGTAGGTCTCTACAAGGACGACCAGCTCGATGCCGCGGAAACCGCATTCAAAAAACTGCTGCATCACCTGCCCGAACACGCGGCGGCGAACTCGATGGTGGGACTGATCTATGTGCGCAAGGGTCACCTCGACGAGGGCATCGCCCTGATGGAACGTGGCTTGGCGAAATGCCCCTGGAAACCGGAATGGCGCAAGGACTTGGTCCAGGCTTACATCCTGGCGGGCCAAGCGGACAAGGCCGCCGCCCTGGAAAAGCGGCGTGCGCCAGATGAAGATGCCCTGCTGGCGGACAGGGTCGAAACGGCGGAGGCCGTGGCATGAAATCGGTAGGGTCTATTGACTCCATCCTCTGGGCGGTCTGCCTGCTGCTGGCCATGCCGGCTCAGGCGGCCTCCGGTCTGGGCGCAGCACTGCAGGCTGCGCTGAGCCAGCACCCGTCGGTCAGCGCCAAGCGCGCCGAGGTGGCCGCCAAGGCGCATCTGGTTGACAGCGCCAAGGCCCAACGCTACCCCAGCCTGAGCGGCCAGCTTGCCGCGCAAAACAACGATAGCCAGCCCGCCAATGTGCGCCTGCGCCAACCGCTGTGGGCCTTCGGCCGTATCGACAGCAACATCGACTACGCGGATGCGGGCCGTAGCCTGGAAGAGGCCAACCTGCTGCGCCTGCGGCGGCAGATGATGGATGAGACTAGCGTTGCCTATGCGCGGGTGCTGGGCGTGACGCAGCGCCTGCGCATTGCCGCCGAGAACCTGGCCGGCCTGGATCGGATGTACCGCCAGATTCAGCGCCGCGAACAGGGACAACTGGCCGCGCAGGCTGATGTGCGCCTGGCGCTGGCGCGCCTGACGCAAGCGCGCGCCCTGCAAGAACGTCTGGTGGGCGAACTGGAGATCGCCCGCACGGACTTGCTCAACCTGACGCAAACCCCGGTGGCCGCCGGGGAGCCGCCGCCTGAGTGGGTCACCCGGTTGCCACGGCTCGCGGAAATCGAGGTCCTGGCCGAGACACAAAGCGCGGACATCCGCGTGAAGACTCAAGAGCTGGCGTTGGCGCAGGCGGATGCGGCGCGCGAGCGCAGCGCGCCCATGCCTACGCTCTATCTGCAAGCGGACAAGCCTTTCAACCAGCCGCTAGGCTTTAGCAACGAAGGCCGCATCGGCATCGTCCTGGAGGGGGCTATCGATGGCATGGGTCTGGCTGCTAGCGGCCGCAACCAAGCTGCCGAGGCGCGCAAGCAGGCCGCGATGGACACGCTGGCTGCGGCCCGCTCCGAGGTAAAGCGCAGCGTGAGTAGCCTGTGGTCACAACGGCAAGTGCAAACCGCGCTGCTGGAGTCGCGCAAACATTCCGTCGCGGAGCTGACCGAAATTCTCGCCTCCTATCAGCGCCAGTATGAAGCGGGGCAGAAGTCCTGGCTCGATGTGCTGAACATGCAGCGCGAGTTGGCCGATGAACGCCAGCAACACGCCCAGTCCGAACAGGACTGGATGACAGTCACGCTCAAGCTCGCTGCCCTCACCGGCGCGCTGGATCGCTTGGCAGAGCCACGATGAGTTCCGCGTCTGCTGTCACCGCCCCCATCCCTGCCGCGTTGCTGCACGGCTTGCTCGTGGGTATGGGCCTACCGGTCGAGTTGTCAGTGTTGCAAGGGGCTTGCGCCCAGGCGGCAAACGCTGGTGCCGTGCAGCCGGTAGACCAGGCGCGCAGCATTTTGACGCTAGCCCATCTGAAGGGCGTGCAGCCCGTGCAACTGGGCTGGCGCAGGCTGGATCCGCGCCGGCTGCCGGTGCTGGCGTGGCATGACGGGGAGTGGTTCCTCGCCGAGCGCCTACCACCCGCAGCGTTGAAGACCGAAGGGCTGCATCAGGTGATGCTTACCGCGGCATCGGGGGAAGCGCGGGTCATCGATACGGAGGCGCTACAGGATGCCCTGGTGCTGTGGCTGCGCGCGCCGCGCGCGCGAGCGCAGCCCTCGCACTTCAGCCTGCGCGACAACCGCGCGGCGCAACTGGTGTGGCGTGCGCTGTTTAGCGAGCCGGGCTGGCTGCACAGGGTGCTGGCCGCCACCTTGATGATCAATCTGCTGGCGGTCTCGATCTCGCTGTTTGCGATGCAGGTGTATGACCGGGTGGTGCCAACGCTGGCCTATGCCACCCTGACGACATTGGTAGTCGGGATGATGCTGGTACTCACCTTTGACTGGATCCTCAAGACCCTGCGCGCGCGCATCGTCGACAGCCTGGCCATTGCGGTGGACAAGCGGGTGTCGCAACAGGTGTTCGACCACCTGCTGCATTTGCGTCTGGATGTCCAGCCGCACAGCCTGGGCACGCTAGCCGCCCAGGTCAGCGGCCTGGACGGGGTGCGCCAGTTCTTCACCGCGGGAATCGTGTTCGGTCTGCTCGATCTGCCGTTCGCATTGATGTTCATCGCCTTCATCGCCGTCATCGGTGGCAAGGTCGCCTGGGTGTATGCCTTGTTGCTGCCGGTGGCCGTGCTGCTGGGCTATGTCACGCAACTGCGCCTGCGCGAGCTGCTGCGCCAGCAGCTTTTGCGCAGCAATGAACGCCAGGGTGTGCTGGTGGATGCGATCCGCGGCGCCGAGTCGATCCGCGCCAATCACGCGGCTTGGCGCTTCTCGCAAGAGTGGCAGGCGATCACCGCCAGCATCGATGGCTACAACATCCAGCAAAAGGCCATCAGCAATTTCTCGACGGTGACCACGGGCACGCTGTCCAATCTGGCCTATGTCGCCGCCATAGTGGTGGGAGTCTGGCAGATCGAAGCGGGTTTGCTCACCATGGGCGGCCTTATCGCTTGCAGCATTCTGGGCGGGCGCATCATCGGACCTATCGCCCAAGGCGTGCAACACCTGACCCAATGGCAGCAGGTGCGGCAATCGCTGCAAATGGTGAATCAAGTGCTGAACCTGCCGCTGGAGCGGCGTGAGGAGCAACACCTGCTGCTGCCGGAGGAGGCGCCCACTGCCATCGCCCTCGACAAGGCGGGCTTCGCCTATCCGCAGTCGCCGGTGCAGCAGCTCAATGTCGCCAAGCTCGAGCTAAGTGCTGGCGAGCGGGTGTTGCTGGTCGGTGCGGTGGGTTGTGGCAAATCGACACTGCTCAAGATACTGGCAGGGCTATACCGGCCCCACAGCGGCCGCGTGCGGCTGGGGGATGCTGATCTGTGGGAGATCGACCCGCAGGTGGTTGCCAGCCAGGTGGGCTATTTGCCGCAGTCGGTGCATCTGTTCAAGGGCACGCTGCGCGCCAACCTGGCGCTGTCGGGCACGGCCGGGGATTCACGCCTGCTCAAGATCACGCGCGAGCTGGGCGTAGACGCTATCGCCGCCGACAACCCGTTGGGCATGGATCGGCCCATCAGTGAGGGTGGTGAGGGGCTGTCCGGTGGACAGCGGCAACTGGTGGGGCTGGCGCGGGTGCTCATCAACCAGCCGCGGATCTGGCTGCTCGACGAGCCGACGGCTTCATTGGACGCCGAGAGCGAGGCGCGGGTGTGGGAGGTGCTGGCGGCTAATCTCCAGCCCGAGGACATCCTGATCGTCGCCACGCACCGGCCGCTGCAGGCGTTGAAGCTGGCGACTCGCGTGATCGTCATGCGCGAGGGCGAAATCGTGCGCGATGGAAAACCGGAGGCGGTGATGCCGCAACTGATGGCTAGAACTCAGGCAGCGCCCGCCCAGCGCTACCCTGAAAACAAAGGAGGCGTGCATGTGGTTTAACGACGGCAGCCACGATGAGGGTGCCACCGAGCGTGCAAAGCTTGCGCGGCTGGAAAACTACCACCGTGGCCGTCATGGGCTGTGGATAGGCGTGTTGCTGCTGGGCCTGGCGGGTTTCATCGCCTGGGCCATGGTGTTCCGCATCGACGAGGTGGCGCGCGCCAGCGGCGAAGTGATTGCGAGCAGCCGGGTGCAGGTGATCCAGGCCGTGGATGGCGGGGTGTTGTCCGAGCTGCGCGTGCGCGAAGGTGACCGGGTCAAGCCCGGGCAGGTGCTGGCACGGCTGGATCTCACGCGCATCGGTGCCGCGGTGGGCGAGGTCCAGGCGCGCCTGTTTGCACTCGGCGCCAAGGCCATCCGCCTGCGCGCGGAGGTGGCGGGTGCCGAGCCTGATTTTAGGAAGCTGCAGCGTGCAGGCGTCCACGAACAGATCGAGATCGAGCGCGCTTTGTTCCAGCAGCGCAAAACGGGGCTGCAGGAGGAGCTACGCACGCTGCAGGTGGCTCTGGATCTGGCGCGCAAGAAACTGTCGCTGGTCGAGGAGCTGCTGAAATCCGGCGACGTAAGCGGCACCGAATTGCTCAATGCCCAGCAGGCCGCGAATGATGCCGAGGCGCGCCTGATCAATCGCAGGAACAAGTTCTTCGAGGACGCGCGCCTGGAGCTGACCAAGGTCGAGGATGAGATCGCGCAGAGCGAGCAGGTGCTGACCCGGCGCGACAAGGAGCGGCAGGATGCCGTGTTCACTTCCCATGTGGCCGGCATCGTCAAGAATGTCCGCGTCACTACGGTGGGCGGGGTATTGCGCGCGGGCGAGGAGATCATGCAGATCGTGCCGGTCGATGACCGCCTGATTATCGAGGCCAAGGTCAGCCCCGCCGATATCGCGAGGGTCAAGCCTGGGCTGACGGCGAATATCCGCTTTGATCCGTTTGACTACACCCTCTTTGGCAGCGTTCCGGGCAAGGTGGACTATGTGAGTGCGGATACCCTGAAAGAAGACAGCGCCCGCGGCAAGGAGATTTACTACCGGGTGCATGTCACGCCCACGGCCCACCCCGTGACTACTTCAACCGGCAAGACGCTCGCCATACTCCCCGGCATGACCGCGCAGGTGGATATCCAGACCGGCGATCGGACGCTGATGGACTACCTGCTCAAGCCACTGCGCAAGACGCTGGCGGAGTCGTTCGGGGAACGTTGAGCTGCAGCGGACGATAGACCCTCTCGACTAGGCGTATGGTTTCATGTCAGACCCCACCAACATTTCACGCAAAAGCCCGAACGTGGTGTGGCATCACGCCACGGTGACACGCGAGCGGCGCGAAAAATTGAACGGGCACCGCGGTGTCGCGCTGTGGTTTACCGGCTTGCCGAGCAGCGGCAAGTCCACGATCGCGCACGCGCTCGATGAGCGGCTGCACGCGCGCTCGTGCCGCACGCTCGTGCTCGACGGCGACAACGTGCGCCACGGGCTGAGCAGTGATCTGGGTTTCTCCGCGAAGGATCGTGGGGAGCATATCCGCCGCATCGGCGAGGTCGTCAAACTGTTCGTCGAGTCGGGCACCATCGTCCTCGCGGCGTTCGTCTCGCCATTGCGTCACGACCGCGCGCGCGCACGCGGCTTGTTAGTGCACGGGGATTTTCTGGAAATTTACTGCTGCTGCCCGGCGGATATCTGCCAGCAACGCGACCCGAAGGGCCATTATCAGATGGCGAAGGCGGGTAAGCTCAAGGACTACACCGGCGTCTCCGCGCCCTACGAGGCGCCGCGCGACCCGGAGCTCGTGCTGGATACGGTGAAGCTCGGGATCGAGGCGTCGGTCGAGCGCGTGGAACGATTGCTGGTCGAGCGTGGCATTCTTGCATGCGATTGATATAGAAGAAGGTCCGCAGCAATATCGACAAGGACGAGGAAAAAGGCATGACGAAGCTGGCCTCGCACCTGATAGGTACCGAAGGGTAGCTGCCCGCCGACACCGCGCTCAACGGCTAGCCTGCGGGTCGATGTCCCCGCAGGAACCGTCCAACTCTCTCGATGGTCCTGGCTTTCAGCTCTGGCGGATCGCGCCACGGGAACACCGTGATCTCAGCGTTCGGGCAGAGTGAGGCGACTTCGATGGAACACACCAGCGGGTGGGCAGGCGTTTCATCGGGCAGGACCAGAATGGGTGTTGGGCAGGATCGCGCGAAATCCTTGGTCACGCTGTACACGAACTCGGGGTACGTGTGGTAGAGGTTATGGAGATAAGGCTCGACCTGCGCCAAGTTCAGATCGGGCCGCTGCGGGAGCAGTTCCGGCGCCCACACATCGCGCCCTGAATTGAACATGTAATCCGGGTGCTGCGGATGATGGCCGACGGTCTGGACCAGCACACCCGCCACCACGCGTTCAGGTGCCCGCTGCATCAGTTTCATCGCGAAACAACCACCGATGCAGTTACCCATGAACAGAAATTGCTTGACGCCAAGATGGTCCATCAAGCCTAACTGGTCGTCGGCAAATGCGTCCCACGGGTTGGCGTTAGGAATAGGGCCGGTGGACTCGCCGCCGTTAGCGTTGCGCTGATCCATGGTGATGCAGCGAAACTCGTCTTTGAATATCTCCATCGAGTTGAACGCCGCCGTGCGCCAATTGCTGATGCGCGAATTCAGGCCGCCGCCAGGGACCAGGAGCAGCGGAAAGCCGCTCCCTGCTTCTTCATAACGGATGCGAACATCGCCTTTCTGGTAAAACGGCATAGTATTCCTTCGTTAGTAGATTGATCAGTAATCCGCGCTAAGCCAGTGCGAGCTGGCGGTAGCCTGCCGCCGCGACGGCATCGCAATGTTCGCGATAGGCTGGATGGCCACCGCTGTAGCGCATGATCCTGGGGACTTGCTTGCCCTCGACATTGCGGTTGACGCCCGTCATCCAGGAGCCAATCTCGTTCATGAGCTGCCCCTGACCCAGGGCCAGCACGTAATCGGTCCATGCGCTGATACCGGCGGCAGTGGCTGCAACTCGGGTGAGCCCGCGCTGCGTCGCGTACTGAATGACACCGCTCACCCATTCGACGCTGTATTCTGCGCAGCGTGTGTAGTTGCCGAGCCCGGCATGCGGCCCCATCGCCATTAGCATGTTGGGGAAGCCTTCGACGAACACGCCCAGATAGGTTTGTGGCCCGTTTGCCCAGACATCTTTCAGGCGCACGTCATCGACGCCCCGGATATCGATACGGTCGAAAGCCCCCGTGATGGCGTCGAACCCGGTCGCATAGATAATGATGTCGAAGGCGTATTCCTGGCGGCTGGTTTGAATGCCGCCCGCCGTCACCTGCGTAATCGGCGTCTCGTTGATATCGACCAGTTCGACGTTGGGCTGATTGAAGACTTCATAGTAGCCGGTCTCTAGCGGCATCCGGCGCATGCCAACGCCATGGTTCTTGGGGATCAGCTTTTCGGCGACTACCGGGTCATGCACGCGGCTACGAATTTTGTTCGCGATAAACGCGCTGGCCGGCGCGTTGGCGGCGTGGTCGGTCAGCATGTCGCGAAAGTTGCCCTGCCAGAAACCGAATCCTGGCTCGGCATAGCGCTTTTCCCAGAAAGCGGCGCGTTCCTCGGGCGTCGCTTCCTGTGTCGCGCGCGGGTCCGTGGCATGGATGTAGCAGCCCGGTGTCTCGCGGCAGCGCGCCAGGATTTCGGGATAGCGGGCACGGATGTCGCGCATCTCCTGTTTGGAAATCTTGCCGTTGTGCAGCGGTGCGCACCAGTTCGGGTTGCGCTGGAAAATGGTCAGTTGAGCGGCGGTCTTGGCGATCTCCTGGATGGCCTGCACAGCGGTGGCACCGGTGCCGATGATGCCGACGCGCTTGCCGGCAAAATCAACGCCTGCCTTGGGCCAGTTGTGGGTGTGGCAGGCCTGGCCTTTGAACGAGGATACACCGGGTATGTTCGGCAGGGTCGGCGCTGACAGGATGCCGATGGCGGTGATCAGAAACCGCGTCGTATAGCGGCTGCCATCCTCCAGCGCGATCTCCCAGCTTCGCGTGTCCTCACGAAAGTGAGCCGCGGCGACACGGGTGTTGAATTGTATGTCCCGGCGCAGATCGAACTTGTCGGCGACATAGTTCAGATAGCGCTCGTTCTCGGGTTGAGAAGAAAAGTGTTCGTTCCAATCCCACTCGTCGAGCAATGCCGGGGAGAACGCATAGCCATAGGTCCAGCTTTCGGAATCAAAGCGGGCGCCTGGGTAGCGATTCCAATACCAGGTGCCACCGACGCCGCTGGCGGCCTCCAATGTGCGCACCCGCAGACCCAGTTCGCGCAACTTGTAGAGCTGATAGAGCCCGGTAACGCCAGCGCCGATCACGACGGCGTCGAAATCCAAAAGCGCTGAACCCCCGGCATGCCCGGTCGCCGCTGTTGCTGCAATATCCATCGCTATTCTCCTGCACTGACCTACTTCATTGCGTGCTCAAAGCTTGGACACGCGCGTTTCTTTGCTGGTGATGAATTCCAGAAGCGCCGGCTGGCCTTGCTGCGTCGCGGCAATGCCGCGCTGGATCGCCGCCTTGATCTCCCCCGGCTGCGTCACGCGCTCGCCATAACCGCCAAAGGCCTTCGCCATGTCAGCGTAGTTGCCGGAGATGTCGGTCGAGCGGTACTTCTCGGTGGATATCGGCATCACCTTGAGCTCGATCGCCATCGAATAGTTATTGAGCAGGATCGAGAGTATCGGAATGCGCTCGCGTACCGCGGTTTCGAAATCCATGCCGGTGAAGCCGATGGCCGCGTCGCCCCAAAGGTTGATGCACAGCTGGTCTGGCCGGGCGAGCTTTGCGCCCATGGCCAGGCCGAGGCCGTAGCCGAGCTGCGTCGTTTTACCCCAGCCGATATAGGACAGCGGTGTGGTGGAAACCCAGAACGGCGAAATCTGATCGCGCGGGCTGCCCGCGTCATGGGTGATGATGCAATTGTCACGATCGACGGTGTGCATCAAATCCCAGATGACCCGATAGGGATTGAGCGGCGCGTCGTTGCTGGTCAGCAGTGGCATCCACTGCGCCATGAACTGCTCGCGTAGCTTCGCGATCTCGCCGACCACCGCGGACGGATCGCGCGGGGATTTGATCGTCTGGCCGAGCTCGCCGATCAACGCCTGCAGCGTGAGTTGCGCATCGCCCACGAGCGCGACTTCTGCGCGCACGTCCTTGTTGAGATGGTCGGGGTCGAGCGTGGCATGCACGATCTTCTTGCCGTCGGGGAACTTGATGCCGAAGCTGGTCTCGGTGAACGAGCAGCCGATGCCGATGATGAGATCGGCATTTTGTACGAAATGATGCACCTGCAACGGCACTGCGTTGCCGCCGGAGCCGAGCGCAAGCGGATGGTTCTCCGGAAAGCTCGATTTGCCGCCAAGGCTGGTGGTCACCGGCGCGCCCAGGAGTTCCGCGAACTGCTGCAACTGCGGCCACGCTTCCGCCCAGTGCACGCCCGTGCCCGCATAGATGAGTGGACGCTTGGCCGCGAGGATCGCCGCCGCAGCCTTGCGCACATCCGCAGGATCCGGCGCGTAGCGTGCTTTCGCCACCGGGGTGTACGTGAAGTCGCCGATCTCCTCGTGCCAGATATCGGTGGGTATTTCGATCAGGCATGGGCCGCCGCGGCCGTTGCGCAGCTTGGAGAATGCGCGCCGCAGTGCGTTGGGTGTCTCCTTCGGCAGCATCACGTGCTCGGCGGACTTGGTCACACCGCGCATCTGCTGGGCGGAGGAGAAATTGGGGTCCACGCCCGCTATGCGCCGCGGATAGCCCTGCGGCACCACCAGCACCGGAATACTCTCGCCGTAACACTGCGCCACCCCGCCATAGGCGTTCTCGGCACCCGGGCCGTGCTGCATACAGAACGCGCCGATGCTCTTGCCCGACGTGACGCGCGAGATCGCGTCCGCCATGTGGAGACCAATACGCTCCTGACGCACGATGACCGGGCGGATGTTCTCCGCGGCCGCGAACTCAATCAAGTGATTCACCGGGTAGCCGCAGAGTATCTGCATACCCTCAGCCTTCATCACACGCGCAATCGCTTCGCCGACTTTCATGGGACCCTCGATGGATTAAGTTTAGAATTCTTTTCGGGCTGCGCCAATGTAGCCACTATCCTGAGTAGCGTCAAATGTCGGCGCGGGCGTCTGCGTAGCGCGTGGCCGCTCAAGCAAGGGGCGCTCGCCGTTCTGCAACTTGACAGCGCTCACGCGGCGGGCGAAGGTGTGCGAACACCGCATCGCGTTTCATCGACTTACCCCACCAGGAGGGCCCATGGCTCGCATTCCTACCGTAATGCCCAATCAGTTTTCTGCGCACGAACAGGCTATCGTGGATCGCTTTCTGGGTGCTCGTGGAAAATTCCCTCACGAAGGTCCGTATTCAACCATGCTGCATATTCCGGAAGTCGCGCTGCACGTGGATACGCTGCGCCGCTTCCTGCGTGACGAGGCCAGTGTGCCGCAAAAGCTGCAGGAACTGGTCATGATCACCGTGGCGCGCGAGATGGATTGCGCCTACATCTGGCACGCCCACTCGGCAGCCGCGCGTGCTATCGGGGTGCGAGGCGACATTATCGACAACCTGCGCGAGAAGCGCGCGTTGACCGGGCTCGCCGCAGATGAGCAAACAGCAGTGGATTACACGCTTGAGCTGTTGCGCCATCGCAAAGTCAGTCAGTCCACGTTTGAGCGCGCCAGCGTCTGTTTCGGTCAACGCGGGACGGTGGTCCTGACTAATCTGATCGCCTGTTATGCGGTGTTGTCTTACAACATGAATGCCTTTGAAGTAAAGGCGCCTCCCGCCACCGTCGAACCTGCCTTGCCTGTGTAATCAGCATCTTCTGCTACCTCAGCCAAGCATCGGCTATGCCATGAGGCAAACTTTCAGATGGCAAGATCGTTGAGGTTGTAATCGTGGATGACTCGCTTGAAGGTGTCGTTGTTAAAACGCACGGCGTCCTCACGGCCAACGAACGGCTGGTAGACAAAGGGTAGCTCTTGGGGGAAGTGCTGCCGGCGCGCATCGATGGCGACTGCGACGACGGCAGCGCGTTTGTCGATGCGCTGCTCGTCATAATGCACCCCTTCCACTTTCACGCTGAGCGCGGTCTTTTGTCCTAACACCGATTGGCGGCGGTGAAAACCAAAGGTAATCGAGATGCGCAAGTCCGGCGACGAGTTGGCAAATGAGCCGTGCAGCGTCTGCCGGTTGACGATAGTCACATCGCCGGGTGCGCAAATGAGTGGTATTGCGCCGGGCAATTGCTCACTGCCGCCGTTTTCGGTAACCAGCCGCTTGATGTCGGCGCGCCCCTGCTTGTGGGTGCCAGGCATCACCCACAGGGCATTGCCCACGGTGGTCGGGTAGATCTGCACCTGGTAATTAAAGCCGTGTATGCCTTCGTTCCAAGCGGGAGAGTTCCAGTGCGTCACCCCATCCTGATGCCAGGCAATGGAACCACCGACTCGGGGTTGCTTGACGAATATCACATCGTTAAACGGCACAAAATCGTCGCCATTGATCGACGCTGCGATCGCCAGTAGATGCGGATGCCCATAAACGCGCAGACCCGCCGGCATGTACTGACACATGCCGCGCATGCGCAGCACCACATACGCCGGCGCGTCCCGGTCGGGTGTGGGTTCGCTCATCTTGCTCGGATGGCGGCCGTCGGACGCGTCGGTTCCGCCGGCAGGGTCTGATAGCGGCTTGATGATGGTATAGAGTTCGCGCGGGGCATCGGCACCTATGGCTGGCCGTCCCCGTGCGTCAACTTTGGCGCCCGGGCTGACTGGCGCCCGCTCCAGCATCACGCCCGCGTCGTGGCGTAAAGCTTCGATCTCCGCTGGATCGATGACGCCTTCGAAAATATAGAATCCGTGTTTCCAGTAGGCTGCCAGAATGTCAGGATGCAGGCGGCCCTGCGCATCTAAGCGCACGGGGCCGCGGTTGCTGATGGCCTGTGCCAGCCGCATACCCTGCTGCTGGTAGGCCACCATGCCTTGCGCATGTGTGGCGCGAGTGGGTTCGCTGCGGGGTACTGTGCTGGTGGTGCCGGTGGTGACAGTGTCCATGGCGCATCTCCGCTGATCAAGGGTAGGCTGTAATCCTATTGTGCTGACTATGATTTGGCAAATCTTTACGGCATGAGTAGGCGCTTCTAGTAAACTGTCTGCATGGATAAAAACCATGCCAGCGCGCTTGAAAATCCAGCGGCAATAGATCTGCAATCAACGCTCGAGCAGGGCTTCATGCATGAGGCCCTTGCGCTTGCCCGGCGTGCAGCGCTGGCGAGTGAAGTGCCGGTCGGTGCGGTGGTGGTGCAGGATGGCGTGATTGTGGGCCGCGGTTTCAACCAGCCGATTTCCCGCAGTGACCCCACCGCACACGCGGAGGTGATGGCGCTGCGAGATGCAGCGCAGCATCTGGGCAACTATCGGTTGACCCAGTGTGACCTTTACGTGACCTTGGAGCCTTGTGGCATGTGTGCAGGGGCGATCATGCATGCACGCATTGCGCGGGTATTTTTTGGCGCGGCAGATGCCAAGACGGGCGCCTGCGGCAGTGTGGTGAATCTGTTTGGCGAGGCGCGCCTGAATCACCATACCGCGGTTGCCGGGGGTTTTCTGGCCGCGCAATCGGCATCCTTACTCAAGGAATTCTTTGCGCGGCGGCGCTCCTAAAATGCCTAGAATTGATATTAGTATTAACTCTCAATTACTTGTTTTTAAAGACGAAAGTAAAAGAGAATATTTGACGTATGCCATCGCCACCGCGAGCAAGGGTGCGGGCGAGCAGAACGGTAGCGCATGTACGCCGCGCGGCAAACACGTGGTGCGGGCGAAAATAGGCTCAGGCTGCGCTATGCATACGGTATTCATTGGCCGCAGGCCTACGGGGGAAACTTACAGCCCGGAATTAAAAGAGAAATTTCCAGATAGGGACTGGATCCTCACACGTATATTGTGGCTTTCCGGCTGCGAGGTGGGCTTTAACCGGCTGGGCTGCGTGGATAGCATGCGGCGCTACATCTACATTCATGCAACGCCGGATAGTGTGCCGATGGGGGTAGCGTCGTCACATGGCTGCATACGGATGCGCGGGAGCGACATCGTTGAGTTATTCGATAGGGTTCCCGTCGGTACAGTTGTAACTATTGTTTGATAATACCTACGCCAAGTGACTATCGTGCATGAGTGATGCTATGGCCTTGCATGTGCACACCGTGTCGTGGCGCGAGTGTGGCATTGAATTACAGGCGTTACGCCGCGCGGTGTTCGTGGTCGAGCAGCAAGTGCCCGAAGACGAGGAGTGGGACCATCAGGATGCCGTCAGCCAGCATGTGTTGGCGACCGTGGCAGGCGAGGCCGTGGGCACCGGACGCTTGCTGCCGGACGGTCACATCGGGCGCATGGCCGTACTCAAAGCGTGGCGCGGACGCGGCGCCGGGCGCGCGCTGCTGCGCGAGCTGATCGCCATGGCGCGGCGCGCGGGCTTTGCCGAGGCGGTGCTGCATGCGCAGACCCACGCGATAACGTTTTACGAAAAACAAGGGTTTGCGGCAGAGGGTGCGGAATTCCTGGAGGCCGGGATTGCGCACCGCGTGATGCGGCTTAAATTGTAAGGCTGAAGCGCTGCGTGACTTCGCCCAGAAATTTGCCGCGTCCGCCGAAGTTGCGCTCGCCGTAGTAAACCTCATGTTGGCGATTGACGATGACCACGGTGGAGGTGCGCGTGCCGTAGCGCTCATCCACTGCAATAAATTTGGGGCCCAGTTTTTTTTCTCGCGCCACGCCCACGCCGGTGTTGGGTAGCGCGTGCGCAGGTGCGACGGTGCGATCGGCAAGCATGGCGTAGAGTTTTTCGGGTAACGCATCGGCGTCACCGGGCAGCAACGCCGCCAGTTCACGCCGGCCATCGCTGACTTTGGGCCACGGCGTATCGAGCAGATGATTGCTCAGGCCGTGCACGCCGGGCGTAACGCGCTCAACGCCGGTGCCGTAGTTCGATAAAAACCACAATGCATCGAGGTCGCCCGCCAGTGTGCTGAAGCCGGCGTATTGTGATTGCCGTGAGGCGATTCCCTGCAGATAGGAGGGCGCGGCTTCGGTACCGCTGAGAAAACCGCCCGCCAATTCGCCACGCGAGCGCGGCGCCACGCCTTTGGCGGCGCCATCGCGATAATTCGTCACTGCGGCAAAGCGCCCGCCATGCGTGAGGCCCATCCAGGTGCCGCCCATTTCCAGATCACGTCCGCCATAGATGTGCGGATGATCCTGCCAGAAAGCGGCGCCGGCAGCGGGTCGTGCGTAGGCTTCATCGCGATTGGCTGCGATCACCAACGGATATTCGGAACGTTCATGAAACGCAAACAAAATCAAACACATAGCGTTATTTTACAAGGTAGGGCAAGGCCTGCAATAGCAGCACCGGGCCAGCGGGTGATTGCCAGTGCGTGGTCGCATCCTGCAGGCCGCTGGTCTGCACCACGGCGAGCACCTCGTGGTTGCCGGCATCTGCACTTACCACGCTGACAAGCATGCCGCAGGCTTGATCACCGAATACTGGCGAATAAAGTTTGTCACCCGCCCGCGGGACATCAGCGGCGACGGTGGACGCGATGCGTGCGCGCACCATGCGTTGCTTGACTCTGCCGAGGTAATGCGTGCGCGCAACGATTTCCTGACCGGGATAACATCCCTTGTCGAAACTCACGGCACCGAAAAGATCGAAATTCACGGTCTGTGGCACGAACTGTTCCTGGGTCGCAGCGACCACGCTGGGTATGCCGGCTTCGATATCGAGCGCGGCCCACAGTGATTCGGCACTGGGGGATGTGGCAGCGCTCAGCGCCGCTTCAAGCCGGGCCGCAGCGGCGGCAGGCGCAGCCACCAGATAACGCTCCACCGGCAATTTGACTACGGTCACACCGTTGCCGTGAACCACCTCGTGCATGGCGGCGGGTGCGGTGCCTGCGATCGACGCCAGCAGCAACGCTGCGCCCGCGCCGGTGACGCCAAACAACTGCTGCGCGGCGGAGACATCCGCTGCTTTCACTTTGGCCCGCAGTATGTACATCGACAGCCGTTTGCGCACGGGCTCACACAGTTCGCGTGGCAGCATTAAGCAATACGCGCCCTCTTGTTGCCACAGCAGCAGGCTCGCCAGCAGCCGTCCTTTGGCGGTGCAATAGCCGGAGTATTGGCTGTGTGTTTCTGCAACCGCCTTGAGGTCGTTGGTAAGCTGGCCTTGCAGGAACGATTGCGCGTCCGCACCGTCAAATCGCAACACACCCGACGCGGTCATTTTGCACCAACGAATTTCTGTAGCCACAGGCACTCTCAGCGCGCTAAAAAATAAAACAGCGGGCATTGTAGCCGAGCCACTGGCGTTAAACGATGGCGGTAAGTAATTTTCTTTCAGAACAATAGTTTATGTTGAACGTTGGCTTGCGTACGGGTGCCGCCGCGGTGGTGTGGCTGGTATGATTAAGCGGTAAATTCAGTGATCACGTAGCAGGAGCGATGGTGAGGATGGTGAAACAGTTATTGGCGGTGTGCGCTGTGGCGGGTTCATGCGCGCCCTTCAGCGCATACGCTGCTGTCGCTGACGGGGTGGATGCCTACAGCCGCGGCCGCTATGCCGAGGCGCGCAAGGAACTCACCGCTCCCGCGGAAGAAGGCGATACGCAGGCGATGGCCTACATGGGTGAGATGCTGATGCGCGGCTGGGGCGGTGTGCGCGACGAGTTAAAGGCGCGCGATTACATCACCAGGTCACATGCCGCCGGCGATATCCGTGCTACGTATTTATTGGGCAGCATGCATCTGAGCGGCAATCTGGTGGCGCGCGACAGCAGCAAGGGTGCTGAGCTGGTGCGTCAGGCCGCGGACAAGGGCGAAGCGGCTGCGCAAAACCTGATCGGTGTGTGGCTGGCGAATGGCGCTAACGGCTACCCCAAAGACGACATCAACGCGCTGGCCTGGTTCAAACTCGCGGCGGATCAGAAAAACGCGGCGGCGATGCGCTCGTTAGGCACGTTCACCGAGTTGGGGTTGGCGGGTATCACTCAAGACTATCTGGTCGCGCTCGATTGGTATAAAAAAGCTGGCGAGCTGGGCCATACGGCCAGCATGACCGCTGCCGGGCGCATCTACGCCATGGGGCATGGGGTCAGCCCGGATGGCGCCGAGGCGCTGAGCTGGTTGCGCCGCGCGGCGGCCCTCAACAACTACGAGGCGTTTCAGTGGATCGCCAACGTCTATGAATTCGGTCGTGGTGGCGCGGCGAAAAACGCGGTGCTGGCTTACGCGTGGTATGCCGCGATTCCCGCCAACGCCAACGAGCGGGTGGTGAAAAGCAGCGCCAGCGGCAAAGAGCGCCTGGCGAAAGCGTTGAGCGCCAGCGAGTTGCAGGAAGCCGAAAAGCAATCCAAAGCCGTGGCGGGTGCCAATGCATTGAGCATTATTACGGCGCAGATTTCCGGCAAGTCCCGCGCCAGCAGCGGCCCGCGCACCGGTGTCTATGGTAGCGGCGTGGTGGTGAGCGACGCGGGCGATATCGTGACCAACCATCACGTGATCAACAACTGCGCGCGCATCCGCATCCAGCCGTTGGGCACAGCGGTCACCGTGGTGGCGCGCGACGCGCGCAATGATCTCGCCTTACTGCGCGTCGACCATGCAGGCTTGCCGCCGGCGAAATTGCGCGCGGGCCGCACGGTGCGTGCGGGTGACGACATCATCGCCATCGGTTATCCGCTGAAGGGTGTGTTGTCGTCGGGGGCGGTGGTTACCACCGGCATCGTCAACGCCCTCACCGGACTGAACGACGACACCTCGGCATTTCAGATTTCCGCCACCGTGCAGCCGGGTTCCAGCGGCGGGCCGATTTTTGATCGCAGCGGCAATCTCGTCGGCATCGTGCGCGCGCGCCTGCTGTCCACGGCACAGGCCAATCCGCAAAACGTGAACTTCGGCATTAACCTGGCCACTCTCCGAAATTTTCTGGATACGCATGCGGTCGAGTACCGCAGCGCGCCACTGACGGGCAAACCTGCAGAGACCGCTGATCTGGTGGAGCGGTCGCGTAAGTCCACGGTGCAGGTGGAGTGTTATTAGCGGCTCAGCTTAGCGCTGGTCTGGCGCGTTTGTATTGCTGCGTTGATTCAGCTCCGGGCCCGCTGTGGGCAATTGCGGTTTGTTGCTATCGTGCTCGATCACTCGATATTCGCCGTCAACCACGCTTGCGCCATTGCGGCCCGTGAGCGGCCCCGCGGCGGACTGCGCACGTTTGAGTTTGCGAATGACCCACCACAAGCGCACGCCGATCACCGCCGCCACCAGCGCCCCCACGGCCAGTGCCACGGTGAGGAAGAAAAACCCGAATATCACCAGCGTAATGGTGGTCAGTGTGAACAGTAGGCGAGTGATCCAGCCGGGCTTTTCTACGGCGTGCAGGGTATTCATACCGGCGCTCTTGAACGTTTGCGGATTGCAGTGTGCGCATTGTGATGAAGCCGCCAGCAATTGTCGATCTCATGGCGACTAAAATATTGCGTAAATACAACGATTAACGCTACGATGGGTGTATGACACGTGAGAATCAGACGCTGACCGTACTGTTTGCCGACATCACGGAGAGCAGCCGCCTCTATCAGCAACTGGGCGACGTTGCCGCGAGCGGCGCCATCACTGCGTGTCTGGCGGCGCTGGTCGCTCTGCTGCCGCGCTTCGAGGGCCGCCTGATCAAGACCCTGGGTGACGCTGTCATGTGCGTGTTTCCCGATGCCGCCAAGGCGGTAAGTGCGGCAACCGAGATGCAGTCGCTGGTGACTTACGAGGAACCGGGCGGACAGCCGTTGCATTTGCATATCGGGCTGCACGCGGGAGCGGTGCTGGTTGAGGACGGCGACGTCTTTGGGGATACGGTGAATGCCGCCGCATTTTTAACCCACGTGGCGATGGCCGATCAGATTCTGCTGTCCGAGGCCACCGAAAAAGAGTTACCGCCGTACCTCAAACCGTTCGTGCGCCCCTTGTTTCGCGCGGCGCTGAAGGGCAGCAGTGGCGAGTCGTCGATATTCCAGGTGTTGTGGCGCTCCGATAACATGGAACTGACCGACGTTAACCTGCTGGTGTCACGGGTGATACCCGCCGATGCCGGCAGTCTGGTGGTGCTGCTCGATGACATACACAAACGGGTGGACCGATGGCATCCGGGGCTGAGCATGGGGCGGGATGCCGCCAGCGATGTGCCGGTGCAGGATCATATGGCTTCGCGCCGCCATTGTTCGATACGTCTGACGCGGTCCAGTTTTTATCTGATCGATCACAGCGTGAACGGCACCTACGTCACGTTTGCCAACGGTGACGAAATTCACTTGCTGCGCGGTGAAATCGTGCTCGAAGGCATGGGCGAAATCCGACTCGGCCGCAGCAGCGTGGAGAGTGCTGTCAGCACACTGCTGTTCCGGCGCGACCGCCGTTCACAGTTTCGTTCGTGACAGCCGTTTCTAGGGTCACGCGGCTCCTGCTGTCCTGAGACTGCGGCAGCCGGCTATTTTGCCACGCAGGTAGTGTGCGGCGAAATCGATATCGGCGGTGCTGTTAAAGCGGCCCACGCTGATGCGCATCACCGTGGCTGAGGGGTCACCGCCCAGGGCCGCGATGACATGCGATGCCTGGCCGGCGATACACGCCGACGCTGAGGATATGGCGATATCGCTGAGCAGGTGCAGCGGTAATTCGCAATCGCTGATGCCGATGTTCAGATTGTTGACAATGCGCGCTTCGAAATCACCGTTCAGATGTATGCCGGGGATATCCTGCAACGCCGCCCACAGCCGGTCGCGCAGCGCGCGTATGCGTGGCATTTCGGTGGCCATTTCCAGTTGCGCGATGCGAAAACATTCACCCATGCCGGCAATCTGGTGCGTGGCGAGCGTGCCCGAGCGCAGGCCGCGCTCATGGCCGCCGCCGTGCATCTGGCTGTCGATGCGTACTTCAGGCGCCTGCCTTACATACAACGCGCCGATGCCTTTGGGCCCATAGGTTTTGTGCGCGGTGAGCGACATCAAGTCCACCGCCAGGGCTTGGACATCAAGTGGCAGCTTGCCGCTGGCCTGCGCCGCATCCACATGCAGCAACACGCCGCGGCTGCGGCAGATCTTTCCCAGCGCCGCGATATCCTGAATCACGCCGATTTCATTGTTGACCAGCATGACCGAGGCGAGCACGGTGTCGGGGCGCAGGGCGGCGGCGAATTTTTCCAGTGACAGCAGGCCGTTGGTCTCGGGCGTGAGCACGGTGAGCGCAAAGCCCTGAGTCTCCAGCCAGTGCATGGTATCGAGCACGGCTTTATGTTCGGTGGCGACAGTCACCAGATGTTTGCCGCGCCGGGTGTTGGCAAATGCCGCGCCTTTGAGCGCGAGATTATTCGACTCAGTCGCGCCTGAGGTCCATGCAATTTCCGCCACATCGGCGTTGATCAGCGCCGCGACTTGTGCGCGCGCGCGCTCCACCGCGCGCGACGCATCCTGCCCGAAACCATGGGTAGCGCTGGCCGGATTGCCGAACTCGCCCTTCAGATAGGGCAGCATGGCGTCCAGCACGCGCGGATCCAGCGCGGTGGTGGCGGCGTTGTCGAGGTAGATGGGCATTTACGGCGGTGAACGGGTGAGCGAGTGAACGGGTGAACGAGTAAATGCCGTGGTCCCTTGCGCGCCTTGTGCCACAGGTGCGGCGGTTACCCGTTCACTCGTTAACCCGTTCACTCGTTCACGCCTATTCAATTTTCACTCCCGCCGCCTTGATCACCTTGGCCCATTTCACCAGTTCATCACGCACCAAGGCCGTGAATTGTTCCGGCGTGCTGGTGGTGGGCTCGGTGCCGAGTTGCACGAAGCGTTCACGGATGTCGGGCAATGTCTGGATGCGCGTGATTTCCTGGTGCAGGCGCGCGAGTATGTCTTTGGGCGTCGCCGCGGGCGCGACCAGCCCATACCAGATGCCCATGGCCGCACCGGGATAACCGGCCTCGGCGATGGTGGGCAGCTCAGGAATGCTGGCAATGCGTTTGCCGCCGGTGGTGGCTAACAGTTTCACCTTGCCCGCCTGCATCAGCGGCACTACCGGTGGCACGCCGGTGAACACTATGCTGATCTGCCCGCCGAGCAAATCGGTGATGGCTTCGGCATTGCCTTTGTAGGGGATATGTTCAATACGGGTGGTGGTGACGAGTTTGAACAGTTCCGCCGCGAGATGCGGGCTGGTGCCCACGCCCGGCGAACCATAATTCAATTGGCCGGGACGTGCCTTGGCGAGTGCGACCAGGTCCTTCACGGTTTTTGCCGGGATCGATGGATGCACTGCGATTACCGCTGGCCCGGTTGCGATCAGCGAGATGTAAGCGAAATCGCGGATCGGATCGAACGGCGTTTTCGCAAACAACAGCGGATTGGTGACGGAGGGCCCGGTTGCGCCGATGGTCAGTGTGTGCCCATCGGGTGGCGCCTTGGCCGCCATGTCCATGCCGATGGCGCCGCCCGCACCCGCGCGATTTTCCACGATCACCGGCTGGCCCAGCGCTGCATGCAGCTTGGGTGCGATCAGGCGCGCCATGATGTCGATGGTGCTGCCGGGGCCATACATGACGATGATACGCAGCGGCTTCGATGGATAAGCCGCTGCCGGGCCTGTCGCGGCGGTTTGTGCTGCAGCGACGGAAGTCAGCGTCGCGAGCATCACCGCAAGCGCAGTCGTAAACGCAGGGTGGCGCATCATCAGTGCTTTGCGACTTGCTGCTGTGTCAGCGCAGTAATCACGCGCTGACGTTTTTCTTCAACGTCCTTGGCGAAACCGGGATACTTCTGTTCGACAAAACCGGTGGCCAGCCCCAGTTTCAACAGGGCGACCGCGAATACCGCCGCAAGATCATCCAGGTCAGGACTTTTCCGGGCGAGTTCCATCGCTTCGATGGTTTCACCATACAATTGCTGGAGCGCGTCTTTGGTTTCCTGGTCTAATAGCATCATCGACATATTGAATTCCGCATGGCTGCAAAAAGCCCATTGTAACGCCGGGCGCAAGCAGGACAAAATAACCTGCCCACCGTGATGCTATAGCCAGCGTCTTACCCGCGAACAATAAGCCGCGTAAGCGGGGCCGAAGCGTAGCGCCAATGCCCGTTCTTCCGCAGCGATCTGGTAGCGGTTGATGTAGGCGATAAACACTACCAGCAGCACGGCATTAAGTGCATTACCCAGCCACACAGCGAACGCGGCCAGCAGTAGTAAATCGCCGAGATAGATCGGATTTCTGGAAATCGCATAGATGCCGTGGGTGATGAGATGCGAGGCGCGAGAGGGCCTGAGCGGGTTGATGCTGGTTCTTGCCGCAATGAAGTGGCCAAGGGCAAACGCCATTAATAGCAGGCCGATGGCGGCCAACACCAGCGCCGCTGCCACCTGGAAATAAAACTCGATTTTGCCCAAGGGCAGGGTCCGATCCACGGCCCACATCAGCGCGCCGATGCCGGCGGCTATCACAGGCGGTGGGATCAGCGGGTTCACGCGCTGCCGTGACGCCACGCGGTTATGCTCTCGGTAGCACGTCCGGGTTCAGCAACTTCACCGGCTTTCCCGCCGCAAACGCTGCTGCTTGCTCGAATGCTTCACCGAAATAAGCTTCGTAGGTGCCCGGTTCCAGCCACGCGCTGTGCGGGGTGCAGATGACATTGGGCATTTTCAGCAGTGGATGATCGCCGTGTTGCACCGGTTCGTTTTCATAAACGTCGGTGGCGGCGAAGCCGGGGCGGCCTAGTTTCAGCGCTGCCACCAGCGCGCCCGGCGCAAATAATTCAGCGCGCGCGGTGTTGACGATGAGTGCGCCGGGTTTCATGTGTGCCAAGTCGGCAGCGGTGATGATGCCGCGCGTAGCCTCGCTCATGCGCAGGTTGACGCTTAACACGTCGGACTGTTCAAAAAATTCCTGCTGCGACGGGGCGACTTGGTAGCCGAGCGCGCGCGCGCGTGCGGCAGTGGCGTCGCGCGCAAAACACAACACGCGCATGCCGAAGCTGGCACCCGTTGCAGCCACGGGTTCGCCGATCTTGCCCAAGCCGTAGACGCCGAGGGTTTTGCCGCGCAGGCTCACGCTGAACCAGTCGCGCCATTTTCCCTGTTGCATTAACTGCGCGTCTTCGGCGATGCGCCGCACCGAGGCGAAAATCAATGCCCAGGTATGTTCGGCGACGGTGTAGGGCGAGGCGTGCGAGCCGGCGCACACGGCAATGCCGTGCTCAGTGCAGGCTTTGAGATCGACACTATGCGCGCTGCGGCCGGTTTGTGCGATCAGTTTGAGTTTCGGCAGTTGTTCGAGCAGCGCGCGGGTGTACGTCGTGCGCTCACGCACGGCGACGATGATTTCGGCATCGCGCAGCTTACTGACCAGAGTTTCAACAGTGGGGGCCACATCGCGCAGCACCGTCACCTCGTGCGCGGCCAGTTTGCCAAAGCATTGCAGCTGTGGCACCAAGCCGTGGTAGTCGTCGGGAACTATGATTTTCATGATGAGCGCAAGTGTAGCATGCGCGCATCAGAGGCCTGTGGCCAGTGCCGTTATCTTAAGCGTTTCCAGGGTGTGCGCCGCTCACTAGCCATAGGTGGTAGCACAAATGCAATGCGCATCCCGCAGCGGCGAACTTCAAGACCATTAACCACGGAACACACGGAACACACGGAAAAATTCCACGCACTTGTTTTTGTCCGCGTATTCCGTGTGTTCCGTGGTAAATCGCCCTTAAGCTAGTGCTAGCGCCGATAGTGCCCGCCACCATAATGCTCGCCATAGTGCCCGCCACCATGATGCCCGCCGCCGTGGTGGCCGCGTCCGCCGTGGCCTGGCGGAAGAACGATGCAGCCGGAAAGCAGCGCTGCGATGATGAGGGCAACAATAACTTTGATTGCGTTCATGGCCTCGCCTCCTGAATAAATGTGGAAATCCACACTACCCATAACGAACAGGGATGCAGGGGGGCGACACTGTGGACGTAACAGAGCGCTTGCGTGTGTAAGCAAATGTTTCGAGGCTGTCAGTGCGCTGCGTCAAGATAGCCTTGCAAATCAATAAGGCGCGCGTCACGGTGCTGCTCTGGGTGGCGGCGAGTGCTGCTGCAGTTATCCGCAGCCCTTGGTATCCACTGCGATCGTTGCGCTGTAGCGTGTATAGGGACGGCCGCCGGTGTGCGGCGACGGTATCCACCACAGCGCCAGATTATCGCGGCGGGTGGCCAGTTGCACGGTGCGATGCACCAGACTGCAGCGCTCCAGCGTGAGGTTGGCGTGGCGCACGCCGCGCGCCCATTGCGGAATCCATGCGGCCTGCGCCTGGATGCAATCCTGATAGGCCGCGCCCGCAAGCGTGGGGCCACACTGGCCTTTGTCAGGGTGCGCGAGCCATACCACGCTACGGCGGGTGTCGATGGAGGCGCGCGCAAGCACCACGCCATCGCTGTCGAGAAATTCGATTTGACCATTGCGCATCTGATTGAGCGTGCCGCTATTGGTTTTATAGGTGAGATGCACTTCAAAAGTGGCATGCGTGGCGGCATGCCAATAGCCATACCCGGCGATGGACGCCGCAGTAGCAACAGCAATGGCAAGCGCCACTTTTGCGAGCAGCGGCATAGCCCTCACACGCCGGGCACAGTTTTCAGGCCAGCGCTGCCTTCACTTTGTCGGGCGTGAACGGCAGATCGCGCAGGCGTTTGCCTGTGGCATGTGCAATGGCATTGGCGATCGCTGCCACCGCCGGGCCTTGTGAACCTTCGCCCGTGCCCAGGGATCGTTCATGCGGCATGTTAATCAGATGCACCTCCACCGCCGGCACATCGTTAAACGTGAAAATCGGATAGTCGGCCCACGAGCGCAGGGTGACACGCTGGCGGTCAAATTTCACCTGCTCTTTGAGCGTCCAGCTTGCCGACTGAATAATGCCGCCTTCGATCTGATTAATCACGCCATCGGGATTGATGATCAACCCGGCATCCACCGCGGCGACCACGCGCGTTACTTTAACAGTGCCGTTGCGCTCGACCGTCACATCGGCCACCACCGCGCAATAGGCCGCGAGATTCTTGTATTGCGCAAAGGCGATGCCGCGACCTTGCGTGCCGTTGCCTGGCTGGCCGGGTTTCCACTGCGCTTTTTGCGCCGCCAGTTCGATCACGGCGCGCGCACGCGGATTTTTCAGGTGCTGTAGGCGGAATGCCACCGGATCAATGCCTGCCGCGAGCGCGGTTTCATCCATAAACGATTCCAGCGCGAACACGTTGGCGTACGCGCCCAGCGTGCGTAGCGCCGAGGTGCGCAGCGGCATATCGGTCACAAAGTGCAGCAGGATGTTCTGGCGCGGAAAATCGTACAGCGGCACTGCGTTGCGATCAGCCGCCCCCGAAGGCTGCGCACCGTTTACCGGTGTGGTAGCGGGTACCGGGTTCGCCAGATGCCAGCCGCCCAGCACAAAGCTGCCATCGGGACGGCTCAAGGGACGTGTTGAATGGGGATGGCTCCAGATCTCGTGTTGCCAGTTGACGATGTGCTTCGATTCGTCGATCTGCGCCTGCATTTTCATCACCATAGCCGAACCGTATGGTTCCCAGCCAAATTCGTCTTCGCGCATCCACTGCAACTTGACGGGGCGCCCGCCGGTGGCGCGTGCCAGCAGCGCCGCGTCACACGCCACATCATCCGCGCCGTTGTGGCCGTAACAGCCGGCGCCTTCAACGTGGGTGCAGGTGACGTTTTCCACAGGGGTGCGCAAGGTCTTCGCCAGATTGTTGCGCAGGGGGAACACGCCCTGACTGTGCGTCCACACCGTATATTTTCCATCTTGCATTTGCGCCACCGCGCACGACGGACCTATCGAGCCATGTGCCTGATAGGGGCGTGTGTATTCGGCTTCGACAGTGGTGATTTTGCCGCCGCTGCTGGTGGCCGGGAGCACGGTCTTGATGACCGCATCGCGTGCTGGCATGTTTTTCAAGTGCGCATACAGCGCCGCGCCAGCCGTACCGCCGCTACCCCCTGGTGGCAGATCGGGCGTCTCAGTCCATTTGGCCGAAGCGCGCAGCGCCTGTGCGGCTTTAATCGCTTGTTCTTCGCGCGCTGCCGCGAGCGCCAGAAAATTCCCGTCGCGCATGACGGCCACCACGCCGGGCATTGCCTTGATCGCGCTTTCGTCCACCGACAACAGTTGCGCCCGATACGAAGGCGGACGCACCACGCGTCCATAGACCATGCCGGGCAGGCGCATGTCCTGCACGTAAGCAGCACCGCCGGTCACTTTGGCGGGGAGATCGCGGCGTGGCACACTCTTGCCGATGAGCTGGTGCTGCGACGGCGCTTTGGGTTTGGCGCCCGCGGTGGCTTCACGTTTGAGATTCAGGTCTTGGGCGAGCTCCCAATAGCTGGTGCGCAGCGCACTGGCGCTGATCGTGCCATCGACGACGCTCAGCTTTTCCACCGCCACCTTGAGTTTTTGTGCAGCGACAGCCAGCAGCATGGCGCGCGCTTCGGCGCAGGCAAAGCGCAGCGCAGTGCCGCTGTTTTCCACCGACAGACTGCCCGCGGTCATGCCTTCGTTGGGGGTGCGCGCCGTGTCGGCGGAAACCATCTCGATGCGCCCATACGCGACATCCAGTTCATCGGCAGCAATCTGTGCCAGCGCCGTCAGAATGCCCTGACCCAATTCGCATTTACCGGTGTGGATGGTGACTTTACCGTTGGTGCTGATACGGATCCAGCCATCGAGCATGCGGTTGGTGTTGAGGCTGCCGGGCAGCGGCGCACGTAGCGTGGTGCCCTGCTGCGCGATGGCGGCGGGACCCGCAAGACTGAAGGTAGCGACGAGGGCGCCGCTGTGTTTGAGAAAGGTGCGGCGCGGGAGCGTGGCAGTGGTCATGATCAGGCGCCTTTGCTTTGGGCGGTGATCTGCACAGAGCGCTGCACCGCACGCAGGATGCGATTGTGCGATCCACAGCGGCACAGATTGCCCGCCAGCGCCTGTTTGATTTGCGCAGCGCTCGGTTTCGGATTGGCGTCGAGCAACGCCTTGGCCGAGATAATCATGCCGTTGGTGCAGTAGCCGCATTGCGCCGCCTGCTCGTCGAGAAACGCTTTTTGCAGCGGATGCAGTTTGTCGAGCGTGCCCAGGCCTTCGAGCGTGGTGATCGCTTTGCCTGCCGCATCCGCGCACGGCGTCTGGCACGAGTATCTCGCGCGCCCGTCGATCAGTACCATGCAGGCGCCACATTGGCCGAGTCCGCAGCCGAATTTGGGAGCGTTCAGTTCGAAATCGTTGCGCAGCACATACAGCAGCGGTGTGTCGGATTCGACGTTTAGCGTGCGTGCTGCGCCGTTCACGCGCAGGTGGATATCAGGCATGTTGTAGACTCCTCCTTGCCGCTCGATGGCGGGATGCGGCTAATATAATCCAACTTTCCCCGTGCAGGTAGACCCTGCCGTGGTAGCCGATTGGAAGTTCCCATTGAGCGGATGCGATTCAAACCGATGTGAAAGCATGGGTATTTATACAGATCAAAGAAACTCCTTCCCCTTCAGGGCTAATCTATGCACACAACGTGTAGCCCGGAAGGAGGTCACGCAAAGCGTGGCCGTATTCCGGGAGAAATGACCGTAACTTCAAAACCATTGACGCAGATTTCGCAGATTTTCACAGATTGTTTTGCAGTTAATCTGCGTTCATCTGCGAAATCTGTGTCGAAGGTCTTGACGTTTTTGCGCCTCCCCGGAATACGGCCATGAAAATCCATGGCCTCCTTCCGGGCTACGAACGCCAAAGATGTGTGCATAGATTAGCCTTCAGGGGGAAGGCGGGGATGGGGGTGGGGGAAACGTCAGGGAGGGTGACGCCGACACACGTTGGCAGGAATTTGGGAATTGAGCGTAAGTTAAAGCTAATCGTGGCTATATCGAGTTGAGTCACGCCTGCACCTAACCCCACCCCCATCCTAACCTTCCCCCTGAAGGCTACTCTATGCACACAACGTGTAGAAATTACCGTAACTTCAAAACCATTGACGCAGATTTCGCAGATTTTCACAGATTGTTTTGCAGTTAATCTGCGTTCATCTGCGAAATCTGTGTCGAAGGTCTTGACGTTTTTGCGCCTCCC
>CAMDRT010000051.1 GCA_945906815.1 Bordetella parapertussis
AACCATTGACGCAGATTTCGCAGATTTTCACAGATTGTTTTGCAGTTAATCTGCGTTCATCTGCGAAATCTGTGTCGAAGGTCTTGACGTTTTTGCGCCTCCCCGGAATACGGCCATGAAAAACCATGGCCTCCTTCCGGGCTACGAACACCAAAGATGTGTGCATAGATTAGCCCTGAAGGGGAAGGAGTATCTTTGATCCATATGAACTCCCGTTCTTGGACATCAGTTTGAATCGCGCCCAGTTGGGGCGCCTCAACGGCGCCGCAAAGTGGGTGCAAGCCGCAGCGTTGCGCCTTACAATAATGCTTTCCACTGGTTGTGGATGCCTGCACAGGAGAACTCATGCCCTACGCTGATTCCAACGCGGTACGCCTTTACTACGAAGAAACCGGTAAAGGCACGCCTATCGTGTGGGTGCACGAGTTTGCCGATGATCTGCACGGTTGGGAAGGACAGATGCAGTACTTCAGCCGGCGTTATCGCTGCATCGCGTTCAACGCGCGCGGCTATCCGCCCTCGGATGTGCCGGGATCGGCCACCAAGTATTCGCAGGCCATCGCCACCGATGACATCGCCCATGTCTTGCGCCATTTGAAGATTCGCAAGGCGCATATTATCGGCTGCTCGATGGGGGCGTATGCCGCGTTGCATTTTGCTTTGCGCTATCCGCGCATGGCGATTTCAAGCACGGTGATCGGCGCGGGCTACGGTTCCGACCCGGACAAGCGCGCGCAGTTTCTCGCTGACAATCAGGTGATGATTAAGCGCTTCCTGGAGCTGGGCACCGCGGAGGCGATCAAGCCGTACCAGATCGGCCCGGCGCGGGTGCAGTTCCAGAACAAGAATCCACGCGGCTTTGCGCATTTTTGTGCCGAGTTCGCGCAGCACTCCGCACTGGGCTCCGCCAACACCCTGATCGGCGTGCAGGGCAAGCGTCCGACGGTGTACAGCCTCGAAGCGGCGCTGCGCAAGTGCCGCGTGCCGCTGCACATCATGAGCGGCGACGAAGACGACAATTGCCTCGATCCCGGCTTGTTTATCAAGCGCGTGTGTCCCTCGGCGATGCTGACCGTGGTGCCGAACACCGGCCACGCCGTCAATCTTGAAGAGCCGGTGCTGTTCAACAGCATGATTGCGGAGTTTCTCGCGCAGGTGGATTCGGGCCGCTGGCGTGGACGCGATCCGCGCTCGCTCAACAAATCAACGATGGCCAAAAAATAGGCGGCGCGAAGGGCAACCCCACGCAACGCGACCGCGTTATGCATCCTTAGAACGGCGCCAGCACCTGGGCTGACGCGGTGAGCGGCTCCTGTCACAACCCGCAACTGTGCTGGAAGCTGTGGTAATTCAGCCACTTAGCTGGTGTAAAAAAGCCACATAAAACAACTACTTATTGCTTCTCGTGGCATGCGCTGCGAGGCTATAATGCGCGCCATGAGTCTCGCGCAAAACAACGCCAGCGGTATTGCCGCTGGTGCTACCGATACCGCTAAAGATATTTTCAGCCATCGCAAGTACTGGGCGGCGCGTTTCGGCACGGCCCCGTATCTGCCGATGTCGCGCGCGGAGATGGAAGCGCTGGGCTGGGACGAGTGCGACATCATCATCGTGACCGGCGATGCGTACGTCGATCATCCGAGTTTTGGCATGGCGATTGTCGGACGTTTACTGGAGGCGCAGGGCTTTCGTGTCGGCATCATCGCGCAACCCGATTGGCACAGCGCAGATGCGTTCCAAGCCCTGGGCAGGCCGAAACTGTTTTTCGGCATTACCGCCGGCAACATGGATTCGATGGTCAATCGCTACACCGCCGACCGGCGGCTGCGCAGCGACGACGCCTACACGCCCGCAGCCGAAGGCGGCAAGCGGCCTGACCGTTCGGTGATCGTTTACAGTCAGCGCGCGCGCGAAGCGTATGGCGACGTGCCGATCATCATCGGTGGCATCGAAGCGAGCCTGCGACGCATCGCACATTTCGATTACTGGTCGGAGAAAGTGCGCCGTTCGGTGCTGATAGACGCCAAGGCCGACATGCTGGTGTATGGCAATGCCGAACGTGCGATTGTCGATATCGCGCATCGCTTGGCTGCTGGCCAGCGGCCATCAGAAATTACCGATATACGTGGCACCTCGTTTGTGCGCGCGGCGGTGCCGGCGGGCTGGATTGAAATAGATTCCAGCCGTATTGATTTGCCGGGCGCGCTGAACCCGCCGGTGGACCCGTATGCGATGGAGCCCAAAGCGCCCGCTCCGCGCCAGCGGGAAGAGGGGGCAGCACCGCAAGTAGTCCGCTTCATCCGCGAAGTCAAAAACGTTGATCGCGCGCGCAGCGTCATCCGCATGCCCTCGTTTGATGCGGTTGCCGGAGATCCGGTGCTCTACGCCCACGCCTCGCGCATCCTGCATGTCGAATCCAACCCCGGCAATGCGCGCGCGCTGGTGCAGCGGCACAATGAGCGCGAGGTGTGGATCAATCCGCCGCCGATACCGCTGACCATGCGCGAAATGGACGCGGTCTACGAGTTGCCATATGCGCGCCAACCGCACCCCGCGTATGGCCAGTTGAAGATACCCGCCTACGAAATGATTCGTTTCTCGGTCACCATACAGCGTGGTTGCTTCGGCGGTTGCACCTTCTGTTCGATCACCGAACACGAAGGGCGCATCATCCAGAACCGTTCGACCGATTCGATTATCAGCGAAATTGAAACCATTCGCGATACCGTGCCGGGTTTTACCGGTGTGATCTCCGATCTGGGCGGGCCGACGGCGAACATGTATCGCCTCGCCTGTAAAAGCAAGACCATAGAATCCGCCTGCCGCCGGCCCTCGTGCGTGTTTCCGGGCATCTGTCCCAATCTGAATACCGATCACGCGCCGCTGATTGATCTGTATCAGCGCGCGCGCGCGCTGCCGGGCGTGAAAAAAGTGCTGATTGCTTCCGGCGTGCGCTACGACCTTGCTGCTGAATCGCCCGAATATGTGAAAGAACTGGCGCAGCACCATGTGGGCGGCTACCTCAAGATCGCGCCCGAAGCCATCGGCGAAGGCCCGCTGTCAAAAATGATGAAGCCCGGCGTGGGCACCTATTACAAGTTCAAGGAGCTGTTCGACAAGTATTCAAAAGAGGCGGGCAAGGAGCAATACCTGATCCCGTATTTCATCGCCGCGCACCCCGGCACCACTGACGAAGACATGCTCGAACTGGCGGTGTGGCTGAAGCAAAACGGCTTTCGCGCCGATCAGGTGCAGGCGTTTTTACCGTCACCGATGGCCACCGCCACTGCGATGTATCACTCGGGCAAAAACCCGCTGCGCAAAGTCACGCGCGACAGCGAAGAGGTGATCATTCCCAAAGGCCTGCGCGTGCGGCGCCTGCACAAGGCTTTTTTGCGTTATCACGATGCGGAAAACTGGCCGCTCATTCGGGATGCGTTAAAGCGCATGGGCCGCGCCGAATTGATCGGCAACAGCAAGCGCCACCTGGTGCCGGCGTACCAACCTGTGGGCACCGGCAAGCAACCCGAAGGCGCGCGACGGCCCAGCAAGTATCAGGCATTTCGCACGCAGCACACCGGTTTGCCACCCGCGCCAGTGCAAACGGATAAAAAAGTCCGCCGGCCCGTGGCGAAGCCGGCCCGCGCAGGACGCTGAGCAACGGTGTTCATGCCGCCTGTGCGGCCAACGTAACCCTGCGTTCGCGCCACGCTTTCACCGTGGACATCACCAAAAAATCCAGCACGCAGTAAAACACCCCCGCCGCCAAGGGCGGATTGGTGGTGGTGAGCTCAATCCACGGCACTTCCTGCCGCCATGTCCAGTTACCGATCCAGGTGCCGTAGATTTCCATGGTGAGCGACAGCATGAACATCACCGCGTAGAGTTTGCGCGCGTGGCTTAAAATCATGCACAGAATCAGGATCGCAAACAGCAATAAGCCGAACGTGTCGATACCGCTTGCAGCCAACAGCAGCACGCAGGGTGCTGCAGCCAGCGGCACAAACCAGGTGATCCAGTCGCGCAGGCGTTCGCTGATAATGATGCCCAGCATCAGCAGCAGCGCATGTCCGGGCGGCACGAACGCCGGAATATTGCCGAGCCGGTAGTCGTAGAGTCCCCACACCAGCGACAGAAAACATTCGCCGAGCGTGGCGTAAACCACGCACGCCGTGAGCGTAATTTGTTCTTCGCGCGCCGCGTGGCGCACCCAGTGCAACAGCAGAAACCATAGTCCCGCGCTGGTCAGCGTCTGTCCCCAGAACGGCACCCACTGGTCGAAGGCGAGGCCGAGCACGATCACGGCGCAGATCAGCGCCGCGCGCAGGTTGTCACGAGTGACGCGGGTTTCGGTGAGCATGGCAGGGTGCGATAATAACAAAGCTGCGGGACACCGTCCCGGCCATTCATCCGCGTGCATAACCTTAAACCGTCTATAGCGACTGGAGTTGCAATGAAAACCTGCTGGATAAAATCTGACCATCAATCCGTGGTGCTCGAATATCGCGAGTTGCCGATACCCGAGCCCAAGGCGGGCGAAGTCGTCATCCGCAATTATGGTTCGTCGCTCAATCGCGGCGAACTCATCGTCGGCAGCGTGGTGCATGGCGGCCCGCTGAAACTGGGCGGCGGTGATGGTGCCGGCGTGGTGCATGCGGTGGGCGCGGGCGTCACCGGCTTTAAAGTGGGTGACAAGGTATTCGGGCGCGTGATGGGTGGCTGGGCCGAGTACTGCGCGGCGCGCGCCGAGCAACTGATGCCGATGCCCGAGCGGCTGACCTGGGAGCAGGCAGCATCGGTGGGCGTGGCGTTTCTTACCGCCTATGAATTGATCTTCCCGCCCTACGGCAAATTGAAAAAAGGGGAAACGCTGTTGGTGGCGGGCGCGTCTTCGGGCGTGGGCGTGGCGGCGGTGCAAATCGGCAAGGCGCTGGGCTGCAGCGTGATCGGCACCTCGGGCTCCGCCGACAAGCTGGCGAAGTTGAAAGCGCTGGGCATGGATCACGGCATCCTCACCCGCAAACCCGATTTTGCCGCGACAGTGAAGGAACTCACTGGCGGCAAAGGTGCTGACCTTGCCATCAATCTGGTGGGTGGCTCGGTGTTTGCGGAATTGATGCGTGCGCTTGCGCGCAAAGGACGCATCGGCATCGTGGGTTACGTCGATGGCGTGCATCAGGCCGAGATCGATCTCACCGCGCTGCATGCCAACCGCTTCGAGGTGTATGGCGTGTCCAACAGCAAAATGACCAGCGAAGAACGCGCTGAAGCGATGCGTAACTTCATCCGCGACGTGCTGCCGATGTTGAACGACGGACGCATCACGCCGGTGGTGGACAAGGTGTACGCGTTTGCCGACTTGCCGGCGGCGAAGCAGTACATGGAGTCCGATGCGCAGATGGGCAAGGTGGTGGTCAGAGTGCAGTAGTATCCGTAGATTGTTTTGAAGGTGCGATTTCGTTCACCTATCGGTTTTCACATAAGAGCGGAGCGATGATGAAGCGGCAAAAATTGACCAGCTACGCGGGCGCTGCGATTGCTGTGTTGTCGAGCGCGCACGCCCTAGCACAGCCCGCCGCAGGCGCTATGGATTATCCGCGCAAACCGATCCGCATCATCATCGGCTTCACCCCCGGCGGTGGTCCTGACATCACCGCGCGCTACATTGCGCAGAAGCTCACCGAATCCTTAAAGCAGCAGGTGATCGTTGACAATCGTCCCGGCGCGGGCGGCACGGTGGGCGCTAACCTTGTTGCCACCGCGAATGCGGATGGTTACACGCTGTTGTCGGTGTCGTCGGCGCACGCGGTGAGTCCGGCGATTTACGCCAAACTGCCGTACGACACGGTGAAAGATTTGTCCGGCATTACGCAGACCGCGGCGTCCAAATATCTGCTGGTGGCGGCACCGGCGCTGGGGGCGAAGACGCTGAAAGAATTGCTCGCAGCGGCGAAGGCTAAACCGGGCCAGCTCAATTTCTCCTCGGCAGGCGTGGGCAGCGGCACCCATTTCGCTGCCGAGCAGTTCAAGGCCGCTGCTGCGATCGATATGGTGCACGTGCCGTTCAAGGGCATACCCGAGGCGCTGACTGAAACCATTAGCGGGCGCGTGCAGCTGTTCATGGCGCCGATCGCCAATGCACTCCATATGGTGAAGGAGGGTCGGGTGGTGGGGCTGGGCGTGTCTTCGTTGCAGCGCGACGCGTTGCTGCCCGACATGCCCTCGCTGGCCGAAGCCGGTCTGCCAGGATTCCGCGCGGATTTGTGGTTCGGCATGCTGACGTCGTCGCAGGCACCCAGGCCGGTCATTGCAAAATTGAACAGCGAGATACGCCGCATACTCAGCGACGCGGAGGTGAAGCAGCGCTGGCTGCCGCTAGGGCTGGAGCCGCGCCCGACCACGCCGGGCGAGTTCGACAGGGTCGTCGCCGAAGAAATAACAGCATTCACTAAAATTGCCCGCGCGGCGAACATCAGGGCAGACTAGAGCCATGACCCTCCGCACCTTGCAGCAGGTGATTCCATCCGTGCCCACCTCCGATGGCGCCGGCGTCAAACTGCGCCGCAGCATCGGCAGTCAGCGTGGCCTGTACGTCGATCCGTTCCTGATGCTCGATGAGTTTTCCACCGACAATCCCGACGACTACATCGCTGGTTTTCCCGCGCACCCGCATCGCGGTTTCGAGACCGTGACGTATATGCTCGATGGCCACCTGCTGCACGAAGATCACATGGGCAATCGCGGTGATCTCAAAAGCGGCGGCGCGCAATGGATGACTGCAGGGCGTGGCATTATTCACTCCGAAATGCCGCAGCAGACGCAGGGACGCATGCGCGGCTTTCAGTTGTGGATCAACCTGCCGGCAGCAGAGAAGATGAAACCGGCGTGGTATCGCGACATCGAACCGCACGAGATTCCGCAGGTCACGCTGGCCGACGGCGGCAGCGCCAAGGTCATCGCCGGAACCCTCAATGTCGCGGGGGTGGAGACCGACGGTGTGATTAGCGGCATCACCACTGATCCGCTGTATCTCGATGTTGATCTGCCCAACGGTGCGCCGTTCACGCACTACCTGCTTGAAGATTACAGCGCGTTTGTCTATGTGTACGAAGGCCATCTGCTGATCGGCGGGCGCGCGTTGCAGGCGCGTAGCGGCGGCGTGTTGTCCACGGGCGATCAGATTACTGTCACTGCCGATGGCGGCGCAGCGCGTTTTCTGCTGCTGGCCGGCAAGCCGCTGCGCGAGCCGATTGTGCAATACGGCCCGTTTGTGATGAACACGCGCGAGCAAGTCGAGCAAGCCGTGCGCGATTATCAAAATGGCAAATTGACTGCGTAAAATAATGCATACCTATTTGTTTTCGAAGCGGAACTGGCTTGCTACAGCAAGCGGGTCAAAGCCGTGGGCATAAAAGCAGTATGAATCCGCAAACACTGACAGAATTGCTCGCGCGCCGGGTGGCGGCGGGGGGTATCGCTCTCATCGACCGCGACACGCCGGTTACTGCTGCCGCCCTGGATGACGAAAGCCGCAGGGTGGCGCAAGGGCTACACGACCTGGGCGTGGGCGAAGGCGACCGCGTGGCGCTATGGCTGCCCAATGTGCCGGCGTGGTTCGCGTGTTTTTTTGCCTGTGCGCGGCTGGGCGCGATCGTGGTGGCGGTCAACACGCGCTTTCGTTCGAGCGAGATCGCCGACATCGTCGGACGTTCCGGCGCCAAGGTGCTGATTTACTGGCCCGGATTTCGGCACATCGATTTTGACGGCATACTGCGCGACGCCGGTGTCGAAGCACTCCAGGAACTGAAGACCATCGTGGCCTATAGCGAACGCGACGATGCCCCACCGCGCCATGAAATCCTCAGTCATCCGGTGATGGCGTATAGCGCCTTGGCGCAGCATCCGCGCTACGCGCATGATCACGCGCGGCCCGATTTGGGCTGCCTCATATTCACCACCTCGGGCACCACCAAACTGCCCAAATTCGTGCTGCACCATCAGGCATCCATTGCCAGTCATGCGGCCGAGGCGGCGCGCGGTTTCGGTTATGGCGATGCGGACGCCTGCACGCTGTTGAGCGCGCCGATGTGCGGCACCTTTGGTATGAGCAACGCCATCAGTCCGCTGGCGGGCGCGCGTCCGCTGGTGATGATGCCCACCTTTGAAGCGCAGGCCGCGGCGCGCGCGATCAATAAGTATGCCGTCACCCATATACATGCCACTGGTGACGTGGTGGCGCAATTGCGCGCAGCGTCGCAGGAACCGATACCGTATCCCAGCGTGCGCGTGGTGCTGGGCGTGCGCGCGGGGCAGGCGCGCGCCGCGGATGCGCGCGGACTGCGCATGATCGGCCTCTATGGCTCCAGTGAAATGCAGGCAGTGCTGTCGCGTCAATCCGCGGAGGCCTCACCCGAGCAACGCGAAATCGGCGGCGGCAAATTGATTACGGCAGCAACACAGGTGCGCGCACGGCACACCGAAACCGGCGCCATCCTGCCGCATGGCGAGCAGGGCGAACTGGAATTCAAGGGGCCGAGCTGCATGATGGCTTATTACGGCAACCCGCAGGCCACGGCAGCGGCATTCACCGCAGACGGATTTTTCAAAAGCGGCGATCTGGGGTACACCGTGGTCGACGGCGAGTTTGTGTATTTGTCGCGCATCGGTGATGTGTTGCGGCTGTCGGGGTTTTTGGTGAACCCGCTGGAGATTGAAGCCGTACTGGATGCGCATCCCTCGGTGGCGGTGAGTCAGGTGGTGGGTATCGACGGTCCGCGCGGCCCGATGCCCGTGGCGTTTGTGTTGCCGAAAAACGGCGCGGTCGTCGATGAAGCCGCGCTGATCGCGCATTGCAAAAAGCAAATTGCGAACTACAAAGTGCCGCACCATGTGTTGCCCATAGCTGCGTTTCCATTTACGGCGAGCGCCAACGGCAACAAAATACAGAAAACCAGATTACGCGAAATGGCAGCGGTAGTATTGGGTGCAAAATAATATAACCCATTGTTGTTAAATAAAAAAGTAACGGGGAGCATCAATGCGTGAACACAATCGGCGTGATTTTCTTGCAGGCATGGCGGCGCTCGGCGCGAGCACTTTTTTGCACGGTTGCGCCACCACGGCTGACACCGTCGCCGGCGCCAAGCCGCAGCGCATTGATGTGCATCATCACTTTGTATCGCCTGGCTACTCCGCGGCTTTAAAACAGCGCGGGCAGGGCCACATCAAATGGTCGGTGTCCATGTCGCTCGACGACATGGACAAGAGCGGCATACAGACTTCGCTGCTGTCGTTGATACAACCGGCGATAGCTATCGGCGACGTTGCGCTCGGACGCAAGCTCGCGCGCGAGGCCAATGAATACGCCACCCAGGTCACCGGCGATCATAAAGGCCGCTTCGGCAGCTTCGCCGCGCTGCCGTATACCGATACCGAGGGCAGTCTCACCGAAATTGCCTATGCGCTAGACACACTCAAGGCGGAAGGTTTCTGCCTGATGACGAGTTACGGTGGCCGTTATCTGGGCGACCCTGCGTTCTGGCCGGTGCTTGAAGAATTGAACCGCCGCAAAGCGGTGGTGTACACGCATCCGCTGGCGCCGCAGTGCTGCGGCAAGATACCTGCGCCGGTGTCGGTGGGCACCATAGAATATGCGGTGGATACCACGCGCACCATGGCGAGCCTGATGTTTCACGGCGCGGCGGCGCGTTACCCCGACATACAGTGGATTTTCTCGCACAGCGGCGGCGTCACGCCATTTCTGGTGTCGCGCTTCCAGCGCGAAGAAACGACCATCAAGGGCATCAAGGAAAAAATGCCCAACGGCTTCAGGCATGAACTGTCGAAGTTCTACTACGACATGGCGCAGGGCCACCACCCCGGCGCACTCGATGCGCTACTGCACATCGCGCCGGTGTCGCAGTTCCTCTATGGCACCGACTATCCGTTCCGCAACGGCGCGGAAGTCAACGAGGGCCTGGCAAAGTATCAGCGCTTCAGCGCCGCCGAGCGGCGCGCCATTGATCGCGACAACGCGCTGCGCATATTGCCGACGTTGGCGGGAAGGTAGGAATTTGTAGGGTGCGTTAGGCGCGTGGTGTGCGCCGTAACCCACCGTCCCGCATGCTTATCGATACCGCCCGGTGGGTTACGGCGCAAAGGGCGCGCCTAACCCACCCTACGAATAATTGATTGGGTCACTTTGCAAACCCCAGTTCCCGCAGTAACTTCGCCGTAGTATCACGCTCGACTTCCAGCTCCTTGCGGAAAGTCGTCGAGTCGGCAAACGCGTCCGCCCAGCCGTATTGCTCCAGCGCTTTTTTCCACACTTCGGTTTTCATCAGCTTACCGAGGCGCTCGTCCCAGAACGCCACCACCTCGCGTGGCGTGCCGGGGGGAGCAAACAGGCCGCGCCAATGCAGGACCTGCATGTCGATGCCCATGCCTCGCCAGTGCGGCACGCCGGTCAATTCGCCGCCTTGCGGCGAGGGTGCGGAAGTCGCGATCAGCCGCGCTTTGCCGGCTTTGGCGTGTTCCTTCGCTTCGGATACCGTGGTTGAAATGACCTGCACGTGGCCGCCCAGCAACTGAATGTTCAAATTGCCCCTGAACGCCGCAATACGCAGTTTTTTGTAATCCACGCCATGCTGCATCGCCGGGCGCAGGATGTTGAAATAATCATTGCTGGGCATGGAACCCACGCCGAAGGTGACCGCAGTGGGGTCGCCTTTGATCTGATCGAGTATGTCTTTGGCGCTGCGCAGTGGGGCGTCGGCACGCACCACCCACACCAGGTATTCGGTGATTAGCCTCGCCAGCGGCACAAAATTGTCAAAGTCGAGTGGCGTGGTGCCGACGATCTTGTTTTGATAAATGCGATTGCTCTCCACGTACAACACATGGGCGTCGCCTTTCTTCAGGTGCACATAGGCTTTGGCTGCGTCACCCGCCGCGCCACCCATATTGTTGATGACCATCGGCTGCTTGATGAGCTGCGTTTCGTGTAGCGCGTTATCCAGTGCGCGCGCGGCGGTATCGAGTCCGCCACCCGCATTGCCGGCGGGAACGACTTCAATGCGCCGTGTGGGATAGGCAGCGTGCGCGCCCAGCGAGATCAGCAGCCAGCCGGCCAGTATCACTATCCATGCACTTTTCATTTTCGCGTTTTCGTTTCGTTCGAGGTTCCCATTATAATCACCTTGGCTTTTGTCAAAACTCATAGAGAATTGCCATGACACCAGATAATGTCACACTGGCTATCGCCGAGCGCGTGTGTCCGATCACCTATGCGGATCTGAATGCGGAAACCGTGTCGGTGGCCAAGCGCCTGATCGCTGACGGCGTGGCGGTGGCGATTGCGGGCAGCATGGAAGAGCCGCCGCGCATACTCGCCGACTTTGCCGTCAATCAAGGCCGCGCGCAGCGCGCGACGGTATGGGGCTTCGGCTTCAAGACCACACCGGTGGAAGCCGCATACGTGAACGCGGCTTCGATGCACGTGCTTGATTTTGAACCCATGTCCAATCCGCCGACACACGCGGTATCGCCGACCGTGCCGGTGGCATTCGCACTGGCGGAATCACGTCATGTCGACGGCCGGGAAATCATCGCGGCGTGCGCCAAAGGTTTTGAGATGCAGGGTAGAGTGCTGTTGGCGGCGGACCCGAAACGCGGCGCGCTGCCGTTTCACACGCCGGGCGTGATCGGGGTCATGGGGTCCACCGTGGCGGCGGCGCATATGATGAAGTTGACGCCGCAGCAGCTGACGCACGCGTTCGGCGTGGCGGCTTCGCGTTGCGGGGGGCTGTCGGCGAACACCGCATCGATGGTGAATTGCACGCACTGCGCCAATGTGGCTGCCGCCGGAGTGGAGGCGGCTGGGCTGGCCGCGCGCGGCTTTACTGCCAACCCGGACATCTTTGACGCAGCGCACGGTTATGTGGATACGTTTTTTAAAGCGCATTTCGATTACGAGCTGTTGCTGCAGTACGGCAATCTGTACCGGTGCGTTGATCCGGGCATGGCGATCAAATTTTATCCGTCGAAGTATCCGACCCACTTTGCGATTGCGGCGGCGCTGGAGGCGCGCGCCGCGGTTGGTGCAGCGGAAAATATTCGGGCGATACGCATTGTGACGCCGGAAATCAGCGATGCCGACCGCCCCAAGCCGCGCACCGGTCTCGAAGGCAAATTCAGTTTTCAGTATGTGACTGCCGCAGCTTTGCTGGATGGTGTGATCGGCAGCGCCACGTTTGCCGACGAGCGGTGTTTCAGTGCCGATATGGTTGCCCTGCTCGACAAAATCACGCTGCAGCAGGACGCGGGTATTTCCACAGATACCCGCCGCATGCATGTGCGGATCGAAGTGACCCTGAACGACGGCACGGTGGTGAGCCGCACTTGCCACAAGCCGCCAGGCACCTGGGGCGAGCCGATACCCGCCGCATTGCATCGCGCGAAAATTCACGATTGCCTGAGTGTGAGGCTGGCTGAGCCGAAGCTGTCACAGGTGATCGAAATGCTGGATCATCTGGAGCGGCTGGCCACGCCGGATGTTGCGGACTTGTGCGCGCTGCTGTCGTGTAAATCGGAATAACCGAAGAAACATCGATAGACAGGATGAAGGTTATGTTTTGGTGCAGGTGTCAGAACCACATGAATGTTTACCCAGGGAGGGTTTATGCGCATTAAAATTCTGTCGCTGCTGCTGTGGGTATGGGTTTGCGCGCCGCTGGCGGCTGTGGCGCAGGGCGTTGCGCTGTCGGGCACCGTGTCGTCCGCCGAAGAAGGCAGCATGGAAGGCGTGCTGGTGAATGCCAAACGCGCCGGCTCCAACAAGACGGTGACGGTGGTGTCCGACGACAAGGGGCGCTACCAGTTCCCAACGGCGAAGCTCGAACCCGGCAAATACACGCTTTCCATACGTGCGGTGGGTTACGACATGGCGCGCCGCGCTATTGTGGATGTGGCGGCGGGTGGTGGTGCGCAAAACGACCTCACCTTGATACGCGCGCGCGATCTTGCCTCGCAGATGACCAATGCCGAATGGTTGCATAGCATGCCCGGCACCGATCAGCAAAAGCGCCCGCTGTTGAGTTGCGTGGGCTGCCACACGCTGGAGCGCATTGTGCGTTCCAAATACGATACCGATGGCTTTCTGGCAACCATCGCGCGCATGGGTACTTACGCCAACCAAAGCACGCCGCTGCATCCGCAGCGCCGCCTCACCGGACGCGACACCGACGTGGTGGGCGAAGAGCGCGCACGCATCCAGCGATCGCAGGCGGCGTATTTCGCCGGCGTTAATCTTTATCCGCACACCACCTGGGAATACGACCTGAAAACCTTTGCGCGTCCCAAGGGCCGCGCCACCCGCGTCGTGATCACCGAATGGGATCTGCCGCGCCCGCAAATCGAGCCGCATGATGTGGTGGTCGATTCCAAGGGTATTGCCTGGTATTCCAATTTCGGCGAGCAGAACATCGGCAAGTTCGATCCGAAAACCGGCAAGCTCACCGAAATTCCAGTGCCTGAAATCAAAAAAGGCTCGCCGCTGGGCGCGCTGTCGATACGCATGGATCGCGACGAAAACATGTGGCTGGGTTTCATGTATCAGGCGGCGGTGTACAAGCTCGATACCAAGACCGGGAAACTCGAACACTGGCAGGCGCCACCGGAATGGAATCGGCCCAACACGCAGATCAACATGACCAGCCCGATGAACATCGGCGTTGACGGCAAGGTGTGGGCGCAGAACAATGGTTTTGCCGGCGTGCACCGCATTGAACTGGCTACCAATAAATGGGAAACCTGGGAGCCGTACAAGGCTGCGCCGCAAGGCCACAACATCTACGATGTGATTTCGGATTCGCACAACAACGGTTGGTTTACCAACATCGGGCACAATCACCTCGGTCGCATCGATGCCAAGACCGGCGAAGTCAAAATTTTCGAATCGCCCACCAAGAGTTCCGGCCCGCGCCGCGGCTATATGGATGCGCAGGACCGGCTGTGGTACGGTCAATACCGTGGCAATCAAATTGGCATGCTCGATACTCGGACCATGGAGATGAAGGAATGGAAAATTCCGACACCCTGGTCGGGGCCGTATGATGTGGCCGTCGATAAGAACGGCGAGGCCTGGACCGGCTCCATGTTGAACGATCGTGTGGCGCGGTTAAACACGCAGTCTGGCGAGGTGGTCGAATATCTGCTGCCGCGCCAAACCAATGTGCGGCGCGTGTTTGTCGAAAATAATTCCGGGCGTACTGCGTTCTGGGTCGGCAGCAACCACGGCGCATCGATTATCAAGTTGGAGCCGCTGGATTGAACAGGTTTGGCTGAAGCTGTGCGCGTGGAAGCAGTTCAAAGCATACGGCTGGTGGTGTCCGATATGGCGGGCACCACCGTCAGGGATAGCGGTGAAGTCGCACGCGCGTTTGCAGCGGCGCTGGCGGATCACGGTGTTGAGGCAGCGGCCGCGCAAATCAATGCCGTGCGCGGCGCCTCCAAGCGCGAGGCAATCGCGACCTTGGTGTTGCCGAAATACGGCCCTGATGCCGCTCGCGTGGCAGCCGTGTATGCCTCGTTCAAACAGCACCTGCAGCGCGTGTTCACGCGCGAGGCCGAGCCGGTAGCCGGCGCTGTGGAGACCTTTCGCTGGCTGCGTGAGCACCACATCAAGCTCGCGCTCAACACCGGTTTTGATCGCGATATCACCGACCTGCTGATCGATGCATTGGGCTGGCACAACCTTGCCGACGCCGTGATCTGTGGCGACGATGTGCCACAAGGCCGGCCTGCGCCATACATGATATTTCGCGCGATGGAAGCCACCGGCACCCTGGATGTGCGCCAGGTGCTCAATGCTGGAGATACGATTGCGGATTTGCAGGCTGCGCGCAATGCGGGGGTGGCGGTGAGTGTGGGTGTACTGTCGGGCGCGCATGGACGCGAACAACTGGCGCGGGAGACGCCTACCTGTCTGTTGGGCAGTATTGCGGAGTTGCCGCGGTTGTGGGGTTAAAGCGCAGGGCGATGGTGGCCCTCGTTGTTCGTTACAATCGAGGCGAATCTCAACCACAGGGAGTGCGCCATGTCAGTCATTCTGGGCAGCGGAGAGCATCGTTACGAAGTCCTCGACAACTGGGCCAAGCTGCCCGACGGTTGGGAATTCAAGGACGTAGGCGCGGTTGCGACCGACAGCAAGGATCAGGTGTACGTGTTTAACCGCGGCGAGCATCCGATGATGGTGTTTGACCGTGATGGCAATTTTCTGCGCTCGTGGGGCGAAGGCCAGTATCCGCGCGCGCACGGCCTGCACATCGACGCGGACGACACCTTGTACCTCACCGATGATGGCGGCCACGTGGTGCGCAAGTGCACCACCATGGGCAAAATACTGATGGAGATCGGCACCCCCGGAAAACCTACGCCCTACATGAGTGGTCTGCCGTTTCACCGCTGCACGCATACGGCTTTGTCGCCCAAGGGCGAGATCTACGTGTCCGACGGTTATGGCAACGCCAGGGTGCACAAGTATTCTCCCGACGGCAAATTGCTGATGTCATGGGGCGAACCGGGCACCGATCCCGGCCAGTTCAATATCGTGCACAACATCGTCACCGATGCCGAGGGCTGGGTCTACGTGGCCGACCGAGAGAACCACCGCGTGCAGGTGTTCGACGGTAACGGCAAGTATGAAGCGCAGTGGAACAATATGCACCGGCCGTGCGGTTTGTTCTGTCATCGTGGCCCGCAGCTCGAATTCATCATCGGCGAACTCGGCTCCGGCGCGCGCGTGAATCGCGTGCACCCCAACATCGGGCCGCGCATCAGCATCGTTGACAAAAAGGGTGCGGTAATCGCGCGGCTGGGTGGCGAGCATGGCCCCGGCACCGAGAGCGGAAAATTCATTGCGCCGCATGGCGTGGCGCTGGATGCGCACGGCGACATCTATGTGGGTGAAGTGAGCTACACCGACTGGCCGACGACGCATCCGGATCAACCGATACCGAAAAACCTGCGGTCGTTGCAGAAGTTGCGCAAGCTGAAATAGGGGCGTGCGTGTTGGTTTTGTATCCGTAACCCACAGCGTCACCTAAGCGGGAACCACCATGAAGATCACTGACGTCAGTCTGACCTTGTTCGCCTGGGACGATATACCGTTCACCAACTACGGGGCGCACAAAACATTCGGGGGCACCAGCAATCTCGGCTTGCTGTCCCTCGCCACCGATGAGGGCATTACCGGCCATGCCTTCCTGGGCAGTTCGCGGCAGGCGGCGGATATAGACGCACCGGGCCTGATCCGCTACCTCAAGCCCGTGCTGATGGGACAAGACCCGCTCGAGCGCGAGCGCCTTTACCAGGCACTGTGGAAGCGCGCGCGGACTACGACGGTGCGGGCGGTGGGTGCCATCGATGTGGCGTTGTGGGATATCGCCGGCAAGGCCGCCGGCATGCCCATTCATAAGCTGCTCGGTTCGTACCGTGATCGCGCGCCGGCCTATGCCAGCTCGCAGATTCTTCCCGCTGCTGCGGCGTACGTCGAGCAGGCCCTGTACTACAAAACGCGCAACTGGCCTGCGTACAAAATACATCCGCCGCAGGCCTGGCGCGAGGACATCACCGTGTGCGAGGCGGTACGCAAGGCGGTGGGCGACGACTACACCCTGATGCTGGACCCGGGGTGGTGCTACAACTATGCGGAGGCATTGCGGGTCGGTTTCGCGATCGATGACCTCAATTACCACTGGTACGAAGACCCGCTGCCCGATCAGGATATCTATAACTACGTCAAACTGAAACAGAAGCTCAAAACGCCGATCATGGCGACGGAGTACCCACAGGCGGGCTTTGATGCCTACGCGCAATGGATCACGGAACGCGCAACCGATTTTCTGCGTGGCGACGTAGCCACCAAAGGCGGCATCACCACCATGATCAAGACCGCGCATTTGGCCGAAGCGTTTCACCTCAATTACGAAATTCATCATGGCGGCAACTCGCTCAACAACGTCGCCAATCTGCACGTGATAATGGCTATCCAGAATTCGCAGTTCTTCGAAGTGTTCCTGCCGGATGCCGCCCATAAATATGGCCTGCTGCAGGACATCGAGGTCGACCAGGACGGTTATGTACACGCCCCCACCGGGCCCGGTCTGGGGGCGGCGATAGATTTCGAGTTGATCAAGCGCAAAACGGTTGCAGTGCTGAACTAGCTCAAAACTGAAGGGCAATCTGATTTCCATTTCCGCACCGACTTGCTAAAATGAACACAAGGGCTACGTAGGAGCATGCAATGAATGATATCGTCAAACTCACCAGACCACTGGCGGCGCGTCTCGAAAGAGCTTCCATCGATCAGGGCGTCGCACCCTCGACGATTGCGCGCAAGGCCATCGCGGAACATTTGCAGTATCTGGAATGGAAAGAGCGGGCAATTGCGGCAGGCGATGCAGACATCGCGGGCGGGCGGCTGATGACCACGGAGCAAGTCTTCGCGGGCGTCGCAAAACAGCGGGCTAAGCGCGCCTGCAAAGCGAAAAAAGCGGCTTAAATGGTCGCGGCGGTCTGCACAAGACCTGCTGGATATTGAAGGCTACATCGCAAGAGACAACCTGGCTGCCGCAGATGCGGTTGTTGCTCACATCAAGCAGCGCGCAATTTTGCTTGAGTCCGATCCATTGCTGGGCAAACGTCGCTTGACTACTGCGCATCGCGAACTTGTGCTAACGCGATTTCCATTTACGATAGTGTACCGGGTGAGCAGTGACAGCGTTCTGATTTCGAGAATTCTTCACCAGCGGCAGCAGTTTCCTTGAATTTCGTCTTGAAGGGCCAGGGTTATTGCCAACCGGTGGAAATGAAATCAACTCCAGTACCGTCCCTATCTGCGTGACTCTCAAATGGCATTTCCTTAAGGCGTAATGCCGGCGTCAGCGATGACACTCGCTCCACCCAATCGCGCGCGCGGCATTGTGCTGATGCTGTGCGCGGGGCTGTGCTGGAGCATTGGCGGCATCATCGTGCGCAGCCTCGTGCTGAAAGACGTTTGGGAAATCGTCTTCTGGCGTGCGTTTTTCATGGCGGCATTTCTTGTCACGCTGTTGCTGGTGCTGCGCGGGCGCGGCGCGCTAGCGAGCGTGCATGGCATCGGCGCGGCAGGGGTGGTTGCAGGCCTGTGCCTCGCGGCGCAAATCTATTGCTTCATACTCGCGCTGCTCAACACCACGGCGGCCAACACCTTTGTGCTGATGAGTCTTGCGCCGTTGTTTACCGCGCTGGCGGGCCTGCTGTTCCTGCGTGAGCGTCTGGCCTGGCACACCTGGATTGCCATTGCCGTTGCGCTGGGCGGTGTGTTCGTCATGTTTGGCGAAGGTTTGGGCAGCGGACGCTGGCTCGGCAATCTGTTTGCGCTGTGCATACCGCTGGCCTACGCGTGCCAGATCTTTTTTGTGCGCAAGGTGCAGGGCGCCCACGGCAAAGTGCCCGATCTGCTGCCGACGGTGCTTACCGGCGCCCTGATCGCCATGCTGCCCGCACTGTGGTTCAGCTGGCCGCTGGAAGCCGCAGCACCGGATATATCACTGCTGGCGCTGATGGGCTGCGTGCAGCTCGGCCTGGGCTGCTGGCTAATGACACTGGCGGTGCGTCATTTGCGCGCGGCGGAAATGGGACTGCTCGCCCTCACCGAAACCATACTCGCGCCGCTGTGGGTGTGGATCGGCGTCGGCGAAGCACCCGGCAAGGCGGCGCTGGCCGGTGGCGTGTTGATTGTCGGCGCGCTGGCGGTGAATGCCTGGATCACGCTCAGGATGGAACGTGTTCGTGATAGCTGATATGGCGTTGGCTGGGCAGCATTTGGCTTAGATGTCAGGCGTTGCAACCAACGGGGGAATGTATGATTGCAGGACTTGGCCTTGCTTTTGGTTGTCTAATTTACTTATTCAATAGCGAATCTAGCGAAAGTCGATATTGTGAGTGCTCGCTCCACGTCACATTCGAGTGCTTACTATGCCGCGGACGTAGCGGAATTCATTGCCACTTCGCCGGATACAATTCTTGGAAGTATCACGGCAAGTAGCGCTTTCGCTATCGACGCTACTCAGCGTGATGCTTGGGTGGCGCAGACTGAAGTGTTGAAACGCGCTCTTGAGGGTGTAAACGGCAAAATATTCCTTGAGTTTAATGTGCCGCGCATCGGCAGTCGTATTGATGCGGTGCTGATCTCCGGCCCGGCTATTTTCGTGATCGAGTTCAAGGTCGGCGAGACAGGATTCAACCGCGACGACCTGAATCAAGTTTGGGACTATGCCTTGGATCTAAAGAACTTTCATAAAGCGAGCCACAACGCGCCGGTTATCCCCATTTTGGTTGCGACACACGCGCCTTGGTCTGATACCGTTTTGCCAGAATCACACGCCGATAAGGTTTCGGCACCAGTTCGGTGCAATTCGAAAGGATTACGGCAACTCATTCGTGCTGGGCTTGATTGCTCCACGGGTGATAGTCTCGATGGTCAGAGGTGGAGCGAATCTCCTTATCAGCCGACTCCCACGATAATAGAGGCGGCGCAAACACTCTTTGCGCAACATTCTGTTGATGTCCGGTACCTCGCGCGCGCGGTTGCGATTCGGGCTGCCGCTGGAGGCGCTGGCCTATTACTTTCCACGTTTGTATCCCGAGGCCGCCGCATGAGCAACGCTTCCCGGCAGATCGTCAACAAGGCCTGGCGCCGGGCGACACGCCTGATAGGGCATGTAGCGTGCGCTGTGCGCACGATCTAACAGATTCCATCGCACGCACAGCGCACGCTACACCCCGCCCCGCAGCGAGCTTACGGTAGTGCCAAGTAGGCCGGAATCTTATTTGGATTTTCCTGATACCTTATTCTGCTTACACGCGCGATCTGTTAGCCGTCGAGTCGCTTACCCAACAAGGTCATCAATCGTTGCGGTGACTATCCTCCTTTCCGCTGCTGCGCTCCGTGCGCTGGCGAACACACTTGACTGGAGGATCACGCCTGCGCGTGCGGATACTGTTACCCAACGTGGGTGAATGCCGCAGGCTTGCTGCTACAGCTCAGGCGCCCAGCAACTGCGCTGCCGGCCGCGCCCATCCCTCAACCCACGAAGTAAAGCGGCAGTAGCCGCGAGTAGTCGTTGACGATGTAAACTAAAAGATTTACACTCAATCAATGATCGATGGCTTCAAACACAAAGGGCTTGAAGAGATTCATCTCGCCGGAAAGACACGCCGCATCGGCGCCGATCATATTAGGAAGTGCGTGCGTATTCTGCAATTGCTGGAGGTCGCGGGGCAGCCGGGGGATATGAACATCGCAGGTTTTCGCTTCCACGGTCTGCAAGGCAACCCAAAGCGTTGGTCGGTGCGCGTAACGGGGAATTACCGGATCACTTTCGGCTGGTCAGGCGAAAACGCCTTGGATGTCGATTTTGAAGATTATCATTAGCGAGGAAGTTATGGCGAGAAGGAACGCACTGCCACCCGTACATCCGGGCGAGATTATTAAGGAAGACATCTTGCCGTCTGTCGGCCTGTCTGTGACGGCTGCGGCGAAAGCTCTGGGCGTGTCCCGCCAGATGCTTCACGACATTTTGGCGGAGCGCAAGCCCCTGTCTGCCATAATGTGTCTGAAGGTATCGCGCCTGTTTGGGAGCTCGCCAGAAGCATGGATGCGGTTGCAGGCATCCTACGATCTGAAGAAGGCTGAGCAAAACAAGAAGGTCATGGAGCGCGTGGCGCGGATCGTACCTGTAAAGCCGGTCGAAGAAGTTGTGGCCTGAACCATATCATTACCCAGCACAGGCAATACAGGCGATCGCTGTCGGCTAAATGCCGCCGTTCGCGGTTGGGTGACACCTTGATAGCCATTTCGGCTGCGCTTGCTGATTCTCCGCCAACACCCATTGCATAGCGTTGGCAGCTTGTTGCCCGCGGGTCAAGATACCAGCAACTGCGCTGCCCTCCGCGCGCCGTTCTGGCTGCGGAGGGCTTCTCCTGTCTTGGCAGCACGCGCTGTGTAGTCGCGATTCGCCAGCAGCGCCGCGAGATTCTCGACCATCGCTTCCACGCTCGCCCGTCGCAACGGCAGCGTGCGCGCAACGCCCAGCCGCACGGCGCGGCGCGCGTTGTCGGGTTGGTCGAACGCTGCCGGTAGGATGAGCTGCGGCCGGCCCGCAGCAAGCGCTTGCGCAAGTGTGCCGATGCCGCCTTGATGGACAGTGACGGCGGCGCGCGGGAATACAGCGGAGTAGGGCAGATAGCGGAACGCTTTCACCGTTGCCGGCATTGCGGGTTGCGTATCCTGAGCGGTGACCAGGATGGCGCGACGCTTCAATTGCTGCGCTGCTGAGGCCGCTTTGGCGAAAAAGTCCCCCGCATCTATGGCCACTGACGAGCCGAGAGTGAACACCAGCGGCGGTTCACCCTGCGCGAGAAAGGCATCGAGCTCTGTTTTCAGTTGCGGAGCGCTGGCCTTGCCGTCGTAGTGCGCGAAGCCGCAGGCTATAGTGTGGGCTGGCCAGTCGGCCTGTGGCTCCGCGAACAGACGCGGAAACAGCGCGAGGTTGAGTCGCGGCGAGTACTGGCCTTCGAAGAGGGCGAGCTGTTGGGTTGGCGGCAATCCAAGCTCTGTGCGCAACTTGCGCAATGGTTTTTCCCAGCTTGCCGCGACCTGCTTCATGAGGGCGAAGCACATGCGGTAAGGGGCGATGCCCAGCTTGCGTAACCACAGCCCGCCGCCCGGCACTGCTGGCCAGTACGGTGGATCGAGCGCTGACATCAGGCTTAACGGTGCGAGCACGGTGGATGCCCAGGGCAGGCCGCGCTTCTCCGCGATCAGCCGCCCGGCGAACGTGAGCGGATGGGTGACGAGCAGATCTGCATCCGCGCACGCGCGGTCCAGATCGTCGTAGGCGTCGCGCACCCACGGCATCACACATTCGCGTATCAGGCGCTGCGGACCGCAGAGCGGGTGAAGAATCCTGCGCACGATTTGCGCAAGGTCACCGAGTTCGGCGCTGCCCGGGCGCATCGGCGCAAACGCGATGCCTTCGCTTTCGACCGCGACCTGAAAAATATCGGTGGTGGCGATGAGCGGATGATGGCCGGCACGCTTCAGCTCTATCGCCACCGCGAGATACGGGTGCAGGTCGCCCAGCGAGCCGAAGGTGGCCAGTACGATGCGCTTGCCGGGCATGTCAACTTGCGGTGGATGTTGGGCTACGCAGGCTCAGCCCAACCTACAAGACCTATTTCTTTTTTGCCACCTTCTTTACCGCAGCCTTTGCCGGTGCGCGTGCCGCCTTGGCGGGTGCCGCCGGTTTCATGCCCTCGCGTAACACGCCCCCCAGCCATTTCCACGCTGCCGGTCCCCATTCATGTTCGTTGCGTGCGGCGATGTGGCCGTCATCGGGATAGACGCGGGCCACGCGCCCTGTGGCTGGGCCGCTCTCCAGCGCCATGTAGAGGTTGCCGATAGGGGTGAGGTGATCGACTTTACCATTGACCAGATACATCGGCATGGTGAGCTTATCCAGCAGACCATTGTCTTTGAGTGACCACAGCAGGAAATCCTCGCGCTGCGCGGCTTCACTCATCGCTACAGGTTTGGGCCTGGTGCCGCGCGGGCCGAACCAGTTGGTTTTGTAGCGCTCCAATGCAGCTTTGCGAATTTCGGCGCGCTCTTCGTCGGTGCCCCAGTAGCCGACACCGCCGGGGGCGCAGGAGATCAGACCCTTGATGCGGCTATCCTGTGCGCCGAGGCGCATCACCCACTGGCCGCCGCGGCTGACGCCGAATGCGCCGAGGCGGTTGCCGTCGATTTCGGGCCGCGCTTGCAGGGCATCGAGTGCGGCCTGCCAGGCGACGATGGCTGCGGGCGAGTGCGCGAATGTAGTCTGGCCGGTGCCCGGCGCGTCCACCACCAGCGCAGCCATGCCTTCGGCGTTGGCGCCGTCGGCGTACTTTTCGCGATCTTCCTTTAACATATCGGCGCCGCACATGACCAGCACGGCGGGTACTTTGTTTTTAGCAGAGGCGCCTTTGGGTAATCGGAGATAGCCGACGGCTTGTTTGCCGCCGCGCCGGACTTTCAACACTTCCTGCGGCGCATCGCGCAGCGCGGTGGCCTTGTGAAAACAGTCGAGATATTTTTGATACGAGCGCGCCTTGATCGGGCTCATGTCGGGCGGGCAGATCGCCGAGCCAGAGTGATAGGGTGCGGGAAAACGTGCCAGCGAATAAAAGGTTTTCGCTTCGAGAAAGTTTTTGCGCGCATTGACCCTGTCGCCGCGCGCAAGCGCAGTATTCGCCAGCTTTTCAAAGCGTTCGGCAACTGCACTCCACGCGGGCACCCAGTCTTCATCCTCGGTGCTTTTGATGCTGGCGACGGTATCGATCAGCGCCTGCAAATCGTCCACCAGATTGAACCAGCGGCGGTAAAAGCCGCCGATGGTGACGGAAAACGGGTCTTCGCCGGGGCGTACCGGCAATGATGCCAGTAGTGCCGCTTTGTCTTGTGCTGCCATGGTGTGCATCTCCTGGAAAATAGAAGTGGAACACTAAGGCGGGACGCGGAGAATGTAAAGCCGTGCGCTTGGATCATTTTATGGGCATCTGGTAAAGTCCCCGGTTTCTGTTATACGGAACCAGCGCATGAATAAGGACATGGCCGAAGCCTTGATACGTACCGGCCCGGGCACACTGATGGGCAATCTGATGCGCCGCTACTGGGTGCCGGTATTGCAATCGAGCGAAATCGCCGCGCCGGACGGGCCGCAGGTGCGGGTGCAGATCATGGGCGAACGCCTGCTGGCGTTTCGCGACACGCGGGGCCGCGTCGGGCTGATTGATGAATTCTGCACGCATCGCGGCGCCTCGCTGTTCTTCGGCCGCAACGAGGACTGCGGTATCCGCTGCTCGTATCACGGCCTGAAATTCGATGTCACGGGGCAGTGCGTCGATGTGCCTTCGGCGCCGCAGGTCGCAGCCAAAATGGGTATCAAGGCCTATCCGTGCATCGAACGCGGCGGCATCGTGTGGGCTTACATGGGGCCGCCGGACAAGCAGCCTGCGCCACCCGAAGTCGAATGGAGCACGCTGCCGGAGAGCCATCGCTTTGTATCAAAGCGTTTGCAGGAGTGTAATTATCTGCAGGCCATGGAAGGGGGCATCGATACCGCGCATGTGTCCTACGTGCATCGCTACGAGGTCGATATCGACCCCATGCACCAAGGCGCGCGCGCCAACGACTACATCAAGGCCGACGGCAATGTGGTTTTCAGTATTGAGAAAACCGATTTTGGCATGACCCTGTTTGGCCGCCGCAACGGCGACGCGGATAGTTATTACTGGCGCGTCACGCAGTGGCTGTTCCCGTGGTTCACATTGATACCGCCGTTTGGCGATCACGCGATGGGCGGCCATGTGTGGGTGCCCATAGACGATCACAACTGCTGGGCGTGGAGCATCAATTTTCATCCCCGCAAGGCGCTCACCGCCATCGAGCGCGCCCACATGGCCGCCGGCAAAGGCATACATGTGGAATACGAAGCCGGGTCGTTCCGTCCCAAGGCAAACCGCGATAACGATTACCTGATCGACCGCGTGGCACAGCAGGAAAAACGCGCTTACAGCGGCGTATTCGGTTTTTCGGTGCAAGACGCATCGCTGCAGGAGAGCATGGGCGTGATCCAGAATCACGAAATCGAGCGCCTGCTGCCGACCGACAGAGGCATCGTGATGGCGCGGCGCATGCTGCATGAAGCCGCCCTCGGCCTCGCGCAGGGCATCGAGCCGCCCGCGCTCGACGCTGGGCAACAGCGCGTGCGTGCGGCGGGTGTGCTGTTGGATCGCGCGCTCGATCCGGTGGCGTGGGCCAGCGAGCATCTGGCCGACGGCCTGAAGCATCAGGTCTATTCGGTTTGATGGCGTATAGTGCATGAGCACTACCCCCATCGATCGCGTGCGCGGCTGGATCGCCAGTGCCCGCCGCGTGGTGGCGCTCACCGGCGCGGGCATCTCCACCGATTCGGGCATACCGGATTTTCGCGGGCCGCAGGGCTTGTGGACCCAAAATCCGCTGGCCGAAAAAATGTCGGATATCCGTTATTACGTGGCCGACCCGGAAGTGCGCAAACTGTCGTGGCAGAACCGGCTCGCCAGCCCGGCGTGGACGGCTCGACCCAACAACGGCCATCGGGCGCTGGCGGAATTGGAAAAGCGCGGCAAGCTGCATGCGCTGATCACGCAGAACATTGACGGCCTGCATCAGCGCGCGGGCATCGCGGCTGAGAAAGTGATTGAAGTGCATGGCACGCTGCACAAGGCTATGTGCCTCGCGTGCGGCTGGCGCGACGATATGCAGTTGGTGCTGGCGCGCGTGCGTGCGGGCGAGCTTGATCCTGAATGCACGGCCTGTGGTGGCATTTTGAAAAGCGACACCATTTCATTCGGTCAGGCGCTGGTGCCGGAGGTGATCGACCGCGCCCTGCAGGTTGCGCAGGAGTGTGATGTGCTGCTGGCAGTGGGCAGCACGCTGCAGGTGTATCCGGTAGCGGGCGCGGTGCCGCTGGCGAAGCAGGCCGGTGCGCGGTTGGTGATACTCAATGCGCAGGCTACGCAGTTTGATGATCTTGCCGACGTGGTGTTAAACACCTCTATAGGCGAAGCGCTACCGTTTTTGTGTGGCGCATAAAAGTTATAAAAAACAAATACTTACGGAGAATATCATGAAAGCCTATCTGAGCACGGTATCAGGCAATTCCTACAAGCTGCGCATTTTGTTGTCGTTGCTGAAGGCGCCGCATGAAGTGGTGATCATTGATCTCAGAAACAACCAGCACAAGGGCGCAGAGTTTTTACAAATAAATCCGCGTGGCGAGGTGCCGGCGCTGGAGGATGGCGGCAAAGTGATTTGGGATTCGGCAGCGTGTCTGGTTTACGTTGCGCGCAAATTCGGCGGTGAGCAGTGGCTGCCGGCGGACCCCGCCGCTATGGCGGAAGTCATGCAGTGGGTGGCGCTTGCCGCCACCGAAATCCAGTGCGGGTTGCAGTACGCACGGCGCGGCGTTACGCAAGGGCGCTGGACGCTGGGCACGCTCGAAGAAGGGCAGCGCTTTGGCCGCATTGCGCTGGATATCTGCGAGCAGCGTTTAAGCAGCAATGATTGGCTGGCGCTGGACCGGCCCACGATCGCCGAACCCGCGTGTTTTCCGTATCTCGAAACCGCGCCGGAAGCCAAGGTGGCGTTGGAGCCGTATCCGGCGATTATCAAATGGATGGAGCGTTGCAGAAAACTGCCGGGCTGGGTGGGGCGGTGAGGCGCTTTATGAAAAATATTTTTCAGCTCACGGCGCTGGCCGCCCTGACGTGCGTGCAGGGTTATACCCCCGCACAGGCGCAGAATTATCCCACGCGACCGATCCGCATCATCGTGCCGTTCACACCCGGCGGCGCTACCGATATTCTGGCGCGGTTGTTGAGTGTGCGCTTCCACGCAGCGTGGGGACAGGTGGCGCTGGTTGAGAATCGTCCCGGCGGCGCCGGCAACATTGGGGCGGAGGTAGTGGTGAGAAGTGCGCCGGACGGGCATATGCTGTTGATGTCCACCGCGTCGATGGCGGTCAATGTGACCTTGTTTCCGAAAATGCCGTTCGACATGCGCCGCGATCTGGCGCCGATTTCGCAGGTGGCGTCGGCACCGATTGTGATTGTGGTGCACCCTTCCGTGCCCGCGCGCACGTTGCCCGAATTGCTCAAGTTGGCGAAATCACGCAAGGACATCCTCTCCTTCGGCTCCAACGGTACCGGCACCACCAGCCATCTGGCGGGCGAGTTGCTGCAACAATTGTCCGGCGTGAAGTTCACGCATGTGCCATACAAGGGCGCGAGCGGCGCCATGCTGTCGTTGATCAGCGGTGAAGTCGAGATCGGCATGCCTGCCACCACCAGCGCGCGTCCGCATATCGCTGCCGGCAAGCTGCGCGGCCTTGCGGTGACGACCCTGCGCAAGTCCTCGGTGTTGCCGGATCTGCCGACAGTCGCTGCGTATTATCCGGGCTTCGATATCGACAACTGGTTTTCGCTGTGGGCGCCTGCGGGCACGCCATCTGCCATCATCAACCAGTTGCATGCTGAAGTGGTGAAAAGTCTGCAGCATCAGGACATGAAAACTTTCTTTCAGCGCGAAGGCGCGGAACCGGTGGGCAGCTCGCCGGCGGAACTGGCGGCGCATGTCAATCGCGAGATAGAGAAATACGCGAAGATTATCAAAGCCTCTGGGGCGAAGCCGGATGCGTAAGTATCATTGCAATATACTCATAAAAAATGTTTAAAAACAATTGCTTATATTGTTGTTTTGCGGCATGCCTAGTGCTCGGTGCCGCGCCGCAGGGCAGCGCGATTGCCGCCGATGCTGCCAAAGCGTATCCGTCGCGCCCGGTGCGCATTGTGGTGGGCTTTCCCGCTGGCGGTAACACGGACATCATTTCGCGCGCCATGGCGCAGAAGCTCAGCGAGCGCTTCGGGCAAACGGTGATCGTAGAAAACCGTCCGGGCGCCGGCAGCATGATAGGCACCGATTACGTGGCCAAAGCCACAGCGGATGGGCATACGTTGTTGCTGGTGAGTGGTGCGTTCAGCACGCAGGCGGCGGTGCTGAAAAAACTGCCCTTCGATGCGGCACGGGATTTTTCGTGGATCACCAATGCGGTGGTGTATCCGTTTGCGGTGATCGTCAAGCCCGATGCGCGCATGCAAACGATTGCCGACCTCATCGGCTTGGCGAAAAAATCCCCCGGCAAGCTGAACTACGGATCGGTGGGCATCGGTTCGGTGCTCCATCTCGCGACCGAGCTATTCAACACGCAAGCGGGCGTGGATATGACGCATATCCCGTTCAAGGGCGGTTCGGAACTGGTGGTGGAACTGATCGGCGGGCGCATCGATGTGGTGTTCGAAACCCTCACCGGCGCTTTTCCGCATGTGCGGGCAGGCAGGCTGCGCGCGATCGCCGTCACCTCCCGCGAGCGTTCCCTACAGTTGCCAGAGGTGCCGACGGTGGCGCAAACGCTGCCGGGTTACGAGGTGACCTCGTATTCAGGTTTTGCCGCGCCGCGCGGCACGCCGCCGGCGGTAATCGCAAAACTTAATCGAGAAATGCGCGCGGTTTTGGGCGAGGCCGATATCGTCAGGCGTTTCACGGATTTGGGCGGCACAGTCACGCCAACCACGGCGGATGAATTCGAGCGCCATGTGGCGAATGAAATTGCCAAGTGGAAAAAAATCGCCGCAGCAAAGAAGATTGAAATTCAATAATCCTGGAACAAGAATTTAGCCACAGAGTTCCCCAATCCCGCGTGCGGGCCAGGCGTTCGCAAAGAAACATGGGGCGGGGTGTTTTGTTTCTTATGAGGTGGTGGCACACGTGCGATGCGCATCCCGCAACGGCGAACGTCAAGACCATTAACCACGGAACACACGGAACACACGGAAAGATTTCGCGCACTTGTTTTTTCCGCGTATTCCGTGTGTCCCGTGGTAAATCGCCCTTAAGATAGCGCCATTGAACGCAGAGTTTCCCAATCCCGCACACGGGCCAAGCGTTCGCAAAGAAA